>WFYG01000031.1 GCA_015490195.1 Thermovibrio sp.
AAAGAATTCGGAGTTCTGTAATGCACTTAGGAGTTGACTACAGGGATTTAGAAAGACTTTTAGACTACTTTGAGATAAGGGAAAAAGATATAAAGAACTTGCGGTTTTTAGGGAACATCCTCCTTCCATACAAGGAGGAGTTCGCCAACGCTTTTTACGATAACTTAATGAAGTTTGAGGATATAAAGGAATATATCCCAGAAAGCAAACTTCAGAGGTTAAAACAGACAATAAAAATATGGTATGAGAAACTATTTTCTGGAAAGTACGATTCTGAATACCTCCTCTACTTGCTGAAAATTGCAAAAGTCCACGTTGAAGAGGGAATTCCTCCCCACTACATCATTGTTGCTATGAACTTTGTTAGCCGTTTCTGTAGCCGAAGAATAGCTCAATTTTTTGCAGATAAGGCAAAAGTTTTTCTTGAAGAGATAAAGAGAGACCAGGAAAAGGTGTGTGATCCATCAAAAATGGAAATAGTAGAGGGTTTTGTTCTTGATGAAGTGTTTGAAAGGTTTGAAGATCTGAACAGATCCTTAAGGAAGATTCTGGCACTGAACGAGGACGTTTTAATCTCGTACTACGTTGATGCGGAGCTCCGCACCTTCTTTGAAGCAGGGAAAATAGAGAGAACAGCGATAAAGCTCAGTAAGAGGTTTGCCGTATTTATGGACATAGCAATCCTATTAGGCCTTATGGCACTTGCCGTTTTCGTTATCTTTCTCTTCGGAACGGACGTTGTCCACTTCTTCCACGGAGACCTTGCCCACAGCCTGATAGCTGCGATGGGTGATCTCTTGATTCTCTGGACTGTTTTGGAGCTCCTCAACAGCGAAATCAAGTTCATGCTGGGCGGAGAGCTTGCAGTATCGGCCTTTGTCAGCGTTGCATTGGCTGCAACAATCAGGGAAGCTCTGGTTGTTTCACTTGAACACGGAAAGCCAATAGAGTTCAAGTTAGGGATTGGAGCTCTCATCCTTATCCTTGGTATCGTTTACGGAATCGTTAAGTGGTTTGAGATAAAACAGAGGAAAAAGCTCAGTTAGGGGTAGGAAATGGTTAAGCTTGCAGTAACAGGTGCAGCAGGAAGAATGGGAAGTTTGATAGGGAAGTTAGCCCTTGAGGATAAAGAATTCAAACTGGTTGGAGTTACAGAGAGACCAGACTCAGAGCTGATAGGGAAAGAGTTCGCTACTGGAGTAAAGTTTTACCCGTCAATCTCCGAAATTCCTGAAAGGCCAGACGTTGTAATTGACTTCACAGCACCTGAAGCCACAGAGAAGCTTCTTAAAGAGGCAAAAGAGCTCGGAGTGGCTTTAGTCATCGGAACAACGGGCTTTACAGAGGAGCAGAAAAAACTGATAGAGGAGACGGCAAAGTCTGTTCCTGTAGTTTTCTCTCCTAACATGAGCCTTGGAGTAAACCTTCTCTTTAAACTGGTTTCGGAAGCTGCAAAAGCCCTGAAAGATAAGGGATACGACGTTGAGATATTTGAGATTCACCACAGGTTTAAAAAGGACGCTCCATCTGGAACGGCAGCAAAACTTGCAGAGATAGTTGCAGAAAACTTAGGAGTTGACCTTGAGAAGTCAGCCGTTTACGGAAGAAAGGGAATAGTAGGAGAGAGAAAGCCCGACGAAATCGGAGTTCTCTCTGCAAGGATGGGAGACGTTGTAGGAGACCACACTGTCTACTTTGCAACCCTCGGAGAAAGGTTGGAGCTCACCCACAGGGCAACGAGCAGGGAGACATTTGCAAGGGGAGCTCTCACAGCCGCAAAGTGGGTAGCCGGCAAGAGGGCTGGTCTCTACACGATGTTTGACGTTCTGGGAATTTAGATGAAAGAGGCTCTAAAAGAAGAAATCGGCGTCTGGAAAGAGAACTTAAAGGCCGTTGTATACCTGTTCGTCATTGATATAACGGGAAATGCTACAAGAGCAGTAAAAGTTGGAGTAGTTGATAAGTGGGTTATCTCCGGCGTTGTTGTAGCATACCTTCTGGTGTGGCTTCAAATAAAGAGGCTCATTAACCGCTTGAAAGAGGTTGAAAAGTGAAAGAGGTTCTATTTGCTGTATTTCTAATTCTTCCTTTTATTCTGGCAATACTCTTTGCGTACTTCAACGATCCACTTGCCGAAAAGTAGGGAGGAAACGTGTTTGAGGTAATTCCTGCAGTTGACATAAAGGGCGGTAAGTGCGTAAGGCTCTACCAGGGAAGGGCTGACCAGGAGAAGGTTTACTACGAGAACCCTGTTGAAGTGGCAAAGATGTGGGAGGAGATGGGAGCTCCCCGCCTCCACGTTGTTGACCTTGACGGAGCCTTTGAGGGGGTTCCCAAAAATCTGCCGATTGTAAAGGAGATAGTTGAGGAGCTCTCCATTCCCGTCCAGTTCGGCGGCGGCGTAAGAACTATGAGAGCTCTGGAAGAACTTTTTAAGGCCGAAGTTGACAGAGTAATCCTCGGAACGGTTGTTGTTGAGGAGCCAGAGCTCTTTAAGGAGATGGTAAAAGCCTTCCCGGGAAAGTTGGTTGTTGGAATAGACGCCAAAAATGGAATAGCGACTACAAAGGGCTGGACTGAGGTTTCTGGTATTCCTGCCATTGAGCTTGCAAAGAGAAGCGACGACCTGGATATCTGGGGATTCGTCTATACAGACATCTCAAGGGATGGAACATTAACGAGCCCGAACTTCAAAGAGGTTGAGAAGTTTGCCTCTGCCGTTTCTCACCCTGTAATTGCCTCCGGCGGTGTTGCAAAGGTAGAGGATTTGGTAAAACTCTCGCAGATTGAGAACGTTGCCGGAGCGATTGTCGGAAAAGCCCTCTACGAGGGAACAGTTAACCTGAAAGAAGCTCTGGAGCTCCTTAAACCTTGAAGCTAAAACTCGGCAGAGCTCTAAAAGAGATAGAGGGAAACAGGTTCTTCAAAGTTCTTGAAGACGGAGACCTCGTCAAAATCTCCTACAGGTTCAACGCTCCATCAGTTTTTGACACGCCGGTTAAGAGGGAGCTCCGTGGAATCACCTTCAGCCGAAAAACGGAAGAAGTTGTCTCCCGGCCGTTCCACAAGTTCTTCAACGTGGGAGAGCACGAAGAAACCGAAGAAGAGAAACTCTCAAATAGGGAGTTCATAGCCCGTGAAAAGCTTGACGGAACAATGCTCCACCCTGTTCTCATAAACGGAGAGGTAAAACTCCTGACTCAGAAAGCATTCTCAAACCCTCAAACGGAAAAGGGAGAGGAAATCCTCAGTAAAAATGAAAAACTCTATAGGGCGGTAAAAGAACTCCTACAGAGAGGCTACACTCCCGTATTTGAGCTTATCTCTCCGGAGTTTCAATTAGTGATTCCATACGACAGGGAAGAGCTGATACTGACGGAGCTCCGTGAAAACAGAACGGGGAAATACCTGTTGGAAGAAAGAGAAAATGAACTGAAAGAACTTGGTTTCAAAACCCCGCCCAAATTCACAGGAAAACTTCACCATCTAAAGAGAAAAATAGAAGATGCCGAGATGGTAGAGGGATACGTCCTTAAAGACTTTTCAGTAAAAGAGCCCTTTCCACTCTTTGTAAAACTCAAATCTCCCTGGTATCACAAGCATCACTATACATTTACCTACCTTCACAACATACCAGACCACAAGCTCTTTAACTTATTTTTGCAAGGAAAGTCGGATGACATCTTCTCTGCCGTTTTAAACAGGGAGCTCCGCCAGAAAAAACGTGAAAGGCTTGAAAAAATGATTTCACTTTACAGAACTCTCATTGAAACAGCCGAAAAACTTTCTGCCTTTTACGGAAAACCGGAGTTTGAAACCAGACTGAAAGAGGAAATTGAGAGAATAAAGAGGAAACACTCCAGGGATTTTTCGCAGCTAAACATCAGAGAGGATTACATAAAAGAGGCAGCAAGAATAGCAAAAAAGAGAGGGAGATTTGAGAACTTCCTTGGAACAAAGCTCTACACAATGCTCAAAGTAGGAGAGGTAAATCTTAACAGTAACTTAACAGAAAGAGGTTGAACTTAAAGGCAAAAGGAACAAAAATAGAGGAGAACCATTTTCGGAGTTTCCGTTGGTTCTATACCCAACTCTGGTTCTTGATAAGACCTACCTGCCGGTCTCTATCTTCTCACACAAAAAGGCGTTTCTGTTGGAGCTCCTTAATAAGTGCGAAGTTTTAGAGCACTACAAAACCATTTCGCTCCATTCACCGAGCAGAGATTACCCAGCGCCTCTCGTTATCAGGATTCCCGTTCTCATTCGCCACTGGGAGAGCTCCCCAACCCGCAGGGCTGTATTTATTAGAGATAACTTCACCTGTGCCTACTGCGGAAAAACCGTTAAAGACAACGAGGCAACGATAGACCACATAGTCCCAAAGAGCAGGGGCGGTAAGTGGCAGTGGGAGAACCTTGTAACCTGCTGTTCAGACTGCAACCAGAAGAAAGGGAACAGAACACCTAAAGAGGCCGGGATGGAGCTCCTCTTTAAACCTAAAAAACCCTCAAACTTCCAGATATCTCTCAACAGGTGGAGGAACAGGTTTAACGAGGAGTTTCTGGGAGCTCTCTCCCTCTACGGTATCCGCAACGTAGAGGCTATTTAGTAAGAATATTGAGGAGGACACAATAATTATGACTACAAAAACTAACCTTGAAGATGAAGTGAGAAAGGTTATTAAGGAGAGAATAAAAGAAATAGCAGAAAAACATAATCTTCAAGTATTTCTTTTAGATAACTTTGGGTTAGACATAGCCATATTCTTATCAGGGTCTAAGCAAAGGAAACTCCAGTTTCTTGAATTAAAAGTTTATACAAGAAGTAGATATAATCATATAGGAATAACCAAGATTCAGTTTAAACTCATAAACATATTAACTAAAATGAAATTTAATCTTCCAAAAGATATAGGAATTAATTGGTTATTCATTGGTCCTTCTGAGAAAAACTCTGGGCTTTCTAAAGAAGATATACAGCAAGGAAAGTATAAATTCGTTATTTTAAATTCAAAACAAGCTGCAGATTTCATAGATCCTAAAGATAAAGATAACAAAAACTTTAACTTTCGAGAAATTGAAAATCTATTTGAAAATCACGGAAAATCTGCAGAACATTTATATGAGGAATTAGAAAAATTTCTATTAGAAGATTAATTGGCGGGAAACCCGCCAATTATCTCTCTATCCAGTAGTTTGGAGCCTCCTTCGTAATAATTACGTCGTGAACGTGGGATTCTTTAAGACCTGCAGAGGTTATCTTCACAAACCTTGCCTTTTTCCTCATCTCCTCAATGTTTGCAGCGCCACAGTACCCCATTCCGGCCCTTAATCCGCCAACAAGCTGGTGGATGGTATCTGCAAGGGGTCCTCTGTAGGGAACCATTCCCTCAATTCCCTCAGGAACTAACTTCTTCTCCTCAACGTCAGACTGGAAGTACCTATCTTTGCTTCCCTTCTTCATAGCTCCTAAAGAGCCCATTCCTCTGTAAACCTTGTAGCTCCTTCCCTGGTAGAGGATAACCTCTCCCGGAGCCTCCTTTGTTCCTGCAAAGAGGCTTCCAATCATTACAACCCTTGCTCCGGCACCAATTGCTTTAGCAATATCGCCGGAAAACTTTATACCGCCGTCGGCAATGATTGAAATGTCGTACTTATCGGCAACCTCTGCACACTGAGCAACTGCCGTTAGCTGTGGAACTCCTACTCCTGCAACAATCCTCGTTGTGCAGATTGAACCGGGGCCAATTCCAACCTTAACGGCGTCTGCTCCGGCCTTTATAAGAGCTTCTGTAGCCTCTGGAGTCGCAACGTTTCCGGCAATTACGTCAACATCTGGGAAAAGGCCTTTAAGCTTCTCAACGGTTTCAAGAACTCCTTTAGAGTGGCCGTG
>WFYG01000032.1 GCA_015490195.1 Thermovibrio sp.
CCGCCGAACCTCCTCTCCCTCTTAGAGAAATCCTCAAGGGCTCTTCTAAATTCCTCTTCTGTGAAGTCTGGCCAGAGGGTCTCTGTGAACCAGAGTTCTGTATAGGCAGACTGCCACAGGAGGAAATTGGAGATACGGAGCTCTCCACTGGTCCTTATAAGGAGGTCAAGGTCGGGGAGCTCCGGAATATAGAGATAGTGTCTGAACGTTTCCTGATCAATAGAGTCAAGACCTTCTCTTAAAATGGAGTTAACGGCATCAATAATTTCCTGACGGCCACCGTAGTTGACGGCAAAAACGGCAGTCATTCCGGTACAGTGGGAAGTCTGTTCTTCCATCCAGGCAAATCCTTCCCGGAGGTAGTCGGGGAGCTCCCATAGCCTCCCCATTGCTCTAAACTTAACGTTATTCTCAAGGAACAGATTGAGCTTGCTCCTTACATACTCATACATTAGTGAAAAGAGAAAGTTCACCTCTTCCTTTGGCCTTTTCCAGTTCTCCGTAGAAAAGGCATATAGAGAAAGGTACTTAATTCCCAGGTTGCTGGCAGCGATAACTATTTTTTCTGTAGTCTCTGCTCCCTTTCTGTGGCCTTCTATTCGGGGAAGTCCCTTTTTAACGGCCCAGCGGCCGTTACCGTCCATAATGATACCTACGTGGAGAGGCAGGTTCTCCATTTCCCCCTCTAGAATTTAACAGAGTAATCTCTGTGTTTTTTAAGGTAGTCTATGAAGTCGGCAAGCTCCCTGACCTTTCCAACGAGCATAAAGTGAATCCCCCCAGAAAACTCAAGACAAGCCCTTGCAATGTTTAAAACGAATTCCCAACCGTAGCTGGCCGGATCTTTTGCAGTTTCAAGCCCCTTTACAAGGGAATCTGGAACTGAAGTAGGGTTAAGCTTCTTCATAAAGTTCGCCATTTTGAGGCTTTTAATCGGAAGAAGCCCAATTATTGGAACAGCTCCCAGTGAATAAATGAAGCTACTTACCTCCTCTGCAAGCTTAACGTCGTAAATGGGCTGGGTCTGGATAAACCGGGCTCCGGCTTTTATTTTCTTTTCAAGCTTCCATGCCTGAAGGATTTCTGGCCCTGCAAATGGGTTGTAAACGGCACCTATAAAGAAGTTAACTTTTCCTTTCAGCTCTTTACCGTTTAAAAGTTTACCGGAGTTAAGCTGTGAGGCCAGCTCTATAAGCTGAACGGAATCCAGGTCAAAGACAGGTTTTGCATCAGGCTGGTCTCCGAGAGTCGTAAAGTCTCCCGTCATAAGACAGACATTTTCAACTCCCAGAGCGTAGGCTCCAAGGAGTTCCGACTGGAGAGCTATTCTATTTCTATCCCTGCAGGTAAGCTGAAGAATGGGGTCGTAACCGGAGTCTTTCAAGAGCTTTGCCATAGGCAGAGGTGCCATCCTTACCATTGAACGCTGGCAGTCTGTAACGTTAAAGGCGTCAACTTTTCCCTTCAGGGGTTTTAAAGGTTCAACAACCGGCTTCCAGTCAGTTCCTCTTGGAGGTGCAACTTCGGCAGTAATAACAAACTTTCCCTTTAAAACCTTCTCCCTGAAAGTCAACTACTCCTCCAGAACCAGCTTTCTGGGATAGACAGAGAGAGAGTAATCCTTGGGAGGAACCCTCTTCCGAAGTTTTTCTAGCTCTCCAATCTGTTCCATCCTCTGGGCTATCTTAAACCAGATACAGGGAAGATTTGGATCAACCTCGCACTTACCGGCAATTGCCCCACCACAGGGGCCATTAACCAAAGACTTAGGACATCTGGCAACGGGGCAAATTCCTCCGGTGTCTGAGATCACGCAGTCTCCACAGGCTATACAGTACTCCTCAAAGTAGCGGCCTTCCCTTTCGGCACCGATAAAGAGCGTTGTAACACCCGTCTTAACTGGAATCGGTACGTTTTCAGCTATCAGCTGAGTTCCTGCCCCGCAGGCCAGGGAAAGAACGACATCTGCTGTCTCCTTTATCTCATTCAGGAGGCTCCTTGCCGAGTAGTCAAGCCTGTCAAGGACGCAGGTTCCTCCGGGGCTTTTAACCCCTACAACCTTAAAACCTTTTAGTTCAAGGTAGCCAGCAACACGATAGGCTTCTCGGAGGCCACCGTTTCTACACCTGGCAGACCCAAGCTGACAGCCAACGATAAAAATCTTCTCAAAACCGGAAAGAGAGTCAACAATTTCTTCCAGCGGCTTAAGCTTTACGGTAACCAAAAGCTCCTCCATTAGAGCTTGAAAAACTGAAGTTTGAAGGAATTATTCTACTACAGTCAAATTAGCCCAGGCAGTCTAAATAATTTACATATAAACCTTCACGCTGGCTGCCCGTTTGAGTTTATCAAGGTAGTTTTTGAGAGCTTTCTGAAACTCAATCATGTAAAGCTGTTCCTCTATTTTCTTCCTGTCACAGTGCCCTTTCTCTTCCGACTTCACATAGACTATGTAGAAACCGTCTGTCGTTCTAACAAGTTTGTAGGTTCCCGGCTTTACACTCCACACAGCCTTATCAAGAGGTTTTATAAGCATGCCTGGAGTTACCTTTCCTACGTGTCCTCCCTTAACCACCATTTCGTTATCTTCAGAAAACTCCTTTACAACCTTTTCAAACGGAACGCCGTTTGAGAGGAGCTCCATCGCCTTTTCGGCAACAGAACGGTTTTTTGTAAAGAGATAGTAGACGTTTCTCACAGGTTTTCCTTCTTCCTTACGACATATCAGATCAACTTTTCCCTGGGGGATTGTGATTTTAGACTTAACATCTCTGGCTATGAGTTTGGCTATAAGCAACTGCTCCTGAAGTTTTTCTTTTAAATCGTTCAGAGTAAGTCCTTCTCTTTTGAGTATCTCTTCAAGCTGCTTTTTATTCTTTATACCGTTACTCTTCATAAACTGTTCCAGGGCAGCGTTAAGTTCACTATTGGTTACTTTTATACCTTCAGATTCTGCCTGAGTAATGAGAATCTCTCTTTCAATAAGCCGGTCTAACGCAACTTTTAGGTTTGGAATTCCGTTTTGCCTGGCATAGTTTACAACTTCGCTGTAAAGAATAGGTTGACCGTTAACAACAGCAGCTATATAGTCAACAACCTTTGAGTATGCAGATACGGTAGTAAGAAAAAAGAAAAGTAAAAGTGCAAGAATTCGCACTTTCAACCTCCCTATATATTCAGGTTAAGGAGCTCCCTTTTTGGGAACTCCTCCAAGGGTATAACTACTTGGCGTAGATTTCAACTTTTGAGTGCTTCTCTATCTGAGATATGTACTTATCAACCGCTTTTCTAAATTCCTCTTGCTCCTTCTGACGCTTCAGACTCTGGATAATAAAAGGTTTCAGCTGGGCAAACGGAACGTATTTACCGTTGGCATCCCTAAAACGCTCCTTATTCCTCTCATAAAAGGCTTTAGCCTCTTCGTCTGTAACCTTCACCTGCTCCGGTTTAATATGTTTTCTGAGGAGTGCCTGAACCAGTATACGCTTCTTCATAAGCTCAATCTCTTTCCTTACTTTGGGGTCTTTATCAACTCCTTCTTTAAGAGCTTCCTGATAGAGGAGTTCCTCCTTCACCATGTTCTCAAGAAGCTGTTTTCTGAAGGTGGAATTGTTCTCCAGTGTTTTGTAGTTGGGAGGCAACGTTTCCATAACCTGTTTAAGGTCTTTCTCTGTAATGGTTTTCCCATTAACCTTTGCAAGAACCTTGTCAGCAGCAAAAGACGAGCCTGAAACAGAAAGTAAAACAACAAGTGCCAGTAGCGCTTTTCTCAATGTATCCTCCAGTAAATTAAAGTTTTTCCAGCCTAAAGTTAGTCTGGAGTCTGCGAGATTGCAAAGAGAGGGGTTGAGCATAATTTTATGAAGCGATTTTTTCCTTAACTGATTGTAAGGTGGCAAGATGAAGAGAAAGGTTAACCTCAACGAGATAACGGCAAAGGAACCGCTAAAGGTTAAGACAGAGATTCAGCCTTCGGTAATGAACCTGCCTGAAGAGGAGATAAGCAAAGCGTCTCCCTTTAACTTAGAGGTTGAGATACAGAAAAAACCTGTAGGGTATCAAGTAAAAGGACACGTCAGCGGAGACGTAGAGCTAACGTGCAGCAGGTGCATGAAAAAGTTTACCCACCACGTAGAACAGGATTTTGACTACAAGCTGATGCCAACATCTGAAATCTCCGGCGGAGAGATAAAGGGAAGCGACCTTGATATAAAATTCTCCGACGAAACCGTTATTGACCTTGCAGAGGTTACGGAGGAACAGATACTTCTCAACCTTCCGGTAAAGCCGGTGTGTAGCGAAGAGTGTGAGGAAGTCCACTACAGAGAGTGGGAAGAGGATAGAGAGGAAAAGCAGATAGACAGAAGGTGGGAAAAGTTAAAAGAACTTCAAAATAAACTGAAAAAGGAGTAGAGGTATGGCAGTTCCAAAGAGAAAGGTATCAAGGACAAGAAGGGACAAGAGAAGAACACATTGGAAGGCCAAGAATCCGGCCATCTCTGTATGTCCCAACTGTCTCCAGCCAAAACTTCCCCACAGGGTGTGTAAACACTGCGGTTACTACAACGGTAGGACTGTTGTAGAGGTTGAAGAGTAGATGAGGATAGTCCTTGACGCCATGGGGGGCGACTTTGCTCCCCACACTCCGGTTGTTGGAGCTGTTCAGGCGGCAAAGGAACTGGGAACGGAAATAGTTCTGGTCGGAGACAGGGAAAAGATAGAGAAAGAGCTCTCCCGGCTCTCCTACCCAAAAGAACTAATTGAGGTGGTCCACGCAGAGGACGCCGTTCCTATGGACGAACAGCCTGCAAAGGCTTTAAGGAGGAAGAACTCCTCAATACACGTAGGACTGCGGCTTGTAAAGAGCGGCGAGGCAGACGCTTTTGTCAGCGCCGGCAATACCGGTGCAGTTATGGCAATTGCTCTGTTTACAGTAGGAAGGTTGAAAGGGGTGGAGAGGCCTGCAATATCTGCAATACTTCCCAACCTGAAAGGCCACACCTTCCTCCTTGACGTTGGAGCAAACGTTGACTGTAAACCCCACCACTTTCTCCAGTTTGCCGTAATGGGAAGCGCCTACGCAAGGTATGTTCTTAAAGAAGAGAACCCAAGGGTAGGACTTTTAAACATCGGCGAAGAGGAAGGAAAAGGAAACGAACTGACAAAAGAGGCCTACAAAATTTTAAAAGAGGCGGGGAAAAAAGGTTTAAATTTCAAAGGAAACGCAGAAGGAAGGGATATCTATTTGGGAGACTTTGACGTTATCGTTTGCGACGGTTTCGTAGGAAACGTTGCTCTAAAGCTGAGTGAAAGTCTTGCAAAGATACTGGCGAAGATTTTAAAGGAAGAGATAGAGAAGCACTTCATCTCAAGGCTTGGAGCAATAACTCTGAAACCGGCAATAAAGGGCTTTAAAAAGAGGATAGACTACGCCGAGAGGGGGGGAGCTCCCCTTCTTGGAATAAAAGCTCCTGTTATAATTTCTCACGGGAGCTCCAACGCAAAGGCCATAAAAAACGCCATTAAAACAGCAACCCAGTTTGTAGAGTCTGAACTCAACAGTCACATAGAGGAAGAGATACAAAAGTTTTCGGGTAGGTAAATGGGTGTAAAAATCGTCTCTACAGGTTCTTACGTTCCAGACAGAGCCCTCACAAACTTTGATCTTGAGAAGATGGTTGAAACCTCCGATCAGTGGATAACCACGAGAACGGGGATAAAGGAGAGGCGGATAAGCGAAGGAGAAACGACTTCCGACATGGCAGCCGAAGCAGCACTGAGGGCTCTTGAGGGGAAGGTCACTCCTGAAGAGATAGACCTGATAGTTGTAGCCACTGCCACCCCCGACGCCTTCTTTCCGTCTACCGCCTGTAAAGTCCAGTCAAAGATAGAGAACAGGGGAGCTATGGCTTTTGACATATCGGCAGCCTGTACCGGATTCATATACGGACTCTACACGGTTGACTCAATAATGAGAAGTAAGGGGATTAAGAGAGCTCTCCTCATAGGAGCTGAGAGGTTTTCAAAAATACTCAACTGGAAGGACAGAACAACCTGCATACTTTTCGGAGACGGTGCAGGAGCAGTACTGATTGAAGAAAGCGATGAAGAGGGAATCTTAGGTTTTGATCTCGGAGCGGACGGGTCTTACGGGGAACTCCTGGTTGCCCCCTCTGTAGGCTCAAACGAAGAGCCTCCTCACTACCTCAGGATGAAGGGAAACGAAGTATTTAAAATAGCCGTCAGAACCATGGTTGAATCGGCACAGAGGGTTTTAGAGAAAACGGGAGTTTCACCTGAAGAGATAGCCCTTCTCGTTCCCCATCAGGCAAACGTTAGAATAATAAACGCTGTAGCGGAAAGGTTGAAAATACCTAAGGAAAAGGTCTACGTTAACCTTGACAGGTACGGTAACACAAGTGCAGCCTCAATACCGATAGCCCTTGACGAAGCCTTAAGGAGCGGAAAGGTAAAGAGAGGAGACAAAGTCCTGATGGTTGCATTTGGCGGTGGATTCACCTGGGGTTCCTGTATAGTTGAGATATAACAAGGTCTTTTATATCGTGGAGGGAGAATGCTGAAGACAAGGGTATGTGAAATACTGGGAATTGAGTACCCAATTCTGCAGGGGGGGATGGCCTGGATAGCAGATGCAGAGCTGGCTGCGGCGGTTTCAAATGCAGGCGGGCTTGGAATAATAGCAGGAGGGAGCAGGAGTGCGGAGGAGCTCCGCCAGGAGATAAGGAAGTGCAAGGAACTCACAGACAAGCCCTTCGGCGTAAACGTAATGCTCATGATGCCCAACGCAGAGGAGATAATAAAGGTCTGCCTTGAGGAAGAGGTTCCCGTTGTAACGACGGGAGCGGGAAACCCGGGAAAGTACATACCTGCATTTAAGGAGAAAGGCATAAAAGTTATTCCCGTTGTTGCCAGCGACGCCCTCGCAAAGAGAATGGAGAGAATAGGAGTTGACGCTGTTGTGGCAGAGGGTATGGAAGCGGGAGGCCACATAGGTAAGCTGACAACTATGGCGCTTATTCCCTCAATAGTAAAGGCCGTCAAGATACCGGTAATAGCTGCCGGAGGTATAGCTCTAGGTGAACAGGCAGCAGCAGCTTTCGCTTTGGGAGCAGAAGGAGTTCAGGTTGGAACCCGATTCCTGGTAGCAAAAGAGTGTAACGTCCATCCAAAGTACAAGGAAAGAATTCTTAAAGCACGGTTCAACCAGGTTACAGTTACCGGAATAACCACGGGACACCCTGTAAGGCTCCTTGAGAACAAGTTAACAAGGAAGTTTGCAGAGCTTGAGTTTTCGGGAGCCTCCAAAGAGGAGCTGGAAGAACTCGGCAGAGGCAGGCTGAGGTTAGCAGCCGAGAAAGGGGACGTTGAGTGGGGCTCCGTAATGGCAGGTCAGGTAGTTGGCTACGTAAACAAAGAAGAGACAGCAGAAGAGATAGTTAAAGAAATAATGGAAGGAGCAGAAAGAACGCTGAAGAACCTGTGTAGTAAGTTTTTCAACTGTTAAGAGGTAGGTATGAAAGTAACCGAAGGTAAGCTGTTAGCCAAAGGTTTTAGGTTTGGAATCGTTGTAAGCAGGTTCAACTCGTTCATAACGGAGAGACTTCTTGATGGAGCCCTTGACTGTCTGAAGAGGCACGGCTGTAGAGAGGAAGACATAGAAATTGTATGGGTTCCAGGTTCCTTTGAAATACCCCTCGTCGCAAAGAAAATGGCAAAGAAGAGCTCCTACAACGCCGTTATAGCGCTGGGAGCAGTAATAAGGGGAGAGACACCCCACTTTGACTACGTTGCAGCAGAGGTTAGCAAAGGGATAGCTGCAGTTTCCCTTGAAACTGAAAAACCGGTGATATTTGGAGTTCTTACTACAGACACGGTAGAACAGGCAATAGACAGGGCAGGAACAAAAGCCGGGAACAAGGGTTGGGAGGCTGCCCTCACGGCTATAGAGATGGTAAATCTACTAAAGGAGATGGAGGAGTGATGGGTAACCTCTCTAACCCGGAAAAAAAGAGAGCAAGGGAGCACGCCTACCTGATAGCCTACCAGACCGACGTATCCGGTTTTTCCCCTCAGGAGGTAGCAGAAACTTACTGGGAAGAGCTTGAGGAGGAGAGAGGGGAGGAAAAGAAAGAGGTAAAAGAGCTGGCTGAGAGACTCGTCTACGGAACCTTTAGAAACCTCCTTGAGGTAGACTCAGAGGTATCAAAACACCTGAAAAAGGGATGGGTAATAGATAGGCTTCTGCCTATGGACAGATCAATTCTCAGGGTGGCAACGTACGAGCTCTTGAAAGAGGAGATATCACCTGCCGAAGCGGTAATAAACGACGCCGTAGAGCTTGCAAAAGAGTACGGTGAAGACGAAAAGTCGTACAAATTCATAAACGCTATTCTTGACAAAGTAAAGAAAGATGCCGGAAAGTAGTTTAGGCCTTCTGGCTGGAGGGGGAGAGCTCCCCCTTGAACTCCTCAAGTCGGCCACTAAAAAGGGAAAAAGAGTAACAACGTTCGCTATTGAGGGAATAACCGACAGGCGAGTTGAGGAGCTCTCAGAGAGGGTTATCTGGATAAAACCGCTAAAACTTGGAAAGTTCCTTAAAGAACTGAAAAAGAGCAGCGTTAAAGAGATAGTTGTTCTTGGAAAAGTTGAACACAAAGAAGCCTTGAAGCTCAGGAACTTAGACCTTACGGCAGTTAAGATACTGGCAGGTCTGAGAGATTTCAAACCGGAGACCCTGATTAAGGGAGTCTTCAGAGAGATTGAGAAAGCAGGGATTAAGGTAATCTCTCCTGAAGAGTATCTGAAACACCTGTTAATCCCCCCCGGAACGGTACTAGGTACAAGTCCAGATGAAGAGACCCTGAGGGACATGCAGTTCGGAATGGAGATTGCCAGGAAGATAGCCGCAATGGACATAGGACAGACAGTAGTTGTAAAGAAGGGAACGGTTGTAGCCGTTGAAGGGGTGGAGGGAACGGACAGATGTATAGAGAGAGGAGCAGAGCTCTCCTCTGGAGGATTCGTAGTATGTAAAGCGGCAAGACCTAATCAGGACATGAAAATAGACGTTCCAACCGTTGGAGAGAAAACAGTAGAACTCGTTAAGAGTTTAGGTGGAAAAGGTATAGCTGTAGAGGGAAACAGAACATATATTATTACTCCGGATAAAATAGAGGAGCTCTGCCGAAGGCAGAAACTCCCATTTTTAGCCCTATAATTATTAAGCCCTGCTTAAGCCCCACAAAAGCCGCTTTCTTATTCTTCTTGCTGTCTCTTTTTTTCATGCATAAGGATAAGCCTTACGCTACAGGTGTTTCAAGACCTAATAGTTTAAACTAATAGTTTTAAACTAAAGTTTCAAGAAGAGCCCTAACCTCCCTCTCTGTGGGTATTCTCGGAAGGTTTGCCATCAGAAACCTTTTCTCCATAACAAGAGAAACAAAAAGAGTTAGGTCTTCACTCTTAAAGCCGACGGCAGAAGCCTTATGAGGAATACCCAGAAAGGAAAGGAGCTCCCTTAATGCTCTAAAGAAACCCTCTGCTCCTCCGGAAATACCCAGGTAGTCTGCAAGCTCCTCAAAGTGCTCTTTAGCAGAAAGGCCGTAAAACTCAAGGACGGGAAGGAGAAATATACCGTTGGCAAGGCCGTGGGGAACTCTGTAGAGAACCCCCAAAACGTGGGCAAAGGTGTGGACAAGTCCGGCACCGGCGTCGGTTATGGCCATACCTCCCAGAAGACTGCCAAGCATCACCTTTTCCCTGGCAGCTATGTCTCTCGGGTTCCCAAAAGAGCGGGGAAGGTAGTTAAAGATGAGCTTAACAGCTTCAAGGGAGTGCAGTTTGCTTATGGGAGTAGCTCTCTTTGAGAGGAAAGACTCAATAGCGTGTGTGAGGGCATCAACTCCCGTATTCGCCGTAACAGTCTGAGGCATTGAAAGCGTTAACTCCGGATCGTCTAGGGCTAGAACCGGAAAGAGATAGTGGGAGATAAGGGGAGCTTTACGGAGTTTCTCCCTGTCTGTAAGAACAGCGTAAGGAGTTACCTCTGAACCGGAACCTGAAGTGGTTGGAACGGCAACAACCGGAACGCCGGGGCGTTTAAAAGCCTCTGGAACGCCGATAAACTCCCTGATGTCTCCTTCGTTTGTCAGCATAACAGAGACCGTCTTGGCAACGTCTAAGGCACTTCCTCCACCGACGGCAACGATAAGGGTAGGTGAGAACCTCTTTACCTTCTCAAGGATCTTCAAAGCGTTCTCAATGGTAGGGTCTGGCTCAACAGAGGAGAAGGTCAATACTTCCCCTGATATCTGTTCTGAAACGGCCTTCACGTAGCCGTGGGAGAGTGCAGAGGAACCGCAGATAACGGCAGTTCTTGAGGCATCAAGGTTTAAAAAGTTCAGTTCGTCTTTCAGCCTGGAGAGGGCTCTCCTTCCAAAAACAACCCTGGTCGGCATGTGGTGTCTCATCACTCTTTCCCCCGTAATATGTTGTGCTACACTATCTCCAAGTCTAACAGAAAAAGAGGTGGAAATGAAAATCGCAGAGTTCCATAGGATGTGTCCAAACTGCGGCAGGATAATCTCAGACGAGAGACTGAAAAAGGGACTTCCCTGTGAAAAGTGTTTAAGTGAAGAGATTGAGTACAGCGAAAGGGTGGAAATTTGCAAGGCTTTAAGTGAAAGAGACAGCCTGAAAAGATTTGAGAAGATATGCCGTTTAGATGAGTTCGTTGAGGACTACACCCGGTTTTTCAAGGAGAAAACCGGTTTCTCACCCTGGAGCCTTCAGATAATGTGGGCGAAAAGGGTAGCACTGAAAAAGTCATTTACGATGATAGCCCCAACGGGAGTGGGAAAGACCACCTGGGGACTCGTAACAAGCGCCTACTTAAAGGGAAAAGTTTACATACTTGTTCCAACAAAGCTCCTGGTTCTCCAGACAGTTGAGAGGCTAAAAAAACTGACCGACAAGAAAATCGTTGCCTACACAGGAAAGAAGAAAGAGAAGGAGGAGATTGCCGGCGGAAACTACGACATTCTGGTAACGACAACCAATTTCCTCTACAGGAACTTTGAGATTATTCCTAAACCTTTCAACTTCGTATTCGTTGACGATGTTGATTCCCTTCTTAAAAGTGCAAAAAACGTTGACAAAGTTATAGAGCTCTTAGGGTTTACAGAGAAGGACGTTGAACTTGCAATGAGGGTTATTGACCTTAAGGCCAAACTTGCGAAACAGGGAGAGAACCCCGACAGGAAGTTGATAGAGAGGGTAAGGAAGTACGAGAAGTTCCTTGAAAAGAGGAGAAAAGAAATTGAGAACGTTCTGGTAGTCTCCTCGGCCACCTCTCAACCAAGGTCTAAAAGGGTAAAGCTCTTCAGGGAGCTCCTCGGGTTTGAAGTCGGAAAGTCTGCAACGGCACTGAGGAACGTTGAGGACGTGCTCATATACACAGACAAAGACTTCATTGAAGAGACCGTTAAACTGATTAAAGAGTACGGAAAGGGAGTTTTCGTATTTGTCTCTGCAGACAGGGGAAAAGAGTTTGTTGATGTTGTCGTTGACAAACTCAACAGCAGCGGAATACCGGCAGTCTCCTACGAGGATTTCACACCTGAAAATCAGAAGAAGTTTGTAAAGGGAGAGCTGTGGGCTGCCGTTGGGATCTCAAGCTACAGGAACCCTCTAGCAAGGGGAATAGACCTGCCGCAGGCCGTCAGGTATGCCGTTTTCATTGGCGTTCCCAAGATGGAGTTTAGCGCAAAACTCTCACTGGCTCCCGTTAAACTCTACGGAATACTGCTGGTTCTACGAGAGATATTTCCAGAAGAGGAACAGCCGAAGGTCATCTCTTACATCAGCTACTTAAAGAGGTACCTAACGCTTAAGGAAGAAATCCTGGACAGGTACCCGAAGATAAAAGAGAAGTTGGAAGAGATAAAGGAATTCCTGGAAAAGCATCTCAACGACCCTGAGTTTCTAGAGAAGATAAAACAGTCTGAAACGGTTCTGCTGAAGGAAGAGGAAGGGGAGCTCTACCTGGTCGTGGGAGACGCCGCCGGCTACATACAGGCTTCAGGAAGAACCTCCAGGATGTTTGCAGGAGGACTTACAAAAGGCGTAAGCCTAATGTTTGTAGACGACCTGAAAGCTCTAAACTCTCTGAGAAAGCGGGTTCTGATATTCCTTGAAGATATCAACTTTAAAGTTCTGAACAGAGATAGAGGTAGAGAGCTGGCAGAGAGGTTTGGCTTTGAGCTGATAAAGGAAAAAGACCTGAAAAAAATATTTGAAGTTGTAGACAAAGACAGGAAGAGAGTAAAAGAGATCTTAGAGGGAAAGATATCTACAGAGACAAAGAGCCTTGTTACAACCGCTTTAGTGATTGTTGAGTCTCCAAACAAAGCCAGAACGATAGCCAACTTTTTTGGAAGACCTGTAAGGAGAAGGGTAAACGACGTTGACGCCTACGAGATAAACACAGGAAACAAGCTCCTTCTCCTTACTGCATCAAAGGGGCACGTCTTTGACATAACGGTGAGAGACGGCATCTGGGGAGTAAAAGAGGAAAGGGGTAGGTTCATTCCTGTTTACGACACGATAAAGTACTGTACATCATGTAACGAACAGACTACAGAACCCTACTGCACAAAGTGTGAAGGCAGGCCAGACGTTGACAAAATAACGGTTGTTGAGGCGTTAAGGGAGCTGGGACTTGAGATAGACGAAGTTTACATAGCAAGCGACCCGGATACCGAAGGGGAGAAAATAGGCTGGGACGTTGGAACTGTAGTAAAACCTTATCAAATGAAAATGAAGAGGATGGAGTTCCACGAGGTAACAAAGTGGGCTTTTATGGAGGCGCTGGAAAACCCCAGGGATGTAGATGAAAACCTGGTAAAGGCACAGATAGTAAGGAGGGTAGCCGACAGGTGGGTAGGTTTCTCACTGAGCCAGCACCTCTGGAAGGTCTTCAAGAAGAACTGGCTCTCTGCAGGAAGGGTTCAGACGCCAGTTTTAGGCTGGGTGATAGAGAGGTATCGGGAGAGTAAAGAAAAAGTAGGTGTAATTACAGTTGAAACGGCGGCAGGAAAGTTCTCGTTTAAGGTAGAGAACGTAAAAAGGTTAAAGAAAATCGCCGCAGACAAACTGAAGTTAAAAGTTCTGAAGGTAGAGAAGGTGGAGAAAAACCCGAGGCCACCGTTTAACACCGGGGAGCTCCTTAAAGAGGCCTCCGACAGGCTCGGCCTCTCTGCAGAGAGAGTAATGGAAATAGCTCAGGATCTCTTTGAGAGCGGTTTTATAACCTACCACAGAACAGACTCAACGAGGGTGTCTACCGCGGGAATGGGAGTTGCAAAGGAGTACATCTCTGAAAGATTTGGAGCTGAATTTGTAAAGTTGAGGCCGTGGGGAGAGGGAGGAGCTCATGAGTGTATAAGGCCTACAAGACCTCTTGATGTTGATGCCCTCAGAACGCTGGTCTCCGTATCTGGAGCAACGGCAAGAATGACAAAAGACCACTTCAGGGTTTACGACCTGATATTCAGGAGGTTTATGGCGTCTCAGATGGTACCTGTAGAGGTTAAGAAAGTGGAAGTTGAGCTGAAACTTCTTCCTGAAGAGCTAACTACAGAAGAGGAGTTTATAACGACGATCGTTAAAGACGGCTGGAACCTGATCTGGCCCCTTGAAACGGAGGAGCTCCCATTTGAGCCAAAAGAGGGAGAGAGCTACTACTTTGAAGTTGAGTCTGTTACAAGGAGAACAGTTCCTAAAGTATTTCCCTACACGCAGGGAGAGCTCGTTGAGGAAATGAGAAAAAGAGGAATCGGAAGGCCTTCAACCTACGCAAAGATAGTTCAGACCCTCCTTGACAGGTATTACGTTGTAGAAAGGGGTAGGTTCCTCTATCCTACAAAGCTGGGAATAGAGGTTTACAATTACCTATCACAGAACTTCCCTGAATATACCTCCGAAGAGTTCACCAGAAAACTGGAAAAGCTGATGGATATGGTAGAAAGAGGTGAAGCAGACTACCAGAAGATAATAAAAGAGCTAAAACCGGTTTTGAAATTCGCGAAAATTGACCCAAAACAGGTTGTAGGGGAGTAACGGTTGACGGCCTGTAACGGCCGTCTTTAACTTACTGAGATAACCTTTTCCGGCTTTAAAACTTCACCGTTTGACCTGCCGACTCCCAGGAATTCTCCCCTTAAAGAGAGAACGGAGTAAAGACCCGGTGGAAGAGGTTTAGGTATCAGAGCACCATTTTTGAAGAGTTTTTCCTCTCTCTCCAAGAGCTCCACAACCGGAAAACCTAAAACCTCATAGGGCGGTTTTAGGAAAGGTTCAACACCTCTTTCCTTCAGCACATCTAAAGGAACCGATTCGTCTTCACAGATGTTTCCCACACATACCCTGCGGAGCTCCTCAACAACAGCACTACAGCCTAAAGCCTCCCCGATATCGTGAACTAAAGACCTGATGTAGGTACCTGAAGAACAGTGAACCAAAAGTTCAAAAGTAGGGGAAGAGAAAGAGAGAAGCTTCAGCGAATAGACGGTAACTTTTCGGGGAGGGAGCTCCACCTTTTTCCCCTCTCTTGCAAGCTGATAAGCTCTCTTTCCTTTAACCCTGATGGCAGAGTAGGGAGGAGGATACTGGGTGATCTCACCGGTAAAACGGGGTAGAACTAAAAGGAATTCCCCTTCTGAAACCTCGCGACACTCAACAGAGGAGAGCTTCCCGTCAACATCATAAGTAGGAGAATAAAGACCAAACCTTCCCTTAACCCTGTAAATCTTATCCCTCTGCAGAAGGTAATTAGAGAGGCGGGTAGCCTTTCCCACAGCCAGAATAAGGACTCCTGTAGCAAGAGGGTCAAGGGTCCCTGTATGTCCCACCTTCTCCCTCTTCCCCAAGAGTCGCCTGACTTTAGAAACGACGTCGTGTGAAGTTAAACCTTTAGGTTTATCAACTACGATAAAACCGGAGCTTCTACTTCTCACCATTTGAGTTCACAATAAAAGGAGTTATAAATACAATCATTTCCTGTTTAGATACTGTAGTCTGAGAATTCTTAAACAGCCAGCCGAGAAGAGGAATCCTTGAAAGAACAGGCACACCAGAAACAGATCTATTCTTATCTTTTTCGTAAATACCGCCAATAACAATAGTATCACCGTTATGAACAAGAACCTTTGACTTAACATTTCTTGTGTTAATAGCAGGCTCACCGTTACCTGTAATGGCAACGTAGTCGTAGTTTGGAGAATCTTTGTGAAGCTCAAGGTCAAGAAGAATATTATTGTCTGAAGTTATGTGAGGTTTCACCTTAAGAATTAGAGAAGCCTTTTTAAAGTTAATACTGTAAGTAGTTGCACCACCGGCTGCTACAGTCGCCTCCCTGTAAGGTATCTCAATTCCCTGCTCAATAGTGGCTTCCTGATTGTCAAGAGTCAGGACTTTAGGAGAGGAAATAACCTGAGCTTCTCCGTCTATTTCAAGAGCTTTCAGAGCAAGTTCTACCCTCAAAGTCTGGGAACTGTTCAAAATACCAAGAGCAAGGGTTGAGTTCATAACAGGTATATTGGAGTAGTTCATGTAAGTATCTGGACTTATAAGAGGAGAGTAGTTATTGGTGTTAAACCCGTAACTACCCGTTACGTAGCTGGAAGAGGCCGGATTACCAAAGTGATTATAGCCGCTGATATACCACGTAAAGCCCAGATCCTTTTCAGCCTTAGAACTGAGCTGGACAATTTTTGCTTTAACCAGAACCTGCTTCCTTGGTTTATCAATACTTTTTATTAAACGGAGAATTTCACTGTAGTGAGTTGGAGTTACTTTTAACAGGAGAGAGTTGGTCTGCTTGTTTACAGTTATCTTCTCCCTCTCCGACTTACCAAGCAATTTAGTTATGTCTTTAACAAGGTCAGCTGCGTTAACGTAGTTAATCGGAACAATGTAGTCGTTAACGGGCTCCAGCTTCTGTTCCTTAAGGATCTTAGATTTTGGAAGTATCCGTATGTAGTCGGGAGTTTCTATGTACGTAAGAGAAAGCGGTTCCAGAACAGCCTTAAGAGCCTCTTTCCAGGGAACGGGATTCTTGAAGTCTACGTTAACTTTTCCTCTAACTTCAGGATCAAAGACCACATTAACACCAGCAACAGATGCTATAGCTCTAACTACAGACTTTACGTCGGCATTTGTAAAGTGGAGAGCAACCTTCGGCCCCTGAACACTTACAGAAGAGGCAGAAGACCGATTTCTGTTTTTAGAAGCCATCAATTTAACAAAGATCTGGTTCCCTTTGGGTAAAACTTCAACGGCCAGAACAGAAGGAGAAAGAGAGAGAGTTATAACTCCCCCTTTTTTCGTGTTTGATAAACGGGCTGAGGTAACATAAAAGGCAGATATGCGCTGCCTTGAAGGTTCCAATCTAATGCCGGGAATCTGAAGGATTAACCTGTTACCCACCTTTTCAAAAGTGGGTTTAACAGGAACAGGAAAGTCAATAACTATCTCCTCTCCAGAGAGGGTTTTCAGGGAGTTAAACTCAGGATTGACAAAGCCTCCTTCCAGAATCTTTAGTTTTACTGCGCTTCCTCTCCGGGAGAGCTTTAAAACACCAGGTTTGTAGAGGTCAACAACCAACTTTGAACTCTTATCTTCCGGCAAGAGTTCTGCCTGTTTAACGAAATTCCCCCGCTTTCCAACAAGATACGGACGTTCTATCTGACAGTTGTTAAGATCTACAACTATCTCCTTACCCTTTTTAACTACAGGGGATACAGAACAGTCTCCGCTCTTAACAAGAGTTATTTCCAGATAGCTCCGATTTATATCACCTGCCGACTTGGAAGAGTAGAGAAAGTCAATACTTTTCAACTGCCCTGAATAGGAAGTTGACGAGAGTAGAAGAACCAGAGGCAACGCCTTCTTCAACATTATTTTATCCCTCCAGATTCACTTTTACTGTTCTGTAAACTTTTCTGAGTTTGCCGTTTTTGTAAACAAAGCGAACAATAACAACTTTTTCAGGAGTTATCTTTACTATCTTTTCTGCAAGACTTACAGCATCACCGGCTTTAAGCATGTAGGTCTCTCCTGTTTCAGGGTCAAGAACCACCAGTATGTATCCGTTCTTACCACTTATTACCCCCTGAATACTCAGCTGGTCTAACGGCTTAGGAATTGCCGGTCTAAACAGGCGAACCTCTTTCTTCTCTCTGGCAAGCTGTTCTTTGAGTTTTCTTAATTTCTCAAGTCTTTTTTCCCGCAGTTTAATCGGATTAACAAAGGGATCCACCCACTCTGCTCCCAAGGCAGAAACACTAAAAAACCAGAAAAGGAGGAAAAGTGTTAACAACCTCATTTCTACTCCGTTAAAGTAAAGGCTTTTATCTTTAAGTCGGCTTCTATAGTAGCTCCCTTAGGAGCTTCCAATTTCCGAATAGTCGTCTTCGACACAGGATTCAAGGACTTAATTTTTATATCGCCAAAGTTAATAATTCTGTTGGCCTTTGACAGACGTTCACACCACTTAATAAATCCTGTATAAGTTCCAAACAGCTCAACCTTGTACGGATATTCCACGTAGTACTTATGTCTTTTTACGGCTTCCCTCTTTATGAGTTTTATGGACATGCCACTGTCTGCGTCTGTTATAGACCTGAGAATCTGACTGACTTCCTCCCTACCTGTAGGTAGTTTACTTTCAATTTCCTGAATTTGCTTTCGTAGCTCTTCAAGTTCTCTAGAGAGCAGAGATCTTCTCTTCTCAACTACCCTGAGTCTATTAACAGTAAGTGTAAGAGTTTCAATTTCTCTCCTCTTTCTGTTTAGTTCTTCTTTAAGAGGAGCTATTTTGAAGTAGTAAATAAGAGCAAAAAGAATGACTCCAAACAGAACAATGGCAATCCACTTTTGCCAGCGAGGTGTATGTATCCAGCGTTCATAAAGACTAACGAGCTGTTCCATTCTTCAGCTCCACACCAAAATTAAATTTATAATAGACAACTCTAAAGTTGAGCTTGCGGTTTTCGTAGACTTTCCTTTCTGTTTCACGGAAGAGAACCTTTCCAAGTTTCTCCTCAGAGGTTTTAAGAAACTCCGGGAAACTCTTTATTCTAAGCGTTCCACCTTTAACAGTCAGTTGTCTTCCAGAGTAAGTTAGCGAGTCAAGCCACATATTTTTAACGTTTTCTGGATTGGCAAAGAAGTATAGGAACTGAGGAACTTTTCTGTTTTTATCAAGCATTGAAACTATTTCAAGTTTCTTCTGAAGCTCTTCCCTTGTGGCTATGAGTTCTTTCTCGCTCTGTTGAATCTGGTGAAGCTGGCGTATCTCCCTTTTCAAGGTTTGTATTTTACTTTGAGCTACCTTTAACTGGTAGGTTGCTGTGGAGTAACAGAAGTAGCTGAAAAAGAAGACAACTACAAGGACAACAAAGAGGAACATTAAATCGGGTTTTACGTACTTTGAGTAGACTGACTCTCTGTACTCTGCGAAGTTAAATCTTAGCATCTTTGTCACCCTTATATCTGATACTTAATCCTGAAGCAACGGCGTACTCTTCGTTGCCAAAAATCCCGGAAAATCCAAGTGGATCTCCTCTGTTTACCTCAAGACCCGAAAGTTCTCCGAGGAAATCTACAATACCTTTCAGTTTTGCTGAACCTCCGTAAAGGTAGATAGCTTCAACTTCAAGGTTGAATCTGTCTTTAAAGTTGTCTATAGTCCACATAATTTCGGTTGCTATTTTCCGTAAAACTTTTTTGATAACATTAAAAGCCTCATCGTAAGTAATGTCTTTTACCTGTTCACCTCTTTTTAGAAGTTCAACATCTTGAGAACTTAACATAAACTCTCTCTGCAGATGTTCGTTTATTGCCTGCCCTCCAAGCTCCACGTTTCTTGTTATGTAGGGATAACCTCCAAAAGAGACGATAACTTTCGTAAAAGAAGCCCCTATGTCAACAAGACAGACCGGAGACACTGTTTTACCAGGGTTGTTCAGGTAGAACTGGTTGTTTATAGCAGCCGGTTCTATGTCTATCACTACCGGCCTGAGCCCTGCCTGTTTCGCGATTTTGGTTCTGATGTCAAGGAAGTCTTTCCTTACCGCTGCAACCGCTATGTCTACAGTTCCTTTCTCTATAGAAATGGGTAAAACTTTGTAGTCTATGTTGACCTGTGCAAATTCTTCAGGACTTATAATGCTTTTCATGTAGTCAATAACTGCTTCTTCCGGGTCTTTTGAGGAAGGGATGCTTATAACGCTGTAAAAACAGGCAGAGAGAGGAACGTGAATTATGACATCTTTGTCTTTTACAGAAAGTTCGTTGTAGAGTTCTTTTATAGAGTTAATCAGCTCAAATTCGTCAACCAGTTCGGTACCTGCAAATACCTGTTCCCTGTATTCTTTTTTCCCGTAGATTTTTACTTTGTACTTACCACCTTTCCGTTGAGATTGAACAAGTTTTAGAGAGTAGGAACCTATATCAAGAGCAGGAACAAGGTAGTCTGAGCCCTTGAAGAACTTTATTAACCACTCCATTTAACCCTTCCCCGTGTTTTTAAAAAGCTTTTATAGTACTGATGCTCAAAATGGGCAGCAGCAGGGCATAAACAACAAATCCCACAACAATTCCTACTATAAGCATAGTAACAGGCTCTAAAAGGGAAGTCAAGTTCTTTAATTTAAAGTTCAACTCGTTTTCCAGAAATCTTGCAATTCTCAAGCTCATATCGGAAAGGTTGCCGGAGCTTTCCCCGGCCTTTATCAGCTGAACAACAACTCCCGGAATCTCTTCAATTTCATTAAGGAGGGAGTGGAGGGGAGCTCCCCTTTCAAACTCAGGAAGCATCTGAAGCAGTTTTTCTTTTATCGGCAAGTTAACTACCGTTTCAGTAGCCGTTCTAAATGCCTCAATTGCTGGTATTCCAGCAGAAAGAAGGTCGCCAAAGGTTGTGAAGAACTTCACCAGCTCTCCGTAGATGAAGAGTTTACCTACAAGGGGAATTTTAAGTTTCAGAGCGTCCAACTCTCTTTTTCTTTCTCTTGAAAGGTAAACGAGCAGCAAAAGTAGCGTGATTAAAAGAAAAAGGAGAAGAAGATAGTGGTTCAATATGAAAGAGCTGGTTGAGAGGAGGAGTTTTGTTGAAAAGGGGAGCTCCAGTTTAACAGTTGTGTATATGGCCTTCACCTTTGGAATAACAGTAACCAACATAAACACCACTACCCCGAAAGCAACTGTCAGGAGAACAGACGGGTATATAAGAGTTTGCAGGACTTTTCCCTTTATGCTCTCCCTTCTCTCTAAAAGCTCTGCAGCCATAACGAGATTTTTGGAAAGGAGGGCAGAACGCTCCCCCGAGGAGACAAGTGCCAGAACAACACTGTCTTTAACTCCTGCTCTCTTGAGGGCTTCTGTAAATGAGAGACCATCTTTCAGGCTGTCAACCACCTTTTTGTAGAAAAGTTTCAGGTGCTCTTTCTCTTCTCCCTCTGTAAAAGAGTTTACTGCATCAACTATGGGAATTCCCGATTCAAGAAGCGTTGCAAGGGTTCTGAAGAAGAGAGTTAACTCTGAGGGGGTGGGGGCTCTCCTGAAAAACCGGAAGAGGAAACTCTCCCTCTCTTCGCTCTTTTCCTCTGTAATCTCAAGAGGATAAATACCCCTACTTTTGAGAAGGGAATAGGCACTGGTTCTTGAGGGAGCCTCCACTATTCCCTTAACTTCTCTGCCGTTACTGTCAACAGCCTTGTAGGAGAATACAGCCATTACCCTCTCGTAACTCTAAGGACTTCTTCGGGAGTTGTTATACCCATCTTCACCTTCTGGGCACCGTCCATTCTAAGGGTTTTCATACCTCTGTTTACTGCAACTTCTTTTATCTCGTCGCTGTCGCGACCTTCAAGGATGAAACGCTTTATCTCTTTATCAACCACAAGTATTTCGTAGATGGCCGTTCTCCCCGAGTAGCCGGTACCCATACAGTGCTCACACCCTTTTCCCCTGAAAAATTTTCCGGTGTAGTCTGTTATTCCAAGGTCTTTAAGCTCCTGTTGAGTTGGAGTATAGGGTTCTCTGCAGTAAGGACAGATTTTTCTTACAAGCCTCTGGGCTACAACTCCAACAACAGACGAGGCAACAAGGAAAGACTCAATTCCCATGTCTACAAGCCTTGTTACGGAAGAGGGAGCATCGTTTGTGTGGAGGGTTGAGAAAACAAGGTGACCAGTTAGAGCAGCCTGTATTGCTATCTCTGCAGTTTCCCTATCCCTTATCTCTCCAACCATTATTACATCGGGATCCTGACGGAGTATGCTCCTTAAGGCACTGGCAAAAGTCAGGCCTATTTCCGGTTTTACCTGAACCTGGGAGATGCCGTTTAGCTGATACTCTACAGGATCTTCTACGGTTATGATGTTGATTTCCTCCCTGTTTATCTCTGAAAGGGAAGCGTAGAGGGTTGTCGTTTTACCGGAGCCTGTGGGACCTGTAACAAGGAGTATTCCGTGGGGAGTTTTTATGAGGTTTGAGAAGAGCTCGTAGTCTTCAGGGAGAAGACCAAGCTCTCTGGTTGAGTAGAGAATGCTCTCTTTTGATAGGAGCCTGAGAACGACCCGCTCTCCGAAATAGGTAGGAAGGGTAGATACCCTGATGTCTATCTCCTTTCCTCCGAGGCGCACCATTATACGGCCATCCTGGGGAAGGCGTTTTTCGGCTATGTCTAAGCTGGCCATTATTTTCAGTCTTGAGATGACGGAAGGGATTTTTGAGGAGGGGAGCTCCCTCACCGTCTTTAAAACTCCGTCAACTCTGAGTCTTACCCTCATTCTGTCTCTGAACGGCTCAAAGTGGACGTCGCTGGCCTTTACCCTTACCGCCAGCGTCAGAATTTCATTTATAAACTGAACCGCCGGAGCCTCATCCTCTACAGTGAGAAGGTCTTCCCCGTAGCTCTCCTGAAGGGGAGAGTCTTCGGTAGAGAGTTCAGAGGAGGAGAAGAAGCTGTTTACCTCGTCGTAGGGAACGACCAGTGGTTTTACAGGTTTTGAGAAAAACCACTCAAGTTTTTTCAGCCCCTCGTAGTTAAACGGGTTGTCAGTTGCCACGGTAATACTGTTTTCGTCCTCTGAAATTGGAATGAGGCGCTCTTTCTTTAGTATCTGCTCGGGGACTTTCTGAAGGAGTTCCCCGCTAACGGGGGGGAGCTCCCTGCTGAACTCAAATCCGCTACTTCTGAAGAGCTCTTCAACCTCAGGCAGGTTCCACTTAAGAATACCAGAAACCTGTTTGAAAGAGGAAAACTCCCTGTCGGGTAAAAGACCTGCCGACTTAAGCTTCTCAATAAACTCCCTTTCAGTTAAGGTTCTTAACATTAAAGTTTATCTCCTGATTAAGTTCAAACTTCCCGAAACCTTTAATATCGGAAAATATTCCCTTTCTTGACTGCTGAATACTCTTTATGTTTGAGATGTAGGCCTTAACCTTGCTGGCGGTAAGTGCATTCTCCTCCTGAAGGTTCCTGACGACGTGGGGAGTGATAAAGACAAGGAGGTTTGTCTTCTCTATCTGATGTCCGGTCTTCTTAAAGAGGTTTCCTATAACAGGAATGTTCCCGAGAACGGGAACTTTCTCAATTGTCGTAAGTTTTTTACTCTTTATAAGACCACCTATAACAAGAGTTTGACCGTCTTGAACATCAACGGTTGTCCTCGCCTCCCTCTTTGAGGTTATCGGAGCGGTTTGGTCAGCGTTAGCGTAACCGACAACGTCTTCAACTTTTTCATAAACCTTCAGTCTTACCTCTCCAGAAGAGGTAATATGGGGAGTAATCTTAAGAACAATACCCACATCTTTGTAGTCGTAAGAGATAACCGGGTTGTTATTGGCGTCGTACTTTATGCCGGTTGAGTAGGGAATAACCTTTGAGATATTTATCTCTGCCTCTTCGTTATCAAGCGTCAGTATTTGAGGTGTAGCTATAACGTTTACTCCACCCTCTTTAGCGTAGGCGTTAAGGAGAAGACCTATGTCTGGCACCCCATCTCTCCACTTTGCAATACCGAGAAGAAGACCCGGAGAGGCAGAAGGATAACCGGGCTGAAGAGGAAGGTTTCCGTAAAGGCTTCCTCCGAAAGGAACGTAGTTTCCACGGGAGAGGAACTTCCACTCAACCCCCATCTGGAGGAGTTTATCCATAGACATCTCCACTATCTGAACCTCAACAAAAACCTGAGGTCTTTTTACGTCTATACTGCTTATTACGTCTTTAACGACAGAGAAGTCTTGAGGAGAAGCGAGAACTATCAGAGAGTTACTCCCCTTATCTGCAACGACCTTTACAGGTCCCGTCAGACCGTACTTTTTACCATTTACCCCTTTAAACAGGTTTTCAAGGACTTTCGCCGTATCTGCAGCAAAAGCGTACTTGAGCCTTACTATGTGAATGTTCCCGGTTTTTACAGAGACAGGAGTATCTATGTGAGGAATTAGCGTCTTTACTCTCTCTATAACAGAAGGAGTTCCAACGAGGTAGACTGTATTAGTCCTCTCGTCAACGGCGAAGTGGTAGTAGTCCCTTCCGGGAATGGGTACTGTTCTGGCTATGTCAAAAGCGAAACCTTTATCAAGCACTGAAGAGAGAACTTTCACAGCCTCTTTTGCATCGGCGTGTTTCAGGGTAAAGGTGGCTATCTGAAGTTTAACGGGAGTTCTGTCAAGTCGGTTCAGTATAACCATAAGGCGGTGGAGGTTCTTCTCTTTATCTGTTACAACTATGGCGTTTGTATCCCTCACAAAGCTTACCCTTCCTATCTCTGAGAGCATGTTTCGAACAAGTCCTTGAAGGTTCAGAACGTTGAGGTGTCGCGGCAGGAAAACGTAAGTAAGTACCCGGTCTCCTCCGTCAAGTCTACCTCTGGCTACAGTAGTTGATTCACGGGCTATCTGTCTGTTTCTAACTATCTTAACGTAATTCCCGTAGTCAACTACCTGATATCCAAGCTCATCTAAGGCGGCAACGTACAGGTTGAAGAGCTCCTTCTTAGGTATGGGTTTCGGGGAGATTATTGTTATTTTTCCCCGCAAAGTAGGAGGAACGATTATGTCTTTCCCCACTGCATTACTAACAACCTTCGTGAAGTCTTTAATGTCTACGTCTTCAAAGTTTACCTGAACTGCCCCCGGTTCCTGAGAGTAAGCAAGCGGAGGAGAAAAGAGCATCAGAGAGAGGAGAGATGCCGATATCAATTTTCTAACCATTTTAACCTCTCCTATTCAAGTTCATAATGAAGTTTTACTTTCTTTCCTTTTCTTAAAACAGTAATGGTTATTGAGTCGGCTGTTTTAAGCTGTTCAAAGGCAGAGAACGAATCTTCCGGTGTACGTATTCTAATACCGTTAATTGACAGGATTACGTCTCCCGGGTAAATTCCAAGCTTGTATATAAAGCTTCTTGGGCTTACGTAAGTTACTTTTAGGCCAGAGGGGTTGCTAATAGGAACTATGTTTATGTAGTGGAGGAAGTCACCTGAGGATATCTGGTTTATTATTTCACTACGTTTTATTGTATAAAAACCAGCTGTTTCCCCTGCAGATTCTGAAGGATTAACTCCAACTTTTTTTAGGGTTTTTAAAACAAGAACAACCTCTTTTGAACCTTTAGAGAAAACCACTCTGTCTGGATAGATTCTAGTGAGTTTGTACCCTTGAATTTTCTGTCCAACTGAAAGAATTATGGTTTTGTTTCCCTTCTCAAGTATTGCAATACTGTGTTTACAGTTACTGCAAACGACAGTTCCTTTAAGGGAATATTCTCCCAGAGAAAAGGTCTCTTCCATTACGGGAACGGAGATTTTTGGAATGGAGGATTTCGGCCTAAAAAAACCCTCTCTGGCCACCATAAAGTCGGTGGTGTAGGAGGAAAGGGAACAGCCAGAGGGTTTAATATTGAGAGGGAGCTCCCGGGGAAACCGAAGAGCAACCGCCGACGAGATGAGGTAGGCCAGTGAAAAGGCCAGAAAAGAGACTGAAAGGAGTTCCAGGTAGTTAAGAAGTTTCTGCTGCATTAACGAGCTCCTTGAGGGCTTTCAGCTGCTCCCCTCTGTCTTCTTTCGGGAGCTTTCCGTCTATTATTGCGTATTTTATCGTATTAAGATACTCTTTAAAGCGAGGACCCGGCCTGAGGCCGAGACTTTTTAGGTCTTCACCGGAAACGAGAGGTTTAATAAACCTCCACTCTTTCATATAGTTAAGAATTCTCCCTTCCTGTTCTGGAAGAACTGCCGCAAGGAGCAGAAGGAACTCGTCGTCTTTTTTCTCAAGGACTCTGTAAACCTCGCTAGGGAGCGAGGAGTTTAAAAGAGCTCCCACTGTACGGTGGAGCTCCTTCAGGTAACTTATGATCCTTCCGGCCTCTTTCTCTGGAAACGAGAGTTTTTTCAGGTACTCTTTCACCCGGTTAAGAGGCTCTCGGTAAAAGAGAACTCCAAAGTAAACAAGGTGATAGTCTGTTTCATTGCCTGGGAAGGTCAGTTTATGCCAGTTAACCAGCTTTCTGACCCTCTCAAAGAGGTCTTTCTTCTGGCGGTTCCAGTGAAGACCGGGGAAGAGTTCTTTCAGGATTCCGTACCTGTCAAGTTTCAGAAGAACCCTTAAGGGGTTTTCTTCAAGCATTATCTGTTTAAGCTCGTGGTAAATCCTCTGACCCTCAACTGTTTTAAAGAGTTTCCTTTCAACGGCCATTTTGAGAAGCCTCTCTGTGTGGTGGCCAAGGTCAAACCGGTAGCGGGTGGCAAAACGGAGGGCTCTTAAAATTCTGGTTGGGTCTTCAACAAAAGAGAGAGAGTGGAGGACCCTGATTTTCCGGTCTTTCATATCTTTTAGGCCTCCAAAGAAGTCTATGAGACGGCCAAACTCAGAACTGTTTATCTTAACGGCCAATGTATTAATGGTGAAGTCTCTACGGAAGAGGTCTTTCTTAAGTGGAGCCATGTCAACTTCAGGGAAGGCGCCGGGAGCTCTGTAAACCTCTGTTCTGGCAGAGGCCATGTCTATACGGGTTCCGTCTGAAAAGATGACGGTTGCCGTTTTGAAACGGTCAAAGGTGTGAACTTTTGCCCCAAGCTCTTTAGCAACCTTCTTTGCAAAGAGGGTGGCGTCTCCCTCCACAACGATGTCTATGTCGTAGTTCCTTCTGCCAAGAACGAGGTCTCTTACAAAGCCGCCAACTATGTAGGCGTTAAGGTTCTCTCTATCGGCAATCTCTCCAATTTTCTTTACCAGGTTGTAGAGGTTTTCGGGGAGAGCTCCCTTTAAAAGCTCAGAAACGTTCCTGAAGTGGGGAGAGGAAGAGAAGCGCTTCCTGTAAAAGCTCGTAATCTCTGAAAGCTCCTTCCGATAAACGTTTAACAGGAGGTCTGTTCTCGTTATCACTCCAACAGGTTTTCCGTTTTCAACAACCGGAACAAAACTCTGGTGCCTCTCAACGATAATCTCTTCTACTTCGTTTAAGGGAGAATCTGGAGAGACGGTCAGGAAGTCCCTCTCCATAACTTCCGAAACCCTCTCCTTTTCAAGACCCATGTAGAGAGCTCTGTCAAGGAGAGCCCTGTTGACAACACCCACCAGACGGCCACTTTCGTCAACAACCGGAGCTGCGTTTATGCTGTTTCTCATAAGTATCAGCCTGGCAGAGGAGACGGTCTCTTCAGAAGAAACCGTTATGGGAGGAGACGTCATAACGTCTCTTGCTCTCTTTAAAGGCTCAATAACTTCTGTCAGAACCGACCTGAGCTCCTCAAGAACCTCAAAAACGGTTCTCCCTTTAACGGAAGCGGAAGCAGCTTCAGGGTGGCCACCACCTCCAAACCGCTCGGCAACCTTGGAGACGTTAACTTTTGAGCTCTGAGAACGTCCTATCAGAAATGTTGTTCCCTGTATCTCAACAACTCCAAAGAGCGCCGGAAGGCCGGTTATCTCAAGGAGTCTGCTGATGAGGTGGGAAACTTCTCCCACGTAAGTATCAAACCGACCGTAGGTTACGCCAACAAGGTTTCCGTTAACCTCAAGGGGTTTCAAGTTGTCCTTAAAAACCTTCAGTATGTCAATCTCTCTGTCGGTTAACCCGGCAGGAAGGTAACGGCGGACGAAAGAGAGGCTGGCTCCCACTCCCATAAGGTAGGCAGCAGCGAGGAAGTCTAAAGGGGTTGTTGAAGGGTAAGTAAACGAACCTGTATCCGTATAGATGCCGAGAAGGAGAACGGAAGCTTCGTAGGGAGAAGGGACTACTCCCTTTCCTTTAAGCAGGAGAGAGACTATTGCCGAAGTTGAACCTGCCTCTTTGTAGTGGACTTCTGCAGGTAGGTCAAACTCCCGGGAGTGGTGGTCAAAGACAACGATTTCTGTCTTCTCTGTAACTCTGGAGCGAACGGTTTCAGGTATCCTCTCAAGGGAATCGGTATCTGCAACAATGAGTTTGTCTATCTGACCGGAAAAAGAACTTTCCTCGGTGTACTCTAAAACGTCGGGGTTCTCTTTCAGGAGACGGACAACGTCTGAGCCTTTTGTATCGGGAAGAACCACTTCGGCGTCGGGGTAGAGCTTTTTCAGACCGACAACTGCTCCAAGGGCGTCTAAGTCCATATTTCTGTGGGTTGTTATGACTGTTTTCATAGGACTCCCGAAAGTATAATTTCTGACACTATTAGTGTATCCGGAGATAAAAAGTGAAGGTAAGGTTAAAAGAGATTAAAAACAAGAGGGAGCTCTCACTCTACCTAAAAAGGTTAGGAAATACACCGCAGGGGATAAAAATACTGAGCCAGAAGGGGAAAACCTATCTCTTTGAGATAGAGGGAATAGACACGAGGGGGGCAAACATACTGAAGCAGGATGCAATATCTGTTGGGGGAGACTGTGCCGTTCCAAGGAGTGTGTCGGCCTTCAAGCCGGGGAAGTGGACGGTTCTCCTGATGGTAAATGAGAGGGAGCTGAAGAGGCTTACAGAGAAGCTGAAAGCCCAACCCTACGGTCTGAAACAGGTAGGGGAGGAGTTAATGAAAGCATTTGAAAACTATCAGAAAGAGGAGTTTTCCATAGCTTACAGGGAAAGGGAGCTCCCCCTTAAAAAACCTGTAGTTATGGGAATCCTGAACGTTACGCCGGACTCCTTTTCAGACGGCGGGAAGTTTAACAGGGTTGATGCGGCAGTTAGGCGGTGTGAGGAGATGTTAAACGAAGGGGCAAAGATTATTGATATTGGAGGAGAATCCACCCGCCCAGGTTCAGAACCGGTTCCCGTAGAGGAGGAGCTGAGAAGAGTTATCCCCATAATTGAAGAGATAAGAAAACAGTTAGGGAACGATTTTTTTATCTCTGCTGATACATACAAGAGCAGGGTTGCAGAAGAAGCTTTAAAGGCAGGAGCGGACATAATTAACGACATAAGCGGCTTCAGGTTTGACGGGAGAATGGCAGAGGTTGTTGCACAGTTTAAGTGCCCCGCCGTTGTGATGCACATAAAGGGAACACCGAAAAACATGCAGGAAAACCCATACTACGAAGACGTAATGGGCGAGATACTGAACTACTTCCAGGAAGTATTTAAAAGGGCTGAAGAGAAGGGAGTTGAAAGAGAACAGCTGATAGTTGACCCGGGAATAGGTTTCGGGAAAAGGCTCGTTGATAACCTTTGCATTTTAAAGAACTTAAGGGAGCTGAAGATTTTAGGAAGACCGATTCTGATTGGAGCTTCAAGGAAGAGCTTTATAGGGAAGATTACAGGGGTTGAAGTTCCAGAAAAGAGGCTCGCAGGGAGCATATCGGCCGCCGTTGTTGGGGTTATGAACGGAGCAAGTATTGTCAGAGTCCACGACGTGAAGGAGACCGTTGAGGCTTTGGAGCTCCTTTCCGCCGTTGAGGAGGTAGAGTGTTAGAGTTCCTGCCAAACATAAGCCTGTGGGATGTTATAGACATCCTAACAGTAGCGGCAATAATCTACTGGATACTCAAGTACCTTTCTCAAACAAGGGCAGTTCAGGTTCTCTTAGGACTTCTGCTCTTTCTGATACTTGGAGTTGTGGCCAAAGCTCTCCATCTATATACTCTCTCTTTCTTGTTTAACAGCCTCATAACGGTAGGAACTTTCGGGCTGATAGTTATATTCCAGCCGGAAATCAGGAGAATGCTGGCACGGCTGGGAGAGCAGAAGTTCGGAATATTTACTTCTGAAGAGGAGGCAGAACGGGTAATAGAGGAGATAGTGAGGGCAGCTGCCGTGATGTCTGAAGACAGAATAGGAGCCCTCATCGTGATAGAAAGAGAAATAGACCTTGACAACTACACAGAAGCAGGAACAGTAGTTGACGGAAAGGTGAGCAAGGAGCTCCTCATAACGATCTTCTGGCCGGGAACCCCGCTCCACGACGGGGCAACTATAATAAGGAAAAACAGAGTCTATAAAGCAGGTGTCTTCCTCCCCCTATCTCTAAACCAGAACCTTCCTCAGACCGTAGGAACCAGACACAGAGCGGCAATAGGAATAACCGAAGAGACTGACGCTGTAGCTGTTGTGGTTTCAGAGGAGACCGGAGCGGTTTCTGTCTCCTATTCGGGAAGGCTGATAAAAAACCTTGACCCTCAAAAGCTGAAAAAGGTTCTAAAAGGACTCCTGATTAAAACTCCCGAAAAGAAGGGAAAGTTTTCTCTTCTCAAGAGGAAGAGAGATGAAGAATGTGTATAAACTGATTATAGACAACATTCACTACAAACTACTGGCACTGGTATTTGCCGTTCTTCTATGGTTTCTGGCAACAAATAAGGAGACAACAGAAGCGGTAATAACCATAAACTATGTACCTGTAAGTCCTGGAGATTACCAGGTGGTTGACTACACACCTAAGAAGTTAAGGATAAAGGTTGAAGGTTACAGAAGAGAGATAATCCAGCTAAAAGAAGAGGGAAAAGTTAGAATTATTCTTCCCCCAGCTCCTGCTGAAGAAAACGGTTGGTTTACATTCAAAATAAAGAAAGAGATGGTTAAACTTCCTTTTACAACTCTTAAGCTTAAAAGCGTTGAACCAAAAAGAATAAAGGTAAAGCTGGAAAAGCTGATTAGAAAAGCTGTTCCGGTAAAAGCAGAACTGATAGGGCTGAAGAAAGGAGTTTCCGTAAAAGTTATTCCAAATTACGCTGTTGTCTCCCTTCCGGAGGAGCTGTCAGGTGCGGTGATTTCCGTAAAAACGGAGAGCATTGACGTTTCAGACGTTAAAATCCCGGCCGTTTTAGAGGCAAAACTCAGATCTAACTATAGGGTAGAACCTAACAGAGTAGAAATCACCTTGGAGGCAGGAAATGAAGGTAAAGAGAAAACTGTTCGGAACAGATGGAATCAGAGGAGTGGCAAACAGGTATCCACTAACCCCTGAGATGGTTCAGAAAATAGGGCTTGCATACGGAACTTACCTGAACGCAAAGTTCCCGGAAAAAAAACATACAGTTATTGTAGGAAAAGATACAAGGCTCTCATCAGACATGATTAAGTCTGCTTTTATAAGCGGTTTAACGGCCACAGGAGTTGACGTTATTGACGTGGGAGTTGTTCCAACCCCTGCAATTTCATTCTTTGTTGACAAGGGAGACTTCTCTGGTGGAGTGATGGTTTCGGCATCGCACAACCCGTACGAGTATAACGGTTTAAAGTTTTTCAACCAGGAGGGAGAAAAGTTCTCTGAGGCTGAAGAAGGAGGGCTGGAGTTGGTGATCTTCAACAAGTACGAGCTCCCAAGGGCAAACTCTAACGAGATAGGAAGGGTTTTTGACGGTTACAACCTGATTGAGATGTACAAGAAACATCTTGAGTCTACCGGAAGGTATTTAGCAGGGTTGAAAATTGGAATAGACTGTGCCAACGGAGCAACGTTCCAGATAGCTCCAGACGTTTTCAACGCCCTTGGGGCAAAAGTATTTACTTTTAACGCAGAGCCAGACGGGAAGAACATAAACGAAAGATGCGGAGCTCTCCATCCGGAGTTTATAGCCCAGAAGGTGAGGGAGCTCCACCTCCACATGGGATTCGCCTACGACGGAGACGGGGACAGATGTATAGCCGTAGATGAAGAGGGAAACGTAATAGACGGAGACAAACTGATTGCCATTCTGGCAGCACACTTCAGCGACAGGTCAAAAGAGGTTGTTGCAACAGTTATGAGTAACTTAGGGCTTGAGAAGTTTCTTAAAGGTATGGGAATGAATCTACACAGAACTCCCGTTGGAGACAGGTACGTAGCAGAGAAGATGAGGGAGGTAGGGGCAGTAGTTGGAGGTGAGCAGTCTGGCCACATAATAGTGAGGGAGTTTGGGAAGACCGGAGACGGGATACTGACCTCTGTTCTCATAGCTTCAATTGTAAAGTCTTTGAAAAAGCCGATGAGTGAAATTTTCAAAGGGATAGAAACATTCCCGCAAAAGCTTGAGAACGTCAGAGTTAAAGAGAAACCGCCTCTTGAGAGTTTAGAGAATCTTCAGAGGACGAAAAAAGAGGTTGAGAGGGAGCTCTCTGGCAGAGGAAGAATAGTTATCAGGTATTCGGGAACAGAGCCCTTACTGAGGATAATGGTTGAGGCTGAATCTGAAGAGTTGATAGACAGAGTTATTGGGAAGATACTTCAGGCCGTTAGAGAGGATAGAATAGTGGAATAAAACAAAAGGAGGATAAAGATGAAGCAGCTTCTAACCGCCATTTTGACTGTTCTGTTCCTTATTACACCCACTCTAGCTAAAGAGAAGAACTACGGGGCTGTAATTCTATATGACAGGTGCTCTGTTAAGTTCTTCCCAGATGGAAGGAAAATCTGGAAGGAAGAGAAGGCAGTAAAGATAACTGGAAAAAGGGGAATTCAGGACTTTGGAGAGATAGTTATTCCCTTTTCAACGGAACACCAGAAGTTAAAGATTCTCTACGCCTACACAATAACTCCAGATGGAAAGATCCTAAAACCCGGGAAAAGGGCAATAAATACCGTTTACCCGCCGTTTGTTTCAGAGGCCCCAATCTACTCAGACCTTAAGTACAGAACAATTTCAATGCCGGGGGTGAGGGTAGGTTCTGTAATCAAATACGCTTACGTGTTGAAAACGGTTAAACCCTACATGAAAAACCAGTTCTGGGAAACAAACTATCTGCAGGACGAGTATCCGATTAAGGAGGCCTCCTTTAAGGCGCTAATACCTGAAGGGAAGTACTTTAAATACAAAACCTATAACATGAGTGAGAAGGAGTCTGAGCCGTTAGAAAGAAGAGTCGGGAAGTTTGTGGAGCTTTCCTGGATGGTGAAAGACGTTCCGCCGATAGTTAAGGAGCCGAACATGCCTCCCATGGAGGAGGTTTCAAAGAGAGTTGCAATAACCTCTCTAAAGAGCTGGCAGGAAGTTGCAAAGTGGTATTCAGACCTTGCTAAAGAGGCCGTTAAGCCAGACAAGTTTGTAAGAGAAATCACCCTAAAAGTTGTTAAAGGCAAAAAGACAGAGGAAGAAAAAATAAGGGCTATCTATAACTTCGTTGCACAGAACATAAGATACGTTGGAATGGAATTTGGAATAAACGGATATAAACCCCACAGGGCTTCGGAAATTCTCAGAAACAGGTATGGAGACTGCAAAGACCACGCAACACTGTTGATTGCTATGTTGAAAGTTATAGGCGTTAAGGGATATCCGGTTCTCATTCCGACCCTCAGTAGGCCAAACATGGATCCCGAAATGCCGATGCCTACGGCCTTTAACCACGAGATAGCGGCAATAAAGTGGAAAGGTAAGTGGTTCTTTATGGACACAACCTCCGACTTTGTTCCCTTTGGTTATCTGCCTCCAAGCGACCAGGGAAGAAGAGTTCTGATTGTTGACGTTGAGAAGGAGAGAGGGACAGTTGGCAAAACGCCTGTATTTCCTCCAGATGCTAACGTTGAAGGATTCAGCGGTAAGTTCACTCTTAAGCCGTTTGGAAGCTTAGAAGGTAAGTTTAAGTTTGACTACACAGGAATTTACGGAGTTATAGAGAGGGCAAGGCTTACGGGAGCTCCCTCCGAACAGATAAAAAGACACGTTGAGGAGCTAGCCGCAAAAGTCTCCCCCGGGTTTGACGTTGAAAGGTATGAGATTTCAAACTACAGGAACTTAAACGAGAAAGACGTATGGGTGAAGATTGAGGGAGAGGACAGAAACTACGGGACAATAACTTCCCACTACCTACTTGCAAAGTTTCCAACTCCAGACTATAGCAGACTCGTCAGTTTAGTTGCGGCAAAGAGCAGGAAGTATCCATACGTTGTTGGCTATAAGATGGAAAAGGTTTCAGATGTAAAGCTGGAGCTCCCCAAAGGTTATGTCCTATATCTGAAGCCTGAAAACTACAGTTTCAAAAACAGAGTTGGTAGCTTCTCAATAAAGTGGGAAGTTAAGGGAAGGGAGCTCCACTTCCACTCACAGATGGTTCTCAACAAGAGCGTAATTCCCGTTAACGAGTATCAGGATTTAAGGGAGCTCTTCAACACAATAGTTAAAACACTGAGAAACCAGATAGTTGTACTGAAAAAGGAGTAATAATTGAGCGGGCACCATCACCATCACGTTAGCGGCAGGAACCTGTTTATAACTGTAATTCTGAATATCATCATCACACTCTCGCAGATTGTAGGGGGAGTATTTTCAGGCTCCTTAGCACTTCTAAGCGACGCTATGCACAATTTCAGCGACGTTCTGGCACTTCTGATAGCCTATGTAGCCAACCGACTTGCAGAAAAGCCCAGAACGAAGGAATACACGTTTGGGCTGAAAAGAGCTGAAATATTAGCTGCCCTATTTAACTCACTTATTCTTGTAGGCATTGGAATATTCCTGATAGTGGAAGCAGCTCATAAACTATTCCACCCCGAACCAATAGAATCCTCATGGGTAATATGGCTTGGAATTCTCAGCATCGTCCTGAACACTGCAAGCGTCCTTCTCATTAAAGAGGACTCTCACGAAAACATAAATATAAAGGCCGCATACCTGCACTTACTTACAGACGTAATGACATCTGTAGCTGTAGTAATTGGCGGTATCTTAATGGCATTCTGGAAGGTTTACTGGGTTGACCCACTAATTTCTATACTGATAGCACTATATCTGATGAAATCTGCCGTCTCTTTAGCAAAAGAATCAGCAACTATCCTGATGCAGTTTGCTCCTCAGAGTGTTGACATAGACAAAATAGTTCATTTAATAGAAAGCGAACCAGAAATAGACAACGTTCACCACATTCATATATGGCAGCTTGACGACAAAAACGTATTTTTTGAAGCACATGTTGACTTTAAAGATGATTTACCTCTATCAAAGTGCATGAAAATCTTAGATAAATTGGAAGAGAAACTGCAAAAATCAGGCATTTCTCACGTAACGCTCCAGTGTGAATACCAGAGAAACGATAGCAAGGAGAAAGTAATACCCTAATCTTCCTAAAAGGAGGAAAGCGGTTGGAAGAGATGGACTTTGTTAAGAAGATTGTTGATGAAGTTGAGCAGATACCGGGAGTTAAAAGGGTTGAGGTCGTTCCCGTATGCGAGATATACATAGACGCCTGTTTAAAAGTGGTTGCAGAGAGCAAAGATATTAAGAGAACGGTTGCAGACAAAATTATTGAAATAGCCGGAAGTTTTGAAGAGCGGTTAGGACACAGGCCGGAAATCTACTGGGATTTAGAGGTTGAGTAGTGATAGTAGTTGGAATAGATACCTCCTGCGACGATACGTCTGTTGCCGTTTACGACGGGCACGGAAACAGGGTTTTAAGCAACATCGTTTCATCCCAGTATGAGTTCCACCAACCCTTTGGAGGGGTTGTTCCGGAAGTTGCAGCAAGGAAACATGCGGAGAACATAGACGTTGTATTTGAAGAGGCCCTAAGAGTTGCAGGAATCGGTGTAGAGGATATCCGGCTTGTGGCGGTTACCAGAGCTCCCGGCCTACTCCCCGCCCTTTTAGTGGGGCTCACGTTTGGGAAGGGAGTTGCGTTCTGGAAGGAGATTTCTTTTAAGGGAGTTCATCACATAGAGGCCCATCTGCTCTCTCCGTTCATAGGGAGTGAGCCGGAATACCCGTTTTTAGGGCTGGTTGTAAGCGGAGGTCACACGCTAATAGTTCTGGCAGAGGAGTTCGGGAAGTACAGAGTAATCGGTAAAACGCTGGATGACGCAGTTGGAGAGGCTTACGACAAGGTGGCGAAAATGCTGAACCTCGGATATCCGGGAGGGCCCGTAATAGACAGGATTTACAGGGAGTTTGAGGGGGAGTATTTGGAGCTCCCAAAACCCAGGGTAAAGGGCTTCAACTACAGCTTCAGCGGAATTAAGACGGCAGTAAGAAGGCTGATTGAGAAGGGCTACCCGCCAGAGCAGGTTGCAGCCTCATTTCAGAAGACGGCCGTTGAGTATCTGATTGGAAAGCTGAAAAAGGCTCTGAAAGAAACGGGAGTTAAGAGGATTGCCGTTTCTGGAGGAGTTTCTGCAAACAGCCTTCTGAGGGAGAAGCTGAAAGAGATTGAAGAGCAGGGATACAAGGTTTATCTGCCAAAGATGGAGTTTACGTCAGACAACGGAGCGATGGTAGCCTACGTTGGATATAGGCGGTTTCTGTTGGAAGGTGGAGATTCTTTAGAGGTGGGAGCTCTCCCCAGGATGTCTTTAGAGGAGGTGAGCACCTGAAGGGAAGTTACGGTCTGGTATTCCGTTTAAAGGAAGACCTAACTGTAAAAGTTAGAAGCGGCAGGGTTTTCAGTCTGCAGAAAGGTGTTTACTGTTACTGTGGCTCTGCGATGGGAAGCTTTGAAAAGAGAGTTTTAAGACACTTGAAAAGGGAGAAGAAACGCCACTGGCACATTGATTTCATAACAACAGACAGACGGTTTGAACCTGTTGAGGTGTGGGTATTCAGAGATAAGGAATTTGAATGTAAACTGGCAGAGAGTTTAAAGGGAAACGAGTCGGTTTCAGGTTTTGGAGCAACAGACTGCAGTTGCAAGAGCCATCTCTTCAGGTTGAAGAGTTTAGAATCTGAAAGGGAAAAGGCGAGAGAACTGGGAGCAGAGATAATAAGTGCAGGAGAGGTGCTTAAAAGATGGAAGTGAGAAAGGTTCTAAACAGGCTGGTTGAGAAGGAGAATCTGAGTAGAGAGGAGACTTACAGGCTCTTCAGTTCAATTATGGAAGGGGAGCTTACAGACGTTCAGATAGCCGGAATTCTTGTAGCCCTAAGGTGTAAAGGGGAAACTGTTGAGGAAATAACAGGGGCAACAGAGGTTCTGAGGGAGAGGAGCAGGAAGGTTCCCTTAAGCGAAGAGCTGAAAAGGAGGGTTGTTGATACCTGCGGAACTGGAGGTGATTTAAAGGGAACGTTCAACATATCAACAACGGTTGCCTTAGTCGTAGCCTCTTGCGGAGTTCCCGTTGCAAAGCACGGAAACAGGTCTGTTTCAAGCAGGTGCGGAAGTGCAGATATTTTAGAGAGTTTCGGAGTGAAAATAGACCTTGAGCCGGAGCAGGTTGCAAGGTGTATTGAGGAGCTGGGATTCGGTTTCATGTTTGCTCCAAAGTTCCACCCTGCAATGGCTACAGTTGTAAGACCGAGGAAAGAGCTTGGGATAAGGACGATTTTCAACGTTCTGGGGCCTATGACAAACCCGGCCGGAGCTGTTCGCCAGCTGATGGGAGTTTACGACGAAAAGCTCACAGAGAAGCTGGCCGAAGTTCTCCTGAAGCTTGGAACAGAGAGGGCTTTTATCGTTCACGGTAAAGACGGAACAGATGAGATAACGATAAGCGAGGCAACGAAAATAACGGAGATAAAGGACGGAGAGATAAAGAGTTACATTGTGGCACCTGAGGACTTTGGACTACAGAGAGCTCCCTTCTCAGAAATCAAGGGGGAAGAGACTTTAGAGGAAAACAGAGAAATTGTAAGGAGGATTCTAACGGGAGAGGAAAAGGGGGCAAAGAGGGACGTTGTGGCTCTGAACGCAGGTTTTGCCCTCGTTGCAGGTGGAAAGGTTGAAAAGATTGAAGACGGAATAGAAATGGCCGTTAAGGCAATGGAGGAGGGGAGACCCTACGAGCTCCTGTGTAAACTGGTCAAGTTGACAAACGAGCTGTAGCAGATAGTTTTTCTCAAAAACCGATAAGGAGAAAAGATGTTCGGCTTTTTCAGGAAGAAGAAGGGTTTAGAGGAGGAGCTCAAAGAGAACCCGAACCAGCCGGAGAAGTGGCTAAAGCTGGCAGAGGAGAACGAGAGGAGAGCTCCCGAGGCAGTAGCCAACGCCCTCATCTACAGTGGTGGAGAGCTCGTAGAGGAAGCGGCTAAGATAGTAAGGAACCTTGCAATATACAGAGAGTTTGAACCCTACACAGAGAAGTTAGAGAAGGAGCTCGGAAAGGACTACGCCTCTTTCTTTAAAGGGCTGATTGAAGAGTATAAAGGGAACTTACAGAAAGCCAGGAATCTCTACGACGTTGCAAGGAACAGCCAGAACGAAAAGCTCTCATTCCTTGCCAACTACCACATAGCAAACCTCTACATAAAGGAGGAGCTCTACGACCTTGCACTGAAAGCCCTGAAAGAGGTTGAGGAGAAAGTTCCGGAGAACTACAAACTTGAGTTTACAGTCAAAAAAAGGGAAGTTGAGGAGAAGTTAGGTCTAACAGGGTCAAAGATTCTAAAGAGCTTCAAGGAAGGGCTGAAGAAGACAAGAGATGCCTTGGGGCTTTCAGACTTTGCAGGGAGAAAGGTTGACGAAAGCCTGTTTGAGGAGCTTGAGGAGAGGTTAATCCTTGCAGACGTTGGGGTTAACACAACGCTGGAGCTAATAGAGTATTTGAGGAACGAGGCAAAGAAGAGGAAGATAAAGAGCTCAGACCAGCTCCTTGAGATTCTGAAGGAGAGGCTGAAGGAGCTCCTCAGGCAGTGCAGCGGAGAGCTGAATTTAACAGAAAAGCCATCTGTGATTTTGGTTCTGGGCATAAACGGAGTTGGAAAGACAACAACCATAGGGAAGCTGGCGAAACAGCTGAAAGATTCTGGCCTTTCAGTAGTTCTGGCTGCGGCAGATACGTTCAGGGCTGCGGCAATTGAACAGCTTGAGGTGTGGGCAGAAAGAGCAGGAGTCCGGATAGTTAAGGCTCAGGAGGGAACCGACCCGGCCGCAGTTGTGTTTGACGCCATTCAGAGCATAAAGGCAAAGAGAGAGGACGTTCTGATTGTTGACACGGCAGGAAGGCTCCACAACAAAGAGAGGCTGATGAAGGAAATCCACAAGATAAAGAAGGTTATCGGAAGGGAGTTTCCTGGCCAGCCGGCAGAAATTCTCTTAGTTTTAGACGCAAACACAGGCCAGAACGCCATCTCTCAGGCAAAGGCCTTTAAGGAGATTACAGACGTTACAGGAATAGCCCTTACAAAGCTTGACGGAACGGCAAAGGGTGGAATTGTCGTTGCAATCTGCCACGACCTGAAGATACCCATAAAGCTGGTTGGAATAGGGGAAAGAATAGAGGACTTAAGGAAGTTTGACCCGGAGGAGTTCATAGAGGCGCTCTTCTCAGAAGAAAAGAGGAATGAAGAAGAGGAAAAAGAAAATAACTAATTCGGTTAGCTATCTGTTTAGTGTTCCATTGGGGTTTCCCCTCCCTCCCCTTTTGCCTTTAGGTAGGGGCAGCCGGGATTAAGACAGGTTTCCACCTCCGTACCGTTTACGAGCTTAACAGAGACGGGAGCTCCACAGTGCGGACAGAAACGGTCAACGAAGACGAAGAGATCCGGGTAGTCAAAGAGAGCGAGCTTTTTAATGTTGAATTTTCCCCTCACTTCTACCTCCCCTTATTTATAAAGTTTAATCATTCTTTATTCTACAATCGGAATAGGTCAAAATATGTCTCATAAATTATAAATTTCTTATTTAGTTTCTATACCCAGGAATGATAAACAACTTTTCGCAAATTATCAATCCCAGTTACTCTCCCTTTAGGATTTCCCTGGGTTCAAAGGAGAGAGCTCTTACTGCTGGATAAATCCCAGAGAGAAGACCTATGAGGAAAGAGAGTAAGAAGGAGAAAAGTCCTTCCTTAAAAGGAAGATAGACAGGCCAGTGGGCCAGGTAGGAGATGAGGAAAACTATAAAAACTGCAAGGACAACGCCAACAGAAGCGCCTGTAAGGGAGAGAAGTGCCGACTCAAGGAGGAACTGAAGGAAAATGGCAGAGCGGGGAGCTCCAAAAGTCCTCCTTACGCCAATCTCAACGAGCCTTTCATAAACAGAGAGCGTCATAACAGCCAGGATTCCGAGAGCTCCCACTCCAAAGGAGATAACAGAAACGATTATGGAGAGTTTCGTAAATATCTCCATCGCCTGTTTCTGAGTATTGACTAAGTCGGCATAGGAGTTGACAGAGAAGTCTTTCTTACCGTGCCGTTTAAGGAGGAGAGAGTAGACCTCCTCTTTAGCGGCCTTAAAGGATTTAGGGGAGACGGGAAGAACGTAGATACCGTCTATGTAGTTAACGTTTGAGATCCTCTTAACGGCAGAGGTTATTGGAATGTAGATCCTGTCGTCAAGGTTCTCTCCGCTCAGGTCTGTTCCTATCTTCTCCATAACCCCAACGATACGGTAGGGAGCGTTAAAGAGGTAGATTGTCTTCCCAACCGGGCAGGTTTTACCGTAGAGTTTTCTGGCAACGTCATAACCTAAAATGGCAACCTGAGAGATGTTCTTTACGTCTGAATCAGTCAGAAATCGGCCGCAGAGGAGCGAGTGGCCGGAGATTTTCAGGTAATCAGGAGAAACTCCTCTAACAGAGGCAGAGATAGACTTTCCTCCGTAGTGGACATTCGGGGAAACCTTTTTAAAAGGAGAAACTGCTGAAACATCTGGGCATTTCTCTTTTATAGCCTCTGCATCGTCTAAAGTTAGAGTTGGATAGAAAGAGAGCTGAATCGTTCTCCCTCCGAGGTTTTTAACCTCTCCGGGAAGGACTACGAGAACGTAAGAGCCCATTTTTCCTATTACCCTTTCAACTTTTAGCTTCATAGCGTTTGTTATTCCCAGCATAAGTGTAAGAACGAAAACGCCGATTGAAACGCCAATAAGGGAGAGGAGAAACCTCTTCTTGTTCTCTCTGGCGTAGGCAAGGAGAGCTCCCACCATCACGCCTTCCTCCGAAGGGCTGAAACAGGTTCAAAGGAAGAGGCCTTCCTTGCTGGGAAATAAACGGCAAAGAGGCAGACTCCAAGGGTAAAGAGATTGGCAAGCAGAAAGGCCTCAACCGGGTAGACAACAGGAATGTTTAAAAGGGGCAGTACAAATTTAATGGCAAAGTAGCCTAAAACGTTTCCCAGGAAAGAGGCAAGTAGCGAAATAACAATGGCCTCGTAGAGAAACCGCTTCAGTATTTCTCTTTTTGTGGCGCCGAGAGCTCTCCTTAAACCTATCTCCCATTGGCGAACGTAGATGTTTATGTAAAAGATTGAAGAAAGAACGAATCCTCCAACAACTAAGGCTGTTGTTGAGGCAATTCCCAGGAAAAAGGCAAGGGTTGCAGAGAGCATGGAGAGGAACTTCTTAACAACAACGGGAGTGATTATCATAAACTCGTCGGGCTTGTGGTGTTTCAGGAGTATCTGCCGGGTCTCCTTAACTATCTGGTTATACTCTGCCATGTTGAAAACTCTGAAGCGGATTATACTGATGTGGCCGTAGGTCTTCTCCACGAGCCTGTCAAAAACCGGAAAAGGAATGAAAACCCTGTCGTCTAAATTGTGTCCGTTAGGGGTTTTCCCTTTCTTGGCGTAGAGGCCGACGACTTTAAAAGGAACCTTACCTATAAGGATGATTTTCCCGATGGGGCTCTCACCAGGCCAGAAGAAGTCAGCTACGTCGTGGCCTACAATAGCAACTTTCCTGAGGTCTTTAAAGTCTGAATCTGTAAACCCTCTTCCCGCTTCAATCCTGTAGTTCCAGGAGAGAAGCCAGTTTTCGCCTACGCCGAAAACCGTTGTGAACTTAGAGGTTGATATGTCTGAAATTGTCATCGGTTTAACAACGCCGTAGGTGAGGGCAAAAATTCCCTCAAGTTTCCCGATTTCTCTAACGTCTTCAAGCGTAAGGTTCAGGAAACCGCTCCGGGGTCCTTTCTTTATTGAACCTGATACGATAAGAACGGAGTCTGGGCCCAATTTCTCTATTACCCTGTTTGCAAGGAGGGAGCTCCCCTCAATCGCCGCAACGATAAGAACCAAAGAGACGACTCCAAAGAGAACCCCGAGAAGGGCAAAGAGCGTTCTCAGCTTATTGTGAAGGAGAGAGAGGAAAAGGTCTTTTAAGAAGAATCCTCTCATTCAACAACCCTTCCGTCTCGTATCTTAACGATTCTCTGAGCGTGTTTTGCAATCTCCATATCGTGGGTAACGACGATAACCGTTTTCCCTTCAGAGTGGAGCTCCTTAAATATCTTCATAACTTCACAGCTTGATTCACTGTCAAGCTGGCCTGTAGGTTCGTCTGCAAGGATTACTTCGGGGGAGTTGATGAGAGCTCTGGCTATGGCTGTTCTCTGTTTCTGACCTCCTGAGAGCTCCTCGGGTTTAAAGTGAAGCCTCTCTCTAAGGCCAAGGCGGGTTAAAAGTTCAACGGCTTTCTGCTGAGGAGATTTATCGGCAAACCGCTTCTTCCTTTCACTCTTTGGAAGGTATGAAACCGGAAGGAGAACGTTGTCAAGAACCGTTAAGTAGGGAATCAGGTAAAAGGCCTGAAAGACAAAACCGATGTATTCTGCACGGAGTTTAGAGACTTCGTTGTCTGGCAGTTTCAGAACGTTTTTCCCGTCTAAGTAGTACTCTCCTGAGGTTGGCCTGTCTAAACAGCCCAAAATGTACATAAGGGTTGACTTACCGGAACCTGAGGGGCCTACAATGGAGACAAACTCTCCTCTCTCAACTGTAAGGTCTATCCCTTTAAGAATTTCTACTTCAAGGTCTCCCTGACGGTAAACCTTTCTGATGTTCTTAAGCTCAATCAGAGCCACTTTTACTCTCCGGAACAAAGTCTATAGCTGCGGAATTTATGCAGTAGCGAATGTTCTTTGGAGTGTACCCCTCTCCGAAGAAAACGTGGCCTAAGTGGGCTCCGCACCGAGAGCAGACAACCTCTATACGGTCGTCGGGGAACTCCTCAGGAACCTCCTTAACGGCTCCGGGAATGGCCTCGTCAAATGAAGGCCAGCCAGAGTAAGAGAGGAACTTGGCAGAGCTCTTAAACAGCGGCTGACGGCACAGTTTACAGACGTAAACGCCGTTTTCAAAATGGTTCCAGTATTTGTTGTTAAAAGGGGGCTCTGTTCCCTTTCTGAAGATTACCCACTTCTCAAAGTCTGTCAGGTGGCTGTCGTCAAACCTCTTTTTCAAGAACAACCTCCTTTTTTATCCGTGAGATGAGTTCCTCAAAGGCGGGAAGGACGTCTGAACGGTAGCGACCTGCAACTGCGACAATCATTATGTCGTCTCCAACTTTCAGTTTACCTAAGTTGAGCCACACCTCAACGGCCTCTATCCCCTCTCGGGATTCAATTTCTGAGATTAACTGCTTCAGTTTCTCCTCGTCATAAGAAAGCTCCATCCCCAAAACTCTCTCGCCAGAACGGGAACTCCCCCTTACAACCCCATTGTGAACCAGAACCATACCCAGGTTTTCAGGGTTTGAACGCCTCTTTACCCTCTCAACAATCTCATCTAAAGACGGCCTCATAGTAGTCCTCCGGTCTGTTTACGTTAATCAGGGAATCTTCCCTGTAGTCAAAGGGTCTGTATATGGAAAAGGGAACTTCTCTTGAGTTAAGGAGTGAGTGGAGTTCCCCAAGCCTGTGTCTTCCAGACTTTAAAAACTTCTCAACTGTTAAGATGTGGTCCTTCAGAAGGAGAGTAAAGAGGGAGTGAGTTCTTCTACTGTCAGAAAGAACAGCAGGGGGAATCTGACGGGAAAAGTGGAAAAGAACCTCCTTTCTAACAAGAGGAGTGTCTCCCGGAAGTATTAGAACTTTTCTATAAGTGGCCTCTTTAAGAGCTGTGTAGATGCCGCAGACCGGAGAGTAGGTGTTAAAGGGTTCTGGAACAACCTTGAGGTTTCTATAACGGCCGATTAAGTGGAAGAAAGAGAGAGGGTTTTTCGTTACCAACAGGACTTCAGGAAAATCTGTAAGACGGTCAAGAGTGTTCTCTACAAGGAGTTTACCTCTAAAGGGAACAGAGAGTTTGTTTCGGCCGAAGCGGGAGCTCCTCCCGCCGGCCATAACGGCCACGGTTATCAGTGGCCACCTCCCTGAGCCATTTTAAGGGCGTGTTTAAAGAGGGGAGCAAAAGTCCTCAGGTTCTGTTCAACTCCCCTGGAAGAGCCGGGAAAGTTGATAAGAATACAGTTAGGAGAGAGTATTCCCGCCTTTCCGCGGGACATAATAGCTTTTGGAGTAAACCTGACCCCTAAAACGTGCATAGCTTCAGAGAAACCTGTCATCTCCTTCTCAAAGAGCTCCTCAGAGGCCTCGGGGGTAACGTCTCTGGGGCTAAAACCTGTTCCTCCGGTTGTAACGATAACGTTTGCTCCCTGCTCCTTAAACTTAAGAACGGCCTCTTTTATCTTCTCCTTATCGTCTGGAACAACCGTGTAGCCGATAACCTCGGCGCCAAACTCCTCCAAAATCTCCTTTGCCAACGGGCCGCTCTTATCTTCCCGCTTGCCGGCAGCTGTTGAGTCTGAAACAGTTATAACGGCGGCCTTAAGGCCTGAAAGGTCTTCTGCCCAGTCAGACTTCCCTCCGCTCTTGGAGACTAATTTCACCTCCTCAATAACCATATTCTTATCAAAGGCCTTACACATATCGTAGACGTTAAGGAGAGCCGTTAAAACGGCGTTCATCGCCTCCACCTCGTAGCCTGTCCGCCAGATTCCCCGAACCTCCGCCTCAACCTCTATGTAGTCTTCCCCTGCACGGGTCTTAACCTCTATGTGGTCTATGGGAATAGGGTGGCAGAAGGGCATGAGATCTGCTGTTTTCTTGGCTCCCATTACCCCAGCAACCTGAGAGACTGAAAGAACGTCTCCCTTTGGAATCTCTCCGTTTAGAATCATCTTTACAGTTTTTGGGGAAAGCCTGATTCTCCCAACGGCTCTAGCAGTTCTGAGGGTATCAAACTTTGTGGAAACGTCTACGGTTCTCAAGGCAACCTCCTTGAAAGGAATGGAAGGAACAGGTTTAATTGTATCAATCTGACCGGAGGGAAAAGGTTGGACGTCGTAAAAGTGGTAACAGGAGTGGCAGCCCTACTCTCTTTTGCAGGTGGAGTGCTGAGAAGAAAAGAGCTGCTGGGACTCTCTGCACTGACCGTTTTGGGAGTTCTTGCTTACAGAACCAAACTGTTTGGCTACCCGCCAATCTTTGACGGGTTTGACACGATAGTTCTCTTCTCTGCGGTATTTGGAGTAACGGCTTTACTCTCAAAGGCCGACCTGAGGCTGGCAGGAGTTGCGGCGGGAGCTCTCCTTTTAGGCACTCTATTTCTGCCGACAGAGGTTAAGTCCATTCCCCCTATCATCAGAACACCTCTCTTCTTCGTCCATGTTGGGAGCGCTCTAATCTCCTACGCCGTTTTCCTGAGCTGTTCGGTAATAGCCCTTTTCAGCAAAAAAGCAGAGGTTATAAAACCGTTCAGGTGGGGATTTTTCCTCTTTACGGTTTCGCTGTTTTTCGGAGCTCTCTGGGCTTTTTTAGCGTGGGGAGAGGTCTTTATGCTTGACCCCAAATCAATATTCTCGGTGGGCTTCTGGCTGTTTACCGCATTTGTTTTCCACTCAGTTTACGACGAGAAACTGAAGGGTGTCTCAAGGTGGCTTGTCATCTTTAGCGGAATTCTGGTTCTCTTCCTCTTTTTAGGGGTTAACTTCCTGTTTGGAGGAACCCATGAGTTTTAAGTCGGTTAAACTGTTTGGCGTTCTAACGCTCCTCTTTTCAACTGCCGGTTTTACGGTATCACTACTTGAAAAGGGAGTTGTAGGACTTACAGAAATACTTACAAAGTCTGGAAATTTCTCTGAAGGTTTAAAGTTCTCCGTTCTGACCTTAGGGGGAGCTCTCCTCCTTATCTCCCTTCAAACCCTTTACTGTAGAGGTAAAGGGAAACTTAACCTTGCACTTCACGTAACGGCCGCCCTCTCACTCTTTACGCTTTTTCTCGTTCCGTTTACCTGGCAAAGTAAAACACTATACCTCTATCCTTACAGCTACGTGAAATTAGGAAAAACAACCGTTGGAATGAAAGGAGTAGAGTTTGGAAGCTATGGAATAACTGGAGAATTTTTCGTTGAGAGAGGAGAAAATCGGGTTGAAAAGAAGGTTGCGTTTAACAGACCTCTCCTTTCTGAAGTGGGGTTTCTCTGGATAAAGGGAACCACCGAGCTCAACGGGATACCGGCAGTTGAGGTTAGCTTTTCTCCCTTTTCCCCGGCACCGATTATCTTTATAACACTCTTTGGGGTTTTCACTATACTATTAGGAGTGAGGTTAGTTAAGGGAGGGAGAGATGTACACGAAAGCGGAGGAGAGGGAGCTTCAGAAACTAACAGACAAGCTCTTAAAACTGATTGAAGGAAAGACTGAGGAAGACTGGAAAAAACTGAGCAGAAAAGAGGCAGAGGAGCTTGCAGAGAAGCTAAGAAAAGTTATCAGATACCACGACTACAAGTACTACGTTCAGGCAAACCCTGTAATTTCAGACTATCAGTACGACAAGCTGTTCCACGCACTTGAAGCCCTTGAGAGAGCTCACCCTGAAATAATTACGCCAGACTCCCCAACCCAGAGGATCTCCCCGGCGTTCACCGGAGAGTTTGAAAAGGTAAAGCACTACGCAGAGATGACCTCTTTGGAAAACACCTACTCGGCAGAGGATTTAAGGGAGTGGGACAGGAAAGTAAGAGAGCTCCTCGGAACAGACAAGGTTGAGTACATAGTTGAGCCCAAGTTTGACGGAGCAAGCGTTGAGCTGGTTTACGAAAAAGATCTGCTGGTAAGGGGAGCAACAAGGGGAGACGGAGTCTACGGTGAAGACATAACGATGAACGTTAAGACAATAAAGTCAATTCCCCTGAGAGCTCCCTTTTCAAAGTTCGGAATAGACCTTATAGCCATAAGGGGCGAAGTTGTAATGCCAAAGAGCGTGTTTAAGAAGCTCAACGAGGAGAGGGAGAAGCAGGGACTTCCGCTCTTTGCAAACCCCAGGAACGCAGCAGCTGGAACGTTAAGGCTCAAAAACCCGGCAGAGGTGGCAAAGAGAGGGCTTGACTGCTACGTCTACCAGATACTCCACTCGGAACCGAAAAAGCTCTGCAAAGATATAAGAACACAGAAAGAGGCGCTGGAACTCCTATCTGAGTGCGGGTTTAAGACTCCACACATTCAGAAGGTATGTAAGAACATTGATGAAGTGATTGAGACTGTTCTAAAGGCTCAGGAGGAGAGGGAGAGCTGGGACTTTGAGGCAGACGGGATGGTCGTTAAGGTCAACGACATCTGCGCCTGGGAGAAATTGGGTGAGACGATGCACCACCCAAGGTGGGCGGTTGCCTACAAGTTCCCGGCAAAGCAGGCTGTTACAAAGCTTGTTGACGTTGTGTGGCAGGTAGGAAGAACGGGAGCTCTCACCCCGGTTGCAATCTTAGAGCCTGTTGAGGTCGGCGGAGTAATCGTCTCAAGGGCAACGCTCTTTAACCCGGACTTCATCAGGATGAAGGACATACGGATAGGAGACTACGTAATAGTTGAGAGGGCGGGGGAGACGATTCCATACATCGTTGGGCCCGTAGTTGAAAGGAGAACGGGAGAGGAGAAACCGATAGAGGTTCCAACCCACTGTCCTGTGTGTGGAGCTCCCATAGTTAAAGAGCTTGACGAGGCCGTTCCGAGGTGCCCTAACATCAACTGCCCTGCACAGCTGAAAGAGCACATGATTTACTGGGGTAAAGTTTTAGACATCAAGGGGCTTGGAGAGGCAACGGTCAACCAGCTGATGAAGAAAGGGCTGGTCAAGTCAATTGCAGACCTCTACTACCTTGACAAGAAAGACCTGATAAGGCTTCCCGGCTGGGGAGTGAAGAAGGCTGAGAACCTGCTGAACCAGATTGAGAAGTCAAAGTCTGCTCCTTTCTGGAAAAAGCTCACAGCCCTTGGAATAAGGCACGTTGGAGAGAAAACGGCCCAGCTCCTTGCTAAAAAGTTCAAAAACATTGAGGAGCTGATGAACGCAGGGTTTGAGGAGCTTGCGTCAATTCCCGGAATTGGCCCGATTACGGCAACGAGCATTAAGAACTTCTTTAAGGCAGAACAGAACCTTGAGATGATAAAGAGGTTAGAGGAAGCCGGATTTAAATTTGAAAGGACGGAAGAGGAAGAGAAGGAACAGGAGCTCCCCAAACCGCTGGCCGGCCAGAACATCGTATTCACAGGGGAGCTTGACCACTTCACAAGGAAGGAAGCGCAGCACATAGTGGAGCTCCTTGGTGGAAACCCGACAAACTCAGTAACGAGGAAAACAAGTTTTGTAGTGGTTGGTAAAAACCCCGGCTCAAAGTATTCAAGAGCTCAGAAATTAGGAATTAAGATGTTAAACGAGCAGGAGTTCATAGAGATGCTCAAAGAGTTTGCAAAGGAGAACCCGGAAGTAAGGAAAATCCTTGAGGAGAAGGGGCTCCTTTAGGGGAGCTCCTTATCATTTTCTCAAAAATAAAAATCATTAACATTTTTCCTGAAAACCTAATTTAAAATAAGAACTTGAATTAAGAATAAAGGGGGAAGTACTATGAGCAAACTTGACGAGAAGATTGCTCTCTACAAGGAAACGGCAAAAAAGCTGAAATTGAATCTCAGCGATGAGTTAATTGAAGCCGTTACAAGAGGACTAGGACCTTCAATCTACAACAGGGATTCTGAAACAGTAGCCTGCTCCGATAAATCAGAACTTGAAAGATTAAGGGAAAACTTCCTTAAGAAAAAACTGGGATTAAAAGAACCAGATGAAGTTTTAGACAGAGCAATAGAAGAAGTCTGCCACGAACTTAAAGAACTCAACAGGAAGTACAGAGCACTTTTTTACGCGCTCCTTGCAAAGAAGTTTAAGAAGGAGAACGTCTACCTTAAGTAAGAAATGCACCGGCTAAACCGGAACTTCTTGAAAAAGGCAAAGAGAAGGCTGGAAACGGCAAGGCTGGCGTTTACTATGGGGTACGTTTGCTCCTCCTGTTCAAACTGTTACTACGCCCTTTTCAATCTTATGCAGTCTGTCGTTGGGGAACCTCCGGACGGGAGCTGGAGCCACGGCGGGCTGCCTAAAGCCTTTACAAAAGTAGTTTACAAGAATCGCATTCTATCTAAAGATGAAATTAAAGGTATAGTTAAGACATGTGAACAACTGTATGCTCTAAGGAAACTTGCGGACTACTATGATACGATTCTAGAATCGTCTGAAGAAGAGAAAGGAAAGGTTAAAAATTACACGATTAAAGTTGAGAGACTGCTAAATCTGATAGAGGAAGCTTACAGTGAACTGGAAGTCTAAGAGAGTAACCAGTTTAGGTGAAAAGTTCCTTTCAAAGCTCAAAAACAGAACCCGGTACATAGACGAAGTCTTAAAAATCAAGATATTTCCGGTCTCAGTATCTGGAAAAGAAGACATTGATGTTTTAATTAAATTCATAGCTTGTCGGCCTCTATCTGTAAATCTAATGGAGAAGATTGCAGAAGCAGTTTCTGAGGCAAAGTGGGAAGTCTTTGAAGAATCCGGAGAACTGCCTGCCGTTGAGTGGGAGATAAAAAGAGTAAACAGAAGCTCCCAACCTCGCTGGAAAATCCAAAAGTATAGAATAAGTTCCAGGAGGAAGAAGAGAATTCATATGCGCCGGAGCGGGAAAGCCGTTCTAAGGTCTGAAAGTTTATCCCTCTTCCGAAAACCCTAAATTCGGCGAACCATGAAATAGTTACCGAGGGCAAAGAGAGCTCCCCCCTGCAGCGTAAGTGCGACTATGTCTGAGGTAAGTTCTTTTAGAGGAACCCCCTTTATAGCTATGGCGAGAGCTCCGTCTATGTAGTACTTGAGGGGTGAGAGGACTGAGAGCCACTGGAGGAGTTTAGGCATAGCCTCAATGGGAGTCCAGTTTCCAGAGAGGTAGAGGATGGGAATCAAAATGAGAATTGTTAGCTGAGAGACCTGAAGCATGTTCTCAGAGAGGGAAGCGATAAACATAGAGAGACCGGAAGCTGTAAAAACGTAAAGGAGAGTTAGAAAGAGGAAGTCCAACTCACTCCCCTTGAAGGGAACAGAGACGACCCTCTCAATTGTGAAGAAAAGGGCAAAAGCCGAAAAAGAGAGAACTATAAGCCCCATAGCAACAGACTTTGCAACCATAAAAACTATGTTCGGGAGAGGAGAAATCGTAAGCATCTCTATGTTTCCTCTCTCTTTCTCAAGAACGACGGCAGCGGCAGGGAGAAGAAGGAGAAACAGAGTTATAACCGTCATAAGCTCTGAGTAGGCCATAAAGAGCTTACTTGAACAGTTCTGGTTAAAGTAAACCCTTGGAACAACCTTTATAGGAGGCCTAAAGAAGTTCCCGGTTATGAAGTTGTAAATTATCTGCGTAGCGTACGCGGAAAAGAGGTAGCTTGAGGAAACCTCCGCTCCGTTCACTATAAGAGCTATCTCCGTTTTATCTCCCCGTTTTAGATTTTTCTCAAACTTAAAGGGGATTCTGATAACTCCAACGGCTTCATCTTTAAGGAGAACTCTTTCCACGTCTCTGTCTGAGAGGAGGTAGCCTTTAAACTGGAAGTAGGGAAGAGGAAACCGGGAAAGGAGCTCCCTTGAGGAATAGGAAAGATCGTAGTCTTCTGCGTAGAAAGGGGCGTTTTTAAGGGTAAGGTCTATACCGGTAGAGGCAAGATAGATGTCTAAAGTAAAGGCGTAAACGGCAAAGAGAAGAAGCCCTCTGTTTCGGAAAAACTGAACTATCTCTTTGTAAAAAAGCGTAAAGAAGCTGAAACTCATCTCTCCCTCTTTTTAAAGAGCAGGTAGTTAAGTCCGAAAAGGAGCGTAAAGAAGGCTAAAAGAGTCAGAAGGTCTGGAACAAGGTAGCTAAAAGGAGCAGCCTTAAAGTAGATGTTCTTCAGGAGTCTCATGTAGTAAAAGGTGGGAATAAGGTGAGAAACGATCAACGCCTCCCTTCCCATAGAGGAGATTGGGGTTAGATAACCGGTGTAGAGGATAGAGGGAACTACTGTGAGGATAACCGTTCCTATAAACGCTGCAGCCTGTGAGGAGAAGAAGACAGAGAGAAGAAGGCCGAAAGCCGTTGAAACCGCAGTAAACATCAGGGAACTGAAGACGAGAAGCAGAAGACTCCCTTTCAAGGGAACCTGAAAGAGGAAGAGGAGAATAGAGAGCAGAACGGCAAGATTAAAGATTGAAACGATAAAACCAGAAAGGAGTTTTCCGGTAAGGTATTCAAACTTACCGATTGACGACACGTAGACGTTGTAGATGGATCCCGACTCTTTTTCTTTAACTATCAGGAGAGCTGAGAAGACAGCAGGAGCTATGGCAAGGACAACTGCAAGAGTTCCAACAGCTACAACGTAGTCTTGGTTGAGGGACTCGTTGAACCAGTACCTGGGTTCAACCGAAACGGGGAGCTCCACCCCCCTCCTCTTTGCAATCTTCAGGTTTTCCAGTGAGACAATTGCGTTAACATAGTTCTTTATAACCTCGGCTCTGTAGGGGAAAGTTCCGTCTACAAGAAGCTGAAAGGCAGCGTGCCCCTTTTTAAACTCCTTCTCAAAGTTGAAAGGAAAGACGAGAGCTCCCCTAACGTCTCCAAAGGTTAAGGCTCTGTCAAGCTCTCTCTCTGAGGAGAAGTAATGCTTCACGTAAAAGTACTCGCCGTTTGACGTGAGTTTTGAGACAACCTCCCTTGAGAGGTAGGATTTGCTGAAGTCAAGAACTCCGAGGGGAACGTGTTTAATCTCAAGTTTCAGACCGTACCCGAAAACCAGCATCATAGAGAGGGGAACGGCAAAAACAGTAATAAGCGATATCCTGTCCCTGAGAAGCTCTTTAATCTCCTTCTTAACTACAGATAGAATTCTCTTCAGGCTAAACATTTTCAAGCACCCTGAACACAAACACGTCTTCCATGGTTATTCGGGAAGGTTTTAAGGCTCTGAAGGGAACGCCAAGCTCTCTGAGAAGGTTTTCGGTCACAGGCTCTTTTGAGTAAACCTTTACTTTCCTGCCGAAAAGTGCCGTTTTAAACCCTCTCTCTTTGAGGAACTCCTCTGTCTCAAAGGGTGAGTCGGTATAGATGAGGTAGGCGTTTCCGAGGGTTTCTCTGAGCTCTTCTTTTAAACGGCGGGGAGCTCCTACAGCAACGGCCTTCCCTCTGTTCATAAGGAGAACTCTGTCGCAGTATTCGGCCTCGTCCATGTAGTGGGTGGTTACAAGAACGGTAACTCCGAACTCCTTTGAGAGCTCCCTTATAACCTGCCAGAAAACGTCCCTTTCCACAGGGTCAACGCCTGAGGTGGGCTCGTCTAAAAAGAGAATCGGTGGGGAGTGGAGGAGAGCTGAAAGGAGGGCAACCCGCTGTTTTATGCCTAAAGGTAGTTCTGAAACCAGAAGATTGAGAAATCGATTAAGCTCAAAAATGGGTGCAACTTGAAAAACAATTGATCTAACGGTATTTTGGGAAATTCCGTAAACGTTCCCCCAGTAGATTAAATTCTCAAAGACGGTAAGGTCGTGGTAAAGGGAGAACTTTTGAGAGGTGTAACCTATAAGCTTTTTCACATCTCTACCTACAGGTTTTCCTGCAACGAGAATTCTCCCAGAAGTGGGCCTGTAGAGTCCGAGAATCGTTTTTATCAGCGTGGTTTTACCTGCACCGTTGGGGCCTAAAAGACCGAAAATCTCTCCCCGTTTTACTCTAAAGGAAACGCCGTCAACTGCCGTAAAGTTTCCAAACTTTTTAACTACCCTGTCAACTACAACGGCCTCTTCGGGAACGGAGACTGCAGGCTTGAAGAGGGGAGGGAGCTCCACCCTTCTAAGACCCACCCTTTCAACAAAGAGGTCTTCAAGATCAGGGTCAACCGGTTCTGCAGAGAAACCCAACCTCTCCTGAAGGGCTTTGAAGTCAGAGAGCTTATTCTGTGGAACAACAACTCTTACAATGTCCCCTTTCAGCCTGGGAGTGTTCGTTATCTTCCAGAGTTCCCTGTAAACCTTGTATATCTCTTTAGCTTTAACGACAAAAACGGGAGAGGTAGTGCTTACAACCTCATCGTAAGAGCCGGAGACTATTGACTTTCCGCTCTTCATCAAAAGGAGCTCCGTTCCCCTTTCGGCCTCGTCCATGTATGAGGTTGAGAGGAGAACTGTCTGTCCTTCTCTGTTAAAGGAGTAGAGGAGCCTCCATATCTCCCGACGGGAAACAGGGTCAACTCCTGTTGTGGGTTCGTCTAAAACCAGGAGCTCCGGTTTATGAATGAGGATACAGCACAGAGAGAGCTTCTGCATCATTCCGCCGGAGAGCTTTCCGGCAGGGCGGTCTCTGAACTCCCACAAACCTGTGGTTTTTAAGAGGAGCTCCTTTCTCCTCTCCCTCTCTTTTCTGTTAACGCCGTAGAGGTCTGCAAAGAAATCAACGTTCTCTTCCACAGAGAGCTTTTTGTAGAGGTTCTGCCCCAAACCCTGAGGCATGAAGGATATCTTCTCCTTTACAGGCTCAAAGGCTCTATCGTCGTTGGGGTCAACGCCAAAAGTTAGAAGTCTGCCGGAGTCGTACCTTAAAACTCCGCAGACGGCCTTAAAGGTAGAGGACTTACCGGCTCCGTCGGGACCTATAAAGATGTAGATGTCTCCGCTGTCAACCGTAAAGGAGAGGCCATCTACAGCGACAGTTTTCCCCTTTCTGTAGGTTATCCTCAGGTTTTCACACTCAACAGGTCTCATCTCTCCCCTAACGGAATGTAGCAGTCTGCCGGCATTCCCGGCTTTAAAACGTGGTTGGGGTTCTCAAGAAGCTTTAGTTTGACTTTAAAGACCTCTTTAACTCTCTCCTCTTTCGTCTGGACCTCTTTAGGCGTAAACTCTGCCTGTGAAGCGATAAAAATGACAACGACAGGAAATTTCTTGCCGGGGTATGCGTCAACCGTTACGTAACCTTTCTGACCAAGGTGGATAAGGCCAACTTTCGGTTCAGGTATGTAACCTTCAAAGTAGAGGTTATCAAGGTTGTAAAGGGTAAAGAGCTTCTGTCCGGGAGCAACAACCTCTCCGGGCTCAACCAGCTTCTCTGTAACAGTTCCCGCAATCGGAGAGGTTATCTTGAGGTTGTTAAGAACCGCCTTAACTCTATCAACAACGGCTTTTGAGGCAGTCGCTCTACTCCTGTAGGCCGCCACCTCTTTCTCCTTGGCTTTAACGGTGCTCTCAAGTGCTTTAACCTCCCTCTCCAAAGAGAGAACTTCCTTTTTTCTGTTCTCTGAAAGGACTACCTCTTTTTTAGCTGCTGAAAGGCGGGAGCGGGCGGCTTTCAGAGCATCTTCAGCGGCGGTAAGGTCGGCCCTCGCAACCTGGTAGGCCAGTTCAACCTGGTCAAACTGGCTCTCAGAAATTACTCTCCGCCGGTACAGTTTCTCATACCTTACGTAGTCTCTGAGTGCCTTTCTGTACGCCGCTTTCGCCTTCTCAACGGCAGCCTGTGCTGAAAGGAGCTGTGCTTCAGCCGCTTTTACTCTGTCTTTAGCAGTCCCAATTCCAAGGTTTACCGCCCTTTTAAGTTCAGAGAGTTTAAACCTGAGAGCGGCAAGTTTTTCCCTATAGTAGGAGAGTTCCTCCTCCTTTGCATTCAGAGCGGCAAGTGATGCTCTGTAGCTGGCTTCCACCTGATTCAGCTCTGCCTTTACCTCCTTTGAGTCAAGAAGGGCTAAGAGCTCCCCCTTTTTTACGCTGTCTCCTTCGTCATGGTAAACGGCAACTACCTTTCCTCCGTACTTTGTTCCAACATCGTACTGGTCTCCCTCTATTCGGCCGTTAAGGTAGATGGTGTTCTCTCCCTTCTGGTTAAAACAGCCGGGAAAAAGGAGAAGGAGAGATATCAAAAGGTAAAAAGCTCTCATCTCTCACCTCGTAAAAGTGGCTTGCCTACGGCAAACTCAAGTTCAGAAAGGGCGATGTTGTAGTCGGCAAGTGCAGCGTTCAGTGCGCTTCTTGCAGAGTAGAGATAAGCAAGTGCGTCAACAACTTCAGTTGAGGTTCCCACGTGCTCTCTGTAGCGTTCTTCAGAGTCTCTTAGGAGTTCCTTAGCCTCTTTCACCTGAGCTCTGGCGGTTTTTATCCTTGCCGCAGCAGACTTCAGTTTTGTATAGGCAGAAATAACCTGTAGCCTTACCTTCTCTTTAACGTCTTTCAGCGACACCTCAGCCTTCCTTCTCTCCTCTCTGGCCTTCTCAAGCCGGAGGAACCGTCTTCCTCTTTCAAAGAGAGGGAAGGAGAGAGTTACGGAAACAGTAGTGGAGGAGTAAGTGTCTCCCGGGTACTGGTCTGTCTTCTGGTAGCCGAGGTTTAAAAGCAGTTTCGGAGAAAAGGCAGAAGCCGAGAGCTTTACTCCCTCGGCGGCAGCTTTCTTAACCATACTAGCGTACCAGATCAGAGGGCGGCAGGAGTAGGCGGTTTTAAGGAGAGAATCAAGAGAGAGTTTAACCGGCCTGTAGGTAAGGTGGGCTTTTGGTTTGAAGGGGAGCTCCGGAACCCCCACGTCGGTTTTAAGCTTTTCAAGGGCTACTGTGTAGAGAGACTTTGCCGATGCCACTTTCTCCTCAGCATCTCTCAGCTTAACTTCCGCTTCCAGAAGGTCGCGCCGTGGAACTATACCTTCGTCAAAGAAGGCTTTAACGTCTTCGTAGTGCTTCTTAGCAGCCGCGTAGTAAGCTTTCGCAGTATCTACTGCTGCTCTTGCTTTCAGAAGGTTGAAGTAGTCTTTCTTTACTGTAAAAACGACTCTGTTAACGGTCTCTTTAAAGAGGTAGTAAGTTGCCTTTTTCTCTTTCTCCCGTAACTTCACAGAGTAGGTTATCTCTCCACCGGTAAAGAGGGGCTGAGAGAGGTTCACTCCAAAATGGTAGTAACTCCTGTTAAAAAGTGAAAAAGAGGCAGGTGGCAAACCTGGTAGTCCAAAGGAGTAAGAGGGAACCTCTGTCAGATTGGTCTTCCTGTAGAAGAGGTCAACTTTCGGAAAGTAGCTTGATACGGCCTCCCTGTAGAGAAGGTCTGAGATTTTGTAGTCAATCTTTGATTTCTGTATCTCTTTTGAGTTTTTAAGGGCAACAGCTATAAGTTTTTGAAGTTCTCCTGCCTTAAGTTTTGCCGGCAGAAGGATGAGTAAAACCAGAACCAGAGCTCTCATCTCTCTCCTCCAGTAAAAAAGCGGGAATAAGAGTTAAAACGCCGCAGATAGTTGCAAAAAAGAATGCATCGGCAAAGGAGTGCCAGAAGGCGTGCTGTGAGAAAAGCTGAGCCAGCAGAGCGTGGGCAGTCTGAGTGGCCGTTTGGGGAGGTTCAGACCTGAAGTAGTGGAAGAAATTTCCGGCTCTCCTCAGGAACTCTACAACCTGAGGGGAAGAGGAAGAGACTCTCTCTGTTAAACGGACAAAGTGAACCTGTTGAGAAGAGAGGAGAATGTAAGTTGAAACGGCTGTTCCAACGCTTCCTCCTACGAGTCTCATAAGGTTTTGGATAGAGGAGGCCTGACGAAGGAGCTCCCCCTTAAAACTTCCCAAAGAGATCTGAGAGAGTGCGGGAAAGAAGAACCCCATTCCTATTCCCCACGGCATAAGGTAGGCAACTATCTCTATTTTAGACATCTCAAGGTCAAGTTTCTGCTGGAGGTGGGTACCTATGATAAAGATCAGAGTTCCAAGAATGATAGAAATTTTTTTAGTTATGACCTTTCTGTCTATGAGAATACCGGCAACCATACTGAAAATTCCCGTTCCCATAGAAGGCCAGAAGAGTATCTCTCCTGCCGTTATAGTGGGGAAACCTCTCAGTTTCTCAAGGTAGAGGGGAAGGAGGAAGTAAGAGGCGTAAACTCCCATACCGAAAACGGTAAGGGAGAAGACAGGGTAGCGAAAGAAGGGGTACTTAAAGAGAGAGAGGTTTAAGAGAGGATGTTCTGTTCTAAGTTCATGGATAAGAAAAGCGATAAAAGAGACGGCTGAAAGGTAGAGGAAGGAAACAGATTTTACGGAATTCCACCCCCAACTGTTCCCTTTGGAGAGAACAACGATAAGGGAGATAAGGGAAGTTGCAAGAAGAAGAAGACCTAAAAAGTCAAGAGGTTTTTCTTCTCTGTGGAGGTGTCTGTCGTCTTCCATAAGAACTGTTAGAAGGTAAATGACAAGTACTCCGGGAAGGAGATTTACGTAGAATATCCAGCGCCAGTTGAGGTGTTCCGTAATGTACCCTCCAAGCGTGGGGCCTAAAGAGGGGCCAAATGTAGCGCCGAGGGCGAACATTCCCATTGCTACCCCTCTTTTCTCAGGAGGAAAGAGTTCAAAGAGGAGGGTCATCGTCATAGGAACGGCTATCCCCTCTCCAACTCCCTGAAGAGTCCTTGCAAGAATCATTACGTCAAGGTTTGACGCAAGACCGCAGAGAGCACTCATTCCGGTAAAGAGGGCAGTTCCAAGAAGATAGGTGTTCCTGTGTCCTAACTTTCCTCCAAGCCACCCTACAACAGGCATTGCAACGGCAGAGGCTACCATGTAGGCTATTATTACCCACTGTATATCGTCGGGCTCTGCGTCAAAAGCGCTCATCATGTGGGGAAGTGCGATGTCAACAATGGTTGTATCAAGAAGGGTCATGAACATACCGGCAACGATAAGAACCCCTAAGAAGTAAGTTCTAAGCGTCATTCTTCCTTCCTTATCTTTACAACGGCGTTTGTGCCGGGTTTTATGCACGAGAGGGGCACGCCTTTGAGCTTTATCTTTACAGGGACTCTCTGAGTTACCTTTGTGTACTCTCCTTGAGACGTGTCTCGTGGAATGAGGGCAAAGACGGAACCGGCAGACTTGCCTACCCGGTAGACCTTTCCTTCAAAGGTTTTACCGCAAACTTCAAGTTCAACTTCGGCAGAGCTCCCCACCTTCACGTATGGAATCTTATCCTCGTCTATCCAGGCAAGAACGTAAAACGTTCCAGGGTTGTAAAGCGAGTAAACTGTGAGACCAGGAGAAACAAAGTCTCCAGTTTCTCGCCATTTCTTGGCAATAAATCCGGTTACAGGAGAGCGGACAAGAGTGTGAGAAATAAGTATTTTGACCTTCTCTTTCTTCTCTTCAAGAGATTTAATCCTGTCTGAAAGACTCTTTATTGAATGGCGGAGTTCCTCTAACTGTTTAAGCTTTGCCTCTGCAGAAATAACCCCTTCTCTAAGTTCCCCTATTCTCTTCTCTGAGGCGAGAAGCCTACTTTTCAGGGCAAGAACTTTAAACCTTAAAGCCTGTGCTTCCTTTAGGTTCTCTCTGGCAGCGATGTAAGCAGAGAGATCTCTCTCGTACTCAGCCTTTGACGAAAAGTAGACAGCCTTAACGTCTTCAAACTGCTGGAGGGAGATTATCCGCTTCTCGTAGAGCTTCCTGTAGCGGTTAAACCGGTGCTCCATCCTTTCGGCGTTTACTTTGGCGGCCTCAAGAGCAGCTTTAGCAGCCTTAAAGGAGGCAAGAGCTTTAGAAACAGAAGTCTTATAGGTCGTTTCCGCCTCCTTCAACTGCTCCCTTAAGGCTGAAACGTCGTTTACAGCTGCAGAGAACCTAAACTGAGCTGTTCGCAGTGTAGCCGGGAGTTGCCTCTTCAGTCTGGAGAGCCTCGTTTCAAGCTCCCTCTTCCTAGCTTTCAGTGAGAGGATCTGAAACTGGAGAGAGGAGAGCTCCCTCTTCATGGTAGAATCGTCAATCTTAAAGAGAGGTTCCCCCTTTTTAACCGGCTGAAACTCCTGCTTGTAGAGTTTAACGATGTAACCGGAAACGTCTTCAGGGGACACGTTTACAATGTCTGCCTTCTGAAAGGCGTTGTCAGTTATTACGTAAAGGTACCTCTCGTAGAGGAAGTAGAGAAACCAGACGGTAATGGCTAAGATAGCCAGAGCTCCCAGAACAGCAACAGCCCGTTTCAATGGCTACCCCCAGAAAGAAAACGGACAAGAGTTTCAATAAAAGAGTCTATCTCTTCAGGAGATAGCTCCTTCCCCTGAAAAATCTCCTCAGAAACAAAAAAACCAAAAAGAGCCGCTCCAAATACCCTTACTTTCTCCCTCAACTCAGAACACGAAGATGAGGAAAAAACAGAAGAAAAGACCTCAAGCAGAAGATATTCAAAAGTTTCAACAAAATGGCTATAAACCTCTCTGGCCTCTTCAGCAAGGCCTGTAATTTCCGAGAGTAGAATCTTTAAAAACTCCTTTTTCTCTTTAAGGGATAGAAAAATCTTCCTGCCTACTTCAGCAAGAACCTCGCTACCAGAACCCTCAGGAATTGATATAGACCTGAGGTCAGGAATCACAGAGAAGTTAATAAGAACCTCTCTAAAAAGCTCCTTCTTATTACCAAAAAGTCTGAAAAGCGTTACTTCAGACACCCCGGCCAGTCGGGCAATCTCTCTGGTAGTAGCTCCCGTGTAACCGCGCTTTGAAAAACAGTCGTAAGCAGCCTGAAGAATCTTCTCCTTAGCCTTCAAGCAGAACCTCTGTTAATAGTAAGTACTTACTTACATCTTTAACTATTCTAAAACAGAGAAGAACAGTAAATCAACACTCAATAGCTAAAAAGTAACAGGCTGTTAGTTCTTCAGAATTCCCTCCTCTACCATTGTTATAATAGTTTTCTTTATGTCTTCAGAATTAAGATTGATAAAACCTTTAACAGATGCGTAAAGAATATTTTTGAGAGCTCCAGAAATTAAAAGTATCACAGCCTTAGGATTAAGCTCCCTGAACTCTTCTCTCTCTATACCTTCTTTAATAATCACAGACAACTTATTTACGTATCTGTTGTACCACTCCGACAGATTTAACCTCTCCTCGTTCGGAATAACAAGGCTTCCCACTTCCCTCATAAAGAGCTCAAAGAATTGCTTTTCATCATCAAAGAAGTCAATAACAGTACTTATGTAAGCCTCAAGAGCTTCCCTTGGATTTTTATCTTTTATGGATTTACTTACTCTTCTCTCCAGCTCCCGCAGTTTTGTTCTTATAACTTCTGCATAAAGGTCTTCTTTACTGTCATAAAAACGGTAAATAGTTCCCACAGAAACCCCTGCAGCTTCCGCAATCTGATAGACCTTCGTGTCGTAGTAACCTTTTTCAGAAAAAATTCTCTCTGCAGCTTCAAGAATTCTCTCTTTCATCCTTTCCCCCCGGATGTAGTTGCTTACTTAAAATTATATACTTAATTTACAAACGCGATTAATTGGAAAGGTTTTTATTTGATTAACTTTCAATTTTACTCAAAAATAACAGTTTTATTATCATATACTAGAATCTTGTTCTCTAAATGCCACTTTACTGCTCTTGAAAGAACGACTTTCTCCAGATCCCTCCCTTTTCTTATCATGTCTTCTACGCTATCTCTGTGGCTAACGCGAACAACGTCCTGCTCAATTATTGGTCCCTGGTCAAGCTCCTCGGTAACGTAGTGGCTGGTCGCTCCTATAATCTTCACTCCCCGCTGGTAAGCCCTGTGGTAGGGCTTAGCCCCAACAAAGGCGGGAAGGAAGGAGTGGTGGATGTTGATTATTCTGTTCCTGAAGCGGTTTACAAACCTATCGCTCAGTATCTGCATGTAGCGGGCAAGAACTACAAGATCTATCCCTTCCCTCTCTAAAAGCTCTATCTCCTTCTCCTCAACAGAGGGTTTATTTTCCCTGTTCTTGGGAAAGTGGTAGAAGGGGATGCCGAACATCTCAACTACCGGTTTAAGGTCTGTATGGTTGCTTATAACGAGTTTGAGGTTCCCGGGGAGCTCCCCTGCCTTAAACCGGTAGAGAAGGTCGTAGAGACAGTGGTCGTAACGGGAGACAAAAATGGCTACGTTTTTCACTTCCGAACTGAAATGAAATTGATAATCCATACTGAACTTCTCGGCTATAGGTTTAAAAGCCTCTTCTATCTTATCTTTAGGAAGTAAGAAATCGTTAAGATCCCACTCAATTCTCATAAAGAAAGTAGAGCTCTGAGAATCTATGTGCTGGTCGGCGTGAAGGATGTTTCCTCCATTTTTCGCTATAAACCCGGTTATCTCTGCCAGTATTCCCTTCCGGTCGGGACAGGAAATCAATAAAATAGCAGTTTCCATCTACCTCCCCTACTCTACCGTAACGCTCTTTGCCAGGTTTCTCGGCTGGTCAACATCATAACCCAGAAAGTCAGCAATATAATAAGCAAAAAGTTGAAGAGGAACAATATTAACAAGGGGAGAGAGGTACTCGTCCGCTTCAGGAACCTCCAGAGTATATTCGGCAAGCTCTTTTACTTTTTTAACATCTGGATTGGTTACGGCAATAACTCTCCCCTTTCTGGCCTTTACCTCCTCTATGTTGGAAATAACTTTGTCAAGGACTTTCCCTTTAGTTGCAACAACTATAACCGGAACGTTCTCATCTATCAGAGCAATAGGTCCGTGCTTCATCTCTCCGGCAGGGTAGCCTTCTGCGTGAATGTAGGATATCTCCTTTAGCTTGAGAGCTCCCTCAAGGGCTATAGGGTAGTTCACGTTTCTTCCAAGGTACAGAGCGTCCTTTGATCTGTAAAATTCCAAAGCAGTGTTTTTTATTGTAGCCTTTTCTTTCTCAAGTTTGAGGAGGGTCTCTACTTTTGAGGATACCTCTAGGAGCTCCTTCAGGTAGCGTTCTACCCTCTCCTCACTGAGTGTTTTTCTGCTACGGGAAAGCCACAGAGCAAAGAGGAAGAGTGCCGTTAACTGGGTTGTAAAGGCCTTTGTTGAAGCAACGCTGATTTCGGGACCGGCATAGGTGTAAACGACAGCGTCTGCCTCTCTGGTTGCCGTTGATCCAATAACATTACACACTGTAAGGAGTTTCGCTCCCCTGCTCTTTGCCAGCCTCATGGCAGCAAGGGTATCGGCAGTCTCCCCCGACTGGGTTATTGAGATTACAAGGGTTTTCCCGTCAACGATAGGCTCCCTGTAGCGGTACTCAGAGGCATAGTCAACTTCTGTTGGAATCCCTGCAAGGTTCTCAAAGTAGAACTTCGTTATGAGGCCGGCATGGTAAGAGGTCCCGCAGGCAACAATCTGTATTCTGTTAAAGGAGTCTGGAGATATCCCTTTAAGTTCAGTCTCTCCATGAAACCAGTTCAGGTTACCGCTTATCGTGTCTGCAATGGCTCTGGGCTGTTCGTAGATTTCTTTTAACATGAAGTGTTTATAGCCGGCCTTCTCAGCTTGAGAGAGAGACCAGGGAATTACAGTTACTCTCTTTTCAATCCTCTCTCCGTCGTAGTTGAAGACAGAAACTCCGTCAGACTTAACGGTAGCAACTTCAAAGTCGTCAAGGAATATAACTCTATTCGTATAGGAGAGAAATGCCGGAACGTCCGAAGCCACAAAGTTCTCTCCTTCACCCAAGCCTATAACTAAAGGACTGTCCTTCCTTGCAACGAATATGGTGTCTGGCTGGTAAAGTGTAATAACTGCAAGTGCGTAGGAACCGTGAAGTCTCCTAACCGCTTTAAGGAAAGCTTCAAAGAAAGTAGAAGAGTTCTTGAGCTCTTCCTCTATAAGGTGAACAACGACTTCCGTGTCGGTCTGGGACGTAAATTTGTGTCCCTTACCCTGGAGCTCCCGCCGGAGCTCCGAATAGTTCTCTATTATTCCGTTGTGAACCAAAGCTATCTTTTCGGCACAGTCAACGTGGGGGTGGGCGTTAACGTCGTCGGGCTTTCCGTGAGTTGCCCACCTAGTGTGTCCTATTCCTAGGTTTGAAAATATTGGCAATTTGTGAAGCTCTATCTCAAGGTTCCTTATCTTTCCCTGCTTTTTGTAAACACAGATCTTCTCATCTACAATTAGAGCAATACCGGCAGAGTCGTAACCTCTGTACTCAAGCCTCTTTAAACCGTCAACAACTATATCTTTAGCGTTGTCTTTCCCTACGTAACCAACAATTCCGCACATGAAACCCCCTTCGGCACTAAGAGTTTTATTTTTGTTATGTAAGTATAACAGGCCAGAGGAGAGGAAAATGAAAGACCTGCTGCGCGAAGATACGATAGCAGCTATAGGAACTCCAATAGGGAAGGGAGCTATAGGGATTGTGAGAATCTCAGGGAAAGAGGCTCTGCCGATTCTGAAGAGCCTTTTTAGGAGAAAGAGCGGAAAGGAAACGAAAGAGTTTGAAGAGAGGAAGATGTACTACGGAGTTGTCGTTGATAGGTTTGGAGAGCCGATAGACGAAGTACTTGCAGTTTACATGAAGGCACCAAGGAGTTTTACAGGTGAGGATGTAGTTGAGATCCACAGCCACGGTGGAATTGTTGTAGTCAGGCAGATTCTAAGGGAGGTTCTGTCACTGGGAGCAAGGCTTGCAGAACCCGGTGAGTTCACGATGAGGGCTTTTTTGAACGGGAAAATAGACCTGACTCAGGCTGAAGCTATAAACCAGCTCATTGAGGCAAAGAGTGAGCTCTCTGCAAAGGTGGCACTCAGGCAGCTTGAGGGATCTCTCTCCAGAAAGATAAGGGAGCTCCGTGATTTTATCCTTGAGACCAAGGCCTACATTGAGGCAGCAGTTGACTTTCCCGAAGAGGAGGTAGAGATAATTGAGAGCGGCAAAGTAAAGGAAAGGCTGCTGGAGGCCGTTGGCAGGATAGAGGAAGTCATTAAAACTTACAGGGAAGGAAGGCTGATAAGAGAAGGGATAAAAGTGGCAATTGTGGGAAAGCCAAACGTTGGTAAGTCATCACTCCTTAACGCACTGCTGCAGGAAGAGAGGGCAATAGTTACAGAGATTCCGGGAACGACAAGGGACGTAATAGAGGAGACAGTAACCTTTAAGGGGCTACCGTTAAGGCTGATTGACACAGCAGGAATCAGACAGGCGGAAGACAGAGTAGAGAGGATAGGTATTGAGAAGAGTTTAGAGAAGCTTAAAGAGGCTGATGTAGTTCTGTTCCTTATAGACGGCTCAGAAGGTTTTACAGAAGAAGACGGGGAGATTCTGGAGAGAATAGAAGAGAAGAAAAAGGTAATTTTAGTTATAAACAAGGCAGACTTAGAACTCAAGTTCCGATGTAGAGACGCAAAGGAGTTGAGGCTAGAAAGGTGTGTGGAGATAAGTGCGAAGAAGGGAGAGGGTATAGAGAAACTGGCAGAGCTCATAACAGAACTGGTAATGCTTGAGCCTGAAACGGTTCTAGGCGGAGACGAGGTTGTTATTACCTCTGAAAGGCACAAGGAGCTTCTTGAAAGGGCAGAGGAGAGTCTTAAAAGAGCTTTAAAAACTCTTGAAAGTGGAGTAGAATCTCCCGAGTTTCTATCAATGGACATAGACGACGCTCTCGGAGCACTTGGAGAGATTGTGGGAGAAGTAACCACGGAGGACATGTACGACATAATCTTCTCACGGTTCTGCATAGGAAAGTAGGTATGGAGAAGAGTAACAGGATACAGGTAATAGTTGTTAAGGATAACCTAGCAAACTACAGGAGATTCAGCGTTTCAAAGAGAGCTCTGGTCTCGTTAGTTACCATCTTCAGCATCTTCATTATTTTCCTCTGCATCTTTTCCGTTTACGCTGCCTCAAAGTTAATGGAACTTTCAAAGTCTGAAGGGGAGCTCCGAAGACAGATCTCTCAGCTGGAGCTCCAGCTCTCAAGAACCCAGAAGGAGAATGCTCAGCTGAAAGAAACGGTTGCAAAGTTAAAGGAGGAAAAGAAAGAAACTGTTGAAGAACTTGCAAGAAGATTGGAGATAATAAACTCACTGATGAAGAAGGTGGGGCTGAAGGTTGACACCTCCGGCGGTGAAGGTGGAAACGCAATTCCGCTTTCAAAACTCCTTACAGACGACAGCGTAGACGTTGACGTAAATTCCCTTATTCCTCAAATAGACAGAATGATTAAAGAGTTTAAAACAGTACCTTTAGGATACCCCACTTACGGAAGAATCACTTCTCCATTTGGACTTAGAGTAAACCCGATTACAGGAAAGCCTGAGTTTCATTTAGGAATTGACATAGCCAACAGGTGGGGAACTCCTGTCAGGAGCCCCGCAGACGGCAGGGTTGTAAAAGCAGGCTACTGTGGGCTTCTCGGGAAGTGCATAGAAATAGATCATGGAAACGGCATCCAGACCTACTACGGCCACCTTGCGAAAGTACTGGTCAGGAAGGGAGAGAGAGTAAAGAGGGGAGAGATCATAGGGTTAATGGGGAGCTCCGGCAGGAGCACAGGCCCTCACCTCCACTACTCTGTAAAGTTCAGAGGAAAAATAGTCAATCCAGAACCGTTCCTGGAGGCGCCGGAAAATGTTGAGAAAGAAAAGAGAAGAGGAAATGGCAGAGGTTAAGAGTATACTCGCAGAAGGCTTAAAGATAGAGGGAAACATCTTCTCTGAGGGAAAGATAAGGATTGATGGAACTGTTGAGGGAGACGTAAACGGCGATTTTGTGATTTTCGGCCAGAGCGCAACGGTAAAAGGAAACGTAAACGCTAAAACTGTTGTTGCTATGGGAACAGTTGAGGGAAACGTTGAGGCGGAAAAGCTTGAGGTAAAGAGCACTGCAAAGATAAGGGGAGATTTAACTGTTAAAGAGCTCTCTGTTGAGCCGGGAGCCTCTTTAGACGGCAAAGTGAAGAGCGGAAGCTACACAAGCTCTTCAGGCGAGACAACCGAGTAGGAAGAGACAGAGGAAACGATAACCGGCTTTTTCTCAAGGTAGTTTTTCAAAGGTTCAACCTCTGTTCCCTCTTTCACGAAAAACACCCTCCCTCCCAATGGAAGGCCTGCAGGTTTAATGTTAAAAATCCTAAAGTAACCTCTTCCCTTAACGGAGAGGTATCCTGTTGTGTAATCCGGATCGTCGGAAACGCAGAGCTCTGCAAGAACAGAAGGGTGGTTCAAAACCTTTGTAGAAAGGGTAAGGGCTTCTTTCAGGTTCTCAGTAAAACCCTTTCCTGCCAGACGGCGGAGCTCCCTTTCGGCCTCAGGTGAAATGTCAAGGTACGAAACCCTTATGCCCCTTTCTCTATCAGTTTCTATTCTCCTTCCTGAAGGAACTTCAACAACAGCCGCTCCCCTCATAACCCCACCGGAAGGGGAGATACCGAAGAGGAGAAGACGGTAAAACTTAACTCCTAACTCTACCGGAACCTCAGAGAGGGAGAAGAGAACCCTCAAAACCTCTTCAGCAGGGAGCTCCGTTCTAACCTCAAAAACGGGAAGGGCTCTAAGGTAAATAGGCTCTTCCTTTAACGCTTCCACTTTAACAGAGATAAAGTCGGGCTTTCCACGGGAGTGGCTCCTTGCCCGGCTAAGGAGTGAGAGAACCACCTCGTCAAGTTTTTCTTCAGGAACTATCCTCTCTGCACCGGAGATGTGGACTCCCTCTTTAGAGCTCCTCATCCTCACGCTGAACAGAGCCATCTAACTTCACCCTGAGTGGATTTCTGAACCACAGGTCGTTCTGGGGGAACGGAATCTCTATACCGTTTTCTCTGAAGAGGGCGTTAATCCTCTCGTGAAGCAGAGACTTTATACCGAACGCTAAGTCTTTCCTCTCTACGTAGTAGATAAGCTTAAAAATAAGGGCATTGTCTCCGAAGCTGGTAAAGTAAACTGAAGGCGGAGGGTCTTTGAGGATCCCTTCTATACCCTCTGTAGCCTTAACGAGAAGCTCTTTAACCTTTTCAACGTCTGAGCCGTAAGCCACTCCCACCTCAACGGAATCCTTCACCCTGGGGTCGGGGTAGAGAGCGTTCTCAATAACCCCCTCTGTAAGTTTTGAGTTTGGAACAGTTATCAGGTTATTCCCTGAAATTGTTAGGATTCTCGTTGTCCTCAAACCAATGTCGTAAACATAGCCTTCCACATCAATATCTTTTATGTAGACCCTGTCTCCTATACGGAACTGTCTATCTGTAACGAGCATTATCCCTGAGATAAAGTTCTTAATCGTATCCTTAGCGGCAAGACCTACGGCAAGAGAACCGACTCCCAAAGAGGTAACCAGTGAAGTAACGTTAAAGCCGAGCCTGTCAAGAACGGCAATAAGGGCAATGAGAACTATAAAGACGTTGATAACTTTGGAGATCATAGAGTAGTAGGTATCTACAAGGGGTGCCTCCCTGGGAGAAACCTTCCTCTTTACTCTCTCTGAAAACTTCTCAAGGAGAAGGTCAACAATTCTAATGAGAATAAAAGTTCCAATAGAGACGTAGAGGACGAAAAAGATGATGTTCAGAATCTCAAGTATTCTCTCCGGAAGCTGGAGCTGGACGACGGCAAGGTTCAGAAAGAGTAAAAATAGGAGGTAGGAAATCCACGAAGAGAGGCTTATAACTATCTTCTCGGCTTTTGAAATCTTCTTATCAACCAGAGCAACCCGCAAAAGGACGGCTTTAACGAGTCTTCTGCTCCAGAGAGAAAGGAAGGCCAGAAGGAGAAAGAGGAGTGCAAGTGCGTACTCAACCCTAACCCAGGGAAGGGTTGTTGATACTGCGTTAACAACGCTCTCTTTCAGATCGTTGAGGGAAGGAACTCCCATTAAATCTCCTCTTTAGTAAGGACAAAGGTTACGGGGCCGTCGTTAACTATGTGGACTTTCATGTCGGCGCCGAATATTCCGGTTTGAACGGAAATGCCTTCCTCTCTACACTTCTCAACAAACAGGTTGAACATCTCCTCTGCCCTTGAAGGTTCTTCTGAGGATTGAAAACTGGGACGGCGCCCCTTCCTGCAATCTGCAGCTAAAGTAAAGTTGGGAACGACGAGGAGCTCCCCCTTAACATCCTTAACCGAAAGGTTCATCTTACCGCCAGAATCTTCAAATATCCTGAGTCCAACGATCTTCTTTGCCATCTTCTCAACGTAAGACTTCAGGTCTCCTTTCTCAAAACCTATCAGAACAACAAGGCCTTTGCCTATCTCTGCAACAGTTTCTCCTGAAACAACAACCTTTCCTGAAAGAACTCTCTGAACACAGGCTTTCATACCTCACCCCTGAAACCAAAGGTGTTTTACGCCGTCAACTATAAACTGGGAGCCGAGAGCTCCCACAAAAAGACCGAATATACGAACTGTAACGTTTATTCCGGTTGTGCCAAGTCTCCTTGAGAAGAAAGAGGCCTGTGAGAGAATAATGTAGGTAACGAAAACGGAGATGATAACGGCTGAGAAAAGTTCTCCCAGCTGAAAAACACTTTTCACTTCTTCCCTGAAGATGAGAAGCGTTGTAAAGGTTCCGGGACCAAAAAGAACGGGAATCCCAATGGGAACTATGGAGATGTCCTCCTTCTCAGCAGCAGCAGAGTCTTCCTCCTCAGTGTGCTTGGTTCTGGGAGGTCTTGCCTGAAGCATCTGGAAGGCCATGTGAAGGAGTATAAGACCGCCGAAAATTTTAATGCTGAAGATGTTAACACCCATCAGCTTTAAGAGAGCTTCCCCTGAAAAGAGGGTAACGAGAGCAGCAACAAGAACAGTTAGAGAAGCTTTAAAGGCCACCCGCTTAACCTCCCTTACAGAGGGAACAAGACCTGCAACCATGATGGCAGCAAAGATGGGATCCATAATCACAAGGAAGGAAATAACATACTTCAGGAGTTCCATAATCCTCTCCAGAGAAAGTCAAGAAGAGTGAAGAAGAAAACGGTTAACGAGATGTAACCGTTAAGGTTGAAAAAAGCATACCCGATTTTAGACCTGTCTCTGGTAACGAGGATGTGCTCTTTTACCATAAAGACGGTAGATATGAGAAGTCCCAGGTAGTAGAAAACTCCCATACCCTCCAGGAATCCAACCAAGATGAGACCTGCAAGGGTGAGAAGGTGGAAGAGCCTGGAGATAAGGAGAGCTCCCCTTTCGCCGAGCTTTGCAGGTATTGAGTAAAGACCCTCTCTCCTGTCAAACTCAACGTCCTGAAGGGCGTAGATGATGTCAAAACCGGCAACCCAGAAGGCAACAGAGAGAGAAAGGATAACGGCAGGAAAGTCAATAGTTCCCCTAACGGCAACCCAGGCACCTAAAGGTGCAAGGGCAACGGCAACTCCAAGAACAACGTGACAGAGAGCTGTAAACCGTTTTGTAAAAGAGTAAAGAGTAAGGACGAAAATGGCAACGGGGGAGAGCTCTAAAGCCAATCTGTTGAGTTTGTAGGCAGCATAAACCATAATTGCAAAACCCACAAAGGCCAGAACAAAGGCCTCAGAACGCTTAACCAGCCCCCTCGGAATGTGTCTACTGGCAGTTCTCGGATTTCTGGCGTCAATTTCGGCATCTATTGCCCTGTTTAAACTCATTGCCGCAGTTCTGGCTCCAAAGAGGGCAACGGTTATCCAGAAAAGCTGGTAGAAAGTAGGGAAACCGTTGGCCGCCATAAGGGCAGCAGTCAGGGCAAAGGGAAGGGCGAAAATAGTGTGCTCAACCTTTATGAGTTCCATATAGGTTTTTAAACGGCCAACAATTCCCATCAACCGTTCCCCTCTAAAAGCTGAAGGCACTCCCCGATGTGTTTAAAAACGTAGTCGGGACGGAGTTCGGGTTCAATACTTTCCAGAACAGACAGGTCTCTATACTTTCCGCTTAAAACAAAAACGGTTTTAAAGCCGGCAACTTTCTTACCCTCTGCAAGGTCTGTAAACGGGTCGTCGCTAACCATGTAAACCCTTTTTGGGTCTGAAATTCCAAGGAGTTCAAAGGCTCTCTCAAAGTACTCTTTAGAGGGTTTACCAAAGGAAACAACCGGCTTGTTTGAGGCGTAAGAGAGGGCTTCTGCAACTGCTCCAACACTGGGACCAACAAGGCCGTCCGGGTCTAAAATGAGCCTGTTTCTGTGGAACGCAAAGAGCTCTGCTCCCTCAAGAACAAGGGCAGAGGTTGCTGTTTTGAATTTCTGGTAGTTTATCTCCCTGTCCCTTCCGACAACAACGGCATCAACCCTGTGGTCATCTCTAACGTCAAAGCCTTCTTCTCTGAAGAATTCCTTAACTTTTTCCGTTCCTAAAAAGTAGATGCTTTTTACTCCCTTCTTTTTCAGGAAGTCGCCGGCAAGGAGAGAGGGAGAGAGGAGCTTATCTCTATTAACGTTGAAACCCTTTTCCCTGAGTATCTCAACCAGAGCTCCCGGCTTTTCAGTTGAGTTGTTGGTAGCAACTATCCAGGGAATACCTCTCTCATCTAAGTAGCGGGTAAACTCAAGGGCTTCCGGAAACGGAGTGTAGCTTTTATCCTTAACCAAAGTTCCTTCAAGGTCAAGGAGAAACCCTACCATTTCTCTCCTCCAGCTGCCTAGATATAACGGCGGCCATTATATCAATTAAGAGTTTCAGGGTATTCCCACTTAAATATTAGTCAACTATCCAAGTGGTTGAAACACAGCTGAACGCCTAAATTTCAAAACCTGAAAATTGAAGCAGAGAGGAGAGAAGATGGGATTCAACTGTGGAATAGTAGGCCTTCCAAACGTAGGGAAGTCAACCCTCTTTAACGCCCTGACGAACACGATGAAGGCAGAGGCTGCAAACTACCCGTTCTGCACCATTGAGCCAAACGTTGGAGTTGTTGAAGTTCCAGACGAAAGGCTCTACAAAATAGCAGAGATAGTAAAGCCAAAGAAGATAACACCTACAACAATAGAGTTTGTAGACATAGCAGGTCTTGTTAGAGGAGCGAGTAAGGGAGAAGGGCTTGGAAACCAGTTCCTTGCAAACATCAGGAACGTTGACGCAATAGCCCACGTTGTAAGGTGTTTTCAGGACGAGAACGTCGTCCACGTAGACGGTTCCGTAGACCCTGTAAGGGACATAGAGACGATAAACCTTGAGTTAGTTATGAAGGACCTGGAAAGCGTTGAGAAGAGACTCCAGAAGGTGGCAAAGCAGGCAAAGAGCGGAGACAAGAAGTTGAAGGCCGAAGTTGAAGCCCTTGAGAGGATAAAAAGGATACTGGAAGAGGGAAAGAGAATCCACCCGTTTTTAGACGAGTTGGGAGACGAGGAAAAGAGAGTTATAAGGGAGCTCCAGCTGTTAACGGCAAAGCCGGTAATGTACGTTGCAAACGTAGACGAAGAAGGTCTGTTTGAGGACAACGAGTTTGTAAAACAGGTTAGGGAGTATGCTGAAAGAGAGGGAGCTCCCGTCGTAAAAATCTGCGCCAAGATAGAGGCCGAGCTCAGTGAACTTCCAAAAGAGGAGAAAGAGGAGTTTCTTAAAGAGCTTGGAATGAAAGAGCCAGGCCTTAACGCCGTAATAAGGGAAGGTTACAGGCTCCTTGATTTAATAACCTTCTTTACCGCCGGAGAGCCTGAAGTAAAAGCCTGGACTGTAAAGAAAGGAACAAAAGCGCCTCAAGCTGCAGGGAAGATACACTCCGACATAGAGAGGGGATTTATAAGGGCTGAGGTGATAAGGTATGAGGACCTGATAAGAGAAGGCTCCATACAGGCCTGTAAAGAGAAGGGGCTTATGAGGCTTGAAGGAAAAGATTACGAAGTTCAGGACGGAGACATAATCCACTTCAGGTTTAACGTTTGATGGAGAATGGAGACAGAGGGAGTAGTCCTTAAAAGCAGAGATTTAGGAGACAGATTAAGACACCTTACCGTCTATACGGAGAAGCTGGGAAAGGTTAACCTATTGGTTAAGTTAAGAAGCGCCGACTTCCCGATAAAGTACGAACCCTTCTCAGTTACGGAGTTCAAGCTTCTACAGAAGGGAGAAAAGTGGGAAGTTGTTGAAGGGAAATTGGTTAAAGAGAACTTCCCGAAAACTAAGGGGGAACTCCTCTACAGGTCTAAAATAGCAAGGCTCCTCTCTCCCCTTGAACTCTCACCGGAAAATAGACTCTACCAGCTGATAAAGAGGTACATAGAAGAAGAGGGAACTCCCCCGGCCTACCAGGCCTTTCTGATGAAGTTCCTATTCTTAGAGGGCTTAACTCCCCGTCTTTTCAGATGCGTTGAGTGTGGAAGTAGCGAGATTTCAACTTTCTCCGTAGAGAAAGGAGGAGTCCTCTGTAAAAAGTGCGGAGAAGGCAGCGGAATAAGGTGGAGCAGAGAGGCATCCGTTGAAGCTTACACGCTCACGAAGGAACCACTTGAGAAGTTGAAAAAGAAAAGATTCCGTTGGCTCAACCTGATAGAGACGGCAGCCCAAAAACACCTCAGGTACAGGACAGAAAAGTAAAGGTAATTCTTGATATAATTTTATAATCAGATTCGCAAAAGACGATTAAAGAGGTGAACCATGGCTCCAAAAGTACTGGTTTTAGGAGGAGGAATAGGAGGAGTTGAGGCCGCCTTTGCACTGTGCCATAAGTGTTTTAACGTTGAACTGATATCTGAAAGGGATTACCTCTACATCTACCCCATCTCCATCTGGATACCGACCCATGAGTACGACTGGGAAGACGTTACCGTTCCCCTTGAAGAGATAGCAAAGGTTAACCGCTTCAAACTGACAATCGGCAGAGTAGAGAGGATATCAACTACCGAGAAAAAGGTTTACCTGGAAGACGGGACTGTAAAAGAGTACGACTACCTTGTAATAGCCATAGGTGGAGCAAAGGTTAAACATAAGGGAAGTGAAAACTTCCTATCAATCTGTGGAAAACCGGAAGAATCTTTAAAGATAAGAGATAAAATTGATGAACTGATAGAAAAGGAGGGAGGAGTAATAGCTGCAGGATTTGGTGGAAATCCGAAAGACCCTTCAGGTGTAAGAGGAGGACCTGCCTTTGAGTTTGTTTTCAACTTAGACTGTTACTTTAAGAAAAAAGGAATAAGGGATAAATTCCAGCTCCACTTCTTCGCACCAATGCCCAAACCGGGAATAAGACTGGGAGAGAAGAACGCAGAAAAAGCCTACAAAATGCTTGATAAGTTAGGAATAAAAAGGCACTTTGGAAAGAAAATAAAAGAGTTTAAGCCCGATGGAGTTGTTTTTGAAGACGACTCCTTCCTGAAAACAGACCTTACAATGTTCATACCGGCAACAGATGGCCACCCGGTGTTTAAAAACTCCGACCTCCCTCTCAATGAGGCAGGATTTATAAAGATAGAGCCAACGTGCGCCGTTCCGGGAACAGATGAAACCGTTTGGGCAATAGGCGATAGCGCTGCCTTTGACGGTCCCAAGTGGAAGGCTAAGCAGGGACACATAGCAGAAGTTATGGCAAGAATTGTGGCGAGGAACCTTGAAAATAAGGTAAAGGGAGACCCGAAAAGAGAGGACTACATACACCACCTCCACATTCTCTGCCTCATGGACATGGGACCCTGCTGGATGAGTGGAGCTCTGGTCTACAGGAACGACAAAAGGGCTTTAATGGTTCCCCTTCCCTTTATAGGCCACTCACTAAAGAAGCTGTGGGGCTGGTACTACAAGGCAAGCAAGCTGAAGAAAGTACCGAGAATCCCGGGATTTGACGCTCCGTAATGGAAAGGTTTGGGGTATTTGAAACTGTAAGAGTTGAAAAGGGGAAGGCCGTTCTAATTGAGTACCACTACAGGAGAATCAGAGAGAGCTCCAGAACTCTCTCCCTTCCCTTTGACCTTTCACCTGAAGAGTTTGAAGAAAGGATAACGGAAGCTGCCGGCAACGGATTAAAACTTGTTCGGTTTACGCTGTTTAGAAGCGGAAAGACCGAGATCTCAGTAAGGGAGTGCAGGAAGAGGGAGTCTGTCTCTCTCCTTCCAGTCTACTCCGTAAAGAGAGTTTTTTCTGCACTTTCTCTTCACAAAACGGTTGACGTTATGGATTCAATCTACGCCCTTGAAGAGGCAAAGAAAGCGGGTTACGACGAAGCACTTCTCTTTGACGAAAAAGGATTCTTATCTGAAGCCGCCTTCGCCAACCTCTTCTTCTACAGAAACGGAATACTCTTCACACCTTCACTTAAAACCGGGTGCCTTCCCGGAACCAGAAGGGAGTTTTTGAGGGAACTCTGCCGGGAAATAGGCTTACCACTAATTGAAGGTTTCTTTACCTTAAAAGACTTGCTTACAGCCGACGAGGTCTTCATAACGAGCGCAAGAGAAGACATCTGTCCGGTAAGAAAAGTAGGCCAGTTTCCAGTTAAAAGAGTAGAGGGAAAACCGCTGTATCAGAGGATAAAAGAGGTTATAGAGGAAGTCTACTCGGGGTGAAGTCATCTACTTTGCCTACGGTTCTAACATAAACATTAATCAGCTGAAAGAGAGAGCCGGTGATGTGTGTTAGTTAGAGTAGCGCCACGAGCTGAAGTTCAACAAACTCTCCGTCGGCGGTTGGAGTTATGCCAACATTGAACCTGCAGAAGACAGAGAGGTTTGAGAACTCCTCTACAGGGTTAAAGAGGAGCAGCTAAAAGAGCTTGGCAGGTGCGAGGGAGCTCCACTCCAGAAGAGCAAAGGTAAAAGTACTTACCCAAGAAGGGGAAGAGGTACAAGCGGTAAATTGCGTTACCTGCAACGAGTATAAGAAAGAGGGGTTAAGGCCTGCCAACGGGTACCTTAACCACCTCCTGCCAGAGAACCGTTTACTGAGAGTTACATAAAAGAGCTGGAGAAACACAGAGGTTAACCTCATTTTTACTTGTTGAGAGAGCTGAATATCGCCTCAAGTTTCTCCTTCAGGGTCTCTGCCGTAAACGGCTTTACAATGTAGTTGTTTACACCAGCCTTTATGGCCATAAGAACGTTTTCCTTTTTCGCCTCTGCAGTAACCATGAGAACGGGAAGGTGCTTGAGTTTCTCGTCACTTCTTATAGCCTGAACAAGCTCAATTCCGGTCATATTTGGCATATTCCAGTCTGTGATTACCAATCCGTACTTGTCGGGGTTCTGACGGAGTTTCTCAAGGGCTTGCTTTCCGTCTTCTGCCTCGTCAACGTTTTTGTAACCAAGCTGAGCCAGAAGGGTTTTCAGAATTTTTCTCATCGCTGCCATATCGTCAACGATGAGAATATTTATGTCGGGATTTGGTAGCGCCATCTAAACCTCCTTACTTTATAATTGCGTACTGGTGAACCAGTTTTATAAGGTCTGGAGCATCAAATTTTACAAGGTGAGCATCTGCACCAACGTACTTACTCTTATCAACATTGGCTCTGTCACTGAGAGATGTGTTAATAATAACGGGTATCTTAGAGAGCTCCGGGTCTTCCTTAACCTTCCTTGTAAAGGTTAAACCGTCCATACCAGGCATCTCAATGTCGGAAATTATAAGCTGAACGTAGTCGGTTATGTCCTTTCCTGTAGCTTTTGCCTCCTCCAGCCACTGGTGAAGCATCTGGAGAGCTTCTATACCATTTTGGGCTTCGTAAACTGTGTGACCGTCTGCCTCAAGAATCTTCCTGATAATTTTCCTAGCAACAGGGCTGTCATCAAGTATGAGTATTCTGAAGTGTCCCTTCTTCTCTATACCCTCTATCTCTTTCCTGACCCCCTCTTCTCCAAATATTTTAATCATTCCAAGCTCATCAAGTATTCCTTCAAAGTCTAAAAGAAGAAGGAGCTTGTTGTCCTCTATTTCAACAACACCTACAACCTTACCTCCCAGCTTCTCGTCAATACTCTTGGGGGGTCTCTTTATATCTGCCCACTTTATTCTCCTTATCCTCTTAGCCTCGTGAACAATAACACCTACAGTCTCACGGAGAAACTCCATAACTATAACGTAACGGCCGGCGTTTGGAGGCTCCTTTATCTTCATCCACTTTGCAAGGTTGATTATCGGAATCATCTGCCCCCTGATCTTGGCCAGACCTTCAGCCTCGGGAGGAAGACCGGGGGCCTTGATTATGTCCTTCGGCTTAAAGATTACCTCTTTAACCTTTGCAACGTTTACTCCTAGAATCCACTCATAGGTAGAGCCATCATCCAAAATCTCGTACATCCTGAAGTCTATAATCTCAAGCTCGTTAGCCCCGGTCTCAAGTATCTTGGGAAGGAGCTCCTTCTTCTTCGCCATAACTAAGCCCTTTCACCTTTTTTGTTTGAGAGAACAATTTCGGCTATAGCCTTAATGAGTTTCTCCGTAATCCTGTTTATAACGTCAGATATATCTTCTTCTTTATCCTTAATCTCCTCTATGTCATCGTTGTTCATTGCCACAAAGAGCTCTTTCAGAAGGAGTTTCACCTCAAAGAGGTCGTCCTCAACGTTGTCAAGTATTTCCCTAAGCTGCGGGTATTTCTGAACCAGCTCGGCCATCTCCTTATTCTGAAGGCTCAGACTCCTGATAAGACTGTCAACCTCGGCAATAAGGGAAATATCAGGATTGAGATCTTCAACAAACTTGGCCTTAATAACGTCGTTGACTTTGGCCGTAAAGTTACCAAGCTCTGCGAGCTTATCAAGTAGAACCGTTGCATCTCCAAGCTTAAAGATGTAGAAGGTTTCCCAGATTTTGTGGAGGCTGGCGTCTGTCTTCTCGGCAATCTTAATAACCTTATCCGCCTGCTCTCTAACTGCGTGAATAACACTGTTAGCGTTGTGAATGTTTTTAACAATCTCCTCAGTCTTATCCTTTTGAACGGCAACAACACTTGAGAGATCGTTTATAACTTTCAAGACCTCCTCTGAAGAATTCTTAAGGGTTGCATAGGTTGACTGATTCTCCTTAAAGATGTTCATTCCGTCTTCAACGGCCACAACGCTCTTGTTGGTAATCTCAGCAGTCTTTGCCATCTGCTCTCGCATGTTCTTAACAACTTCCCTGATTTCAGTTGCAGACTTGTTGGTTCTCTCTGCGAGTTTCCTCACCTCGTCGGCAACAACAGCAAATCCTCTTCCGGCCTCACCGGCTCTTGCAGCCTCTATTGCAGCGTTAAGAGCAAGCAGATTTGTCTGTTCTGTAATAGAGGTAATAACCTCAACAACCCTGTCAATCTGCTCAGTCTGAAGCTGAAGGGACTTGACGACGTCCTCCATCTCTTTTGTAATGTCCCTTATGTACTGCATCTGGTCAATGGATTCTACAGTCTTCTGCTCTGCCTCCTCCAGTTTGGAGAGAACAAATTGGTAGTTCTCCATGAGTTTCTTTGAAACTTCAACGAGTTTATTAACGGTTTTCTCTATTTCGTCAGTTGCAACAATCTGATTTTCAGAAAGCTTAAGAACCTCTTTAAGCTCCTTAATCGCAACAGATATAGCTACGATTGTTGCAAGGTTATTAACCAGAGACTGTTTTGTGGCTCTAAGGTTCTGGAGGAACATTCTCCTTGACTTCTCAAGCTGATCCTGAATCTCTTTTTCAGCCGTAGCGTCCTTCCAGGTTGCCATGTAGTACCTTACTGAACCATCTCTGTTGGCAATGGCATGACGGTAAGAAGCCATAACATAGGGACCTATCTGAATGTCTGCGTTCTTCTTGTGCTCTCCCGGACGGGTGGACTTTAGAAGCTCCTTAACCCTTTCAGGATCCTTATGGAAAACGTGGATACTAGTACCTATGAGCTTGTCGGGATCTATTCCAAACTCATTTATGAAGACCTCTCTCCACTTATTTGCAATCTCAAGAGCTTTCCTATTAGCGTAGACGATCTCGTTTCCAGCTCTACCGGGTTTAAAATCAGGTGTCGCAAGGAATATCGCCTCTTCCATAAGTGAGTCAAGTATCTGCTCGTACATGTAAACATCGTTGTCTAACTTCTCAACCTTCTTCCTGTACTCTTCAACCTCCCTTGAGAGCTCAAAGTTTCTCTGAGAGAGCTTTTTCACCTCTTCCTGAAGGGATCTCTTCTCCCTTTCAGCTTCTTCACATCTTTTCTGGAGCTTCATATTCTCAATCTTTAGACTCTCCAGCTCTCCCTTGAGCCTTTCTATTTCCCTCCTCTCTCCTGAACAGAACATCTCACTCCTCCTGATTAAAGATTGATTCAACATTTAGAAGGATAAGGAGCTCCCTATCAAGCTGAACAACCCCAGAGATAAACTTCACGTCTATTCCTATAGTTCCTATAGGCTCTGGAAGAACGTCACTTTCCGGGAACTTAACGGAACCAACTATCTCGTCAACAATTACTCCAACCTCTCCCTTAGGAGTTTCTAGAATAACTATCTTGTTCCTCTGATAGATATCCTCAGGTATTTCACTGGGTATTCTAAGGTGCTCCTTAAGGTTTATAACGGGAACGATCTTTCCTCTCAGGTTCATAACGCCGATAACAAAAGAGGGAGCTTTGGGAACCGGCGTCAGATCTCTGTTATTGGTTATCTCTATTACCTGCTCTATTGGAACGCCTACAAGCTCGTCGTTGAGCCTGAAGGCTATTACTTGAACCTCCTTCTCGTGAACCTCTCCTATCAGTTCCTCAACGCCTAAAACGCTCAGCTCTTTCCCTTTAGCCTCGCTCATCTCTTAACTCCAATCAGCTTTGTCTTGTAGTCGGCAAGAAGGGAGTTGAGGTCAAGGATAAGAACAACCCTTCCGTCTCCTGCTATCGTTGCACCTGCTATTCCGGGTATGTCCGAAAGGAGTTCACCTAAAGACTTGATAACTATCTCCTCTTCACCGAAGAGTCTCTCTATAGAGACGGCAATTAACTTCTCTCCCACTTTCACTATAACCACAAAGGCCTTATGGTTGTTATCCGGAACCTCAAGTAGTTCGTTAAGTGAAAAGAGGGGAAGTACCTCGTCTCTGAGCATAAAGCTCTTGAAACTACCAACCTCTTTAACCTGCTCCTCCTGGTACCTGACGATTTCAACAACAGAGTGAAGAGGAACGGCGTAGACCTGACCGTTACACCCGAGCATCAAGGTTCTGATGATTGCAACCGTAAGGGGAAGTTTCAGGAGAATGGTTGTTCCTTTACCGGGCTCACTGTCTATTTCTATGGAACCTCTAAGTGAGTGGATTGTGCTTGCAACAACATCCATTCCGACGCCGCGGCCGGAAACGTCACTGACCTTATCTGCCGTTGAAAATCCGGGAAGGAAGATGAGCTCATAGGCCTCCTTGTCGCTCATCTGGGCAGCCTGTTCAGGGGTTATTAAACCCTTCTCAATTGCCTTCTTCTTGACCTTTTCCGGGTCAATTCCCCTTCCATCGTCCTGAATACCGACAACTATGTGATCTCCTTCGTGGTAGGCAAAGAGCCTAATCGTTCCAACTTCCGGTTTACCCTTGGCAACCCTCTCTTCCGGAGGCTCTATTCCGTGGTCTAAGGCATTTCTTACCAAGTGTATAAGCGGATCTTCCAGTTTATCAAGTATAGACCTATCAAGCTCTGTATCTTCACCCTCTATAATGAGCTGAACCTTTTTGTTGAGTTTCCTTGCAAGGTCTCTTACCAAACGGGGAAACTTGCTGAATATTTTCTTTATAGGCTGCATTCTCAGCTTCATAACGGCGACCTGAAGGTCGCTTACCGTCCTGTCAAGGCTCGTAACCGCCTCAACAAGTTTCTCAACGGCCTCTCCTCTACACTCTTTTTCAACGTCCTGGGTAACCCGAAGTATTCTGTTCCTGTCAAGAACTATCTCACCAACAAGGTTCATAAGGTTCTCTACTCTTTCAACGTCTACCCTTATGGTCTCCGAGCTCTTCTTTTCCTGCTTCTTGGAAGTTTTCTGTTTTGAGACAGGCGTCTTTTCAGCAGAGTTTATGGTAATTTCAGAAGCGGCAACAGGAGGTGTTTCGCTCTTTTGGGAAGGAGGCTGTTTCTCTCCTTCCCCTCCAGAAGGTTCTTTTTTCTTAATCAGATCTTTTACGTCCTTTCCTTCTTCTATGAGTTTCTCTATTTCCGGAATAACGTCCATAGGACGTTTGTCAGGAGGCATCAGGATTATCTCTTCCAGAATTCCGGCAAGGTCTTTATCGGGAAACTGTTTTATAAGCTCTTTCAGCTTATCTGAGATTCCATCTACAAATTCCAATTCTTCTCTCTGAGCTTCAGGAGAGTGTGTGGAGGAGTTCTCTGTGGACCCCTCCACCGAAACTGGGGATTCACCCTTCAGAACGACATCAAGCTGAGAGAGGAGTCCCTCTATCTCCTCCATGTCGGGGAGCTCCTGACTCTCTTTAAGCATCTGGAGGGCTTCCTTCAGTTTATCTATACCCTCCAGAATAACATCCATTATCTCAGGGGTAAGCTTTAGCTCGTCGTTCCTGAGCTTGTTGAATATATCTTCAATCCTGTGAGCTATTTCAACAACAGGGGTTAGGTTCAGAAAACCTGCTCCCCCTTTAAGTGTGTGCATTCCCCGGAATATTTTGTTGAGGAGCTCCTTATCTTCGGGGTTTGACTCAAGGTCAACGAGATCCTGATCAAGGTTTTCAAGGATCTCCTCAGCCTCTACCAGAAATTCCTCTAATATCTCCTGAAGCTCCTCAGGAATCTCTACCTTCATAACCCTCTCCCTTAAAGGCCGAACTGCTTCATAATCTCGTCAACATCTTCCTGTGAAACTTCTTTCTTCCACTCAAGCTCTTCAAGTTTCTTCTTTATCTCCTCCTTCTCTCCCTCACCTTCTGTCTCTTCAAGACCTGCAACTAGAACAACTTTTACAATACTCTTCTCAAGGTCAACCAGGAAATCTCTAACCTTTAAGAGCCTCTGTGCCATAATGTCCTGAAATTCAAGAAGGGTAAGAGAGTTCATAAGAGTCGTAAGAACAGAGTTTATGAGGGAGATAGCCTCCTCTTTTCCTTCACCTTCCATCTTCTCTACAAGCTGAACAGCTCTCTGAAGCTTCTCCATAGAGTCCCCAATAGCCTCAATTAACTTTTTAGTTGCTTCTTCACTTTCAGTGATAGCACTGTCTATATGTTTATTAACGGCTCTAAATCCCTCTCTTTTAGAGGAAACTTTAGAAAGTTCATCCTTGAAGGATTCAATAAGGGTGAGGAGCTCCTTTATCTCCTTCAGTAACCCCTTTTCCATTTCTTCCTCCTCCGAATAGCGAATCAACACTCAATTTTATGACAAAAAAGAGGAGTAGTTTACTCCTCTTTAAGCTCTTTAAGAAGGTCTGATATGTCTATGTCAAGAACGTTGGAACTCTCCTGAGTCTGGAACGGAGTGCTGGTCTCTGAACTTCTCGCAATCTCAGAGAACCCTGAGATAATAGGCCTTCCTTTCTCGTCAAACCCTGTGGCTATAACCGTTACCTGGATTGATCCTTCAAGCTCGTTGTCAAGGGTTACGCCAAAGAAGAAGTTGGTGTCGTCCCTCTTCGCCCTCTCCTTTATGAGACCGGCTGCTGCGTAGGCCTCGTCAAGGGTGAGGTCTGAACCTCCACTGATGTTTACAAGTATCCTGCTTGCCCCTTCCACCTGAACGTTCTCAAGGAGGGGATTGTCTATCGCCTTTCTGGCTGCGGTGAGAGCTCTGTCCTCTCCGCTGGCCTCCCCTATACCAATAAGGGCGTAACCGCCGCTGTGCATAACGGTTTTAACGTCTGCAAAGTCAAGGTTTATAAGGCCGGGCTTTGTTATCACCTCTGTTATCCCCTTAACCGCCTGGTAGAGAACATTGTCGGCAAGTTTGAAGGCGTTCAGAATGTTCATATCCTTAGGTGCAATGGTCAGGAGCTTCTGATTAGGAATAACCATAAGAGTATCAACGAACTCCTTAAGCCTTCTGATTCCCGCCTCTGCATACTCCTGACGACGCCTGCCCTCAAAGTCAAAGGGTCTTGTTACAACTCCTACAGTCAGTATTCCCATGTCTTTGGCTATCTTTGCAACTATCGGTGCTGCCCCTGTTCCCGTTCCTCCTCCCATTCCGGCGGTTATGAAGACCATGTCGGAGCCTTCTAAAACTTCCCTTATCTTGGGTTCATCCTCTAAGGCCGCTTGTTCTCCGATTTCAGGCTTTCCTCCGGCTCCTAAACCTTTTGTTAACTTCTCTC
>WFYG01000033.1 GCA_015490195.1 Thermovibrio sp.
CCTTCAAAGATGGAGTTATAGGGTTTAACGACAGGATAAAACTCCGCCCCTTCGTCGCTGCGGAAAAGGGAGACACAGTCTATATGGCAAGTGAGGAGTCTGCAATCAGGGTTATCTGCGAAACTCCCGACAGGGTCTGGATGCCAAAGGCGGGAGAGCCTGTTATAGCCCTCTTAAACCACTGTAAAGAAGAAGACGTCTGCTACCCAGCTTAAAGGAGTAGGCCATGGAAGTAAAGCAGATAGGCGACGGCGTTTACGAGATAACCTGCGGAACTACCCACTACAGGGAAGTGAACGCAAAAGTTAGAGAGCTTGTTAATGCGGGAGCTCAGAAAGTTATTCTGAAAGAGGTTTACGGCCAGCGCTACATTGGAACTGGAATTAAGGGAAAAGTGAAAATAGAGGTTCACGGAACGGCAGGGAACGACCTCGGAATCTTCCTCTACGGCCCTGAAATAGAAGTTTTCGGGAACGCCCAGGACGGCGTTGGAAACACGATGAGAAATGGGAAGATAGTCGTTAGAGGCCACGCAGGAGACGTCTGCGGCTACGGAATGAGGGGAGGAAAGGTCTACATAGAGGGAGACGTTGGCTACAGGGTTGGAATCCATATGAAAGGTTACAAAAATCTTGTTCCAACATTTATAGTTGGCGGAAAGGCTGGAAACTTCTTTGGCGAGTATATGGCCGGCGGAATTCTCATTCTTCTTGGCCTTAATAGAAAGCCAGGAGAGGACATAGTTGGAGACTACTGCGCTACCGGTATGCACGGCGGAGTTATCTACGTCCGCGGTGAAGTTCCCAAGAGGTATTTAGGGAAAGAGGTTAAAGTTTTTGAGCCGACTTTAGAAGATATGAAACTTCTTACAGAGGAGCTAAAAGGTTTCTCAGAGGCTTTTAACATTCCCGTTGATGAGATACTCTCTGAACCCTTTACGAAAATCGTTCCCGTCAGCGCAAGGCCTTACGGCAGAATGTATGCCCACAGGTGGGGAATTGCTGCTGGTTTGATTAAGTAAATTTTGGAGGTTGTAATGGAAGAAAGAGTTATAAAAGCTGTAGTAGAAGAGATAGTGTTTGAATTGAAGGATCCTGATAAACCTAAAGAAATTCTTATGAGTATTAACGTAGATGAAAAATTAGAATTAACTAATATTAAAATAGATGATGGAAGTTTACTTTACGACCCAAATCAGGGTTTGATTCTACATTTAACTAAAGGTCCTCTTGTAGAAGCTTCAAATAAAATTGACTTGGAGGTTGGAGAAAGTTTAGAACTGTGCATAGAAATAAAAACTGATGAAAGCAATCAGAAGAGCTGGAAAATTAAAAGCATAATATTTAAAAGGTTAATCTAATGAATAATGTCCTGTTTTTTTTCGGGGCTGGTGCAACTGCGAGTTTGGGTTCTCCTGTTACCTATGTTCAGGAGAGATTTTTCCGTGAGCTAGTAAATATAGATAAATCCGTTGAAGAAAGATTGAAAGCTTTTAAAAAAGCATTTCCAAATTTGTTTGCTGATTCCCAGAGCTGGAAGGATTTTGTTGATGATATAAGAAGAACCCTCTGGCTTCTTTATGATGGAGATGGTTCACAAAAAGAGGCAGTAGCTGCCAGTAAAAGAGCTGAAGCTGAGCAGGAACTTATTAAAATTTTAAAATATCAGAAAGAAAAATACAAACTAAATCAATTTCTTAGAATTTATGTTTATCCGTGGTATGACTGGTTAGCGTTTGTATCTGTTGCAAGAACTCTATTTTCCCAGGGTGATAAAGTAACTCTTCAGGATGTTCTATCTGTTATAGTCAAAGCTTCTGTTGATGGCATATCACTTCCTACTCGTGAGCTTTTTCAGAAAGAAAAAAAGAGAAAGTTGCCTATATATGTAAATTACCCGTCTCGTTTAGAGGGAGCTTTAAGAGCTTATAAGCTACTCCTCTTTAAATTATTCAAGCATACTTTAAGAAATAGTGTCAAGCATAATAAGAAGCTGTGGGAGAAATACGAATCATTTACGAGCGAAATAATAAAAGTTTCTATTAAAAATTTTGAAGTTAAGGAAGCTGATATACGCTCTGCTCTTTTATCTTTATCTTGTGCTACGCTTAATTGGGATCCTGTCTTTCCGATGTTTTTTATTAAGAGCTATAAGGTTTTAAATGATAGTCTTATAAGAGAGAATAAGAGGATTTATCTAAGTTATGGCGCCCCTTTTGTTGTTAGGAAATTTTCGGGTAGCGATAGAGGTCTCTATATATTCGGTGAAGAATCTGTATCTCTGGTTAATTCAATGACGTTAGATAAAAGAAAATGTAGTTTAAAAATGAAAACTCTAAAATTTTTCGTTCCACATGGCTTAATGAATTTGAGAGTTTGCCCACGGTGCCAGAATGCTTTTATTATACTGCCTGATGATGTAGGAAGACTTACATATGAAAAGTTTTTAGATATTTTCCTGTTGGATCCTGTTCCCGCAGAAATAGATGTTAAGCTAATGAATGAAAGATATAGAGCTTTTTTTGATGAAAAGAATCCGTCTTTTATTAGTTGTCCTGTATGTGATACTCCAACCTATTTTCACGATACAGTGATGTTAATACAATCAGTTATAAAACCTAAAAATGCTCCGATTATGGAAAAGGTTGCTGTTGACTATTGGGTAACTTTTTCAAAAACTGATCATCTTATTTTCTTGGGTTACTCTTTTCCTGTTGATGATATCCCACATTTACTTTCTCTTTTGACAATGGGAGTTTCAGGGAATAATGAAAATGGTTTGAAAAAGAAATTTTCGGTTGTTTTGTTTAATAATAAAAATAGACATCTATATAAAGAAAGATGGTTAAGTGTGGATTACGTTTTATCCAAACTGGATAGGAAACGTGAAGAGGATGACAGAGATTATAAAACGATAGAAAACATACTAAAACTGGCGAAAAAGGAAAACATTAGGCTGAACTTTTTAGGTGTTCCAGACATTTTTGCTAAATTGCCTTTAGATGATATTATAACCTGGCGAAAGCCAAGTTAACGCAAGGAGGCGAGGTCTTGTATAGCTACCCTGACAGCAGAGGTAAGTACGGAGAGTTTGGAGGGAAATACGTTCCTGAAACTTTGATGGTGGCTCTTTCTGAGCTTGAGGAGAGCTACCTTAAGATAAAGAACGACCCGGAATTTAAGGAGGAGTTTGAGGAGCTCCTCAACAACTACGTTGGCCGCCCAACTCCTCTCCAGTTTGCAAAGGGGTTTTCTGAGTACCTCGGGAACGGCATAAAAGTTTACCTGAAGAGGGAGGACCTGAACCACACGGGAGCCCATAAGATTAACAACGCCTTAGGTCAGGCACTCCTTGCTAAGAGGATGGGAAAGAAGAGAATAATTGCAGAGACAGGTGCCGGTCAGCACGGCGTTGCAACTGCTACGGCCTGCGCCTTTTTAGGTCTGGAGTGCGTTGTCTACATGGGTGAAGAGGACGTTCGGAGGCAGGCACTAAACGTTTTCAGGATGGAGCTCCTCGGCGCCCGGGTAGAGGTTGTAAAGAGCGGAAGCAGAACTCTCAAAGACGCCGTTAATGAGGCAATAAGGGACTGGGTTACAAACGTTAGAACTACCCACTACATAATCGGTTCAGTTGTTGGCCCTCACCCGTATCCGATGATAGTTAGGGATTTCCAGTCTGTTATAGGTGAGGAGACAAAGCGCCAGATTTTAGAGGCAGAAGGGCGCTACCCGGACATGATAGTTGCCTGCGTTGGCGGTGGAAGTAACGCAATGGGAATCTTCTACCCCTTTGTTGAGGATGAAGATGTTGAGCTTGTTGGCGTTGAAGCAGGTGGATACGGTTTAGATACAGACAAACACGCAGCGACATTGTGTAAGGGAAGAGTGGGAGTTTTCCACGGTGCTAAATCCTACCTTCTCCAGAATGAAGATGGTCAGGTTACGCCAACTCACTCAGTCTCTGCAGGTCTTGACTATCCAGGGGTTGGCCCTGAGCACTCACTCCTTAAGGAGATTGGAAGGGCAAAGTACGATGCTGTAACCGACGATGAAGCTCTTGAGGCCTTTCAGATTCTCTCAAGGACTGAGGGGATAATCCCCGCTTTAGAGAGCTCCCACGCTGTTGCCTGGGTGATAAAGAATAGGGAGAATTTGAAGGGAAAGCTAATAATCGTTAACCTTTCAGGTAGGGGTGATAAAGACGTTGCTCAGGTGAAAGAAATTTTAGAAGAGAAAAAGGAACTCCGTTTATGGTAGACGAAATAACAGGATTTCCTTCAAGGAAGGCTTTTTTTAGGAGACTGTCTGAGATAAAAGAAGGGACTCCTGTTGTTATTATGCTACTGGATTTTGATGATTTCCGCTACATAAACTTTACCTATGGATACAAAATATCTGATACTATTTTGAAATCAGCTGCTCAATATTTTAGCCGTATAGCAACTAAGTTCTTTAACAGGGTATTTCTTGCCAGAACAGGGGCTAACTGTTTTGCTTTTCTCATTTATGATGACATTCCCCTTTTAAGACTGGAAGAGATTTATAATAGATATCTTCACCTTCTTGAATTTAAACTAAAGTCTGATTTCGTCAGGATTACCGCCAGTGCAGGTGTCAGTACGGGTCTTTCTGATTACGAGAAAGTTTTCTCCCAGGCAGAGAGTGCACTTTACTCTGCTAAAGAGTCTGGTAAGAACACAATAGTTTTTTACCGTAAAGCCAGAGCCCGAGACATAGAGAAGTTTAAGCAGGTTCGTTTTAAGCTACTTGAGGCAGTAAGAAAGAAGAGTATCGTTCCGAACTTTCAGCCTATTGTTTCTTTGAGAACAGAAGAGATTTATGGTTACGAGGTTCTCTCCAGAATCTACTACGGAGATGAGGTTCTAAGAGGAGATTACGTATTTTTGGTGGCAGATACTCTGGCGCTGACTCCTGAAATAGATAAAATACTATTTCTCCGTGCGATAGACTTTCTTGGAGACTATAAGTTCTTTTTTAACCTATCAATGAAGTACTTCTTTCGGGAGCTCAATACCATTTTCCAGATAACAAAAAACAAGGGTTTAGATCTCAGTAATTTTATTTTTGAGATAACGGAGTCTCAAAAACTTATGGAAGAAGGAGTTGCTGTAAGTATATTTCGCCTTTTTAAAGAGCTTAATGCAGGTATAGCTATTGATGACTTTGGAGCAGGATACTCTAACTTTATGTATTTGAAGAAATTTCCGGCAGATGTTCTGAAGATAGATGGAGCTTTTGTTAAAGATGCTAAATCGGACATTAAAGACCTGGCGATAATAAAAGCTATAGTTGACGTTGCAAAGTCTTTCAGGTTGAGGACTCTGGCAGAGTTTATAGAAGATGAAGAAACGTACAGGTTGATGAAAAATGTTGGTGTTTCCCTTGGTCAGGGATACTTTATAGGAAAACCTGAGCCTGAACCCAAGAAGATAAAAATAAATATTTCCTGATTCTAATGGCGAGCACTGCCTCACCCTGTATATTTGAAAGAAGAAAGGGGGCAAAAGCCCCCAGACCCAGAAATTAAGCTCCTTCGGGACGTTTTACGTCGTAGAGGATGTCATCCCATGGATGCCTGTAGAGAGGCATTGCAAGGCGCTTCTCGTCTAAGATGTGGCCGATAAATCCGATTGAGCGGCCTAAAACGAAGAATGCGTTAAAGGCTCCGGCTTCAATGAGTTCGTCAATTTCATCTTCACTGAAACCTAAGTTCCTAAACATGTCAACGAGGAGAACACCGATTGTTCCGTCAACGTTAAGAATGAGGTTTTCCTTCTTGGAAGTTGTAACTTTCTCTACTTCTAAGGCGTAGTTAAGGAGTTCCGTAGATGGGAAGTTCTCCTTGGCAAAGTTCTTGAGGAGCTCCACCCTCTTATCAGGGTTCTTCGTTGACTTAATCCTGTGTCCAATTCCAGGAATCGGCTTCTTCTCAACCTTCTTCATGTAGTCAACAAACTCGTAAGGGTCCATTCCCTTCTCTTTTGCCATCTTGAAGTACTTGGCAGCTCCGTCAATTGCACCGCCGAACCTTGGACCAATGGTTAAAAGACCTGTAACAAGTGAGGAGATAAGGTCTTTTCCAGCCCTTGCTGTAACTTTAGCGTTGTGGGCACCGGAAACGGCTGGTCCGTGGTCTGCAACGATTTTAAGAACCATATCAATAAACTGAGAAGCCCAGCTTGGGAACTTCCTTTTGAACCAGAGGAGGCCGATAACGTCTCCGATTGAGTAGCCCTTCTCAACAACTTCAGAGATAGGAACTCCGCAGTAAGTAGCTTCCTCTCCCCTGTCGTCTGAGATTGTACAGATGAAGTGGGTTGGCCTCCTGACTTTTCCAGCCTTCCTTGCTTTATCGTAGTCTTCAGGAATTGGCGGAACTTCAGGCTCTTCAATCTCCCCAATCTCACCTTTAGCCTTCAGCTCCTCGTAAACAGACCTTATAACCTCAGGGAAGTCGTTGAATGAATCTGGAACGATAGCTCCGGCCTCTTTGAGAGCCCTGTTCTTTGCGTCTGCCGTTTCCCTATCTGCTCCTGCTTTAGCTCCTGCGTGGCCGAACTGAACCTCTCCGCCGAAGTGCTTTGCAATTGTTCCGATACACCAGGCGATAACAGGCTTTGTTATGTCTCCCCTCTTAATTGCTTCTGCAACTTTGTATTCAAGCTCTCCACCAACTTCACCCAGCATAATCATGTACTTAACGGCCGGATTCTTCTGGAACCTCATCAGGTGGTCTAAGAAGTCTGAGCCGGGGAACCTGTCTCCACCGATTGCGATACCCTCAACGATTCCGTCTGCATTCCTTGCGATGATGTTTGAGAGCTCGTTGAAAAGTCCTCCAGACCTTGTTACAAGTCCGCAGGATCCAGGCCTGTGGAGTTTAGACTTAACGATGTTCTCAAGTGTTCCGCCAGCGTTTCCAATTCTAAAGGCTCCGGCTGCAATTCCTCCAACGGTCGCAGGACCAATTATCCACTTACCCTCTGCCTTTGCCCTTGCAGCCATGTCTCTGGCAAGCCTTTCAGGAATACCCTCGGCTGTAATTGCAATTGTTCTGATCGTTGGAATGTTGAGAGCTTCCCTCGTAACGTCGTAGGCAGTTCTGAAAGAGGCAAAGTTTACAAGAACGTCTGCGTCCGGATGGGCTTCAGCAGCTTCTGTTGTTGACCTGTAGATGGGAATCATTATTTCTTCTGTTCCGTAGAAGAACTTTTCAAACTTCCTGCTCTGTGTGGGAGCAACGATTGCGACGATTGACGGCGAACGGCCGACGAGGTAGTCGTAGTCAAGCATCCTCTGGATTGCGTTCCTGTTCAGGTTCCAGAATATAGCCTTTGTGTTCCTGTCAAAGAGTATGTAATCAGGCCTTCCCATATTTCCCCTCCTTATGGATTCTCCTTGAGAGCTTTTTTAACGATTGCTGTGATGTGGGTTTCAGGTCCGTAAACCTCTATCGGAAGCCCAAGCTCCTCAGCAGCTTTCTTGATTTTTGCAAGACCGACTTCGTAGTTTGGACCACCACGGCGGACGTAGATCTTAACTCCAACCTCTTTGAGCTTGTCTGCGTACTCCTTGAGGGCGTCAATGATTCCGTCAAAGGTCTTTGCAACGTCTGTGAAGTTTGCAATAGCTCCACCGATTATGAGGATCTTCGGCCTTCCCTGAGGATCTTTGTGGCGTGTCATGAGGTCAAGAACTGTCTTAACGTATTCCCTTGTTTCTGCCCTTGATGGGTTACCGGAGTATTCACCGTAGTTTGCAAGCTCCTTAACGTATCCAAGATCTGCAACTGTATCAGCGTAAACTACAGATGCTCCACCACCGGCAACTAACGTCCAGATCCTGCCTTCTGGGTTGAGGATTGTAAGTTTCAGAGAAGCACCAGATTTCTCGTCCATTTCTTTGATGTACTTCTCCTCTGGGGAGAGCTCCCCTCCAAACCCTGCAGGAAACTCAAGTTCTCCCCACTTCCTTCCAACTAAGAACTGGGCTGTGTCGTCAACCCTTCCAACAAAGTCAAGTGGGTAGACCTTGTTTCCAACCATAACTAACGGGTTAATCTCAAGGTATGCAAAGTGCATATCCCTAAAGAACCTGTAGAGACGCTTAACGAAGTCTGCGTACTTTTCCTTGTCTTTAATTTCAGGAGGAACTTTCTCTTCAATCAGTCTGTCAATCTCTTCTTCAGTTGCAAGAGGTGGAATTACAACCTCCTTCACCTTGTCCCAGTTTTCCTCAACGTCAATTCCGCCAAAGGCAGACATGTAGATGTGGTCCCCATCGTACCCCAGTGTCATTGCAACGTAGTACTCATCTTCAGGTTTGTGGGGGACGCACGGCTCAATGAGGAAGTGGGTGAGCTTACCCTTCTTCCCTTTAATCTCAACTTCTTCCTGCATCTTCTCTTTAATCCACTGTTTGACAGTTTCGTAGTCAACATCGCAGGGCTTTTCCTTCTTAAAGAGAATGAGTCCTAACTTTCCCCTCTTACCGAAGAGCATGTCGGGCTTTGCAACAAGGGGCATCTCCTTGAGCCAGGGGTACTTCTCAAGAAGTTTGTCAAGGTCTGTTTCCGGAGTTACAAGGACAGACTTAAAGTCGTACTCAAACTCCGGAGCGAAGTACTCGTCCCAGTGCTGGGCAAGTATCCTCTTGCCGTCGTACTCTCTGATACCTCTCTGTGCCATCTATCTCCTCCTAAGTTGTTTACATATGAAAAAGGGGGGCTCTATGCCCCCCTTATTTTAACAACTTTTTTACAACTTGTTTACAGAGAATCTATTATCTCGTTGAAGGTCTTTGAAGGCCTCATTGCGGCAGTAGTCTTCTCGTCGTCCGGGTGGTAGTAGCCGCCGATGTCCTTTGGAGAGCCTTCAGTTGCAGCGATTTCGGAGAGTATCTTTTCCTCATTTTCAATAAGCTTTGCAGCAACTGGCTCAAATATCCTGGCAAGCTCTGGGTCTTCAGTCTGAGCTGCAAGCTCCTCAGCCCAGAACCTTGCAACCCAGTAGTGGCTTCCCCTGGTGTCAAGCTGTCCAACCTTCCTCTTTGGAGTCTTGTCCTCGTCTAAGTACCTCTCAACTGCTTTTGAGAGGGTTTCGGCCATAACGAGGATTCTCTTGTTCTCGCTTCCAGCCTGCTTGTAGGCCAGCTTCAAGGCCTCAACAAAGGCAAGGTACTCTCCAAGGGAATCCCACCTTAGGTGACCTTCTTTCTGAAACTGCTGAACGTGTTTAGGAGCTGAACCGCCGGCACCTGTTTCAAAAAGTCCGCCACCTGCGATGAGCGGAACGATTGAGAGTGCCCTTGCAGATGTTCCAACCTCAATAATTGGGAAGAGGTCTGTAAGGTAGTCCCTCAAAACATTTCCAGTAACTGAGATTGTGTCAAGCCCCTTCCTGAACCTTTCAAGGGTAAACTTCATTGCCTCCCTTGGAGGCTTTATATACCACTCAACGCCCTCAAGGTCGTACTTCTGGAGCTCCTCCTTAACCTTCTCAATGAGCTCCCTGTCGTGGGCCCTTAAAGAGTCTAACCAGAAGACGATTGGAAGTCCTGTTTCCTTTGCCCTGTTGACGGCAAGCTTCACCCAGTCTCTGATTGCAATGTCCTTAGTGTGACAGCTTCTGTAGATGTCCCCTTTCTCTACCTCGTGTTCCATGAGGATGTTTCCATCCTCATCTACGATTCTGAACTTACCCTTGCTCGGGGCAAACCAGGTCTTGTCGTGGGAGCCGTACTCTTCAGCCTTCATTGCCATAAGGCCGATGTTCTGAACAGTTCCAACCTTTGTGGGGTCAAACTGGCCACGAACTTTAATGTCTTCAACGATTTCAGAGTACATTGTTGCGTAGCACCTGTCTGGAACTGTAATTACGCAATCGTCTGTTTCTCCACTAGGACCCCATCCCTGAAGGCCGTTCTTAATAACTGCAGGAATTGAGGCGTCAATGATTACGTCGTTTGGCCTGTGGAGGTTTGTGATACCCCTGTCTGAGTCAACCATGTAGAGCCTTGGGTTCTCTTTGTATATCTCTTCAATCGTTTTCTTAATTTCCTCTTGCTTCTCAGGTGGGAGCTTTGAAAGTTTGTTCTCAAGGTCAATCAGTCCCTTGTTGGGGTCAAACCCTATCTCCTCAAGCTCCTTTCCATGCTTTTCAAAGAGCTTTTTGTAGTAAACCCTGATTGCATCTCCGAAAATTGCAGGGTCTGAAACCTTCATCATTGTTGCCTTAACGTGGAGGGAGAAGAGGATATCCTTAGCCTTTGCGTCGTTTATTACCTCCTCAAAGAACTCCTTGAGCTTCTTCCTGCTCATAAAGGTTCCGTCAACAACGTCCCCCATTCCCATCTCAAACTCTTTGAGAACCTGGACGTTCCCGTTCTCGTCAACAAACTCATACCTTATCTTTGTGTCCTTCTTAAGGGTTACAGATTTCTCATTCTCGTAGAAATCTCCGCTCTTCATGTAGGCAACGTAAGATTCGGACCCAGGGGAAACATCCTTCATCCTGTGGGGATGTTTCTTAGCGTAGTTCTTAACCGGTGGAGCGATACGCCTGTCTGAGTTACCCTGTCTGAGAACCGGGTTAACGACGCTACCTACGCACCTGTCGTACTTTGTCTTAATCTCCTTCTCTTCTTCAGTTTGAGGGTTCTCAGGGTAGTCTGGGAGATCGTAGCCTTGAGACTGGAGTTCCTTGATACACTCAATAAGCTGCGGAACTGAAGCAGAAATGTTTGGGAGCTTAACGATGTTTGCCTCAGGCTTCCATACCAGCTTCCCAAGGTATGCAAGGTCGTCTGGAGCGTAGCCAAACTGGGCAAGGACCCTTCCCGCAAGTGAGATGTCCTTTAGGTCAACGTTTACGTCTGCGTGCTTTACAAACTGCCTGATGATTGGAAGAAGTGAGTAGGTTGCAAGGAGCGGTGCTTCGTCTGTTTTTGTCCAGACAATAGTTGGCCTTTTAGCCATATCTATCCTCCTCCGGATTTGTTTTCAAAGAAAAAGGGGGCTTTAAGCCCCCGAATTATTAGTTGTTCTTCTGGTTTTCAAACTTCTGCTTAACGTAGGCAAGAACTCCACCTGCCTTGATTATCTCAACCTGACGCTTGTTGAGGCCATGTTTTGTAGGAATGGAGATGCCCTTTGTCCTGTTGATTACTGTAATAATGTTGTCCTCTCCTGGGGCAAAGTTTGAGAGGTCTATCTCAAGGATGTCTCCCTGGTCAATCTTGTCGTAGTCTTCCTTGTTGACAAATACCAGAGGAAGAATTCCGAAGTTTATGAGGTTTGCGTGGTGGATGCGGGCAAAGGACTTGGCAATTACTGCCTTAATTCCAAGGTACATTGGGCCAATTGCAGCGTGCTCACGGGAGGAGCCCTGTCCGTAGTTCTCGCCACCAACGATGAACCCGCCACCCTTCTCCTTTGCCCTCTGGGCAAAGGTTTCATCTACAACAGAGTAAACGTACTCAGAGATTGCAGGAATGTTTGAACGGAGCGGCAGGATTTTTGCACCGCCGGGGATGATGTGGTCTGTTGTGATGTTGTCTCCAACTTTCAGGAGAACCTCACCTTCTAACTTATCTCCGAGAGGTTCTTTGTATCCAACATAGTTGATTGTTGGCCCTTTGAAAACTTCAACTTCATCTGGGTCTGCAGCAGGTGCAAATATCATTGAGTCGTCAATTTCAAACTTCTCAGGTAGGAATACCTTAATCTCTTCAAGGCCTAAGTCTCTTGGGTCTGTAATTACTCCCTTCATTGCTGTGGCTGCTGCAGTTTCGGGGGATGCTAAGTAAACCTGAGCGTCTTTTGTTCCGGAACGGCCGTAGAAGTTCCTGTTGAAGGTTCTAACAGATACTCCTCCAGAAGGAGGTGCAAATCCCATTCCGATACAAGGGCCACAGGCGTTTTCAAGGATCCTGAACCCAGCCCTTAAGAATACGTCGTAGTAGCCTTCTTTGTCCATCATTCTGAGAACCTGCTTTGAACCGGGAGAGATGGCTGCAGAAACAAGTGGGTGAACCATCTTTCCTGTTCTCTTGAACATCTCTCCAACTGTTTTGAGGTCTCTGTAGGAGGAGTTTGTGCAGGAGCCGATTGCAACCTGGTGAACCTGTAGTCCTTCAACTTCTTTAACTTTCTTGACGTTGTCGGGCATATGGGGGCAGGCAATTAACGGCTCAAGTTCAGAAAGGTCTATATCAATTACCTCGTCGTAGGTTGCGTCTGGGTCTGCCTGAAGTGGTCTCCACTGTGCTTCTCTTCCCTGTGCTTTCATAAAGAGGTAGGTCTGTTCGTCGCTTGGGAAGATGGACGTTGTTGCTCCAAGCTCTGCACCCATGTTTGTAATTGTTGCCCTTTCTGGAACTGTAAGGTACTTAACCCCTTCTCCACCGTATTCAAAAATCCTTCCAAGTCCACCCTTAACTGTTAAACGGCGGAGGAGCTCTAAGATAATATCCTTAGCAGAAACGAAAGGTCTTAATTTTCCATAGAGATTTACCCTTACAACTTTAGGCATTGTGAGGTAGAAGGGTTCCCCTGCCATTGCGAGGGCCACGTCCATACCGCCGGCTCCGATTGCCAGCATTCCGATTCCACCGGAAGTTGGTGTATGGGAGTCTGAACCTAAGAGAGTTTTCCCTGGAACTGCAAACCTTTCAAGATGAACCTGGTGGCAGATACCGTTTCCTGCCTTTGAGAAATAAATTCCATACTTGGCTGCAACAGTCTGGAGGAAGAGGTGGTCGTTTGCGTTCTCAGGACCACCTGCCTGGAGGGTGTTGTGGTCTACGTACGAGACGGAGAGCTCCGTCTGTACCTTTGGAAGTCCCATAGCCTCAAAGTGGAGGTAGGCCATTGTTCCGGTTGCGTCCTGCGTGAGAGTCTGGTCAATCTTAATGGCTATGGGCTTTCCCGGGGTCATATCCCCTTCAACAAGGTGGGTCTTAATGATTTTCTGCACAATGTTCAGTCCCATTTCTCCTCCTGTATAGTAATTTCTGAAATAGCTTTCTAAATCTTGCCAAAAATTATGTAAAAATTTTGTAAAAATTTCAACACTGCCCTTCAGTGCCTATCTTTTACTTTGAAAAGAAACTGAGATGTTTGGGGGGTCTCTTTATGAAGCCTATTGTCCTTGAAGGGAAGGTTCCTGTTTACATATACGCAAATGAGGTTGAACCGGAGGTTCTATCTCAGATTGAAAGGGTTAAAGACCTTCCCTTTTTCAGGGACAAGATAGTGATAATGCCCGACTGCCACGCAGGTAAGGGCTGCGTTATAGGTTTTACAGGTTACTTTGACGATGTTGTCGTTCCTAACATTGTTGGTGTTGATATAGGGTGCGGCGTCTATACTTACCCGTTGAATTTCAGAGTTGATCCGGAGAACCCTAAAGAGGATCTTAACCTTCCAAAGTTTGATGCTTTTGTGAAGGGGAACGTTCCAACAGGCTTAACTTCGCGAACAAAGTCAAACACAAAAAAACTTCCCATTTCAAAGGAGGACAGGGAGCTCCTCTCCGAAATACGCTCTGTTCTCATAAATACCTACAGGATAGACCTTCAGGAGCCTCTTCTTCAGGTTGGAACCCTTGGAAGTGGCAATCACTTTTTAGAGTTAGGTGTAGACGATGAAGGTCGGGTTTACCTTACTGTTCATACAGGTTCAAGAAATTTAGGACTTAGAGTTTGTAACCACTTCCAGAGGAGAGCCTGGGAGTATACGAAAAAGGTTATGCCCAATTTACCAAAAGACCTTGCTTTTCTTCCGATGAAAAAGGGAGGAAGGGAGTACCTTCGGGCTATGAGGTTAGCCCAGAGGTATGCAGACCTTAACAGGCGGACGATTTTGAAGATTATTGTTGAGAATTTCTTTAAGGAAGAGTTTGACGAAACCCGTTTAATAAAGAGCGTCCATAACTACATAGACGTTGATAGAGATATGTGCGTTAGGAAGGGAGCCATATCTGCCCACAAAGATGAAAGGGTTGTTATTCCCTTTAACCTTACAACAGGCCTTGTTATAGGCAGAGGAAAAGGGATAAGGGAGCTGAACTTTTCTGCTCCCCACGGTGCAGGAAGGAGAGTCAGCAGAAGAAAGGCTAAGGAGATGTTCTCTGTTAGTGATTTCAGGAAAGCTGTGGAGGCGGCAGGAGTTTACTCCTCTACGGTCTCTAAAGAGACTCTTGACGAGGCACCCTTTGCCTACAAGGAGCCGGAGAAGATTTTAGAATTTCTTCCCAGAACTGTTGAGATTGAGAGGTTTGTAAGACCGATTTACAACTTAAAGGGTTAGGGAGGGGCTATCCCTCCCTGACTGAAAGAGCGGTTGCTCCAAGGATGATGAGAATAGCCACGGATGAGAGGACAATAACAAACGTTAGTTCGTCTTTTGCCTTCTTGATTATGTTGTTAATTCTGTGAATTAAGTCTTGAGCGATGAAGTCCTCTACTTTTTTCATCAGGTTAATTTTCTCTGTAATGATTTTAAACCACTCATCCGGGTCAATGTTGAAGTTTCCTTCGGCAGACTTGGAGAGGGCAAGTTCCTCGTACTCCTTAACTGTTTTGTAAGGAAGCGAAGATACTACCGTGTTCAGATAGTATCTGTAAACTTTTTCCGGTGCTGCTAGCTGGAAAGCTTTAAGGAAGGCTTTTTGTTGTGCCATAAGGTTAACCAGCTTCTCAAGCTGGAGATTTGAGCTGAACTTGTTGTTTGCAAAAACAACAGAGAGAATAGCTCTTTCAAGACCTGCTTTCTCTTTTGCGTACATAAAGTCGGCGTATGCCAGGAGCTCCCTAGTAATTTCAGGGTTGGTAGATTCTGAAGAGAGCAGTCCTATTGAGTCAATCAGTTCGTTGTCAAGCTCTGTGTAGAACTTTATGGCACGGTCTAACGGAATGGATAGGTTGTCTACCTGGTTTCTGATTTCCGTTAGCTGAGGTATCTTCTCGTTAAGCAGGTTTATGAAAAACTCCCTTACCTTTAGAGGTAAGGCCTGAAGGGTCTCTTTTGAGAGTACGTCTCTGAGGAGGGCTATTTTCTTGTCTGTTTCCTGTCTCTGTTCCTGTAGCTCCTGAACAAAAGTTTTGCCTCCGCTTCCTAAAAATCCGGCTGTTCTTCCCCTCTCTTTCTGAAGTTCGTGAACCAGAAGTGAAACCCTCTCAGCAATTTCAATGCTGGTTTTGAGTTTTTGAGACTTTACGTATTCTGTGTAACTTGAAGTTACCAGCTGGTAGGAGAGAGCTCCTATAGCCAACAGTGAAAGAATCGCAATTAGTAGAGCCTTGCCTTTGAATCTATTTCCCACGACTCTCCTCCTGATTAAGGTTTTGTTAATTGTACTTGAGGAGAGCCATGGGGTTAAGGTCTTAAGCTACAGGATATGCGAATTCCGGCCTCTCCTCTACGAGCTTGATGTCTGTGGCCTCTTTAGGTAGAGGAACCACTTTAACTCTCTCAACCCACCTTTCTGGAAGATGGATAACTCTCTTTCCTATTCTGATAACTGCCGGTGATACTTTTGTTCTGTATCTTATCCTTACTCCCCAGACCTTCCTTCCGAACTTGTTTTCAAACTCGTCGGGACCTTCCATCTTTATGTCTTTAGCAGAGCCTGGAAAGTAGATTCTCTTCGCAAAGTGTCTGTTCCTTCCCTTGTGGAAGTAAACCAGCCAGAGAACTTTTCCTTCTTTGTACTTGGCCTCTGTGGGTATGTACTTCTCGGCTTTCTCCTCTTCCTCTAAGAGCCTCTGGACATACTGCTCCAGGGTTTCATCTTCCCTCACTTCGTTTTCAGTCCAGATCTCAAACTCAACCTGCCATCCTCTTACTTCGGCAATTATGTTGGCCAGTTTAACGTTTCTCTCTTCCTCTTTTTCAACCAGTTCGTCTATCTTATCAAGGATGTCGGAGAACCTCTCTCTGAAGTCTTCAAGCCTGGTAATTGCTACTATCAGGTCTCCCTGTTTCTTAAGTCTTTCAATGGTTTCCTCATCTTCTGCTAGAACCATGGCTTTTCTGATTTCGCAGAAATTCTTTCTGAGCTCTTCAAGAATTGCTGGAGAAAGCTTAAGATCTACTACGCTTTCCAAAATCTCTTTTATTACTTGTTCTGGAATCTCTTTCAGTTTCTCGTCAATAGTTCTGTTGTCACTGCCCCATGGGCTGTACTCTTTGTCCCAGTTTTTGTATTTTGCGATATAGTTTGCAAGCCTCACAGTTACTCTATTTTCTTCAAGGGCTACTTCCCGTAGCTCCTCAACCATCGGGCCGAACTTCTTCTTCCAGAACGGTGAGTAGGTAAGTGTACAGAGGTAATCGGATCTTTTCTTCAGGTCTGTGAGTTGTTCAGGGGTTTCAACTTCCAGCATTTCATCTCTGATTATGCAGTTTATACGGCGAATGTCCTCTGGGCCTTCTACTTTTCCGTAGATCCTGGCCATCTCTCCCTCCTGAACTGATTTTTGTTTCCTGATATAAGAGGGGGGAGACACCCCCTCCTTAATTCAATTTAGTTGAGTTTCTCTAACGCTTCAAGTATGAGAAGGCCAGCTTCGTTTATTGAGTTCTTACCTACAAGGTTTGAGGCCCTGAGGATAACCATCTCCTTCTCAAAGGATTCTGGATCAAGACCTGAGAGCTTGATTGCTTCCTTTATATTCTTTGGAAGAATCCTTATTTTCTTCTCCTTAACGTAGAGCGTACCTACCTGTTTGAGAGCTTCAAGGACCCTCACTGCAAGTGGTGTTATTGGGTTTGCAAAGCCTTCTGGAGTTCCTGAAAGAGCTCTCTTGATGAGTTTACCAGGTTCGGTGAGGATTATGGCCTCGTTCTGGAGGATATCGATGTAGCCTCTTGCCTCCAGCTTGTTAAGGGCGTAGTCAATCTCTTCGTGCCAAGTTTCGTCAAACTGTTCGTAAACGTCTTTAACGAAGAACCCTTTCTCGGGGAGTTTGTGAAGAACTTGGAGTTCAAACCTTGTGATGTGGGGAAGCCTCCTTATCTGGTAGGCCATCTCGGCGTACATCTTTCCTGCTTCTGTAGCTTCTCCTCCGCCTATCAGCTGTGCTTTTACTCCCCTGTTGTACCAGTCAACGTTCGGAGCTGCAAACTCCTTGTTTGTTATGGTTATGGCCTTAACTGCAACGGCAGGTATCTCTCTGATACCCCTTACTTTCATATCCTCAAGAACTTTCTTGCCATACTCTGTCAGGTAGTGGACTTTCTTCCCTTCGTACTCTTCAGCCCTTATCAGGTTAAAGGATTCAAGGGTGTAGAGGGATTCCTGTACAATGTCGTACATCTTCTCGTACCACTTGTTACCCTTCTCGTAGAAAGACTTGAAGAGTTCCTCTACAGTTTTAACCTCGTTGAACTTCTTCTTAATCTCTTCTTTCTTCTGGTAGCCTAAGTCCTGGTACAGTCTTCTTCCGTAGTGTTCAAGGAGATGTTTGTACTCTTTAAGTGGCTTGTAGAAAAGGTAGTGAACAAGCTCTTCTACCGTTGGAAGGGTTGACGGATCCTGCTCGTGGTGTTTCCAGACCTCCTCTATTCCTTTGAGGAGCTCCGCGTCTATTATCTCAACGTTTATTGATTTGACAGGCCTGAAACTCTTCTCTTTCCAGATCCTGTAGGCTTCTAAGAGGTGCTCTCCTGCAGGGAGCGGGTTTCCTTCGTCATCTATCAAGGCAAGTGCAAATAGAACTTCCTTCTCCTCATCAGTTATAGCATCAAAGCCTTCGTACACTGCCCTTTCAAGTGAATCCATTATGTCTTCTGAGATTACCGTTTCTAGCGTTGGGGCTATTGTTTCACATGCGGCCTTTATTTCCCTTCCAAGTGGAGTGAGTGCGTAGATGTCTGAAGTCGGAACTGAGAAGGCTAACAGCCTCATTGCTCCCATGAGAATCGGAAATCTTCCTCCTGCAGGCAGCATGGAGGACTCTGCGGGACCCGCCGGCATCTCTTTAATGTACTGGCAAAGTTCCCTGTCTACGATAAGTCTGGGGTGGGCGTTTCTGAAGACCTCGTAGATGTCTTTTGCGTACTGGTTGATAACTTTAAATGTTCCCTTCTTCTCTATTTTCCTCTCCTCAATGAATCCCCTCTTCTCAAGCTCTTTTTCTGTAAGGGGTCCGGGGATGTCGCCGTTCTCGATGGCCGTCTCTATCATCATCAAGACTTCGGAGCCCAGCCATCTGAACTCCTCTGTCCACTTTGAGGGGTGCTCTATCAGTTTCTTCTCAACCATCTCGTCTAAGATGTTTGCAAGAACCCTTCCCCAGTAGGTAAGTGAGTACTCAAGGGGTCTTACCATCCTTAAAAGGTTCATCCTCTCAAGCTCTAAGAATGGTGGTTCCTCGCTCTTTACAAAGAGCTGGCAGGTTGGGGTATCGTTCTTTTCCTCCTCTCTTACTCTAAGGAGTGCAAGGGCGTGTTCTTTTCTGATTACCATTTACTTCCCTCCTCACAGATTTTCTTTTCCTGTATTAAATTATGTCAAATGGAATTTTAAGTCAATCAGTCCTTATTTCCCTTTTAATAACCGAGATTCATGTTTTATCATACTCCCATCATGATAAAAGAGCTGTATGAAATAAGGAAGCTGTTGTTTTTATCGGTTCCCGTTGGGATACTTGCAGGCCTTCTTGCTGCTGCTTTTCTCTATACGCTTGATCACTGTACATTACTGTTTCTGGGAAAACTTGTAGGCTATTATCCCCCTAAACCTGCCGGAGAGGGAGGGAGCTCCGCCTATGCCTTCTATATTTCCCATAGGTTCCTCCTTCCTTTTGTTACTGCTTTGGGTGGACTCATTGTTGGTGCTATGGTCTACCTGCTTGCTCCTGAAGCAGCTGGAGTGGGAACAGACGCTGCAATAAAAGCCTTTCACTACGGACTGCCCGTTGGTTTGAGGAGTTCTTTCGTTAAGTTAGTTGCTTCTGCCATAACTATAGGTTCAGGTGGTGCTTCTGGTAGGGAAGGGCCTATGGCCCTTATTGGCGCAGGTGTGGGTCGCTGGTTGGGAGAGGTTCTCAGGCTAACTCAGAACGAGAAGAACTTACTTCTTGCAGCAGGACTCGGGGCTGGGATTGGTGCCGTTTTTAGAGCTCCCTTTGCCGGAGGGATTCTCAGTGCTGAAGTCTTTTACAAGGAGGACTTTGAGGTTGAAGCCCTTATTCCCGGCTTTGTTGCCTCAATAGTCGCCTATCTGGTTGCTGGAAGTTTTGTTGGATATAAACCCCTCTTTAAAACGGCCGTTCCGTTTCCAACCTTTTCCCCTGAGGAGCTTGCAGGCTACATTGTTTTGGGCATCACCTCTGCTTTTGTCGCAAAGCTTGCAGTTTTCCTCTTCTACCGAATCAAGGAGTTCTTCAGGAAGCTTAACCTCCACCCTGTACTGAAGCCGGCTCTAGGGGGGTTCCTTGCGGGAGTCTGCGGCCTTATCACTCCTTTAGCGATAGGGAACTCCTACGGATGGATACAGTTCTTTATGGAGAACTCTCTTCTCTACATTTCCCTTCCCCTCCTTGTCCTCAGCGTTCCCCTTGTGATTCTCTCTTTCTCCTTTACACTTGCCTCTGGAGGGTCTGGAGGTGTTTTTGGCCCTTCCCTTGTAATTGGAGGTATAACGGGGGCAACCCTTTCACTCCTGTTTAACGACCTTTTAGGTGGCACTGTTTTTGACATGGGGACTATGACGGTTGTCGGGATGATCTCCGTCTTTACCGCCGCTGCAAGCGCTCCGCTTTCAACTATCGTTCTGGTCACTGAGATGACTCAGGGGTACAACATCCTTCCCTACGCCCTCCTCTCTCTGGTTATAGCCCACAACCTTGCAGGCTATGAGAGGACACTCTTTGAGTACCAGCTCCTCAACAGGCTTGAATCCCCAGTCCACAGGGATGAACTGAAGGCTTACATCCTCAAGGTTGCTAAAGTAAAGGACGTTATGACCAAGAACGTTATAGCCCTTACTCCCGATTCTCCAGTCCTTAAGGCTAAGAGAATAATGGCGGAGAAGTTTATCGCTGGAATTCCAATCGTTGATGAGAAGAACAGAGTCGTTGGAATTATCACCACGTCTGACGTTTTAAAGGTAGAGCCTGAGAAGATGGCTACGACAAGGGTTGGGGAGATAATGACCCCAAAGCCTATGTGCGTTCTGCCGGACTGGAACCTGTTGGAGGTTATTAGGCTGTTTGTCAATAACGGTTATGGGAGAGCTCCCGTTGTCTCAGACTTTGAGTCAATGAGGCTTGTTGGGATAATTTCGCGGGCCGACATAGCCCGCTACCTGGTAAAGAAGGGGATCGTTTAACTCTGAGACTTCTTCTTCTCCTTCAGTGTGTGCTTCCACGCCACTATGGCAAAAGAGAGCGGCAGTAAAATGGCTATAACCGTACAGATTATTCCAAGGATGGTGTTCTCGCTCACTGTGCCACCTCCTGATAGACTTTTATAACGTTGTAGAGGGTGTCCCTCTCAACGGGAATTTTCCCGGCTTCCCTTATCAGTTTTATTAGCCTCTCCTTCGGTATAAACTGGCCTGCTCTTGCACCCGCTGCCTGGGTAATGTCCTCTTCAGTTACGGTTCCGTCTATGTCATCGGCGCCAAACTGGAGTGCTATCTGGGCTACCTTCTCTCCCAGCATTATCCAGTAGGCCTTCACGTGGTGGAAGTTGTCAAGGAGAAGCCTTGATACTGCAACTGTTTTCAGCTCGTCAAACCCGGTCGTGTAGTTGGCTCCGGGTATTTCTGTGTTTTTTGGATGGAAGGCTAAAGGGATGAAAGTCTGGAAACCGCCGGTTTCGTCTTGGGCTTCTCTGAGCCTTATCAGGTGGTCTACCCTGTCGGCGTAAGACTCTATATGGCCAAAAAGCATCGTTGCATTGCTCTTCAGTCCCAGCCTGTGGGCTGTTTTGTGTATCTCAAGGTACTCCTCGCCGGTTATCTTGTCGGGACAGATTCTCTTTCTAACCTCTTCTGCAAAAATCTCTCCTCCCCCGCCGGGAATGGAGCCAAGCCCTGCCTCTATAAGCTCTTTTAACGTTTCTTCTACGCTCTTTCCTCCCTTCTCTGCTATAAACTTTATCTCCTCTGCCGTGTAGGCTTTTACGTGGATTTCCGGGAAGGCCTGTTTAACCTGTTTTACTATCTCTATGTAGTGCTGGTAACTCCAGTCGGGGTGGAGTCCTCCTACTATGTGAACTTCTGTAAGCCCCGGGTTGAGCTTCCTGTATTCTCTTAGCTTTGAGATTATCTCCTCAACTGTCAGCTCGTAGGCTCCTTCTTCTCCCTTTTTCTTCCTGAAAGCACAGAACTTACAGGTTCCTACGCAGACGTTTGTAGGGGTTATATGGACGTTTACGTTGAAGTAGGCGAACTTTCCGTTTTTCCTCTCTGCCACAAGGTTTGCAAGGTAGCCTATTGTGTGGATGTCGTCTGACTCAAAGAGGGTGAGGCCGTCTTCAAAAGAAAGCCTTTTACCCTGAAGGACTTTCTCAACTATGGGAATTAACCGTTTGTCCCTTACCATTTCCATCAGTAAACCCTCAGAACGTTGTAGTTTGTGTCTCTCTCAACGGGAACTCTTCCGGCTTCCTTTATAAGTTTTATGAGCCTTTCCTTTGGCATGAAGGAAGAGCCGGGAGCTCCCGCCGACCGGGTTATTGTCTCCTCAACAACGGTTCCGTCTAAGTCGTCAACTCCAAAGTGGAGGGAGACCTGTGCCAGCTTCTCCCCAAGGGTTATCCAGAATGCCCTTACGTGGGGGAAGTTATCTAGCATAAGTCTTGAAACGGCCAGCATCTTCAGGTCGTCAAACCCCGTTGTGTAGTTTCCCCCAAGCTCTGTGTTTTTAGGCTGGTAAGCGAAGGAGATAAAGGCCTGGAATCCGCCGGTTTCGTCCTGGAGCTCCCTCAACCTTATCAGGTGATCTACCCTTTCCTCAACCGTTTCTATGTGGCCGTAGAGTATTGAGGCGTTTGTTCTAAGGCCGTAGGAGTGGGCTATCCTGTGTATCTCAAGGTACCTCTCTGCAGAGAGTTTCTGGGGGCAGAGCTTCTCCCTTACTCTCCTGCTGAAGACCTCGGCTCCTCCGCCGGGTAGAGCGTCAAGTCCTGCCTCTACAAGCTCTTTCAGAACTTCCTCTGCCCTCTTTCCCGATATCCTGCACAGATGCTCTATCTCCTCAGCCGTAAAGGCCTGAATCTTTGCTTCTGGAACGGCCTCCTTTATTTTCGCTATAAACTCCACGTATTTACTGTAACCCCATTGCGGGTGTAGACCGCTAACTACGTGTATCTCCGATACCTTTCCTGCCTCTTTTGCCTTCTCTACCGCCTCCTCCACTGTTAGCTCGTAGGCGCCTTCTTCTCCCTTCTCCTTTCTGAAGGCGCAGAACTTACACTTTCCAACGCACAGGTTTGTCAGGTTTATATGACGGTTGACTGTAAAGTAGACTAATAGACCGTTCTTTTTTCTATTTGCAAAATCTGCAATTTTCCCAAGTGTAAGGAGATCGTCTGTTTTAAAGAGCTTTACACCATCCTCAAGAGAGAGTCTTTCCCCTGCTGCAACCTTTTCTGCTATGGGAAGGAGGGATCTATCTTCAACCAACCTTTCGTCAACAATTTCGCTAACTGTTACCATAATCTTCCTCTTGTTTAAACGGGTCTATTCCTTTTTCTTTCATGAACTGGGTTAGCTTCTCTATCCGTTTAACAGTCTCCTCTGAAAGGTGGTGTTCAACCAAACACCCCTCTTCTTCGGCTTTCTCCGGTGGAAGCTTTAGTACCTCTTCAAGGAACTTTATGAGAACTCTGTGTTTCCTGTAAAGCTCCTGGGCGTAAGCTTTTCCCTTCTCCGTTGTACTTACGTATCCGTAAGGTTCGTACCTTATGTACCCTTTCTCAGAGAGTCTCTTCAAAACTTCTGTAACTGTGGGCATCTTAACGTTTCTTGCCTTCGCTATCTCCTTAACCCTTGCCACTCTGTTTTCCTGCTCCAGGAGGTAGATGGTCTCAAGGTAGTCCTCAAGGCGGGGAGCAAGCTTCTCTTCCATATCTCTTCCTCTCAAACTCAATTGGCTTTTAAAATATATTACTAACTCCGTTAAGTTTCACTAACTCTTAACCTTTATTCCGCAGTGTTGGCAGAGGGAGCTCTCCGAAACTATAAAGAGGTTTTCTCCTGAAGGCTTCTCGGGCTTTTTCTTGTAAATGTCAACTGTAAACCAGGCTCTCTTTCCGAGTCCGAGGCTCTTCAGGGCTTTACCTGCCGTTTCTCTGGCTCTGCCACAGGCCTCAACAAAGGTCGTCATTCCAGATGCTGCATCTCCTGTTACAAAGCTTTTCCCTCCGGCAGAGAGCTCTTTTACCTTTTCTGTATCAACTTCAAACCCAACAGCAGGAACCAGGTAGTCAAACGCAAACTTCCCGCAGTTGAGAATGATTTCTCTTCCCTTAACCTCTAAGAGGGAACAGTCTGTATATATCTTCACCCCTTCCTTTACGGCCTCAGAGAGTTCTTTCTTTTGAGCTCTTATCCCCTCTGGCTTCCCCCTGTAGAATACCGAAACGTCTGCTCCCAGCCTTACACCAACCCTTGCAACGTCTATTGCCGTGTCCCCGGCGCCTATAACGGCGAGCTTTTTCCGGCTGAGCTTCGGCGGCCTTTTCAGGAACTCCAGCGGATATATAACTCTTTCTCCCTCAACGCCTTTGAGCTTCTTCTCTTTTTGAGCTCCTACCGCAACAACAACTATGTCGTAACCCTCTGGCCTCTCAGAGATTTCCCTTCCGGTAAGTACCCTAAGGTTCTGGAAAGAGGTAGCGTACTCTATCTCTCTCTCCACAAACTCTCTGTCTACCTTAAACTCCGGGATATAGTTGATAATTCCTCCTAGCTCCTTCTCCCTCTCAAAGAGATCAACTTCAACTCCGCAAGAGGCCAGGTAGTAAGCTGCGGTTATCCCTGCAACACCTCCTCCGATAACGGCAACTCTCTTTTTTACCGGCGGGAAGAAGGGTTTTCTCTTCTTTACTTTCAGGTTCTCAAGTACCTTCCTTGCCATTTCCCTGTGAACTTCTTTTATCTTTAAGGGTCTTTCCGGCAGTATTCCGCACCTCTCCTCGCAGGGTGCCGGGCAGAGCTCTCCCAGGGTAAAAGGAAACGGAGAGGAGAGGAAGAAGACCCCGAAGGCCTCTTCAAATCTTCCCTCCTCACAGAAGGCCATAAAGGAGGGGACTTTTACCCCTGCCGGGCAGAAATCCTCACAGGGAGAAGTCTCCCTGTAAGTTCCCCTGCCGGCGTCGGTCACCTGAAGACCGTAGAGGAGGGCTTGAGCTCCAAATAGTGTAACCGAGCCGTAGTTTAGGGGGAATCCCAGGAGGTACCAGTAGTAGAACGGAAAAGAGAAGATGGTCAGAAAAGAAAGACCTGTCAGGTACCTTCCCTGGTAGATCTGTCCCGCCCCTGGAACTAAGGAGGAGAGGATCCTGCTCTTTCTTCTAACCTTGAGTATTTCGTAAGCTTTCAGGGCAACTTTCCTGTCTGGCTCCATAGCTTCTCCTTTAAGGGGAACTACAATTATAGAAGTTTTGGACTTTGGGAACTTAAGGAGGAGGTATGCTTGAAGAGAAAGTAGAAGGTGCCGTTTTCGGAGGAGTGATAGGTGACGCCCTTGGAACTCTTGTTGAGGAGATGGACAGAGAGACTGTGAAGAGGGCTTACGGAGGACCGATACTTGACTTTAAGGAGCCTTCTCCTCTTTCCGTTTGCCCCCATTTAAAGAAGGGGCAGTACTCCCACGAGTCTCAGATTTTCCTTATGGCTTTAGAGGTTTACGCGGAGAAAGGCTACTTTGACGAGAACCTCTATATAAAGAAGCTGGTAGAGTGGGTAAAGGATGAGAAATCCCACAGGTACCCGGTAGGTTCCCACGTTAACGCTGCTCTCTCTTACGCCGCAGGCATTGAACCTGACGAGGCAAGGGTTAAGGCCTGCGACATAGACGGAGCTATTCCTGCTGCAGCTGCAGGTATATTCAGGTGGGATAGCAGTTACGACGCCTACTCAGAGGGGAGATACATAGCCTCAATTACCCACGGCGACGAGGCACTGGTTGACACGGCAGGAGTTCTGGCAGTTGCCGTCTCTGAGATAGTAGGCGGAAGGGTTCTCCTTGATACGCCGGAAGACAGGCTAGGCTTTCTAGAGGTTCTCAGAGAGTTCTCACAGACCGAGATGGTACGCTCCTACTTAGACCTTCTCTACCAGGCTCTGACAAAGGAGTCTGTTTCCCTTGATGACGCCATTCTCCTCCTTGGGAACGGCAGCTTTGCTCCAGAGGCTTTTTCCCTTGCTCTCTACATAGCTCTCTCTAACGGCAGATCTTACAGAAGGGCTGTTTTAACCGCCGTCAACTCCTACGGGGACTTTGGAGGAGATACGGACGCCATCGCTTTTATCGTGGGAGCTCTTACTGGAGGTTACCTTGGTATCTTGTCTATTCCGGAAGAGTGGTTAAAGTGCGTTGAAGGGGCAGAGTATATTAGACTTCTTACAAAGAAGTTAATTGATAAAATCAAACAATAATTTGAATCTAAAACTTGGAGGAAGGATGAGGTGTAGAGAACCTGTTTTAGCCCTTTTTGTTACAGCCCTTCTTACAGGAACTGCTCCTGCTGTCTGCACTCCCAGTACTCCCCTTTTAAAGATTGACGGTAGAACGGTTGACTACTCTTACTTTCAGTACGTTGAGTCAACTATTCCTCAGTGGGCTATGAAAAAGTACTATCCCGGTTTTAAGGGGAAAGAGGAGCTCCTCAAAAAAATTCTGGAAAGGCAGTTAATTCTTCAGTATTACATTGACAATGGTTTTTTTAAAAAACCTGAAATTAAGGAGCATGTTGAGAGGTTTAAGATAAAGACCCTTGCTTCGTTGTACCTTATGAAGCATATGAAATCTCCTAAAGTTACTGAGGCTGAAATAGAGAAAACGATAGAGAAGTACTATAGAGGAAAGAAGGTTACGCCGGAGCTCCGCCGTTCTATAAAGATAAACCTTGAAGCTCAGAAACTGTCCCAGGAGAGGGAACAGATTATTTCAGCTGTAAAGTCCCGTTTGAAAATTGTTAACCTCAACCCTAAGTCATCAAACGACGTAGTTGCCTTTTATGGGAACAGGAAAATAACCTACGGGGAGGTTAAGCCTCTTATTGGGGAAAGAGCTATACCCCTAAGCTTAAAGAGAGCTCTTGAAACCTATGCTTTATACCTGAATGCTCTAAAGGAAGGACTTGATAAGGAGCTCCAGTTCAGGAACCAGCTTCTCTCTTTTGAGGAAAACCTTGCCGTTTCCTCTTTTGAAAGGAAAGTTCTAAACAGTGTAAAAGTTTCAGATAAGGAGATAAAAGACTACTACAAGAAACACAGGGAGGAGTTTAAAACACCGGCTTCTGCAAAGGTTCTCATTTTTGTTTTTCCTTCAGAAAAAGAAGCGAGGAAATCTCTTAAAGCCCTTGAATCGGGCAAGTCTTTAAAAGAGGCTGTGCCCGGTTTTGTTTTCTCAACCGGTCGGGAGTGGACTGTCCTATCAAACGATAAGAATAACCCGGTCTCTATGCTCGTCTTCTCCTCTAAGAAGAAGTACAACCTCCTTAACATGCCCGACGGAAGAACCCTTTTAATAGTTGTTGAGAGCAGGAAACCCTCAAGCTATCTCCTTTTGGGAGATGTTTACTCTACTATAAAGAACAGGCTTTCAGAGAAGGGGGCTAAGCAGGTTATAGAGAGAAAGATAGCTGAGCTAAAGAGGAGATACTCTGCCCGAATTTTTCCCGATTCAGACCGTTGTTTCAGGGAGGAGGAGTCCGAGTAGGGGCTCCTCTCTCAGAAATGAGACCTTCTTCTTGAAAGTCTCAAAGTCTGCTTCTTCAAGGTCTTTCAGAAACTGGATTGAGTATCCAATATCCTCCATCACCGTTAGGGCAAATCCTATGCTGTCTGCCTCTGCCTCACCAACTTCCCTTCCAAAGAGCTCTGCTCTGTAGAGCTTCCTCTTTGCCGTCTCAAACTCCTCTCTGGAGATATCTTTGATTGAGAAACAGAGTTCCTTTATTCTCTCCACTGCCTTTTCAGGGTTTTCTGTAACGGCTCCTACTGTGAAGTTCGCTCCAAACTTTAAGTTCTGGTAGTTTGATGAGGCTGAGAAAACAATCCCTTTCTCCCTCAGCTCTCTGAATAGGAGAGAGCTCCTTCCCTGGGAAAGTAGAGAGTCCAGTATGTCGTAGTAGACGTCTTCTCTTCCTGCAGGAGGCAGTTTCCAGCCTATTAGAATGTAGGGGAGTTCAACTGCCGGGTGGTGAATCTCAAACCTTCCGCTCCCTTCCTTAATCTCTTCAATTGGAGGGTTGAAGGGGTGCTCTTCTTTTGTAAACTCCCCAAAAAGCTCTCCGATTTTGTCTAAAACTTCATTTCCCTTTACGTTTCCCTCTACGACTACGGTAATTCTTTTTGGCGTGTAGAACCTTTCATAGAAACTTCTTACTCTTTCGGCTGTAAACGAGCTTACTGTCTTTTCGTACCCCAGTATCGGAAATCTGTAAGGAGCTCTCCTGTAGAGTCTTTTAAGGAACTCTTCTGTGAAAACCTCGTGGGGATTGTCTTTACTCCTTGCGATTTCTTCAAGGACTATCGGTTTCTCTTTCCTTACATGTTTTTCGTCTATGAGGGGCTTTAGGGTAAGGTCTGCAAGAACCTCAATTCCCGTCTTCCAGTGCTCTGCTGGAAGGTTTATGTAGTAGTAGGTGTAGTCGTAAGACGTGGCGGCGTTGAGCTCTCCTCCTACACTTTCAATAACTCTGTCGGCTTTACCTTCGGGGAAATTCTCACTTCCGTTAAACACTATGTGTTCTAAAAAGTGGGCAATGCCCCTCTCTTCATCTCTCTCGTAACCGGCTCCCGCCTTTACCCATACCGCTACGGTTGCAGACGAGAGGTCGTCTCTCTCTTTGACGGCTACTTTTGCTCCGTTTTTCAGTTCCTTTACCTTTAGCATGGCGGAAATTATACTTTAGAAAAACTCAGGGAGGAACGCTTTGAGAGCTCTGATACTCGGTAAAGGAGTGAGCGGTAGGGGAGCAGCCCGACTTCTTAGGAAGCTTGGGGTTTCTTTTTCCTTCTATCAGGATGGAGATGTGTTTCCTGATTTAGGTTCTTTTGATTTTGCTGTTAAGTCTCCTGGTATTCCTATTAACCATAAAATTTTACGTTATTTGCGAGAGAAAGGCACCCCAGTCCTCGGCGAAACAGAACTCGCCTACCGCTTTTCCCAGGGAAATATTATTTCAGTCACAGGAACAAACGGAAAGAGCACCACAACAGCAATCATCCACTCAGCACTAAAAACAAACGGTTACAAGTCATTCATCGGAGGAAACTTCGGTATCCCCTTCTCGGAATTTGCACTAAAAACAGACGAAGAGACAATTTCCGTTATTGAACTCTCTTCTTTCCAGATAGAAGATATAATCTCTTATACTTCAGATATTTCCATAATTCTCAACATAACACCAGATCACATGAACAGGTACAGCTGTTTTTCTGAATACAGAAGAGCAAAACTAAAACTAATAAAAAATTCAGAACTAACAATCCTCAATAGAGACGATCCAGAGCTAAGAAGCGTGAAAGCCGACCAAATATTATTCTTCAGCAAAAAAGAGAAAGCAGACGCATACATAGAAGAAGGAAAAAAGATATTAGTTAACACAAAAAAAGGAAAAGCAGAAATTCCACTGGAGGAGCTCCCCCTGAAAGGAAGCCACAACCTTGAAAACTATCTGGCATCAGCTCTGGCTCTAACGGCTGCAGGGCTCTATGAAGAAGAGATAATAAAAGGTCTCAAGTCGTTTAGCGGCCTTCCCCACAGAACAGAAAAGATAGCAGAAATAGACAGAATAACCTTTATAAACGACTCCAAATCAACAAACCCTGATTCACTTAAAAAAGCCCTGGAAAGCTTTCAAAACATTATTTTAATAGCAGGCGGAAGTGATAAGGGACTTGATTTTAAATCCTTAAGACCCCTTTTTAGAGAAAGAGTGAAGTTTGCGGTCTTTATAGGAGAAACTGCAGAAATCCTTGAGAAGACATTTAAAGACCTTGTGCCGGTGGAGAGAGCCTTTTCTATGTCGGAAGCAGTAAAAAAGGCTTTCCACGCAGCAGAAGCCGGCGATACTGTTTTACTGTCTCCAGGATGTGCCAGCTTTGACATGTTCAAAAACTTTGAGGAGAGAGGAGAAGCCTTTAAAAGAGAAGTTCTAAAACTGAAGAGAGAACTGGAGGAGAAGAGTTGAAGCTAAGAGAGTACTACGGATGGGCAATTTTCGGATGCGCCCTAATACTTTCAATACTTGGCTTAGTTTTTGTGTACACAGGAAGTTATTTCTGGTGTATAAAGCACGGAGCTCCCCCCTACGCCTACACGCTGAAACAGGCGGTAGCACTTTTAATCGGGGTTGCGGTAGCGCTCGTCATCTATAGGTATATAGACTACAGGAAGTTCGCATCGCGGAAATTTTTATGGGGAATTTACGCAGCCGCCATAGTTCTGCTTCTGGTAGTTCTGATATTTGGACGGGAAATAAACAACTCAAAGAGCTGGATAGTTATAGGGGGGCTTTCCTTTCAACCGGCAGAGCTTGCAAAAGTCCTGATAATCATATTTGACTCGGCCTACATAAGGTACAAGTGGTACGACATAAGCCATAATTTTAAGTACTTCCTTGCCTTCATCTCTTTTGGCCTTTTCCTGCCAGACCTTCTGATACTTGCAGAGGGCGACCTTGGCTCGGCAATGATTCTCTCTATAGCGGTGTTTGCGATTCTGTTCATAACGGGGCTTAATGTTAAATATATTCTCTATCCCGGAGCGCTCGGAGCAGTAATGTTCACACTCGCAATAGTAACTGCTCCCTACAGGTTAATGAGGATAAAGATTCTTCTCCACCCGGAGAACTACATGCAAACAGGAGGCAAGTATAGCAGTTATCAGCTGGTTCAGGCCTTTGTAGCCTTTGCAAAAGGCGGAATTACCGGAATGGGAATAGGAAACGGCATTCTCTCAAAGTTCCAGTTTCTAACCTTTGCGTTTAGCGACTTTATGTACGCCCACATTGCAGAGGAGACGGGAGTCCTGGGAACTCTCCTCGTTCTTTTAATTTTTTTAATCATCCTCTACCTGGGGCTTTCTATAGCAGACAGAACAGACGAACAGGTAGGAAAATACATGGCACTTGGACTTACCCTTTACATTTTCTTACAGGCATCTATTCATATGGGGGTAAACCTGGGGCTTTTACCGACTACAGGAATAACTCTTCCTTTTATGAGTATGGGAGGGAGCTCCCTCATTTCATCTTTCATTGCGGTTGGAATCATTATGAGCATTGCGAGAAATCTCCCTCCCGAGTCTCAGATAACAGTAAAACTCCTTAACAAAGGGAGGTATACACATTGAACTTTCTGATAGCCGGGGGCGGAACAGGAGGTCACTACTTTCCCGCCTACGCCCTGGCAACATGCCTTTTGGAAGCAGGCCACAGAGTTCTCTACGTCGGTACAGAGAACGGAATAGAGAAACGGCTGGGATTTCCCGCAGAGAAAGTTATCCTGCTTAAGATTTCAGGGGTTGTAGGGAGGGGAATTTCAGGACTTCTCTCTTCTTTTCGCTTCCTTACTGCCGGCTTAGAGGTTGCCAGAGAGATAGAGAGGTTTAAGCCAAACGCCTCTATAGTTTTCGGAGGTTACGTATCTCTCCCTTCGGGGTTCTCTTCTTACTTGAAGGGGATCCCACTTTTCGTTCAGGAGCAGAACTCTATCCCGGGAAGGGTAAATAGGTTGCTCTCAAGGTTTTCTGTTTGCTCTTTTTCGGGGTTTCCTAAAGCTGCCGATTACCTGTCGGGAAGAACTCTCTTTACCGGAAATCCGGTAAGGAGGGAGATCGTTTCGGCTGCGTCTAAAAGGGAGAACCAGAGGAAAAAAAAACTAGAAAAGTTAGGGCTCTCCTCCCGGAAGAAAACCCTCCTTGTTCTTGGGGGAAGCCAGGGAGCTCTCTGGATAAACAAAATCTTTTTAAAGGCAGCTTCCCTCTTGAAGGAGATGGGAATTCAGGTTATTCACGTTACAGGAAGATCAAAAGAAGAAGAGAAACTAAGAGAGCTCTACGGGAAGCTAGGCATTGATGCTCGGGTTTTCCCATTCTACAAAGAAATATGGGAGCTTTATTCTGTTGCCGACGCTGCCGTGTCAAGGGCTGGAGCTCTGGCGATTTCGGAGCTCTCTCTCTTTGGCATTCCCACCCTCTTCATCCCCTACCCGTTTGCAGCAGACAACCACCAACTAGAAAACGCTAAGTACCTCAGCAGCATCGGAGCCGCCCTCTACAGAGAGCAGAGCTCCCTCACGCCGGAAGAGCTGGCTGAAATCGTTGAAAATCTTCTCTTTAGTATAATTGAAGCCGAAAGACTAAGAGAGAATTTCCTCTCCTTCTCAAGGCCGAAAGCCACAGAAGAGATAGCAGAGGTGGTATGCGGGAAAAGAGACTTGTAGAGGCTGCCATCTTTCTCTCTCAGGAGCCCGTTAAACCCGAGGAGCTTTCTGAGAAACTGGGGATACCTCTTGAAAGGGTCGAAGAGCTCCTTTCACAGCTCATAGAGGAGTACAGAGAGAAAGGCATAATAATCAGAAAGATTGCCGGCGGATACCGTTTCTTTACTGCTCCAGATCTCCACAGCGAGTTAAAGGAGTTTGTAGAAGACAGACCCGTCAAGCTTTCAAGGCACCTTTTAGAGGTTCTAGCAATCATAGCCTACAACCAGCCAATCACGAGAAAAGAGATAGCCCTCATCAGAGGGCAGAACCCGGACGGTGCCATAAAATCTCTTTTAGAGAAAGATCTCATTGAGGTTGCAGGGAGAGCTCCCACCCCCGGAAGGCCTAAACTCTACAGAACTACAGAAAACTTTCTTTACCAGTTCGGACTAAATTCAATTTCAGAACTGCCGGAAATAACCTTAGAGGAAGAAGTTGGAGAGGGTTCAGGAAGCAATTGAGATGTTATACGAGGATGAATCCCTTGCTCTCTGCTGCGAGGAGGTTCTGCCCGTAATAGAGGAACTGTTTGTGAAGCTTGATAGGATCCTTCCAGACTTCGTAGATGAGGAGTTTTTCCTTGAACTTGCTGACTCTATTAGGATAAACTTACTCTCAAACCCGGAGTACAAAAGAAGATTTACGGAGGAGAAGATGGGTGTCATTACCGTTACCTACGAGCTCGGATCAATGGGACTTGAGGTAGCAAAGAAGGTTTCAGAGAAGCTCGGCTACAGGATGGTTTTTACAGAAATTCTCCAGGAAGTGGCGAAGAGGTTAGGGGTTCCAGAGTGGAAGATAGAGAACTTTAACGAGTTTAAGTACGTTCCCTCAAAACTTTCACTTTTTGACCTCTTCCAGCTTGATAAAGACCTCATAGACTTTGGCGCCATCTTTGGAACCAAGAAGAAAGAGATAACTTTTGAGGAGTTCAGAGAAGCCCTCGTTAAAGCCGTTACGGCTTTTGCCGTTTCAAACAACGTGGTTATTGTCGGCCACGGAGCTGCCTGTATCCTTCAAGAATACCCAAACTCTCTTCACGTGAAGGTAGAGGCTCCCTTTGCCGACAGGGTTAAGACCTACGCAGAGAAGACAGGAAAGAGCCTTGACGAGGCAGAGAAGGAACTGAGAAAGATAGATGAGAAGGAGGTTATGTTCTATAAAGACATCTGCGGAGAGGACGTAATAGGGATTAATCTTTTCCATATGAAGATAAACACCTCCAAAGTTCCCGTTGAAGCTGCAATGGAACTGGTTGTTAACGGCTTTAAGCTCCTTGTAGAGGAGTAGAATGGTAAAGCTGACAATTAAAGACGCTCTCATAGTGGTTGATATGCAAAACGACTTTATGCCCTGGGGAAGGCTTCCGGTTCCCGGGGCAGACAAAATAGTAGAGAAGATTAACTACTACTGTAGGCTCTTTTCTTCTAAAAACCTTCCGGTGTTTGCAACGAGAGACTGGCACCCGGAAAACCATGTTTCCTTTGACGTTAACGGGGGCAGGTGGCCTGTTCACTGCATTCAGTGGAGTAAAGGAGCGGAGTTTGTGGAAGGGCTGGAGCTCCCTCCCGACACGTTCATAATAAACAAGGGAGACAGGCCGGAACTTGAGGCCTACTCAGGGTTTCAGGGAACCGTTCTTAATGAGCTCCTAAAAGAAAGAGGCATAAGAAGAGTTTTTGTCTGCGGAGTTGCAGCAGAGTTCTGCGTTAAGAATACCTGCCTGGGAGCTCTTAACCTTGGTTATACTGTTTTCCTTCTGAAGGACGGAGTAAAGGGACTGGGAAAGGAGTCGGAAGAGAGGGCTGTTGAGGAACTCCTCTCCTCCGGTGCAATTTCCGTTGAGGCCTCTCAGGTTGGCCTTTAGTCCTCCTCCTGAAGTTCCTTAAATATTGATTCAAGGTCTATCGGGAGATCTGATGTTTCGGGGGAGCTCCCCCTATCACTCTCTTCCCTCTTCCATGGTGTTGTTATCCCTGTTGCTCTTCCCTTCTCGTCAAATCCCGTGGCTATAACCGTTACCTGAATGGTTCCTTCAAGGGCTTCGTCAAGGGTTACGCCAAAGAAGAAGTTGGTGTCGTCCCTTTTCGTCCTCTCCTTTATGAGACCGGCTGCTGCGTAGGCCTCGTCAAGGGTGAGGTCTGAACCTCCACTGATGTTTACAAGTATCCTGCTTGCCCCTTCCACCTGAACGTTCTCAAGGAGGGGGTTGTCTATCGCCTTTCTGGCTGCGGTGAGAGCTCTGTCCTCTCCGTCTGCCTCTCCCGTTCCCATGAGGGCGTAACCGCCGCTGTGCATAACGGTTTTAACGTCTGCAAAGTCAAGGTTTATAAGGCCGGGCTTTGTTATCACCTCTGTTATCCCCTTAACCGCCTGGTAGAGAACATTGTCGGCAAGTTTGAAGGCGTCCATAATTCCCAGACCCTTGGGAGCAACGGTTATCAGCTTCTGGTTAGGAACTACCATGAGGGTGTCAACGAACTCCTTAAGCCTTCTGATTCCCGCCTCTGCATACTCCTGACGACGCCTGCCCTCAAAGTCAAAGGGTCTTGTTACAACTCCTACAGTCAGTATTCCCATGTCTTTGGCTATCTTTGCAACTATCGGTGCCGCACCTGTTCCCGTTCCTCCTCCCATTCCGGCGGTTATGAAGACCATGTCGGAGCCTTCTAAAACTTCCCTTATCTTGGGTTCATCCTCTAAGGCCGCTTGTTCTCCGATTTCAGGCTTTCCTCCGGCTCCTAAACCTTTTGTTAACTTCTCTC
>WFYG01000034.1 GCA_015490195.1 Thermovibrio sp.
CTCCTTTCCCACGTTTACCGCCGTGAGGTTGTGGAGTCTGTTCTACCCAAACTCAAAAACTACTTAGAGCTGATGAAGTCTGCTCTTTCCCGGTTTAAAGAAGTTTTAGAGTAAAGGCTTTTCCAAATTTGACGACCCATAAACAACAAAATAAAATTACGGCGACAATTACTACAGTGCGGGGAAGAGCGTTGACATTTCAGGAACTCATCTTCACCCTTCAGGACTACTGGGCAAAGCAGGGATGCATTATAGCTTCACCATACGACGTTGAGCAGGGTGCCGGGACGATGCACCCGTTTACCTTTTTAAAAGTTCTTGGAAAAGAACCCTGGAGGGTTGCCTACGTTCAGCCCTGCAGGAGGCCGGCAGACGGCAGATACGGAGAAAACCCTAACAGACTCCAGCACTACTTCCAGTTTCAGGTTATTCTAAAACCATCTCCAGAAAACTCTCAGGAACTCTACCTTGGAAGCCTTGAGGCTTTAGGCTTCAACCTGAAGGAGCACGATGTAAGGTTCGTTGAGGACGACTGGGAGTCTCCAACACTTGGAGCCTGGGGGCTTGGCTGGGAAGTCTGGTTAGATGGTATGGAGATTACCCAGTTCACCTACTTCCAGCAGGCCGGCGGGATAACTCTTAACCCTGTGTCTGTTGAGATTACCTACGGCCTTGAGCGTATTGCAATGTACATCCAGGAAGTTGACAGCGTTTACGATATTGAGTGGACAAAGGGAGTTAAATACGGAGACCTCTATAAAGAGAATGAATACCAGTGGTCTGTTTACAACTTTGAGAAAGCAGATACTGAGATGCTCTTTAACCTGTTTAACATGTTTGAGAAGGAATCTGAAAGGCTCGTTAAGGAAGATTTGGTTCTTCCCGCCTACGATTACTGTTTGAAGTGCTCCCACGTCTTTAACCTCCTTGACGCAAGGGGAGCAATCTCTGTTGCCGAAAGGGCTTCGTTTATAGGAAGAGTAAGGAGACTTGCTGCAAACTGCGCTAAAAAGTACTTAGAACTGAAAGAGGGCAAAGGTGAAGGCGCAAAATCTACTGCTTGAGATAGGTTGCGAGGAGCTCCCGGCTTCATTCGTTGAGCCGGCACTTTCCTACCTTAGGGAGAAAATCTCTCAGAAACTCTCAGAGAACCACCTCTCTTTCACCTCTACCGAGACTTTTGGAACTCCAAGAAGGCTCATTGTCATCGTCTACGACGTTCCACAGGTTCAGCCAGATAGAGAAGAGCTGATAGTTGGACCCTCTGAAAGGGCTGCATTTGACGAGAATGGAAACCCGACAAAGGCGGCAATTGGTTTTGCAAAGTCTAAAGGGGTTGACGTTTCAGACTTAACAGTTGTTGAGAACCCTCCCGGCAGAAAGGGGAGATACGTTGCAGTTAAGAGGGTTGTTAAAGGAAGGAAAACAGCTGAGGTTCTAAAGGAAATTCTCCCTGAAGTTATTACTTCCATTCCCTTTAAGAAAAGCATGCGCTGGGGAGAGAAGAGAATAAGGTTTGCAAGGCCTATCAGGTGGATAACGGCCGTTTACGGGAAAGAGGCAGTTGAGTTTGAGATAGATGGAATAAAGAGCACAAACATCTCTTTCGGCCACAGGTTCCTCTCTCCAGAACCTTTTGTTGTTGAAGAGCCGTCTGAATTTATCTCTCAGCTTGAGGAGAGGTTCGTTGTTGCAGACATAGATAAGAGAAAGGCGATAATCCTTGACAGGGCAAAGGACCTGGCAAAAGGGATTGGCGGGGAACTCCTTGAAGACGAAGACCTCCTAAGCGAAGTTGCAAACCTTGTTGAGTTTCCATACCCGATACTGGGCTCCTTTGAAGAGGAGTTTTTGGAGCTCCCTAAAGAGGTTCCGGTTGTAGTTATGAAAGACCATCAAAAGTTCTTCTCAGTTGTTGATAAAAATGGGAACCTGAAGAACTACTTCATTGGCGTTTCAAACATAAAACCGGTTGACGATTTAACGGTTCGCCTGGGCTATGAAAAGGTTTTAAGGGCAAGGCTCTCAGACGCCCACTTCTTCTTCAAGGAAGACAGGAAGAAGAAATTAGAAGAGAGGGTAAAAGACCTCTCTGGAATCGTCTTCCACGAAAAACTTGGAACAATGCTTGACAAAACAAAAAGGCTTGAGAATTTAGCTCCTTTTGTTTCTATACAGTTGGGATTTGACAAAGAGGAAAAGGCCAAAAGGGCTGCATACCTGTGTAAAGCAGACCTTTTAACAGAGATGGTTAACGAGTTTCCGGAGCTCCAGGGAACTATGGGCAAATACTACGCCCTCTTAGACGGAGAGGACAAAGAAGTTGCAGTAGCCATAGAGGAGCACTACCTACCGAGGTTCTCAGGGGACAGAGTTGCAGAGACAGAAACGGGTATTTCACTCTCAATAGCTGAGAAGATTGATAACTTAACAGGCTTTATAGGAGCAGGGCTGAAACCGACAGGCTCTGCAGACCCATTTGCTTTAAGGAGAAACGCTTTAGGTTTGATTCAGACATTAATTGAAAATAGAATCTCCACCGGAATAACCCCTCTAATAGAAGAAGCCAGCAAACTTTACAGGGATCAGGGCATAGAGCTCTCTGAAAATACCGTTGAGGAAACCCTCTCTTTCATAAAGGAGAGGCTCAAGAACTACCTGAGGGATAGAGGCTTCAGCCCCGATTCGGTAGATGCAGTTCTCTCTGTTTCAGACGACCCGTACGACTCTCTCCTAAGGGTGGAAGCAATAGAAAAGTTGAGGCAGAACCCCGAGTTTGAGGCGGTTCTCTACACGATGAGGAGAGTTGTTAATATAATTCCTGAAGGGTTTACTCCCTCTCCCTTTGAACCTGAAGGGGAGTATGAAAGGAACCTCTACAAAGCGTTCCAAAAAGTAAGAAAGGAGATTGAGAAACTCCTTAAAGAGAAAGACTACGAGGGGGCACTTCTGAAAATCGGCGAGCTGAAACCGGCCGTAGACGCCTTCTTTGACAACGTAATGGTTATGGACAGAGACGAAAAGGTCAGAAACAGGAGGCTCAGCCTCCTTAAAGCAATAGCAGACCACCTCTTAAGATTAGCAGACTTTTCAAAACTCGTATTTTAGGGGGCGCGGAGATGCCTAAAAAGATGGTCTACTACTTCGGCGGCGGAAAGGCCGAAGGAAGTGCCGAAATGAAGATGCTTTTAGGCGGTAAGGGAGCAAACCTTGCCGAAATGACCAACTTAGGACTTCCCGTTCCGCCGGGAATCACAATAACAACAGAGGTGTGCAAGGAGTATTTCAAAGAGGGACAGAAGTTTCCGGAAGGAATGTGGGAGCAGGTTTTAGAGGGGCTCCACAAAATTGAAATGGAGATGGGAAAGAAGTTTGGAGACAGGAAGAACCCGCTTCTGGTTTCTGTGAGGTCGGGAGCTCCCGTCTCAATGCCCGGAATGATGGACACAATCCTCAACTTAGGCCTCAACGACGAAACTGTCCAGGGGCTTGCAGAGTCAACCGGAAACGAGAGGTTCGCCTGGGACTCCTACCGCCGCTTCATCCAGATGTTTGGAAACGTTGTAATGGGAATCCCTCACGAGAAGTTTGAGGAGATTTTAGAGGAGAAGAAGAGAGAGGTTGGAGCAAAGCAGGACGTTGACCTTACAGCAGAAGACCTGAAAGACATCGTAAAACGCTACAAGGAACTCGTCAAAAAGGAAACCGGAAGGGAATTCCCTCAGGATCCTTACGAGCAGCTCAAAATGGCAATAAAGGCGGTCTTTGACTCCTGGAACAACCCAAGAGCCATTAAATATCGTGAAATTAACAAGATTCCGGAAGACTACGGAACAGCCGTAAACATCGTTGCAATGGTCTTTGGAAACATGGGAGAGACCTCCGGAACAGGCGTTGCCTTTACGAGAAACCCGTCAACAGGAGAAAACGTCTTCTACGGTGAATACCTGAAGAACGCCCAGGGTGAAGACGTTGTTGCAGGAATCAGGACGCCACAGCCACTTACAAAGGCTCAAAAGACAAGCGAAGAGCAGGTAGCCCTTGAAGAGGAGTTTCCGGAAGTTTACAAACAGCTTCTTGAAGTAAGAGACATCCTTGAGAAACACTACAGAGATATGCAGGACATTGAGTTCACAATAGAGAACGGCAGGCTCTGGATGCTCCAGACCAGGGCCGGAAAGAGAACAGCAAGAGCTGCCGTAAAGATTGCCGTTGACATGGTTAAAGAAGGACTTATCACAAAAGAAGAAGCCATTTTAAGGGTTGACCCCTCCCTTATCAACCAGCTTCTCCACCCGATGCTTGATGAAAAAGACAGGAAGAAAGCAATAGCTGAAGGAAGGCTTATAGCAAAAGGTCTCCCTGCCGCTCCCGGAGCTGTAAGCGGAAAAGTTGTTTTCAACGCCGACGAGGCTGTTGAGCTTGCAGAGAAGGGAGAGAAGGTAATCCTCGTCCGCCACGAAACCTCACCTGAGGACATCCACGGAATGCACGCAGCTGAGGGTATCTTAACTGCAAGGGGTGGAATGACCTCCCACGCTGCAGTTGTTGCAAGGGGAATGGGTAAGACCTGCATAGTTGGAGCAGAGTCTATCCACGTTGACTACGACAAAGAGGAGTTCAGAGTAGGAGACGTTGTAGTTAAGAAAGGAGACGTAATAACCTTAGACGGCTCAACAGGTGAGATATTCCACGGAGAGCTTAAAACAATACCTGCCCAGATTTCCGGCGAGTTTGAAGAGCTTATGAAGTGGGCAGATGAGATAAGAGACCTCCAGGTAAGGGTAAACGCCGACACTCCTGAAGATGCAAAGCAGGGTAGGGACTTTGGAGCTGAAGGTATAGGCCTGTGCAGAACAGAGCACATGTTCTTCAAGGAAGAGAGGATCCCCGTTGTCCGTGAGATGATACTTGCCAAAACCAAAGAGGAGAGGGAAAGAGCCCTAGAGAAGCTCCTTCCAATGCAGAGGGAAGACTTCATCGCCATCTTTGAGGTGATGGACGGACTTCCTGTCAACATAAGGCTCCTTGACCCGCCACTCCACGAGTTCCTCCCAAGAACTGAAGAGGAGTTTGAGAGAACAGCAAAGGAGATGGGACTTCCCGTTGAGGAGCTTAAAAAGAGGGCAGAGGAGCTCCACGAAGTCAACCCGATGCTGGGCTTAAGGGGTTCAAGGCTCGGAATCGCTTACCCCGAAATCTACAGGATGCAGGCAAGGGCAATTCTTGAAGCAGCCTGCATCTGCAAGAAGAACGGAATTAACGTTCTCCCCGAGATAATGCTTCCGCTGATTGCAGACGACAGGGAGCTGATGAAACTGAAAGAACTGATAGACGACGTTGCAGAAAAAGTCTTCCTTGAGCAGGGAACAAGGGTTGAGTACCAGGTTGGAACGATGGTTGAGGTTCCAAGGGCTGCCCTCATTGCAGACCAGCTTGCCCGCTATGCCCAGTACTTCTCCTTCGGAACAAATGACCTGACACAGATGACCTTCGGCCTCTCAAGGGACGACGCCGGCAAGTTCATAGGAACTTACATAGAGGAAGGAATCCTTAAAGGCGATCCGTTCATGCACATAGACGAGAACGGCGTTGGAAGGCTTATTGAACTTGCAATAGAGAAAGGGAACTCTATAAGGCCAAACATGAAAACGGGAATCTGCGGTGAGCACGGCGGAGACCCGAGGTCAATCAACTTCTTCCAGAAAGTTGGCGTTAAATACGTAAGCCCATCTCCGTTCAGAGTTCCAATTGCAAGACTCGCAGCAGCTCAGGCAAAAGTTAGACAGAAGAGAGGAGAACTCTAATCCGACGCTCTTCAAAGTAACCAAAAGGGGGCTTAGAGCCCCCTTTTTTTCTTTTACCTAACCACATCAGGAGGAGAAAATGAGAACTCTAATAACAGCTATAGTTGCAGCTATTCTCTTCTCAGGATGTTCTCAGGCTCAGGTACAGTCGGTTACTAAGAGTGAAGAGAAGAGAGTAGACCAGGCAGAAAAGGTAATTAAAGCTCTACTGAAACCCCTCTCTGTAAGGGGGATAGAGGTTAAAAAAGTAACTCCAACCGAGGAGGTAAAAGTTCCCGGGTTTGAAACGTTCAAAGTTGATCTGATAGACAGAAGAAACCACAGAGAGCTGAATAGGTACATATTTATAAACCTAGATAAAGACTATATAGCACTTCAAATCTTCAAGTACTCTATCAAAGGAAAGGAGATTATTTTAAAACCCTTAAAGCCAAAAAACGCAGAAAAGAGCTTGAGTATTGATGCTTCTTTTCTCAAAAAGATTGATAAAGAACTTTCAGAAGCCAACATTCCTCACATAGTTGGAAAGGGAGAGAAGAAGGTATACATAGTTTGGGACATTTTCTGCCCGTTCTGTTACGGTCATTTCAATCAAATAGAAGAAATAGCAAAAAAGAATAACGTTGAAATTCATCTTATACCACTGGCGGTACACGGCAAAAATTCTCTAAAAGGCCTCGTATTTTACACGAAACTTGCAAGAGAGAAGGGAGCTGCTGAAGCACTTAAAGAACTTTACAACATGGGTAACGGAAACTTCCTGAAGTATGCAGAGAATCTTGAGAAAAAACTTAAGCAGGAGAAGAAAATAACAAAAGACCAGAAGAAGGTAATAGAAACTATCCAAAAAGTAGAAGTCCAGCTTGTTAAGAATGGAGTCAGAGCTACTCCTACACTTATTTATGTTCCTCCCGGAGAGAATAGAGGCAAAATACACGTAGGATTTATTCCCGTTAATAAACTGATAAACGAAAAACAATGAACGGAATAAAACTTCTGAACTTAACGGTTGGCTACAAAAAGCCTATTATCTCTTCCCTCTCTGCTCATATGGCAGAGGGGGAGTTCTGGGTTATTGTAGGTCCAAACGGTGCAGGTAAAAGTACTCTGATAAAAACCATTTTAGGCATCGTTCCACCTTTATCTGGAAGAATCTTGATCCACGATAAGGACTGTACAAACGGTTGTGAGGAGAGGAAGTTCTTAAGCTACGTTCCCCAGATGGAAAGTTACTCCCACTCGTTCCCCGCAACGGCCTTAGACGTAGTTCTATCTGGCCTTTTTCCGAGGTTGAGAAGGTTTGAAAGGGTAAGGGAGAAAGATGTTGAGAGAGCTCTCTGGTGGATGGAGGAGCTCCACCTGAAAGAGGTTGCCGATAGACCCTTCAGTAAACTTTCCGGAGGCCAACAGAGGAAAGTCCTCATAGCAAGAGCTCTTATCAGCGACCCCCACTACATATTCTTGGACGAGCCAACAACAGGGGTGGATTTGAGGAGCTCCCGCAAAATCTTAGAACTCCTTGACAGGCTCCA
>WFYG01000035.1 GCA_015490195.1 Thermovibrio sp.
GCGTCGTCTAAGGCGGCGTCAACCTCATCTAAAACGATGAAAGGAGCTGGTCTTACGGAGTAGAGGGCGTAGAGGAACGTAAGTGCAACAAGGGTTCTTTCACCACCAGAGAGGAGATTTAGGTTTGAGTGGCGTTTTCCCGGTGGTTTAACCTCTATCTCTAAGCCGGCTTCAGAGAGGTTTTCAGACGTAAGAATGAGTCTGCCTGTTCCCCCTCCAAAAACCGCCTTAACGGAGCGCCTGAACTCCCTATTTACGGCCTTAAAGGTCTCGTAAAACCTCTTCTCAATCTCTTCATCTAAACGTTTTATGGCCTCTTTTAAATTCTTGATTGACTCAATTAAGTCCCTCTCTTGCTCTAAGATGAAGCCGTAACGTTCCTTAATCTTCTCATACTCCTCTATTGCCAGCATGTTAACGGCACCCAACCTGCTGATTCTCTCCTTCAGGTTTATCAGCTCTCTCTTGAGCTCCTCCTCATCTTCAACAGACTCGGCAAGCTGGAGAGCTTCTGAAACGGAGCCCTCTGCGTCAACGATTTTCTTGAGGAGCTCCTCCTCCTGAACAGTCAGTTTGGCAAGCTCAATCTCTGACGATTTCAGCTTCTTTGAAACCTCTGAAAGGTGAACGTTCCTCTGCTTTAAGGCTTCCTCTTTGTTCTTGATGAGAGAGGAAAGTTCTTTCCTCTTTTCTTCTAAGTTCTTCAGCTCTTCCGTTATATCCTCAATTGTCTCGTCAACTCCCGAGAGTATCTCCTCAGCCCTTTCAAGCTCGGACTTTGCCCTTTCAAGCTCTTTCTTTGCTTTCTCAACTCTCCTCTCAGACTCCTCAACTTCACGCCTTAAAGACTTGAGAGTTCCCTCCTTTGCCCTTATCTTCTCCCTTAAAGACGAGAGCTTCTCTATGAGAACTGAACGCTCAGAGGAAACTTTAGAGAGCTCCTCCTTTACCTCCTCGTAAAGTTTCTCAAGCTCCTCTTTATCTGTTTTTAAACCGGAAAGTTTTGAAAAGAGCTCCTCCTTCTCCTTTTTAAGCTCCTCTATTTTGTTTTTCAGTATCCCTGAACGCCTCTCAAAGGACTCAACGCTCTCCTTAGCCCTCTTTTCCCTTTCAAGGAGCTCCTCCTTTCTCCTCTCAATCTCAGAGAGCTTCCTTTTGAGCTCTTTCAGTTTTGATTCAGCCTCAAAGAGGGACATCTTTTTCTTCTGAATCTCCTCCTTTATCTCCTCAACCCTCTCCTCTAAAGCCTCAACCTCTTCCCTGTAAGGAGTTAATTTCTCTTTCAGCTCCTCAATTTCAGACTCAATCTCAGAGAGTTCCTCTCTCTTCCGGCGAACTTCCCTCTCAAGCTCTAAGAGTGAAGACTCTTTGAACTTACCGACAACGCAGCCCTTTGCCGAGAAGAGGTTGAAATCCTCATCAATAAAAACGGCATCCGGGTGTTTCGCTGATAGAGAGGGAGCTCCCTCTGGAGCGTAGTAAACCCTGTGGAAAACGGCCTTTATCAGGTTCTTAACCCGTGAATCTCTGGGTTTAACATATTTTTCTACAGGGAGAGCTCCGTCAATTTCAGGGCTATCAGGTAGCTCTGGAACATCTGCAAAAAGAAGACTTACCCTTCCCTTACCTTTTAACTTCTCCTTAACCCATACAACGTCTTCAATGGTTTTAAGAACAATTCCGGCACCAAAGGTTGAGAGGTAATTCTCAACAACCTTCTCCCACCCCGGCTCAACCTCAATCAGGTTCAAAAGAAGTCCTACATAGCCCTTAACTTTCCCTTTCTGTCCGCTCTCAACGATCTTCTGCTCAACCTTTTTAAGGTTTATTGAAGAGAGAATCCTCTCTGTGTTCTCAATCTCAGTCTTTACCCTTAAAGCTTCCCTTCTCTTCTCCTCAAGTTCAGCTTCGGCTTCCTCTAACCTTTCTCTCGCCTCAGAGAGCTCCTCCCTTTTTAAAGAGAGCTCCCCTTCTAACTTCTCTATTTCTCCCCTTACCTTTTCAATCTCTTTTTTAACCCTCTCAATCTGAGAGGTGTAGTATTCTTTTTCCTTTTCAATCTGAGAAATCTCGCCGGGAAGCCTCTCTAAAAGGTTCCTCTGGGATTTAAAACGCTCCTCCTCCCTTGCCAGGTCCATCTGGAGCTTGTTTATCTGGGCATCAACTCCGGAAATCTTCCTTGAAAGGGAGAGCTCCCTCTCCTCAAGCTCCTCTCTCTTTTTCTTCAACCCCTCAATTTTTCCCTTTACGGTCTTCTCTTCCTTTTCAAGCTCAGAGAGGGATTTGAGGAGCTCCCTCTCATTCCCTTTCAGCTCCTCTATTTCGGAGGCAAGGGACGAAAGCCTTTTGAGTTTAATCTCTTTTTCCTTTTCCCTCTCCTCTATCTCTCCTTTCAGCCTCTCAATCTCTTTCGTCAGGAACTCTCTTTTTACAGAGGCCTCCTTTTTGCTCTTTTCAACTTCGGCAAGCTCCTTCGCCGTCTCCTCTACCTCCCTGTTTAAACGGTCTAATTCAGAGCGGAGCTCCTCAATCTCAACCGTAAGGCGAGAGACTTCTCTCTCTAAAGAGGCCCTATCCTCCTGTAAAACCCTTATACTCCCCTCTAACTTTGCCCTCTCCTCCTGAACCTTTTTCAGCTGGTAGCCGAGAAGTTTCAGCTCAAGCTCCCTCTCTTTTGAGCGGAGCTCCTTAAACCTCTTTGCCTTTTCTGCCTGGTTTTTGAGAGCCCTTAAGTTCTTTGCAACCTCGTCAATAACGTTTCTTGTGTTCTCAAGGTTCTGCTGGGCTTCCTCTAAATGTCTTAAGGTCTCCTCTCTCTTTACCTTAAAGGGAGTAATACCGGCGGCCTCGTCTATGAGAGCTCTCCTCTCAGCAGGCTTCATCCTGAGGACTTTCTCAATCTGCCCCTGCTCAAAGAAGGCGTAGTCCCTGTTTGAAAGGCCTAACTTTAAGAAAACCTCCTGAATGTCCTTGAGCCTTACCTTCCTTCCGTTTATTAGAAACTCGCTCTCACCGTCAGATTTAACCCGCCTGGTAATCTCAGTTTCAGGAAAGGTCAAATCCTCTGAGGCCACAACAACAGAAACCTCTGCGCTCCTTGCAGGCCTTCTTCCCTCTGCTCCCTTAAAAACAACGTCCTTTATTGAATCTGCCCTCATTCCCCTGGCAGATGTAACCCCAACAACCCACTTAAAGGCATCAACGATGTTGCTCTTTCCACAGCCGTTTGGCCCAACAATACAGTTAATACCGTCTGTAAACCTTATCTCCGTTTCATCTGCAAAAGACTTAAAACCTTTAAGCCTCAGGTTCTTTATCATCTGCCGTCTACTCCGTAGGAAGTTTCACTCTGTAATGTTAAACTACCTGTCAAAATTTAAAAACTGAGAGGGTTTAATGAAAACGGTTCTCCTTACAGGTGCGGCAGGTTTTATAGGGAGCTATGTTGCAAAGAGGCTCCTTGAAAAGGGATACAGGGTCATCGGAGTTGATAACTTAAACGACTACTACGACCCAAGGCTCAAAAAGTTCAGACTGAAACAGCTCTCAGAGAACCCAAACTTTACCTTCTACAGAGTTGACATAGAGAACAGAGAGGCCCTGAGGGCAATCTTTCAGGACACAAAGCCAGAAGGCGTTATAAACCTTGCAGCAAGGGCTGGAGTTAGATACAGCCTTGTCAACCCATTCGTTTACGAGACCACCAACTCCCTCGGAACTCTCAACCTACTGGAAACTATGAGAGAGTTCGGCCTCAAAAAGTTTGTTCTGGCGTCAACTTCATCCCTCTACGCCGGCCAGCCGATGCCCTTCAAGGAAGACCTGCCAGTAAACACCCCCATTTCCCCTTACGCTGCAAGCAAAAAGGCGGCAGAGGTTATGTCTTACACCTACCACTACCTCTACGGTTTTGACGTAACGGTAGTTCGCTACTTTACAGTTTACGGCCCTGCAGGAAGGCCCGACATGTGCATCTTCAGGTTCATTAAGTGGATAGACGAGGGAACCCCCATAACCGTTTACGGAGACGGAACCCAGAGCAGAGACTTTACCTTTGTTGAAGACATAGCAGAGGGAACTGTAAAGGCTTACGAAACAGAAACGGGATACGAAATTATCAACCTCGGCGGAAACCATCCCCACCAGCTTAAAGAGATAATTGAGCTGATAGAGAAGTATTTAGGCAAAAAGGCGGAGATTATCTATAAACCCTTCCACAAAGCAGACTTGAAAGCCACCTGGGCAGACATAACAAAGGCGAAAAAATTCCTTGGCTGGGAGCCGAAAGTTTCCCTTGAAGAGGGCTTAAAGAGAACAGTTGACTGGCACATTAAAAACAGAGATTTTATCAGAACAATCCCTCTACCATAACTTTAAATCTAAACAAAGAAAGATAAGACGAAGAGGAAAAATATGGGAAAAGAGAATAATTGCCAAATTTCTAAAAACTGTATTGAGTTCGTTCATTTACTATTCTCTTTAATAGAAGATAGGAGTTATCCTTATGATAAGGTCAGAAGTTGTTTGGAAAATTCAAAGGAAGAACATTCTTGTTTCAAAGAGTTAAAAAACTTCTTAAAGAAGTGGAACAAAGTTAGGAGACTAAATGATAAAGAGGTAGAAATTATAATAGATAAAGCACAAAAATCGGTTGATAAAGGCGAATCTTTAAATTCAATAGAAGAAAAGGATATTCCAACAATAAAAAGAAAACTTAAAGGTCAAGAAAAAGAACAAAAGGAATTCATAGGATTGATAAAATCTTTGCATATTCTATCACCTGATAAATTTCCATTGATAGATAACCCTATAGCTAAAAGCTTAGGAGTCTTTGGAAACAATAGTAAATTAGAAAACAAATTAAGAAGAATTAAAATTTTTAAGCAGTGCTTAGATGACTTAATTTCCAAATATGGAATTAGTAACGTCAAGATTGGAAATATAACTATATAGCCCTATAAGTTCTTAGATGAATTCTTATATTTGAGTATATCTTAGAAAAAAAAGAACATGTAATTAATAAGGAATTAAAAGATTGCATATCAAAGAAGAGAAAGATTACAAGAAAAACCGGCATCCTGAAGCTGTAAAAAGTGAGGAGAGGCCCAGAGCTCCCAAAGTAAACCAGAGGAGAATAAAGAGAAAACAGCCGTTAGATAACCACCTTATCAAGGAGCTCCCCCGGAACTAAAGACATAGCCCTGTGGGAGAGTATCTTCTCTCTATCCTTTATTCCGTTCAGGTTTATTAAAACAATCCTTCCGTAGCCCCTGCCGTAGTAGTTACCGAAGTCGTAAACGGCTCCCAAAATGGCAAGGAGACCCCTCGTTACAAGAAGGCCATACCTTTCAAGTGCAACCCTCACCTGCCAGTGGACGTTCTCCTCAACGGCGGTAAGCCAGTCCTTTTCAAAACTTCCCGTTCTCTTAATTTTTGAAACGGGAATACAGAGGTGGTCAAGCTCCTTTCTGATGTCTGCAGTCTCGTCTGAGTAACCCTTAAGGAAAGCCTTGACGGCTCCACAGTTAACGTGGCCGAGAATAAGTAGAACAGGCGTTTGAAGGTGGTAAACACCGTAGTCAACAGATCCAACGCAGTTCTCTATCTGGTTTCCGATGTTCCTTATAACGAAAACTCTATCTATAAGCTCCTCTGAGAAAACTGTTGGGTGAACCCTTGAGTCTGAGCAGGTTATGAGAGTAATGACAGGGTTCTGGGCCTCAAGGTGGGATTTAAAGAACTCCTCTCCCTTACCTGAGACGAAAGAGTCGTTGTCTCTGAAGACTTCAGCAACAACTTTTTCCGGTTTTTCCCTCTTCATCATCTGCCCCCTTTTTTCTTTTTACCCATTCTATCACTCGTAGGGGCAGACCTCCTTTAAAGAAGCTTTTTTTAGTTTTTCCAGATCTTTTCTAACAACCTGCCAGCTGTCTGCAACATTCAGGATTTCAGAAAGGATGCGGCGGAGCTCCCCGCTTTCCGGCTCAGAGAGAGAAAAGAGAACCTTAGCTCCCTCTCTTTTATCCTTTACAAATCCAAACTGCTTCAGCTTTGAAAGGTGGGTTGAAACGGTAGAGGGGGAGAAGCCCAAAACGGCTGTAATCTGGCACAGGTAAGAGGGCTTCTCCTCCAAAATCTTCAGAATCCTTATTCTGGTCTCATCTGAGAGAACTTTTAATGCCTCCACAAACTCCTGACTCTCCATTACTCTCCTAACTTGGCAACAAAAGGCGGTTTAACCTTATCAACAATCTCAGACGGAGAAGATGCAAGAACTACAACATTGTCAAATCCTTCAGTTACCAGGTAGCACATAGCAATTGTTGCTCTAATTTTCCCGGGGCAGAGGGTGCAGACAAGCTTGTCCTTCGGAATCTCGTTGAGCCTCTCTGGAAGCTCGTTGAGCGGGATGTGGATTCCAAAAGCTGTTAGAGGAGTTAAGGCCTGCTCCTCTTTCGTTCTAACGTCAAGGAGAATGGCTTCTCCAGCCTTCCACTTTTCCAAAAAGGCGTCAAGTTGAATTTTCGGTTCTCTGGTGAGAAGACCTTTCAGATCCAGTTGAGAAACAAGCTCCTTCAGTGTCATTCAGTACCTCCTTACATTAGATAAATTTTAGCAGGAATTTTATTCCGAGAATGAAGAATATAACCCCTAAAAGTTTTTTAACTTGACTAGGACTAAGGTAACGATGGGTAATATAAGCTCCTAAATAACCTGCAAATATGGCAGGAATTGCCATCCAGAGTGTAACGTTCCAGTCAACATTTCCCATTCTCCAGTAAGCTAAAAATCCCGTAAAAGACGAAAACAGAACGGCAAAAGGAGTTATTGCAACAACTTTTTTTGGATTGTATCCGGCCATTATAAGGAGAGGAGACATTATTCCTCCTCCTCCCACTCCTAAGAAACCGGAAAGGAAACCGGCGAGAGCTCCCACAAAGGCCGGGTAAACAACAGAATTCCTCTCCTCAAAAACCTCTTTCTTTGGAATATAGACCATAATTCCGGCGAAAAAGAGAAATAGCGTAAAAACAATACCGACAATTTTCTCAGGAACTAAATGAGAAGAGTAAGCTCCTAAGGGAGAGAGAAGAACTGAGGCAACAATTAGAGGAATTGCAATCCTGAAGTCAACAAGCCCCTTTTTCAAGTTGTGGTAAGAGGCTGCAGAAGTTGAGAGGAAGTTGGTAAATAGGCCTGCAGGCCTTGCAACGGAAAAGGGAATACCTAAGAAAACCAGAATTGGAATGAGAACAACTGCAGCTCCTATCCCGCCAAGGGCAAAGATAAACGATGCAGTAAAGGAGATTAGCCCAATTTCAACTCCGCTAACCATAACCGGTTCCTCCATTTTCTGTGATTGACAAATATATAAAACATATCTAAGATATCAAGAGGAAAAGGTTAAAAATGAGGATACCATGGAGGATAAATTCGCATACTGGCACGGTATTCCAAGGGAGGAAATAGAATGGAACTCAACAATAGACGAGAGCAAGTGTGTTGGATGTGGCATGTGTTTTATAAGCTGTGGAAAGAAAGTTTTTGACTACGACTTTGAAAGGAAAAAATCCGTTGTAGCACGACCTCTCCAGTGCATGGTTGGATGCACTTCCTGTGAGGTTTGGTGCGTATTTGACGCAATAAGTTTTCCAGACTCTCAATACGTTAAAAACCTGATTAAGGAAAGGGGTATACTGAAAGAGGTCAGGAAAAAGCTTGAAGAATTGAGAAAAAGTGGTAATATACAAAAATAGGAATTTAGTTAGAAGCCTAAAAGGAGGCTAACTTGAAGAAAATAATAGGCCTCTTAGCCGGAGTTCTCCTCTCCGGAACCGCCGCCTACGGCATAACCCTAAAACAGGCAGAAGATCTGGCCATTAAGAACTACCCGAAACTGAGGGAGCTCCAGGCCCTCTCTGAGAGCTCCAAAGAGCAGGCCAAGGCCATAAAAAGGGAGCGGTTCGGAACTTTAAACGTTTTCTCCTCCTACACTTCTTTCAACAAAAACCTGGTTCTGACTCCCCTCTACTACATGCCCAGCCCTAAGAATCCTCCTCCCTTTGACAGCAGAAAGGCCGTTTACGGCATAGACTTTACGGTTCCCCTATACCTCGGCGGAACGATAGGAAAAAGGGTTGAGATAGAGAAACTAAGATCGGAGCTCTTTAAGAACCTTAAGGAAAACGCAAAGTGGCAGATAAAGTTTAACGTTGATTCAGCATATCTAAGCTACCTAAGGTTGGAAGAGATTAAAAAAGCACTAAAGGATTACGAAAAGAGCCTTTTAAAGCTGAAATCGGACGTTGAATTTGGGGTTAAGGCCGGAAAGTTCGCAAAAGTTGACCTTTTGAAAGTGGAGTATTCACTTCAGGATGTAAGGGCAAAGATAAAAGAGGTTGAGAAAAATCAGGAAACACTTAAAACAGTGCTTGAAACTCTTACGGGAGAAAAAATAGACAGTATTGAACCCTACAGAGTAAGCTACTTTCCCAAAAACTATAACCTTGAGGAGCTCTACTCAGAAGCCCTCTCGTCAAACAGCTTAATAAAGTCAAAGAGAAAAGAGGTCTCAATAGCCCAGAAAGGAGTTGAGCTGACAAAAGGTCAATACGGCTTAAAACTACTTTTAGATGGAAACTACGCAAGGAACTACGGGTTTGATTCCGGAGAGAACATCGGAATCGGCTCAGTTTCTGTAAAGGTTGCCTACCCAATATTTGAGTGGGGAAGAAAGGGAAAAGAGGTTCTGTCTAAGGAGCTCCTCAAAATATCAAAAGAAAAGGAATTAAAAGAAACAGAACTGGAGCTGAAAAGGGAGCTCTCCAGGGCCATCAACTCCCTTGAGTCAATTCAGTCTGACATTGAGGCCTACAAAACAAAGCTCGCCTACGCAAAAGAGGTTGAAAGGATAGAGAGGCTCAAGTATGAAAGCGGCAAGGGAGATATGGACCACCTTTTACTTGCCGAAGCCCACAGGTTTTTAACAGAAGCTCAACTTAAAGGAGCTTACTACAGCTGGGAGATAGAGAAGAGAAGAATTGAAGCCCTACTGGAGGCAGAAGATGAGCAGAACAATTAAGGCAATCATCGTAATCCTGATAATCACAATTGTTGGAGTGGTAATCGGAAAAGTTCTGATAAAGAAACGGAGAGCGGAGCTCCTCTCATACCCGCCCCCAAAGGTCTACCCTATCCCTGTTGAGTACGCAGTTGCAAAGGAGGGAAGCGTAAGTGATACGTTCCACTACGTTGGAGAGGTTCTCCCATACACATACGCAAACGTTTCAACGAAGGTTGCCGGAACGGTTTTAAAGGTCTACAAGAGGGAAGGAGAGCACTTTAAGAAGGGGGAGCTCCTTGCAAAGATAGACTCCTCCCAGATTGAAAACACAGTTCTCGCTCTGGAAAGCGAAAAGAGGTCAAAAGAGGAGCTCCTCTCGGGTCTCAAAGCCCAGCTGAAAGCTGCAGAAGTTGTTGCAAAAAACGCAAAGAAAGAGTACGAAAGGGAGAAGTTCCTCTACGAGAGGGGAGCAGTTCCAAAGGAAGCAGTTGAGAAGTATGAGAACGCATACCACAGAGCTCTCTCAGAGGTAAAGACCCTAAAGTCAAAAATTGGAGAGCTGAAGCTTGCCGTTAAATCAATTGAAGAGCAGAAAAGGGCAGTAGCCTCTCAGCTCCAGTATACAGAGGTAAGGGCAGTTAAAGACGGAACCGTTTCAAAAGTCCTCCTCTACCCGGGAGATGTTGCAGTCCCCGGAAGGCCAATAATGAGGGTCTTCTACGACTCAGACGGATTCAGAGTTCTCCTGAACGTTCCTCCCAAAGAAGCAAAAGAGATAGAGGTGGGAGCTCCCGTTAACGTTGAAGGAAAACCGATAGGCGTTGTCTCAAAAATCTACCCCGCAGCAGACCAAAAAAACGGTCTCTACACGGTAGAAGTAAAACTGAAAAGCCTTGACGGCCTAAAACCAGCCCAAACAGTAAGGGCAGACCTTAAAGGGAAAGCCTACTCAGGAATCGTTCTTCCCTACCTGTCAGTTCTTCACATGAAAGATACAGATATGGTTCTTAAACTCAAAGGAAGAGAGGTTATCCCAACTCCTGTAAGAGTTTTAAAACGGGTCAACCAGTGGGTTGTTATCTCTGGAAACGTAAAACCTGGCGATAAAGTTGTTGTGGGAAGAGAGAGCAAGCTCCTTGAAGTTTTAAGGAGAAAGAGCGCCGTTCCTGCGGAGGCATTCAATGGGTAGGATCGTTGACTGGTACGTCAGAAAACCCCACGCAGTTTTAGCAGTTCTCCTGTTCTTCTGCGTAATTGGAATAATCGGCTACTTCAAAATACCGAGAAAGTTCTTCCCAGACGCAAACAGACCTCAAATTGCCGTTGTTACGATAGAGCCGGGAGCTTCAGCTGCAGACATCGCCTCCCACGTAACAAGGCCGATAGAACAGAGGCTTAAAACCTTAGACCTTGTAAGAACGATCCGTTCAGTCTCAAAGGACGAAGTTTCGGTAGTTACAGTTGAATTTGAGTATAAAAAGGGAATAGACACAGCGGCAACAGACGTTTCAAATGAACTCTCAAAAGTTCTTCCTTTCCTGCCCAAAGACATTCTCCCTCCTCAGGTTTACAAAGTTACAGATGCAACAAGGCCTGTAATGGTCTTAGCCGTCTATCCCAAAAAGGGATCCCACCTATCCCTTGCACAGGTAAGAGAACTTGCAGAGAACGAAATAAAGGATGAGCTTTTAAACCTCCCCCACGTTTCAGATGTAGAGGTTTTCGGCGGCTACCAGAGAGAGATCAGGGTCTACCCAGACTACCAGGCACTTGCAAAGTACCACATATCGCTCTTTCAGCTTGTCAACGCAATTAGAACCAACAACAAAAATGCCCCTGTTGGTCTCATAATAAGCAAGAACGGCCTCGTAGTCCTGAAAATAAGGGATGAAGCGGAGAGAATTGAAGAGATAAAAGACATCTACATAAAACCAAACGTTCAGGTTAAAGACGTTGCAAAGGTTGAGTGGGGATACAAAGACAGGCTCTCTGCCTACCACGGAAACGGCCACAAGGCCATTGGAATTTCAATCTTAAGGTCAATAAAGGGTTATGAGCTCCCGGCAATAAACTCTGTAATGGCCTACCTGCCAAAGCTAAAGAAGGAATACCCTCAGCTCAACTTCGTAATTGCCGATACTCAGAAGTGGCTGATAGAGCTCTCCAACAAAAACATGCTTGAATCTTTAAGGGACGCTGTAGTATTCACCCTCCTTGTAATCTTCCTCTTCCTTGCAAACGTCCGGATGCTCATCGTCTCGTTCTTCTCCGTTCCAATCACATATACAATAACAATCGGCCTTATGTGGCTCTTTGGATTCAACTTCAACATCGTTACACTAACGGCCGTAATCCTCGCTCTCGGAATGCTTACAGACGACGCCGTTGTCGTTCTTGAGAACATAGAGAGGCACTACTTTGAGCTGAAAAAGGACATCTGGCGGGCAACGATAGATGGAACAAAAGAGGTAATGCTCGCCGTTCTGAGCGGAACTTACACAACAGTTGCAATGCTCATTCCTATCGTTTTTATCGGCGGATACGTCCAGCACATCCTCCGCCCGCTCTCACTAACCCTCATAATCGCCCTTGTTGTCTCATACTTCGTTGCAGTAACGGCAATTCCGATAACGGCTCCCTACATCCTGAAGAAAACGCCGGATAAGAACTGGCTGGAAAGGAAAATCTATGACTACTTCGTTGTAGCCATAGTCTACAGGCTGAGGGATTTCTACGTCTGGCTTACAGATGGAATGCTAAAGAGCTTCTGGCTTAAACTTGGAGTAATTGTTTTCGGCTTCTTCCTCTTTGTAATAACGATGAAAAACGTCATTCCAGTATTGGGTAGAGACTTAATGCCTCCAATGGACACAGGAATAGTAATCGTAAGGGCAGAAACAGACTCCAATACTTCTCTCCAGAAAACTGAAGATGTCCTCACAAAAATGGAAAAGATTGTCTATTCAATGCCCGGAGTAATAAGGGTTTCATCAACAATAGGTTCAGAGCCGGGAGTTCTTTCGTTTGGTAGCGGAAGACCGCCACAGCAGATAGAGATGAAAATCCAGTTCATAGACCGTTTCCACAGGAAGAAGACAATCTGGCAGATTGAGGAGGAGCTGAGAGAAAAGTTCCACAAACTACCAGACCTCCGCTACGTAACGATAATGGACTTTGGAGCAACTCCCCTCTCCTCAATTAAAGCAACCGTTGACGAGATGATATACGGCAGAGACCCGAAAATCCTCAACCAGATTGGCGAAAAGTTAGTTCAACTTATGCACAAAGTTAAAGGAATTACAGACATCTCAAGGAACTGGTATTTAGATAAGAAAGAGATTGTTCTGAAAGTTGACGCCAATAAGGCCTCTCTTTACGGTTTAACGCCTCTCCAGATAGCCCAGTATATAGGTGGATACGTAAGGGGAATTCCAGCTTCTTCCTTCGTTGTTCCAATGGAGAATGGACTTCTAATCAGGGTAATTCTTCCAAACGACAAAAGGGACTACGTAGATAAACTGAAGGACATTCCAATTCCAACAAAAAAAGGATTTATTCCCCTTTCCTACTTCGTCTCAATTAAAGAGCACCTGACTCAAACCGTAATAACCCATCAGGACTTACTCAACACCCTTGACGTCTACGGCTACAGGGCAACCGCTCCAACAACGTTCGTTCAGATGCAGACGAACATGTTAGAGAAAAAGTTTCTCAAACTCCCTGCCGGTTACGGCATCTCACATGAAGGTGAAATAAAGCAGATGATGGAGAGCTTTAAGCGCCTTTTCCATTCCCTCATGATTGGAATAATCATCCTCTACTTCTCTTTAGTTCCTGCCTTTGAGTCGTTCACCTACCCAATCTCCATAATCTCGGCAATCCCTTTAGCCCTCATTGGAGCCGCATTCTCAATGCTCATAGCTCACAAGCCCCAGTGTATGCCCTCATTTATGGGAATGATTCTACTTGCAGGAATTATCGTTAAGAACTCAATCCTCCTCATAGACTTCTTCAAGTGGGCAAAAGAGGAAGGACAGGAGACAAAAGAGGCTATCCTCAACGCAATCAGAATCAGGACAAGGCCGGTTCTCATGACAGCCTTTGGAACATCTGTAGGTATGATTCCAATTGCCCTCCAGTGGGCTTTGGGACTTGAAAGACTTGCCCCTCTGGCAGTCGTAGCAATAGGGGGATTAATTTTTGGAACCTTTATGACCCTCTTCTTTGTTCCCGTTCTGGTCTCATTGATAGAAGACATAAAAAACTGGTTCAGGAGTGAAAAAACTTAAGGAGGTTGACAATCCCGAAAAGCTTCCTAAATTGACGAAGCGTAAGAACAGCCGAATAAGCAGTTCAGGAACGAACCTCCTGAGAGGTTCCTCTCCAATCACCCTTAACAGGGTGTCAGTAGAGTTATAAATTTCAGCTTTGTGCTCTTTGAGTCAAAACTGAATA
>WFYG01000036.1 GCA_015490195.1 Thermovibrio sp.
AATAGGATATTGATAGCAAACACAAAGCCTGGTGCCCATAGCGGCGGGGAAACACCCGATCCCATTCCGAACTCGGAAGTTAAGCCCGCCAGCGCCGATGATACTGCCCGCGGGAGCGGGTGGGAAAGTAGGGCGGTGCCAGGCTTTTTTTATTTTCATTAAGTCAAATAACAATAAATTCTGCTTTTTTTTAAAGACTATCCAATCTGTTTTTCTGTTCTCCTTCTGAGCTCCTTTTGAATGTTGATTCATTAGTATTGGCTCTGCTATACTAGTTTGGGAATGGCCTTTTTCTCCGGGAGGTGGAATGGAAAAAGTTTCTGTTCTTTTAATCTCTTCTTCTTTTCCAGGTGAGCGTTTTTTTGAGTCGCTGGAGACAAACAGAGAATTTATTGAAGAAGTAATTCTGCCTTTCCCTACTAAGAATGTTGAAGTTGATTTACCTTTACGATTTGTAGGAGAAGAGCTCCCTGCCAGAAAATTAACAAAGGCAGATTTAAGAAACTTTTTAGTTTCAAAAGCTTCTTCTGACAGGATTCTGTTTGTTTCCGACTCTACCTATCTTGATGAGGACTTTGTAGGAGAGCTCCTGGAAGAGAGGGAACAGACTTCTGCAGATGTTGTTTTTGCTAATCCTATTTATGTTGCTGGAGAAGAAGAAAAACTTGAGAACCTGGAACAGCCGTATGGAAAAGAGAAAACTTTAGTTTCTAGTCTGGCGATAGAGAACTTCGTTCCTGAATGGGGTGTTCTTACTACAAAGGCGGTTTTAGAAAAGGGAAAGGGTTTTGATTCCTTTTTGGAGGACTACGAGTTTTATGACTTCCTCTATAGAAACCTTGATTGGCTGAGTTTAAGACTTTCGGAGCTGACCTATTTCTCTCAGGAGCTGAGAGAATTTTATGTTGATACCTCGTGGAGAAGTTATGTTTTAAGGAGAATGCTCAGAAAGTATGACTGGAAGACGCAAGTTTTTCCTTATTTGTCTTGGAAAGAAAGGGAGGATGTTGCAAAGGCTACAGCTTTGACTCTGATAGGTAATCAGCTCTTTAAGTATTTTGACTTTATGAATGCTTCTAACTGTTACAGAGAATCTCTAATCTCTTTTCACAATCAGGAGACTTTGAGAAGGCTTATTGCATCTTTAAAAGGGATGGGATTTTTTGAGAAAGTTCGGGAACTTCTCTCCCCTTCTCAGGGACTCTCTGGAGAGGAGATAGAGAGAGAACTTAAGTTTATAGATGGAGTAGAGAAGGTTATAAAAGAGCTTGAAAGTGCCGTTCAGAAGGGAAAGGTTTTAGAAGCTCTGGCTGCTGCAACTGAGCTGGCAAAAGTTTATGAGGGAGCTCCCCTTTACAACCTCTTTGGCGTAATAAACTGGATAAAGAAAGACCTTGAGAACGCTTACCGTTTCTTCCACAAGGCAGTTACTATGAGCCCTCTTGACAGGGATTTTCTCTTTAACCTCTCGTCGGTAGCGAAGGAGTTAGATAGAGAAGAGGAAGTGGAGAAACTCCTTAAAATACTCCTTAGTGAGGTTTCCGTTGAAGGAAGAGTTTAAGCAGTTTGAGTCCTACATTCAGCTCCAGAAATTCCTGGACTTTTCCTTTCCTCTAAACTTTACCCGGGGATGGGCAGCCTCTCCCGATTACCTACTGGTTGTTTTGAGGGAGCTCCTTAAACTAATAAAGTCAAAAGCTTCCTTGACTGTTCTTGAAGTGGGTTCTGGAGTTTCTACAGTTGTTGTCGCTAGCGCTCTTAGAAAGTTTTCCCCTTCCAGCAGGCTCTTCTCTCTGGAGCACGACTACGATTACTACTTAAGAACAAAGGAGGAACTCCAGTTAAACGGACTTGATAACGTTAATCTTATTTACGCTCCCCTCGTTAGTTATCAGATAGGCGGTAAAGAGTGGTGGTGGTACGAAACTATAGAACTTTTTAAGAAGTTAGACGACACCATAGACCTGATAGTAGTAGATGGTCCTCCGGAAGTCACTCAGGAGATTGCAAGGTATCCGGTTGTTCCTGTTATGAAGGATAAGCTCTCTGAAGACTTTGTTCTGATTCTTGATGACTTTAATAGACAGGGAGAGAAGAGGGCAGCTTATCTGTGGAAGAGAGAACTCAAGATTTTTGAAAGCGACGAACCAGAAACGGAAAAAGGAACCCTTGTCCTTAGGGGTGTTCCGCAGATAAAAAAGGTTAAGTTCTCTGTCTGTATTCCAACTTATAACAGAGCAGGTTACCTGAAGGAGGCTATTGAGAGTGTTCTAAACCAGACTTATAGCAACTTTGAGCTGGTAATTTATGATGATGGCTCTACAGATGAAACGGTAAGAGTCGTTCGTTCCTTCAAAGATCCGAGAATCCGTTACTACAGAGGAAAAGAGAACAGAGGAAGACCGTTTGCCAGAAACAGGTGTATAGAACTTTCTACAGGAGAGTGGATTGTATGGCTTGACGACGACGATAAGATGGAACCGGAGCTCTTATCGCGCTATCTTATTGAAATCAACAAGTATCCTGAAGTAGAAATCTTCTATGTGAGGCATTTAATCGTTAATAACGAAAAAGACGGTTATACTTCCAGAATAATGTGTGACGAATTCTTTAAAAACAAAAAACAACTTATCAGAAAACTTATGTTAACGTCTCCTATACCGAATCCTGGAGTTTGTGTAAAGAGAGGAGTTTATGAAAAGTTTGGAGGATATAGACTTGACTTTCTAAGAGCGCAAGATTATGAATTCTGGTTTAGAACACTTCCTTTTGTAGATATAAAAGGACTTGATTACGCAGGAATAGTTTATAGAATTCATGGAAATAATGTTTCTACAAATATGTCGTTGGCTGATTTATCTTACGAGTCTCTTGCTAAAAGAGAGTTTTTAAATGTTTTCCCTCTTGAGGAAATTTACTTCTTTTCTAAAGAAAAAATTACAAACTACTTTATAAAAGATGTTTTGAATCATGGCGATATTTTTAATGCGGCCTATTATATGTGGTTGTCTGAGGGGGAGAGCTCTAAATTATTAGAACTTCTAAATGTTTCTGGCCTTTCCATCTACAGGGACAATAAACTGATGAGAATACATTTAAAATTCAGAAAATTTCTGATTAAAGAAGACTTTGCATCGGCTGAAAAACTCGCTATGAAGCTGGGAGAATCATTTGTTCTTCTAACCAAGGGACTTTCCCTTCTTAATCAGAACTCCCAAAAAGGTATAGCTCTTATTAAAAGAGCCTATTTAATGAATCCTCTTATTGATTTGTTCCTTGTTCCTGAAAGTCTGAGACCAGAATTAAAGAAGGTAGCTTGGCGTTTACTTGTTGTTGCAAACAAATTTGAGGAGAAGAAGCCAGAATTTTTAAGTTGGTTGGGGAGAGATGAAGTTATCGGCCTGTATAATAGCTAAAAACGAAGAAAAGAATCTTCCGCGGCTTTTAAAGTCTATTACCGGTAAATTTGATGAGATAATCTTAGTTGATACCGGTTCAAAAGACAGGACAAAAGAGATTGCTAAATCCTTTGGCTGTAAAATTTTTGAGCATAAGTGGAACGGTTTTGCCGATGCAAGAAATAGAGCGGTTAAAGAGGCTACCGGGGATTGGCTCTGGCACTTTGATGCAGACTTTGAGCTTGAGGAGGAAGAGTACAGAAAGGCTATAACTCTTTTCAAGAAAATTCCGGAAAGTATAGAAGCTCTCTCTATTGGAGTTAAGAATTTTGACTCTACCGGTAGGATTAAGGCTGTCTCTTCCCATATTTTTATCCATAAAGCCGGTATAGAGTGGAAGGGGAAAGTTCACGAAAGTCCTGTTACAGAGAAAGTCGCGGGAATCCCTGTTTTTGTTAATCACTACGGTTACAGTGATAGTGATGTTATGTTGAAGAAAGCATACAGGAATCTTAAGCTCTTAAAAGAGGAAATAGAGGAACTTAGTAAAGACTCTAAGGATTATGTTGTAAAACTTTTCTTCCTGGTTCAAACCTACCTTCTTCTTTCCACAAAAGAGAGCCATTACCTTAAAAAAGCAAAAGCAAGAGCTGAGGAATTTTTGAGAATTTCTAATTGGGACTTCCAGAAATTTGGTTTTCTGCTTGCTTACATGTTTAACTATTATCTTCATATACTCTGGAATTTAAAAGATTATAGTGGAGTTGAAAAGTTCCTTAGAAAAGTTTTCTCAAAGAGAATAAAGCTACCGGAAGTCTACTTTGTTGCTTACAGGCTCTATAGAAGTAGAAAGAGGGATAAAGAAGCTTTTGCTTTTTTGAAGAGGACGGCAGAATTTCTTGATTCTGTTGTTGAAAACCCTTTTTCCCTTCCGTGGGGAGGGGCTACCGAATGTCTTCCCGGTTTTGAGAGGGAGGTTTTTAGTGAGGAACCGCTAAATGTTCCTTTAGAGTTTGTATCTTTTCTTGAGAAGGAGTGGCGAAGACAGAAGGGAAGGAACCTTGGACTTCTACTTTACTGGCTCTCAAGTGAAGACAGGAAATTGAAAATTCTGAATAAACTTGTCAGAAGGTACAGAGACCCGTTCCTGGAGAAACTGTTATTGAACGAGCTTGTAAAAAGAGGAGATAAAGACTCTATTAAAAGACTGTCTGGTTCCGCTATTCTCAAGGAGCTTTACCTAGCAGTATTCTATGATCTGGAAGGTGACAAAGAGAGAGCTCTTGCACTCTATCTGGAGTATCTGAAGTCTTACAGAGATTTTCACGTGGCTCTTTACGTTACCAGCAGGTTTAATCAATTATTAAAATCTGCCGGTTTACCTCCGATAATGGAATTAGAAATTAACCGGGAAAGGAGGTAGGCCATGGCACTGAGGATTAACTACAACTATCAGGCTGACTTTACCCACTTCAACCTTATGCAGACTGAGCAGGCTATGAATAAAGCTCTTGAAAGGCTTGCTACAGGTTATAGAATCAACAGAGCTGCCGACGATGCAGCAGGTCTCTACATCGCCGACCAGCTCAAGACTTACGCTATCTCCCTTGAGCAGGCAACAAGGAACGCTCAGGATGGTATCTCTATAGCTCAGATTGCACAGTCTGCTCTTTCTAACGTTTATAACATTTTAAACGACATTAAGTCAAAGGCTATTGAAGCTGCAAACGACTCTGAGGACGACGCTACAAGGCAGATTATCCAGCAGGACATTAACAAACTTGTAGATGTTGTATCCAAGATTTTCAAAGATACAGAATTTAACGGTAAGAACATCTTCTCCGCAGGAGCTAATACCTTTACAATCCATTACGGTGGTAGGTCTGCTCAGAACCTTACAATGATAATCTGGACGGCTACAGCTGCTGCAAATACTGATACAAACGCTCCTTCTACAATTACTATAGGAAAGACAGGGTTTACCATTGACGTAACTTCTCAAACCAAGGCTGAGCAGGCTATTGCCAATATAGACAACCTTATTAAGCAGGTTGACCAGCTCAATGCTAAGGTCGGTTCCTATCAGATTGAGTTTGAGAAGATCATTACCAACAACGAGAGCCAGAGGATAAACGTTAAGGAAGCTGAATCCCGTATCAGGAACGTTGACTTTGCTAAGGAAATGTCTGAGTTTACGAGGGATCAGATTCTCATGCAGTCTGGTACTGCTATGCTTGCTCAAGCCAACCAGTTACCGCAGCTTGTTCTTCAGCTTCTCAGGTAAACAGTATAAGTTTTCGGAGGGGGGAGCTCCCCCCCTTCTTAACGTATTCTGGAGTCTGAAATGGACGTGAAGCCAATATCTCAGATTCAGACTTCTTTAGAGATGAACGTACAGAATAGTGTGAAGGCTGACGAACCTCCAGTTAAGGGGGGGGCGGGAAAGGAAAAAGATTCTACAAAAGTATCTCCAGAAATGCTGGAAGAGGTGATAAAAGAGCTGGAAAGGAAACTTTCTTTGTTGAATACTCAGCTGAAAATTTCTATTGATAAGGATACAGATATGATTGTTGTAAAAGTTATAGATAGAGAAACTAAGAAGGTAATCAGGCAGATTCCACCTGAGTATGTTTTGAAAATAGCTAAATATCTTGACGAAATAGCCGGGCTTCTGTATCACAACAAAGTTTAAAAGTTTAGAGGTAGTTATGGCAGGTGAAATTTACATAAGTAATCTCGGTAGTTTTGACTATCAGAGTATTCTTAATATGTATTATCAGGCCAATAGCCTACCAATTCAGTTGCTTCAGTCTCAGGAATCAAAAATAGACTCAGAAATTAAGGCTTATAATGATTTTGAAACAAAAATTAACAACTTTTATGATGCTTTTGATTCTTTAACTTCAACACCTGTAGAAGGAAAGGTTCTGAATGTTGTTGGTCAGAATGTTCTTACAGCTCAGGTAACAGACGAATCTGCGGCTATACCTGGAAGTTACAGCGTAACTGTGGATCAGCTTGCGAAAAATGATATCTGGCTTTCACAGAGTGGAAAGTCCCTTGATGAAGCAGTTGCTACGGCAGACGGTACTCTTCAGATAAGTTATGCAGGAGAAGTGGTTGCTACTATTGATTACGATACCAACGTGGATGATACCTCCAAGCCTTCAACCCTTCAGGAGATAGTTGATGCTATTAACTCCACCCAGGATAAGGTAAGGGCTTCGCTGGTTTACGACGGGAGTTCTTACTATCTCCTGCTTACAGGAAAAGATACTGGAGCAAATAATACTATAGAACTTAAAGAAACTGGAAGTGGAGACCTCCTTGACCAGCTTCAGCTGGGTGATAACTACTCAGATAGCCATGTTCAAACGGCATCTGATGCCGAAGTAACTGTATTTGGCAAAAACTTAACTAGCTCTACAAACACTTTTACTGACGCGATTCCCGGTGTAACGTTTACTGTTGAATCTCTTGGGACAGCTACTATAAATATTGAAAGCGATACTTCTCAGTTTGAAGATGCCTTGAACAAGTTTATTCAGGCATACAACGACATAGTTGATTTCGTTCAGAAAGAGGGAGGAAAGGATGGCGTCCTTTCCGGTGATACAACTCTTCAGATGATTCGTTCTGCCATACTGTCAAGATTACAACCTCTTTTTAACCTTAACCTTATTGATGTTGACCAGGATACAGGTCGCCTTTCAATTAAAACCGATGTTCTCTCCACTCTTGAAGAAGAGTCTCCCGATACTCTCGCTTCAGCTATAAACGATGTGAAAACCGCTCTCTATGACTACCTTGTTTACCTTAGAAGTCCTGATGGTCCAGTGGAGCTCTCTGTAGAGAATCTGAACGATAGAAAAGAGTCTCTGGAAAATCAGATGGACTTCATGAAGAAACTGCTTAACGAGCAGATGGAAAACTTGAAAAATCAACTAATTCAGCTTCAGCTCTTTCAGGAGCAAATGGCGGAAGTTAGGGCAAAGCTGACTGCGACGTTTGGACAGGTATCTCTTCTTCCTACAACAACAGACATTCAACAGTAGAGAGGTTTAGATGGAAAATCCTTATTTAAAATTGCAGGTTGAAGTTGCATCTCCCGTTGAAAGAGTTGTAATGCTCTACGATAGAGCAATTCTTCTCTTAAAAGACGCACTTGAAGCACTTGAAGAAGAAGATATTCCCCGAAAGGCAAATTCCATTGCCAGAGCCGATAAGATTATCAGGGTTTTAGATGCCTCTCTTGATATGGAAAATGGAGGAGAATTAGCGCAGAATCTGCGTAATTTTTACAGCTATTTACTTGATATTCTGATAGTTGCAAATGGAAAAAACGATAAAGAGCTACTCTCTACAGCTATAGAAATGCTTGAAACGGTGAAGTCGGCTTGGGAAAAGATAAAGTAGAAAAACAACTACAGAAACTTTCTCTTCTGATAGAGCTTCGTGACTTCTCTGGGGCTTCAAAGTTGCTTTCAGAAATATCTGAAGGAATTCCAGCTTTTTCTCAGGAAGAGGCTGCTAAACTTTTTCAGTTCCTTGATATTTATTCCAGAAGGTTGAGGGAGTTAGAGCTGGAATTTAATAGTACAATTGTAAAAAAAGACAGGATAAAGAAGAGCTATCTTAAATGAGAGGAGTTTTTGTTACCGGTACAGATACTGGAGTAGGTAAAACTTACTTCTCCTGCTGTCTGGTAAGATTCCTGAGAGAAAAAGGTTGTCCGGTAGTTGGTTTTAAGCCGATAGAGACAGGGTGTTCTCCTGAATGCTCTGATGCAGAGAAACTGGCTGCTGTTTCAGAAGTTCACCTTCTGCCAGTTTATGCGTTAAAAGAACCTCTTGCTCCTTCGGTCGCTTCAGAAATAGAGGGGGTCAGAATTTCTCACCGTTTTGTAGTTGAAAAGTGCAGGGAGATCCTCCAGAATCATCCTACAGTTATAGAAGGGGCAGGTGGCATTATGGTTCCAATAACCTGGGAGTTTACATTTCTTGATCTTGCCAGGGAGCTCCGCCTTCCACTGGTGGTGGTAGCACTTAATAAACTTGGAGTAATAAACCATACACTACTAACAGTAAAAGCCTGTGAAGAGGCAGGGCTTGAAGTAAGAGGGATTGTTCTAAACAGCTTTTCTCCTCTGGATGGAAGTTTTGAAACAAACCTTTACAGTTTAAGAAAACTCCTTAATATTCCAGTGATTTCCTTCTCTTCATTTTCTGACATCCCGGCAGTTGTTGAGGAGTGCCGTTTACTTGAAATCTTTTGGCAATAACTCTACTTTATAAATTAACAAACTAAAGGAGGGAACTGTGAGGAAAGCTCTGATAGTACTTTCAGCCCTTCTGTTATCTGCTGCCGGGGCAAAGGCAGGCGTTTGGGAAACTACCTGTTCGGGCTGTCATAACGGAGTAGTAGCTCCGACGAAGGAGACGCTTCTGTCAAAGTTTAAAACCAGAAGGGAGTTTATGGCAGCTGTTAGAGAGGCCGTTTCAAGGGGTAAGATGCCTCCCGGCTTAAAGTACGGAATGGCTGCCAGAGAGCTCTTTGGTACGGCTAAAAGAGGAGGAAAGCAGCTTTCAACTTCATCCGGAAATTCTTCTCAAAGGAAGGTTAGTGGTGATCCCTACGCTAAGTACAAACGCTTCTTTAAACCTCTGCCGGCTCTTCCACCAATTCCCGCCAGTAATCCTTTAACCCCTGAAAAGGTAGAACTTGGAAAGATGCTCTACTACGATCCACGACTTTCAAGGAGCAAGCTGATCTCCTGTAACACCTGTCATAACCTCTCTATCGGGGGAGATGATAATCAAAAAACATCACTTGGAGATCACTGGAGAACAGGTGGTAGAAACGCTCCAACGACACTTAACTCAGGTTTCTTAAGGGTGCAGTTCTGGGATGGTAGAGCTCCCACACTTGAAGAGCAGGCAAAAGGTCCACTTCAGGCTCATGTAGAAATGAACTCAACGCCTGAGCTGGTTGTCCATAGGCTTAAGGCGATTCCCCAGTACGTGGAACTCTTCAAAAAGGCGTTTCCAGGAGAGAAAGACCCTGTAACCTTTGAAAATGTTGTGAAAGCTATAGCCGCTTTTGAAAGAACCCTTAACACACCTAACTCTCCCTTCCAGAGATATCTGTTAGGAGAAACCAACGCTCTTACGAAAGAACAGAAAGAAGGAATGGCACTTTTTGTTAAGTACGGCTGTATCGCCTGCCACAACGGGCCAGTCTTTTCCGACGGGCGTTTTCACAAGTTTAAGTGGAACAACGACTTAGGCCGTTACAGGGTAACAAAAAACCCTGCTGATAAGTACAAGTTCAGAACTCCTCAGCTTTTAAATGTTGCAGTTACTGCTCCCTACTTCCACGATGGGTCAGTTAACAGCCTTGAAGAGGCAGTTAAGATAATGGCACAGAAGGAGTTGGGTAAGAAACTTACAAACGAAGAAGCTAAAAAGATTGCCGACTTCCTCCGTTCACTTACGGGAGAAGTTCCTTTAGAGGCCAGAATCCTTCCACAGCTTCCCGGAAACAATCCAGAGTAGGAGATTTAGGCCCGCTTCGGCGGGTCTTTTATAATTCCTTTCATGAAATATTTCATTTCAGATACTCACTTCTATCACAGGAACATACTGAAGCTCTGTCCCCTCAAGAGGAAACCGGGGTTTGAGGACCTCATCTTTGAAAACTTAAGACGTCAATTAAAAAGTTCTGACGTTCTTTATCACCTTGGAGATTTCTCCTGGGTTGACTCTCACTGCCTTTTAAAGAGGTGGAGGGAGCTCCCCGGCAGAAAAGTCCTTATAAAGGGAAACCACGACTGGTACTTTAAAAACCTTCACCTCTACTTTGACGAAGTAGTTGAATTCTCAACTCTTCTTTACGTAAAGGGTAAGAGGATCCTCCTGTGCCATTTTCCCTCTAAAGACCTTAGAACTTACAGGTACAGAGAACTTCAGGAAAGGATTACAGAGATATACACAAAAACAGGGGCATTTCTCCTCGTTCACGGGCACGTTCACTGGAACCCTTATGCTGTATTCTGTGGCTGTCACCTTAATGGTGTAAAATGTCTGAACGTTAACGTTGAGTTTACAAACTACCGGGCAGTTTCAGAGGAGGAGCTCCCCCTATGGTAAAGGTCCTGTTTTTAGATGTTGACGGCGTTTTAACCGATGGAACTATAACTTACGATGTTTACGGCAGAGAGGTTAAGCACTTTAACGTAAAAGATGGGTACGGTATAGTTCGTGCTATTAACACAGGAGTAGACGTAGTTGTTGTCTCTGGAAGGTTTTCATCTCAGGTAGAAAAGAGATGTAGAGAGCTTGGAGTGAAGAAGGTCTATCAGGGAATTTCAGATAAACTCTCTTTTGCAGAGAGATATCTTGATGAACATTCTCTTACATTTGAAAGTGCTGCAGCTATGGGAGACGACCTGCCCGACCTTCCGCTCTTAAAGAAGGTGAGGATTAGCGGAGCTCCGAAAGATGCAGTACCTCAGGTAAAGTTTATAGTTGACTTTGTAGCCAGAGTTCCTGGAGGGAAAGGAGCCGTAAGGGAGTTTATAGATTTTCTCCTAAAAGAGACGGAGAATGAGAAATAAGCTATACAAAATAGCAATATTTCTTACCGTTCTTTCCTTTGTTCCTTTTCTCATTTTTCTATCAAAAAGAGAATCTCCGCCGGAAAAAGTCAACATTCCCCGACATAAAACTCAGACAATAGAAAATTTTATTCTGAAATCGGAAGGAGAAAACAGATGGCAGCTAAAGGCATCGCAGGCTTTTTTTCTTAACAAGAATGAGATAAAACTTATTGCTCCTGTTCTTACTGTTTTTACACAGAATAAAATAATTATAGAAGCGAAAGAAGCTCTCTACAATAAAAGTAGAGGCGTTGTACACCTGGAAGGAGTTACTTTAAAAGGAAAAGACTTTGTGTTGACATCCCCAGAGGGTAAATATAACCTAAAGTTACAGAAGTTTGTTACAGACTCCGGATGTAAAGCTGTCTATAACGATATCAATACCTTACAGGGAGAAAATTGTGTTGTAAACCTCAGGTCAAAAACCACTATAATTTCAAAGCACGTAAGAACAGTAATTAGAGAGGTTCTAAAATGAAAAAACTAATCTCTTTAGTGCTTTTTTCAGCTATACTTCTAGCTACTGCACCTGCCATTTCCGCTACAGAAGCCAAAGTTCCAATTGTGGTTGAGGCACAAAAACTTGTCTACAACGACAAGAAAAAAATGGCAATCTATATAGGTAGCGTAGTTGCCCAACACGGTACTACTATTATTACAGGAGATAAGTTAATTATCTATTTTGATCCAACTGGAAAGCACATAAGAAAAATAGTAGTGAAAGGTAATGTTCACATCAAAGATCCGAGGGGAGAAGGCTGGTGTGAAGAGTTGTTCTACTATCCTATAGAAGAAAAATTGGTTCTTATAGGAAATGCGAAACTAAAACAGAAAGATAATGTAATAATAGGTGATAAAATAGTGGCTTATAAGAGTGGAAAAGTTGAAGTTGAAGGTATAAAGCAAAAGGTAAAAACGGTTATTTATCCAGAGAGGCGGACAATTGGAAAAAATAAATGATTTAAATCTGCTACGAGCAGAGAATATAACCAAGCGATTTGGTAAAAGAACTGTTGTAGAAGGAGTTACCCTTGAAGTACGTGAGGGAGAAGTAGTAGGTCTTCTTGGTCCAAACGGAGCAGGCAAAACGACCACCTTCTACTGTATAGTTGGATTGATAAAGCCAGACGGGGGGAAAGTAACAATAGGAGAAGAAGACATAACCAGAGATCCTACTTACATAAGAGCAAGGAAAGGACTGTCCTATCTACCTCAAGAACCCTCTATCTTCAGAAAGTTAACAGTTGAAGAAAATCTGAAGGCGATTTTAGAGATGCACAACTACACAGAAGGAGAGATAAAGGAAAAAGTAGACTGGCTACTTGAAAGGTTTGGCATCTCTCGCCTCAGAAAACAGAAAGCCTCGTCACTTTCAGGTGGAGAGAGAAGAAGACTTGAAATAGCAAGAGCTTTAACGATAGATCCAAAGTTCCTTCTTCTTGATGAGCCGTTTGCAGGTATAGACCCTATTGCCGTTTCAGATATTCAAGAATTAATTTTAGACTTGAAAAAACTAAATATAGGAGTTCTAATCACAGACCACAACGTTAGAGAAACTTTAAAGATTATAGATAGAGCCTACATAATAGCTCATGGTAGGTTAGTAGCTTCAGGATTACCCCAAGAAGTTGCAAACCAACGTATTGTAAGGGAGGTTTACCTTGGGGAAAACTTTGAAATTTAAAAAATTTTTCATTTTGGCTTTTGTAACAGATATTTTATTGCTTTTGGTAACTAAATTTAGTTACGCATCCATGCAGGATTATTGTGCTGTTCCTCCATTTGCTGCAACGAAAGTAAAGCCCAATGTTGTTTTTCTAATAGACTATTCAGGAAGTATGCACGATCCAGCATATTACAGTTGTAAACATACGAAGAAATATTCTGCAAAAGAAGGATACTATTGTGGAGAGATACATGTTACATTTAACCCTGATAGTCCATATTACGGTTACTTTGATTCAAATGCTTATTACTCCTACGATTTAACTAATATGATCTGGAAGAAAGATCCAACCTGTCAGAGTTTAATGTCTTCCCATCCGGAATGGAAGGGAATAGGTTATGGCAAATGTTATTCAGGAAACTTTCTGAACTTTCTTTTAACTTCAAGAATGGATGCTGCCTTTAAAGCTCTTATAGGAGGTAGAGGAAACTGTCAGGGAGATGAATGTAGGCTCCTTCCGGAAGGTTATGGAAGATATGTTACAGTTAATTTTAAAAATGGGATATGTAAATTTAATTTGCACCATGATTGGAATAATGATACCCTTAGTTTAGATGTAAAAAATGTAAATAACTGTCCTTTTACTTCGGGTAGTTACGGTAAGGTTGCAGTTTCTATAGATAGTTCTGAAAGGCATGGAGTGATTCAGGATAATTTTGACAAAGTCAATATAAGTTTATTGGTTTTTAGTGGGCCAAAAACTACATATTGTCCTGAAAGAAAGGGAGTTGTTAAATATTCTTTTTATGAAAATGACCTTAATAAACTGGTAGCTGCCATTCAAAATGAGAGGCCATGTGGTTATACATACACTGGTGAGGCAATGTATGAAGTGGAGGATTTCCTGAAACAGGAAGATAACCACAACTATGAACATAATTCTCAATACATAGACAGGGGAACAGAGAAAGATCCTTACTACATGGAGATTAACGGAAATCTATATCCTGTTCCTTGTAGAAAAACCTACGTTGTTCTTATTTCAGACGGATATTGGAATGGACATGTAGATCCAGAGAAACCTGCCTATGAAATGCATACAAAAGACCTTAGAGATGATATAGAAGGAAACCAAACGGCAGACATATTTACAGTTTATGCCTTTGATGACGATAAGAAGGGGAAAAATGCTCTGGAAACTGTAGCAGCTTATGGAAGTTTTACAGATATCTGTTCAGACGACCGCTCATACGACTGGCCATATCCTTTTACAGGTTTTGTGGATTCGGAGAAACAAAGCTGGCCTGTAGAGGAGTGTAATCCTGAAGGATCTTACAATGAGTGTTGTAAGGAGTGGGATGGTAATAGAGATGGTTCTCCAGACCATTTTTTTGAGGCCAGTAACGGTGCGGCTCTTGAAAAAGACCTCAGAAAGATTTTTCAATTGGTTCTGAACCCTGTTTCCGGTACGTCTGTTGCTTCCCTTTCTAAGAAAAAGTTAAAGGGAGCAGTTGTTTGCCAGAGTGTCTTTTATCCTGTGAAGAACTTTGGAGATAGGAGATTATCCTGGGTCGGTTATCTTTATACCTGGTGGTTTTTAAACACAAAAACGGTTCAGAATATAAGGGAGGATACTAATAGTAACAAAATACTTGATATTCAAGAGGATTGTATTATTAATTGGGCTGTTGATGATGAGGATAATTTGACTGTAACTAAGTATAGTAGCGATTCTAAAGGTAAACCTTTAGAGAAAATGGGGTCTTATGATTCATTTGAGAGCCTAAAACCTATTTTTGAAGTAGGAGATGAACTAGCTTTTTTATCCCCAAAAGATAGAGTTATTTATACAGAGGTAAACGGAAAGCTTATTCCTTTTAATACTTCTAACCTTGACTTGTTTAGTTCTTACTTGGGTGCCGAATTACCAGCATGTTTGAAAGGAGATAAAGGAGCTCTTGTAGACTTTATCCGTGGAAAAGATGTTTCAGGTTGCAGGAGTAGGACTATTGATGATGAAGGGGATACATGGAAACTTGGCGATATAATCTACTCTTCTCCAGTAATTGTTAATTACAAAGACTACAGTGTTATCTTTGTCGGCTCTAATGATGGAATGCTTCACGCTTTTAGATTAGGCTACTTGAGAAGGAATACTGATAGTCAGCACCCTGTAGCTCTTGATAACAGTGCTACTGATACGAATAAAGACATGTTAGGAGAAGAACTCTGGGCTTTTATACCTAAAAATGCTCTTCCTTACTTAAGGTACCTTGCAGATAGCAACTACTGCCATCTTTATTATGTAGATCTGACTCCTTATGTGATTGACGTTAGCCTGAACGGAGAAGAGAGGAAGATCCTTATAGGAGGAATGCGTTTTGGAGGTGGTACAGGTTCTGCTGACTCCTCAGCTGTAAAGCCACCAGCTGATACCTGTAGTGATTCCTCCTGCACAGGGCTTTCTTCCTACTTTGCTATTGATGTTACGAATCCTGAGAATCCTGTTTTTCTTTGGGAGTTTTCTTCACCAGACCTTGGTTTCTCTTACTCTGGGCCGGGTATTGTTAAGAAAGATGGCAAATATTACGTTGTTTTTGCTTCAGGTCCTATTAACTATAAGGCCGACTTTTCGGGAGACTCTAACACTTTAAAGATTTTTGTTCTGGATCTTGAAACTGGAAAGCTGGTAAGTTCAATTGATACCGGTATATCCAATGCCTTCTCCGGAAGGATTTTCAAGGAAGGGGTGGACCTCAACGGAGATGGCAATACAGACTACCTAATTTTTGGCTACTCCAGACAGGACGGTTCACCTGATAACTTTAGGGGTGGGTTAATTATTCTAGCGAATAAGGGGAGCTCTGTAGACAAGCTGGTTCCCCTTGATGATAATCCTGTAGACTGGAGCACTGTCGCTATTCAGAACCTTGGAATAGATATCATGCCTGTAACATCTACAGTTGAGCTGATGAAAAGTTTTGGTAGATGGTATCTGTACTTTGGTTCAGGTAGATGGTTCTACAAGTATGACTCTACAGAGATAACCGATAATGCCCTGTTTGGTGTTCCTCTGTTAACCGATACAGGAAGTTATAACTCTTTTAACTATGCTTATCTATCAAAAAGGCTGGTTGACGTTACAGATTCTAAGAATGCAGAAACAGTTTGTTCAGATGCTTCTAAGGGTATTGTTGACGGCTGGTACATACGTCTTGAAAGTTCAGATTTAAGTAGAGGTTACTTGAAGGAGAAAGCCATTTCTGACCCGACTACTACCGAAGATAATGTGATTATATTTACAACTGTTCAACCTAGTGGAGAACCCTGTAAGCTTGGCGGGCGTTCTAGGCTCTGGGTGCTTAACGGTGCTACAGGTGGTTCTATTCTGGATAACTGTAGCGTATTCGGCATAAGCAAGCTGTATGGAACTGTTCTACTGCAGCTTTCTGGAACGGATATTCAAGAGATACGGTTAAGGTACGATAGGTTAAGCGGTCATAGTAACATAGCTTCTGTTTTACCTCAGGGAGGCAACAGGGCTACGGTCTGGTTTACCGGTATAGCTCCGGAGTCGGCGCCTCCTTTTATTTATCCGTCTAATGCCCTTGTTGGTACTCTTCTGTTATGGCTGGAGATGTAGTGTGAGGAGAGGGTTTTCTTTCTTTGAGATGTTTGTTGTGATTTTAATTTTAGGTATTATTCTTGCCCTTGGGCTTGTTAAGTATAGGTTGTGGTTGAAAAAGGTTAATGTTGAGAGTGATACGCAGTTGATTTATTCTGTGATTAGTAAAGAGAGAATGAGGGCTATTTCTGAGTCTAAGTCTTTCAGAATTACTGCTGTTGACGATGAGCTTGTAGTAGAAGATCTCTCTTCTGGTGCCAGGAAGGTAATTCCTTTAAATGATCCGTTTTCTGGAATGATAGATATTTATCCTAAAGGAGTTATGAGCAGGAACAGTATTGTATTTTTGGGAGATTTAAATCTTAATCCAGATGTAAGTTGTGTCGTTTCAGACAGTTTACGCTTAAGGATGGGGAGAACATACATAGATTCTAGAGGAAGAAGGAAGTGCAAGTAAGAAAAGGTTTTAGCCTTATTGAAGTGCTTATAGCTTCTGTTATAGCAATAATAGCTTTACTGGGTTTGCTGGCTGCTGCTATTTACTTTGAGTCTTTTACTATTAAGAGAGCACTGTTTAAAGAAGCTTCAAACATGCTCTACAGTAAACTTGAGTCAGTTAAAAGCATGCCTTATGCAGACGTTTCAGAGTTTGTTCTGAATAATGGAGCGGTTGATTGTGAAGATGCCCTTTCTAAGAACTATCTTGATAGATACGTAGGCAGTACAAAGTACAGGTTTGGTCTTTTTTACAAGGTTAATGAAGATCCCGTTTATCAGATAAAGGAAATAGATCTTACTGTTTGCTGGAAATATAGAGGAAAGCTCTACGAGATTTCAGGTAATACTATTATCAGGAATAGGTGATGAATAAGCGGATTTCAGGATTTTCTCTTGTTGAACTTTTGGTGGTTTTGGCGATCTCTCTGTTTCTACTTGCTGCTATCTATTTTGGTTATTCTTTTCTTTTTAGAAATTACTTAACAGGTGCTGGAAGAACGGCAGTAACTATTTCTACTGTGGTAGGTGAGGAAATCCTTAATCAGGATGTTGAACACGCCGGTTTTGGTATTTCTCTTTATGAACCTAAACCACCTGTTAAGTTTAAACTGGATTCTAACGGGAAGCCTATGCTTACAATTCGCTCAACTTATGTGGTTACTAACCGTTCTACGAAGGGGTGGGCTATTCTTGATTGTAGTTCGGGGAACTCCCATTCTCCAGTTTCTTACTCTTCGTGGCCTTTACCTTCCAGCTATGCTGTTTTGATGGACCTTTCAGAGAAGATTATTAGCCCCTACGCCCAACTTAGCAGTTTTGTCTGTCCTGTAAGTGATTATCTGCTGGTATATCCTGTTCCTAAAATTACGCTTAATTCAGGTGAAACTTTTGCCTGTGATGATCAGGCCTGTGCTCAGATAGATTATTACCTTTATAAGTCTTCTGCTGTAAGTTCTGCCTGCAAGGATCTTTACATTCTTGGTAGGAGGGTATCCTGGAAATTGAAAAATGGCTCTCCTTCAGGTTCTGTTCAGCCGTTTTTAAGTTGTGTTGCCGACTTTCAGATAAGAATTGATTGGAAAAACAGGAAGTACGTTAATCCTCTAGATCCTTCAGATCCAGATTACTCCTCCATTCAGAGTGCGACTTTTCAGGATTTAAAGAATAATCTCAAGATGATTTATCTCTATTTATTGATAAGGGAAGGTGGTAAAGATCCAAACTATGTTTTTAACGGTTCTACTAAAATAGAGCCGGATAATGTTGAACTTCAGCTACCTCCTAATTACAAACACTACCACTGGAAGGTTGTAAAGTTGAGTATTGAACCTGTAAATATAATAAGGAAGTAGTACTGTGGAAAGAAGAAAGGGATTAGCTTTAACAACTGTTCTCATTTTGTTGGTTATAGCTCTTGCTTTTACCGGAATTATGCTTTATATGCTTACCTCTTCAACTCAAATGGCCGGGATGCAGTACCGTTACAGGTCATCTATTGAGGTTGCCAAGGGGGTTTCTCAGTACCTTATGTCTCTTATGGATGAGAACGAGTTGTGTAATTACACAGACTGTAATAAAACCAACCAGCCTATAGACCTTGGAAAGTACGCTGTTATCGGAGATTATAAAGTAGAAGCTAAGTTATTGAAGTATATAAGAGACCCCCGAACGGGGGCATCGGTTTACGCTGTTGAGCTAAAAGTTGTTAATACTAAAATTCCTACGGAGCATTCAACTGTTGAATTCGTTTATAAGGTTGAGTGATTAAGGCGTTATTCTGTCTGTTCCTATGTAGTTTCTCAAGACTTCTGGAATAACAACGCTACCATCTTTCTGCTGGAACTGTTCCAGTATTGCTATTACGGTTCTTCCGACGGCGAGGCCTGAACCGTTAAGGGTATGGACTAAACGGGTTTTGCCCTCTCTGTCTCTAAATCTTATTTGAGCTCTGCGGGCCTGGAAGTCTTCACAGTTTGAGCAGGAGGAGATTTCCCTGTAGCGGTTCTGTGAGGGTATCCAGACTTCTATGTCGTAGGTTTTGGCTGCTGAAAATCCGAGGTCTCCGGTGCAGAGTTCCACAACCCTGTAGTGAAGTCCTAAAAGCTGTAAAACTTTTTCTGCTTCCCTTACCAGTTTTTCAAGTTCTTCGTAAGACTTTTCGGGATGAACTATTTTCACAAGCTCCACTTTGTTGAATTGGTGGAGTCTCATTATTCCCCTAACGTCTCTCCCGTGGGCTCCCGCTTCTTTCCTGAAACAGGGAGTGTAGGCTGTGTAGTATTTGGGGAGCTCCCTCTCTACCAGTATCTCCCCTGCGTGGAGGTTTGTAAGGGGAACCTCTGCCGTTGGTATGAGCCACAGGTCTTCGTTCTCTATTTTGTAGAGGTCTTCTTCAAACTTTGGAAGCTGACCGGTTCCTGTCATTGTTTTTGTGTTTACTAAGAACGGAGGGATTATCTCCTCGTAGCCGTGTTCCTGAGTGTGGAGGTCCAACATGAAGTTGATGAGAGCTCTCTCTAATTTAGCTCCCCACTTCCTGTAGACAACAAACCGGGAGCCTGCAAGTTTCGTCGCTCTTTCAAAGTCAAGTATTCCCAGTTTTTCAGCTATCTCCCAGTGGGGAAGTGGTTCAAAGTCAAACTGGGGTTTTTCTCCCCAGTACCTTACAACTACGTTGTCGTTTTCGTCTTTTCCGACCGGAACAGAAGGGTGTGGAAGGTTGGGAATGGAGAGAATGAGTCTCTGGAACCTCTCTTCTACGTCTTTCAGTTCCTTTTCAAGAGCTTTTGCCTTTTTGGATATCTCTTCAACTTCTGTCTTTAGTTTGAGAGCTTCTCCTCTATTTCCCTCTTTGAAGAGCTTTCCTATCTCTTTGGAGAGCTTGTTCCTTTTAGCTTTCAGCTGTTCTATTTCTGTAAGGAGAGTTCGCCTTTCTTTGTCTACAGTTAGGAGTTCTTCTATTCTCGCTGCGTATACAGGGTCTCTCCGTGAAAGGAGCTCCTTTACCCTTTCGGGCTCTTTTCTAACCAGTTTTATGTCAACCATTCTCCTCCTCCTTAACTTTTGATACGGATACTACAGCATCGTCTTCTAAAAGTCTTTGGATTCTTACTCCTCTGGTGTGTCTGCCGTAAATGGGGATGTCTGAGCTGTTTACCCTTATTAGCTTTCCTTTTCTGGAGACGAGTATTATAGGCTCTTCGTCCTTTAGCGTTGTTGCGTCTGCCACTTTCCCCGTTTTCTCAGAGAGTTTTATTGCTATAAGTCCTTTTCCTCCCCTTCTCTGGAGGTGGAACTCTGAAATTTGGACTCTCTTACCGTAGCCTCTCTCTGTAACTATCAGGAAGTACTTGTCGTCTGGTTCAACTACAGTTGCAGAGACAACTGCGTCACTTTCGTCTAATAGCATTCCCCTTACTCCTCTTGCGCTTCTACCCATCGGCCTTACGTCCTGAACGGGGAACTTGATGGCTCTTCCGTTCCTTGAGATGAGGATAACGTTGTCTTTGTCGCTTACAAGACCTACGTAAACGAGCCTGTCTCCGGGTTCAAGATTTATGGCGTTAATTCCCGTTGACCTGGGGTTTGAGAACTCCTTGAGGGGCGTTCTCTTTACGTAACCTCTCTGGGTTACGAAGAAGACGTCTTTCTTTACTGAGAAATCTTTCACAGGGATGATTCTTGACACTACTTCGTTTCCTGCCATTCCAGGAAGGAAGTTTCTAATTGACTGCCCTCTTGAAGGTCTTTCCATTTTCGGTAGCTCGTAGGCTTTTAGCCAGTAAACTTTCCCCTGGTTAGTGAAGATGAGGAGGTAGTCTTTTGTGGAGGCGGTTATTACGTCCTTAACGAAGTCCCCTTCACGGGTCTTTATTCCTCTAACTCCTGTTCCGCTCCTTCCCTGTGTTCTGTAGGCGCTGGCCGAGACTCTTGCTACAAATCCTTTGTGTGTGAGGAAGATAACTACTTCTTCCTCTTCTATCATTGCTTCAATGTCTATTTCGCTTTCTTTTGAGACTACTGCAGTTCGTCTTTCGTCTCCAAAGGAGGAGATTATCTCATCCATCTCTTCTTTTATCAGTCTCTTCTGCTCTTCCGGGCTTTCAAGAACTTTCCTGTAGTAGCTGGCTTCTTCCTGAAGTTTCCTGTACTCAGACTCTAATTTTTCTCTCTCAAGGCCTGTGAGCCTCTGAAGTTTCATGTCAAGTATGGCTTTTGTCTGTTTGCCCGATAGGCCAAACTCTTCTGTAAGTTTTTCCTGGGCTGCTTGCGGGCTTTCGGCAGTTTTAACTATCTCTACCACTCTATCTATGTTCTCAAGAGCAATTTTCAGTCCTTCTAAGATGTGTAGTCTCTCTTCGGCTTTTCTCAGAAGGTAGGCTGTTTTCCTGAGGATTACTTCCCGTCTGAACTCTACAAACTCTTTAAGGTAGCGTTTAAGATTGAGAAGCTTGGGTTCTCCGTTAACAAGGGCTATCATGTTGAAGTTGAAGTTTGTTTGAAGAGGAGTGAACTTGTAGAGTTTGTTAAGAACTACCTGGGGTGTTGCATCTCTTTTAAGCTCTATGACTACTCTTATCCCCTCTCTGTCTGACTCATCCCTTATGTCTGCTATTCCTTCCAGCTTCTTCTCTTTAACAAGGTCTGCTATTTTCTTTATTAGGTCTGCTTTGTTTACCTGATAGGGGAGCTCCGTTATCACTATTGCAGTTCTCTTTCTTACTTCCTCTATTCTGTGTTTGGCTCTTATTATTACGCTCCCCCTTCCGCTCTTGTAGATCTTTAGAAGGTCTTCGGGGTTGATTATCTCTGCGCCCGTTGGGAAGTCGGGGCCTTTTACGAACTGAAGGAGTTCCTCTGTTGTAGCTTCTGGATGGTCAACCAGGTACTTAACTGCCTGACACACCTCTTTCATGTTGTGGGGAGGTATGTTTGTTGCCATTCCAACGGCGATTCCCGCTGCTCCGTTTACCAGGAGGTTGGGGAATCTTGCAGGGAGAACTTCAGGTTCTGAGAGGGATTCGTCAAAATTGGGCTTGAAGTCAACGGTGTCTTTTTCTATGTCTTTAAGTAACTCCATCGCAACTTTTGAAAGCCTTGCCTCAGTATACCTCATTGCAGCCGCTGAGTCGCCGTCTATAGAGCCGAAGTTACCTTGGCCGTCTATAAGAGGGTAACGCATTGAAAAGTCCTGAGCCATTCTGACGAGGGCGTCGTAGACGGCAGTGTCTCCGTGTGGATGGAACTTACCTAAGGTTTCACCCACGATCCTTGCACTCTTCTTATAGGGTTTTTCGGGGTAGAGGCCTAACTGGTACATTGAGTAGAGGATCCTTCTGTGGACAGGCTTCAGGCCGTCTCTTACGTCTGGCAGAGCCCTACCTACGATTACGCTCATGGCGTAATCAAGGTAGGACTGTCTCATTTCATCTTCTATTGGAACTGGAATTATCCTTTCCAACGCTTGCCTCCTTGCTTGACTCGTTTTCCCCAAGCTGGTTTATCAACTGGTCGTAGTAGATCTCCTCCATTTCCTTCTCCGGGAAGTGTGTAGGTGGAGGGTAGTTCTCTACTATCTCCTGATAGGTAGGCGTAAAGGTTCCACATTTTAGCTTCTCACACAGTTTCAGTGCAATTTTACCCCAAGGAGGAGCAGAGACTCCTCCTCCTGTTGCTCCTCTCCACATCGGTTTGTAGCTGTCTCTTCCAAACCAGACGCTCATTACGAAAGAGGTTGTAAAACCTGTAAAGTAGGTATCCCTGTATTCATTTGTCGTTCCCGTTTTTCCAGCTACGTCAAACTGGTCTGTAAGGTAAGAGATAGAGGCCGCAGTTCCTCTCTTTACAACATCCTGGAGTATTGAGCGGAGAATGAATACAGGCTGGGGAGAAGAAACTTTCTTAAGGTGTGGATATCCTATGTAAACAACCTTTCCATAGCGGTTTTTCACTTTCAGAATTACGTAAGGTTCTTTAAGAATTCCTGCATTCTGAAAAGCCGTGTAGGCTCTTACGACACGGTATAGGTTTGAGGGGAAGCTACCGAGTACGTAAGAGAGGTCAAAAGGGGAGTTTGGAGATATAAGTTCAAACTTTATCAGATTTTCCCTTATTTTCTGGGGAAAGTGCATTGCAAGGTGCAGGGTTGCAACGTTAACAGAGTGCATCAGAGCTTCTCTGAGAGTCATAAATGGGGAGAAGCGTCTTTCGTAGTTCACCGGTTTCCACCACATTCTCTTTCCGGTTTTTGGATTTATTTTGTCCATTGGCATCTCTATTGGCTGGTTGGAGATGAAGTCAAGGGGAGACCAGCCGTTCTGGAAGGCTGTCAGGTAGGTAAAAGGTTTTGCAGTTGAACCGATAGGCCTTTGAACCTGAAAGGCTCTGTTGAGTTTTGTTTTAGAGTAGTCGCTTCCTCCCACTATAAATATTACCTTTCCGTCTCTGTCTACTGCAAATCCGGCACACTGGAGGTCTTTCAGCTTATGCTTTTTACTGTAGATTTCGTCGTACTTTTTAAGAACTTCCTGGGCGTACTTTTCTATCTCAGGGTCTATTGAGGTGTAGATTGAGTAACCTCCTCTGTAGAGCTGTTTGGGAGTGAGTATTCCTTTTTTGAGGATTTCGTACTTTATGAAGTCAAGGTCGTAGCCTGCCGTTCTTGGGAAGTTGGGGGATTTAAGCGGTGTTAGAGGTTCTTTGATGGCTTCCTGGTACTGGGCTTCTGTGATGTAGCCTTTCTGGAGCATCTTTTTGAGTATGAGGTTTCTCCTCTTTAGAGCTCTCTGTGGATGTTTGAACGGGTTATAGTACTCGGGGCCTCTTATAATTCCTGCAAGTAGAGCACACTGGGCGGGAGTGAGCTGGTTCAGCTTTGCCCCGAAAAGAACCCAGGCGGCAGCTCTGACTCCGTAGGCTCCGTTTGACAGGTAAACGTAGTTGAGGTAGAGTTCCAGTATTTCCTCTTTCGTCAAATTCTCCTCAAGCTTTTTGGCAAGCTCAATTTCTTTCAGTTTCCTTTCTATCGTTCTTTGGGGGGAAAGGAAAACCATTTTTGCAAGCTGCTGCGTGATTGTGCTTCCTCCCTGAACGATCTTCCCTTTTGAGATGTCTGTTATGGCAGCTCTTATAATTCCTATAGGGTCAATTCCTCTGTGTTCAAAGAACCTTTCGTCTTCTGCGGTTATTACTGCATAGATGAGGGTTTTGGGTATTTTGTTATAGGGAGCGTAAAGACGGAACTTTCCTGTGTAGTAAAAGCCTATGGGTTTTCCGTTGTCTCCGTAAACTATAGATGCAAAGGGAGGCATAAGCCTGTTTTTGTAGGTTGTTGAGCCAAAAGCAGGAAGTGCTATTACTAAAGTAATAAAGAAGGTAAATAGGAGTCTTAACATAGGAATCCACCTCTAATATATTTTCTCTTCATGAAAGGAAAAATTTATTCCACTGTTTTAGAGTTTGCCAAATATCTTTTGAAGGATTGGCTCTTTGTCGTTTCACTTACTCTAATGGTTTTATCCTCTTTGTACCTCAAGCGATTCCCTCACTTTACGGAGGACGAGTATAAAACCCTTTTTACGCTGTTTGTTTTTCTCCTTCTTCTTAAGGTTCTAGAGGAGGAGAGGGTTTTTCACTATACTGTTGAGCGGTTCCTTTCAGGCCGTTTCGCTCTGGCTAAGCTCATTGCTGCAGCTGCTTTTCTCTCCCTCTTTATAACTAACGACGTGGCTTTGATGGTTGTCGTTCCCATTACGCTCCTTGTTAACTCTCCGTACGTAGCAGAGGCCGTTGTACTGGAGGCTGTAGCCGTTAACGGCCTCTCCTCGGTAAGTCCTATCGGTAATCCTCAGAATATCTACATTTTTTACCACTATTGCCTGAAAGTGCTTCCCTTTGTAGAGGCCGTTCTACCCCTTGGGGCTGTTGTTTTTCTTTTCTCTCTTTTTAGAGCTCTCTTCCTCCCCTCTGCCAGAGTCAGGGAGTTCCGGGAATCCCTGAAAAGGGAGACCCTCCTGTGGCTTTTTCTCTTTTTCCTGTTTCTCCTCTCTGCTGTTAAGCTCCTTCCCCTTTGGATTGGATTCTTTGTCCTTCTTACGGTGGCTCTCTTTAAGAGGAGTGTTTTTAGGGAGGTTGACTACCTGCTCCTTGGTACTTTCTTCTGTTTTTTTGGTTTTACAGATAACCTCTCTCACTACCTGAAGGTTGAGGAACTTTCCGGCCACAGGCTTTTCCTTATCTCTTCTCTCCTCAGCCAGTTTATGAGTAACGTTCCTGCGGCGCTTCTCCTTTCCGACTTTACCTCAGACTGGAAGAGTCTTCTATGGGGAGTAAGCGTTGGTGGTTTTGGGACTTTAATAGCTTCGCTTGCCAACCTCATCGCTTACCGGCTCTACGTCAGGGGAGCTAAAAGGCCGGAAAAGGGGTTCCTCGTTAAGTTTCACCTTTACGGTTTTGGATTTTTCGCCGTGGGAGCTCTCCTCTACTTTATCTGCTACAGTTGATAAAATCTCGGAAGAAAAAAATGGAGCCGGAGTGAAAAGATGGAGTTTGAAGCAGTAATAGGTCTTGAAGTTCACGCACAGCTTTTAACGAAAACGAAGATATTCTGTTCCTGCAAGAATGAGTTTGGAGCTCCACCCAACACAAATGTCTGTCCAGTGTGTCTTGGTATGCCGGGAGCTCTCCCTGTTCTCAACAAAAAGGCCGTAGAGTACGCGGTGAAGGCTGCCCTTGCCCTCAACTGTAAGATCAACCGCTACTCTGTTTTTGCCCGTAAACACTACTTCTACCCAGACCTACCAAAAGCCTACCAGATTACACAGTACGAGCTCCCATTTGCCGAACACGGCTGGGTTGAGATAGAAAAGAGCGACGGGACTAAGAAGAGAATAAGGATAAGGCGTATCCACATGGAGGAGGACGCCGGAAAAACCATTCACGGAGAAGGTTTTGACGAGAACTCCTACGTTGACCTGAACAGGGCCGGAACGCCCCTTATAGAAATAGTTTCAGAGCCGGACATCTCAACCCCTGAAGAGGCCCGTCTCTACATGCAGAAGCTGAGGGACATTCTCGTCTGGATAGGGGTTAACGACGGAAACCTTGAGGAGGGCTCTTTAAGGTGCGACGCAAACGTTTCAATAAGGCCTAAGGGGAGCAAGGAATTCGGAACGAGAACTGAGATTAAGAACGTTAACTCTTTCCGCTTCATCCAGAAAGCCCTTGAGTACGAGATTCAGCGGCAGATAGAGGTTGTAAAAAGCGGCGGAGAGGTCGTTCAGGAGACAAGGCTTTTTGACTCAGCTAAGGGAATTACGAAAACAATGAGAACGAAAGAGGAAGCTGAAGACTACCGCTACTTCCCGGAACCTGACCTGCCGCCTCTCATAATAGATGAAGAGTGGCTTGAATCTATAAGGGAGAGCCTGCCGGAGCTCCCCGACCAGGTTAAAGAGCGGTTCGTTGAGGAGTTTAAGATTACCCCTTACGACGCAAGCATTCTGGTGAGAGAGAGAGCTCTGGCCAACTTCTTTGAAAAGGCTGCAAGGGCCTACAGCGGAGAGGCCAAAAGGGTTGCCAACATAATCATCTCCGACTACCTGGGAATTCTCAACGAGGAGAAGCTCTCAGTTGAGGAGTCTCCCGTTAAGCCCGAGCAGATTGCAGAGCTCCTAGAACTCGTTGACAAAGACGTGATTTCCATAAGAGTTGCAAAAGAGGAAGTCCTTCCTGAGATGGTTAAAACCGGAAAGTCTCCGAAAGAGATCGTTGAGACTAAGGGACTTGTACAGATTTCAGACGAATCTGCCCTTAAAGAGATTATCAGAAAGGTTCTTTCAAACAACGAAAAGGCCGTTAAACAGTACAAAGAGGGCAACGAGAAACAGAAGCAGAAGGCCGTTAAGTTTCTCATCGGTCAGGTGATGAAAGAGACCCGTGGAAAGGCCAACCCGAAGCTTCTAAATCAGCTCATACCTCAGGTTTTAGAAGAGGAGGGGTAACCCCCTTCCTCTCTATTCTGATAGGAGTTTAAGAATTGCTTTCTTAATTTCTGCCTTATACTTCTTTGAGAGGCCTACAACTATGTAGTAGTAAATGAGGGAGATTACTGCTACTGTAATTCCCAGAGCGGTTGCCTCAAGGGCAAAGGCTATTCCTTTACTGACGGCTGCAATGTCTGAAACGCCCTTTTCCGCCATTGTGTTGAAAGACTCCATTATTCCAAGAACGGTTCCGAGGAGTCCTAAGAGAGGAGAGGCAGTTATTACGAACATTAAAATCCCCTTGCCCCTTTCAAGTTTTGCCGAGTAAGAGGTATAAAGGAGCTCCGCCCCTTTCTCACCTACCTTTTCAAGCTCCTGCTGAAGGAGTTTCTTCTCCGCCGGAAATGTAAAGAAAAAGTAGAGGAGCCTCTCTATAAATACCGCCGAGGAGAGGAAAAAGAGGAAGTAGAGGATATAGAAGATAACTCTGTGGGCAAACTCTATGTCAAAGCTCAAGGCAACCTCCGGAGTAAATGTGCAATAATTTTATAACAATCTCAAGTTTCAGGAGAGCAAATGTTTCTCTTTAGAGAAAACGAGTGCGAAGAAAAGCCTGAGCTGATTATCGTTCCGATGGTTGACGTTATGCTCTTCCTTCTGGCTTTTTTCGTTCTGATAGCCGGAAGCATTATCCCCGGGCTTGCAATGAAAACCAATCCTCCTGAGACCGTTCAGAAGAGCTCCTTCAGGCCGAAAAGAAAAGTTGTTACTGTTGTGATAAAGAGAGACGGAACAGTTTACTACGGGAACACGAAGATGAGCTTTAATGAACTTGTAAGGCTCTTTAAGGGCTTTAAGAAGGAAGCCCCGCTGGTCTCTTTAGTTATTGATGCAGATAGGGGAGCTCCCGTCCAGTCTTTAGTAACCGTTATGGACGCCGCCCAGAAGGCCGGAATAAACTCTATAGGTCTACTTGCGAAGGAAAAGAATGGGAACAGGCGTTAGATTTGTTCTCTCTATCCTACTTGCTGCTTTTCTTGAGTTCTTCTTTCTGGAACTCACAAACTCTGTTTTAATGCCTCCTAAGAGAGAGATAAACCAGATTATCAAAATTTCCCTTGTGAGGCCTGAGAAAAGGATGGAGACCGTCAGAGTTGAGAGGAGTTTCGGCCGCTCAAAAAAGGAGGAGAGAAAGGTTAAGAAGTCTCCAGAGCCAAAACTTGAGAGTAAAACGCCAGAGGAAAAAGTTCCGGAAAAGGGAAAGAGAGAGCAGAAAAAAGAGGGAGGAAGCCTGAAACCTTTACAGGGTAACCTTCCTGCCAACTACATTGACGCTGTAAGGAGAGCAATAGAGGAGACCATTTTCTACCCACTTGAGGCAATAGAGAAGGGGATTGAGGGGCCTGTTGTTGTTCAGTTTACCTTAAGCAGAGGGGGAAAAGCTGTAGACTGCAGGCCAATTGAGGGAGCTCCCATCCTCACAGAGGCTACCTGCATAGCCATAAAGCAGGCAAAATTTCCCCCTATTCCTTCCTCTATAAAGAACGACAGAATAACTTTCCAACTCCAGATCGAGTTTAACTTGAAGAAGGCTTTAGGCGGTTAGAGGTCAAAGATCTTCCCCGGATTAAGAATGTTGTTTGGGTCAAGAGCTCTCTTTACGGCCTTCATCTTCTCTAAGGCCTTTCCAACCTCTAAAGGCAGAAACTCCTTTTTCATCCAGCCTATTCCGTGCTCTCCGGAGATTGACCCTTCAAGTGAAATCGTAAACTCAAAGACTTCCCTCACAGCTCTGTGAACCTTCTCCTCCTCGTGGGGTTCGTACATGAAGTTTACGTGGATGTTTCCGTCTCCGGCGTGGCCGAAGTTTACAACCATCAGGTCGTATTTCTTTGCAATCTCGTAAACGCCCTTAATCAGGTCTGGAATCCTGCTCCTTGGAACGACAACGTCTTCGTTAATTTTCTTTGGCTTCAGCTGAACAATTGCGGGGGAAACGGCTCTCCTTGCCATCCAGATGGCTTCCCTCTCGCTCTCGTCTGATGCTGTTCTAATTTCTGTAGCTCCAGCTTTTTTGCAGACCTGAACTGCCCTGTTTATCAGCTCGTCAACAACGGCCTCGTATCCGTCAACCTCTATTACCAAAAGCCCCTCTGCGTAGGTTGGAAGGCCGATTTTGGCGTAGTTCTCAACGGCAACTATGGAGTTCTTATCAAGGAACTCGCAGGCGGTTGGAATGACCTTTGCCTTGAACATGTCGGCAACGGCCTGTGCAGCCTGCTCAACTTTGGGAAAAATGGCCATTGCCGTCCTTACAGCTTCAGGCTTTGGAATGAGCTTCAGGTATGCCTTTGTTATAAAGGCTAGAGTCCCTTCAGAGCCCACTATCAAGTCTTTCAGGTTGTATCCGGCAACAGACTTAACAGCTTTTGAGCCAACCTTAGAGACTGTTCCGTCTGCAAAGACAACTTCCAACTGCATCACGTAGTCTTTTGTAACGCCGTACTTAACACACCTTGGGCCGCCGGCGTTTTCTGCTATGTTCCCCCCAATTGTTGAATACTTGTAGCTTGAAGGGTCTGGCGGGTAGAAGAGTCCTCTTTTCTCAACCTCTTTCTGTAAATCGTAGGTAACAACTCCCGGCTCTGTAAGAACTCCTAAGTTGTCTTCGTCTATCTCCAGGATTCTATTCATTTTCTCTGTAGAGACAACGATTCCCCCCTCAAGCGGAGCCGCTCCGCCGGTTAGTCCTGAACCTGCTCCCCTGGGGTAAACGGGAATGCCCTTTTCGTTGGCGTAAGAGAGGATTACTGACACGTCTTCTGTAGATTCTGGAAAGACGACAACGTCTGGAACACCTTTATAGCCTGTTGGAGTTCCGTCGTAGGCGTAGGAGAGCCTCCAGCTTGTTGATGTTCTTACCTTTTCTTTTCCGATGAGCTTTTGAAGGTCTTTTCCAAGTGCTTCTGTAGATATCAAAGGCCGCCTCCTGAAGTGGTGTTAGCTTTTAAATATAGTTCAGGAGACGGCCTTTTTGATTAACCTTCTGTGTGAGCTCTGTGGCACTCAATAAGGTTGTCTATGTCTGTGTCAAGAACGTAAACGTTTAGATAACCGAGGGCTAAAAGGAGACCTGCTATCCTGTTTGCAAGCCTTGTCTTTTTACAGCCAACGATTACAGGGTGGTTCTTTGGTTTTGGAAGGCGGTCAAGCTGTGCAGGGAGCTCCGGATATGGAATGTAAACGGCTCCCGGAATTCCTGCCTCCTCTGCATTCTCGTGTTCAACGTGGGCAGGTGGCCTTACGTCCAAAACGTAAGCTCCAAGGTCTCTTATCAGCTCCCTTGCCCTTCTGACGTTTACGTGGCCGAACTCTTCCTTCTCAAGGTCTGCCTTTACGGCCTCTTTCAGGTTTTCGGTGAGGACGTCAATGCCCATCTCTCCCTCCTTCTTCTGGTTTGATTTCAAAGATAATTTAGATTTTCTTATGGTGTTTTGCAAATATCAAACTTTCCTTCAACGATAACGTCTCCTGTCATCTCAGGGGGTATTTCCTCTCCAAGTATGTGGAGTATCGTTGGGGCAATGTCTCCAAGTATTCCAACAACGGGAATGCCGGCGAACTCCTCGGGGAGCTCCACGTCTTTTTTAGTTCTCCTTTTAACTTTGTAGCTTCCGCAGGTTCCCTTAACAACTACGAAGGGAACAGGGTTTGTTGTGTGAGCAGTCCAGGGACCTCCCGTTTCAGGGTCTATCATCTGCTCTGCGTTCCCGTGGTCAGCGGTTATTACACAGACACCTTCCATTTCAAGAGTTGTCTTAACAACCTGCTTCAGGCACTTATCAATTGTCTCAATTGCCTTTATTGTCGCCTCAAGGTTTCCAGTGTGGCCAACCATATCGGGGTTGGCGTAGTTGAGAACTATCAGCTTATACTCTCCACTCTTAATCCTTTCAACAACTTTCTCTGTAACTTCCGGTGCGCTCATCTCAGGCTTCAGGTCGTAGGTGGCAACTTTTGGAGACGGAACCAGTATCCTGTCCTCTCCCGGGAAGGGCTCCTCCCTTCCGCCGTTGAAGAAGTAGGTAACGTGGGCGTATTTCTCAGTTTCGGCAATCCTCAGCTGTTTGTAGCCAAGTTTGGAGATAACCTCTCCTAAAACGTTCTTTAGCTCCTGAGGGGGGAATGCAACGTCAAAGGGGAAGGTCTCGTCGTAGAGTGTCATCGTTGCAACGTAAGAGGGCTTAACAACCTTTTTCCTCTCAAAGCCGTTGAAGTCTTCAAGGCCAATGGCGGAAACGATCTGCCTCATCCTGTCTGCTCTGAAGTTGAAGAAGAAGACAACGTCGCCGTCCTCTATTAAACACTCAGGGTTTATTACGTAAGGCTTAATGAACTCGTCTGTCTCTCCTCTGTTGTAGGCGTCGTGGAGTGCTTTTATCGGGTCTGTGCACCTGTAACCCTCGCCAAGAACCATTGCGTTGTAGGCCTTTTCTGTTCTATTCCACCTCTTATCCCTGTCCATGTAGTAGTAGCGGCCGCCCATAGTTCCGATGGAGCCTATTCCAAGCTCTTTCAGCTTCTCAATAAGCTGTTTCAGGTAGATTTCTGCGCTCTTCGGCGGAGTGTCCCTTCCGTCTAAAATGGGGTGAACGCAAACCTTCTCAAGACCTCTCTTTTTTGCAAGTTCTAAAAGGCCGAAGAGGTGTTTTATGTGGCTGTGGACTCCACCGTCTGATAGAAGACCAATAAAGTGGAGCTTAACACCCTTCTCTTTTGCAGTTTTAAAGGCTTTATTCAAAACAGGGTTGTTCTCAATTTCCCCGCTCTCTATGGCCTTTGTAATCCTCACTATGTCCTGCCAGACTATCCTTCCGGCACCTATGTTCATGTGGCCAACTTCGGAGTTCCCCATCTGGCCTTCAGGAAGTCCAACAGCCTCGCCGGAAGCTTTTAAGAGACCTTTTGGGTAGGTGCTCCAGAGGTAGTCCCAGAAAGGTGTGTTTGCAAGGGCTATTGCGTTCCCCTCCTTTTTCGGGCTGTATCCGAATCCATCAAGAATTACAAGCGTTACAAACTTTGCCATCTCCAACCCCTTTTTAATTGAAAATCGTTATCAGTAAGGATAGTCTCCGTAGTAAACCTTTTCAAGGTAGAGGCCGTCGGGGGGAGCCAGGTAAGGAGCAAAGGAACGGTCTTTCGCCTCTAATATCTCTTTAACGGCAGATGGGGGGAGCTCCCCCTTCCCCACCTCAATTAGGGTCGCAACCATAACCCTTACCATGTGCCTTAAGAAAGAGCGGCCGTAGAAGATGAACTCAATCAGGTGGCCGTTCCTCTCTACCTGAATCTCGTTAACTTCCCTTACCGTATTCACCTCTTTTTTTCTGTCCTTCTTGTAGAAAGAAGAAAAATCGTGGATTCCTACAAGGTGCCTGGAAGCCTCTCTCATGGCTTCAACATCCAGCTCAAAGGGAACGAACCAGCTTCTTCTATACTCAAAAGGGCTTGGAACGGGGCGGTTAAAAATCCTGTACCTGTAGCGTTTCCCTTTTGCGCTCCTCCTTGCGTCAAATTCCATAGGAACTTCCTCTATTTCAACAACCTTGATGTCTGGCGGCAGAAGACCGTTGAGTGCCTTCTGGAGGCGGGGGAGCTCCATCTCCTTTTCAGTCTTAAAGTTTGCAACCTGACCTAAAGCGTGAACGCCGGCGTCTGTCCTGCTCGCCCCTGTCAGTTTAACAGGGTGCCTTAAAACCGTTTCAAGGGCTTCCTTGACTTTGCCCTGAACTGTCGGTTTCCCAGGAATGAACTGCCAGCCGTAGTAGTTAGTTCCTAAATATTCAAGTGTAAGCTTTATGTTCCTCATACTTTTCAGCTCCTTTTGGTAATCTTTCACTTTAAGGAGGAAGGAGTGAAGCTTCAAACCGAGAGTTTAATTGTAAGCGTTCTCATAATCTTAGCTGGAATAGGGGCTTTAGAGCTTGGTTTCTCCTCTTCAATCTTTGAAATCTTAGGGGGAGTTTTCGCTTCAAACGTTTTGGAGCTTGGGGAGCTCCGCTGGATAGACTTTCTCTCTAACGTCGGACTTTTGGGGCTCATGTTCTTTGCCGGCCTTGAAACAGACCCGGAGCTGATGAAAAAGCACTTCTTGAAGAGCATCTTTATCGGGTTTTCCTCTTTCTTCTTTCCCCTTGTAAGCGTTTTCTACTTCTCCCACTACGTTCTCCACTACTCCTTTGAAGCCTCAGTCCTTATAGGAATTGCCCTCTCAACAACCTCTTTAGCCCTTGTTTATCCTCTCCTTAAAGAAAAAGGGCTCCTTAAACATACGGCCGGCCAGGTTCTACTTGCGGCGGCAATGATAGTTGACATCTCCAGCATGATGACAATGAGCTTCCTCTTTGAGGGGATAAACATCTACAACCTTATCTTTGCGGTTGCGCTGATACTCCTCCTTGTAAGGCTTCCAAAATGGGGGGAGAGGCTGTTTGAGAGGTATTCGGGAAATCAGATAGAGTTCAAAACCCGCTTTATTCTGTTAGTTCTCATTGCTTTAGGCTTTCTATCAAACACAGTTCACATAAACGAGGCGGTTCTGGCTTTCACAACGGGGATTTTCTTTACGGAGCTCTTCAAAAAAGACCATCTGATAGAGAAGAAGATAAGGGCGATAATCTTCGGCTTTTTAGCTCCCTTTTTCTTCTTTAAGGCCGGCTACTCCGTAAAACTCTCGGTTGTTAGCTGGAAAGTAATTTTCCTCTCACTGTTCCTTGGAACAGTGGCATTTCTAACAAAATATATAGGAACGATTTATGCAACTGCCAATCTGTTTAGAGGAGCCGTCTACAAATTAGCAGGGCTCTTTTTCAACATGAGGCTCACCTTTGGAATTGTTGCCTCTGTTTTCGGTCTGAAATCTGGAATAATTGATGAGGAGACCTACGTTGCACTTCTGCTCATTATTGTTTTCACCTCTCTTATCGCTTCCGTTATCTCAAACAGGCTTCCCCACGAGGTTGAAGAGGACATTCTTGAAGATATCTTTAAGATTTAAACCCCTTTGAGGAAGTTGTGAAGTTTAACCCGTCTAAACCGTTTACCGTTGGCATTGAACTTGAAGTCCAGATAGTTGACCCTGAAATTCTTGAGCTGAAACCTGCCTCATCAGTAATCTTCTCCCACAGTCCAACGCCACTTGTTCAAAAAGAGTTCCTCCAGTCTATGGTTGAGTTTGTCTCGGGAGTTCACACAGAGCCAGGAGAGGCCGTTTCGGAGCTGAAAGAGGCCGTTGAAAAGGTCTGTAAATTGGGAGAAGAAAAGGGTTTTCTCCTTTCCGCTTCTGGAACTCACCCTACGGCAGACCCGGAGAAGATAAAGGTTACTCCAGACGAAAGGTATCTGAAGTTCCTTGATGAGTTCCAGGAAGTTCTGAGGAACTTCCTCATATACGGCCTCCACATCCACATTGGCCTTCCAGATGAGAAAATGATGATGAACACGTACAACGCCTTTGTTAAGTATTCTCCTCTCCTGTTAGCCCTCTCTACCTCTTCCCCATTTTTCAGAGGGAAAAATACCGGGATATTCTCTTACAGGACAAAGCTCTTTGAACAGCTACCAAGGGCTGGAGTTCCTCAGCATTTTAAAACCTACGATGAGTTTTTAGAGCTCTACAAAAGACTCAAGGAGACGGGAACTATTGAGAGCCTGAAGGACATTTGGTGGGACGTGAGGCCAAGGCCGGACTTTGGAACAGTTGAGCTCAGGGTGTGCGATGCCGTTGCAGACTTTAAGAGGTTGGAGGGGCTTGTTTCGTTAGCTGTAATGTTGGGAGAGCTCTTTTCTGAAGAGGAAGTTAAGCCTGAATACCACCAGATAAACCTCCAGAACAAGTGGAACGCCGCAAGGCACGGTCTCTCTGGAGTGTTCATAACTGAGACGGGAAGGTCTACGATGGGAAGGGAACTCCACCGGCTCGTCAACCTATATGGAAAAAGGTTCGGTAAGAGAGAAAAAGCTGCAAAACTCCTGTTAGACCTGATAACAGAGCCAACGCAGGCAGAGGAGCAGCTTGACGCAGTTAAAAAAACCGGCGATACTTCAGCGGCGGTAAAGGTATCACTTCTCAACCGGAGGCTCTGTTGAAGGGAGTTGTTGCAGCCGGAGACAGGTTGACGGCAGAGGCCGGAGCAGAAATCTTAAAAGCCGGTGGAAACGCCTTTGACGCAGCAGTTGCAGCCTGTTTCGCAGCTCCAATGGCAGAACCGGCACTGACCTCGGCCGGAGGAGGAGGTTTCCTGCTGGCCGTTTCACCGGGCGAACCTCCCGTTCTCTATGACTTTTTCGTAGATGTTCCACCTAAAAGAGTTAAGAACCCAAACTTCTATCCAATTGAGGTTGACTTCGGAGACACAAAGCAGGTCTTCCACATAGGTGCCGGCTCCGTTGCCGTTCCAGGATTTGTTGCAGGACTTTTAAGAGTCCACTCAGAAAGAGGGAAACTACCGCTGAGAGAAGTTTTAATGCCTGCCGTTGAATACGCAAAGAACGGCATAAAGCTTTCAAAACTCCAGGCCTCATTTGTGAAACTCCTTGAGCCCATTTTCACAGCAACGGAAGAGGCTAAAGAGATTTACGCACCCAATGGGAAACTGATAGATGAAAACACGCTGTTTAAAAATCCCGACTACGCTAATTTTTTGGAGCTCCTTGCTGAAGAAGGACAGTGGGTCTTCTACGAGGGAGAAATTGCAGACAGAATAGAAGAAATTTCTGTGAAAAAGAACGGACTTATAAGGAAGGTAGATCTTGAAAGATATAAAACTATTGAGAGAAAACCACTAAAGGTTCCTTTCAAGGAGTTCACCGTTTTCACAAACCCTCCACCCTCTTCCGGTGGAATTCTTATAGGGTTTACCTTAGAGCTCCTCTCAGAAGTTGACCTGAAGGAGTGGGGAAGTATCTTCCACGCCGGAGCTCTCATAGAAGCAATGAGAACAACGGGAAAGTTCAGAAAAGACTTTATAGACAAGAACATTCATAGCAAAGAGCTTGAAGAACTCTTAAACGATGAAGAGATTTTGAACTCTTACAAAACACTCTTTAAGAACAAGCTGAACCTTTGGGGAAACACGACCCATATAAGCGTTTTTGACTCAGAGGGGAACGGAGTTTCTGTAACAACAACAAACGGCGAAGGCTCTGGAGTAATAATTCCGGGAACCGGAGTTATGCTCAACAACATGCTTGGAGAGGAAGATCTGAACCCATTAGGATTCTTTAAGTGGCCGCCTTACGTGAGGCTTCCCTCTATGATGTCTCCAACGGCTGTTTTTAAAGGAGAAAAACCTCTCCTCCTTTTAGGAAGTGCAGGTAGCAACAGGATAAGGAGCGTAATTGTTCAGACAATTCTCAACAGCCTCATCTTTAAGATGGAGCCTGAGGAGAGCGTGGGAGCTCCCCGCCTCCACTACGAAAACGGAGAGGTCTTTATGGAACCCGGCTTCCCTCCGGAGACCGTTTCACAAGTAAAGAAACACTATAGAACAACCCTCTTTAAAGAAAAGAGCCTCTTTTTTGGAGGAGTTCAACTAGTAACATCAGATTTTAAAGGAGCGGGAGACCCCCGCCGTGGCGGATGCGCCGTTTTAGTATGATTGAAGTTAGATAAATTATAGAAATAGTAATAAGAAATGAAAAAATCGTAATCAAATTTGAGTTTAAGCTGTTTTAATGTTAAACTACTTTATAAATTGGGCATTAGGGAGAGATGTCATGAACAATAATTATTTACTATTAAAAGAAATTGAAGACTACGAGCTTTTCCTGTTTAAAGTGAACCGGCTCATAAAGAGATCGCGGTTCTCAAAGGAGAAAATGTATCTTCTTCTCTTAAAATTCTTCCCGGAAGCTGCTGTAAAGCTCTACTCAAACTCTATAGTGGAATTTCTTGCGAACTCTTTCAGACCTCTTGATCCGATATGTAAGTTCTCAGACACCACTTACGCTGTAGCCATAAGCTCCACAGTCTCTATTCCTGTAGAGCTCTTTGAGTCAAGACTGAGTAAACAGAAAGAGAAACTGCATCTAAACGATCTTAACTTCCTTCTCTCTTTTGCTATTTCACCTTACGAATCAACAAACTTCCTGAACCTGCTGAAGATTGCTCACAGTAGAATGGAGGAGAAGAAAAAAAGAGTGGAAGAGAGTTTAAATGTGGAAGTGCCGGAGACCGCTTAAAGGTCTTCGTTAACCAATGTGGAGGAGAAAGGGGATGTTAAAACGGCTCTGTCTTCTCTTAGTTGCTCTTCCAGCAACCTCTTATGGCTTTATCCTTGATAATCTGGAAGTGGGAACCTGTAAACTGAATCCTTCTGGTTACGTTCGTGATGTAAGTCAGACTACAAACATAAGCGTTGACGAAGATCTTCACCTTTCCGATAACACTTGCTTTACTTTAAGCTACTCGGCAGAGAATCTACCTTTAGTGCCAGACTTTAAAGTTTCCTACAACAAGCTTCACCTTTACGGTTCCGGCCTTGCCTCAAAAGATTTTCAGTACAAAACGCTTCAAGTTAACAAGGGAGATCCAGTTTCTTCTAAGTGGGATTTTGAGAATATCGGTTTGACTTTTTATTATCAACCAGCCAATTATTTTAACAACGATTATTTTAAAACAGAGTTTGGTATAACAACAATGTTTGTCAGTTCAACTTTTAAAATAGAAGATAAAAAGTATGGAACCTGGGAAAATGAGGATATTCCTGCATTTATCCCGACACTTCATCTCTATCTTGAGTTCCAACCTACCTACTACTTAGGTTTATTTACTGGATTTGAAGGATTAAGTTTTACAGAACAGAAGAGAAAACTTTTCAAAACAGGTATTAAGTACTATATTAATAGCCAGATTTATTTTAGTGCTGGCTACAGATATGAAGAAATTAAAATCAGGGACGAAAACAATACGGACGCAAACTTAACAACCAGAGGATACTTCATAAAAGCAGGAGTGCTATGGTAGAGGAAAAGATAGCAGTAAGTCTGCTTCTTGAAAACAGGTTTCTTAAGGAGCTTCTTGAGAGCTACATAAGGGAGAACCTATCTCACTCTGTTGAGATTTTTGAAGAGTGGGAGGATTCAGAGATTGTTATCCTTGGCTATAACTACATAACTTCGCCCGACAGCGAAATCTTCAATATTGTGGAAAAAGGAAAAAAACTTCTAATAATGGATTACGACTTTGAGGAAGATGAACTCGTTATTCTTATCAGTCTTCTTCCGATAAAGGGAGTTATATACAAGGATACACCTGTAGAACAGCTGGAGAAGTGTTTAAAAGTTGTAAGCAAAGGAGAAATCTGGATTAAAAGGATGACATTTGAGAGGCTGATAAAGAGTAACCTTGCCGTTTCCTCTCTAACCCCAAAAGAGATGCTGGTTGTTTACTACTTACTTGAGGGGTTAACTAATAAAGAAATTGGGAGGAAAATGGGCATAACGGAGCAGACAGTAAAGCATCATGTCAATTCAATTCTAAGGAAAATAAATAAAAGGCACAGAATAGATATAGTTCTTAACTTCTATAGATTTAAAAAACTTATTAAGTTAATTCTTCAGAAGGAGTCGCTCCTTGCCCATGCTTAAAGTGAAGGGAGCTCTCCTGACGGCGGTTTTAGCTGTCGGGGCAGTTTCCTGGGCTTATGCAGATTCCCGGGAAACCTACTACTGCGTTCAGCTCCTCTCTGCTCCCAAACTGACCCGGCAACTTGAGAGAGACTTCTTCTTCCTTAAAGGTTTTCCAGACAGGAGAGTTGAAAAGATAGGAAAGTACTACACCCTTAGGGTAGGGTTCTGGAAGAGCAGAAAGAGGGCTAAGAGTTACTGTAGACTTTTAAAGAGAAAATTTCCGGGAGCCTTTGTCAGAACCTGCTACAAAATTCCTTCTCGCTGGGTTTTTCCTGAAAGAAGAAAGCAGGAGGTAAGGAAGAGAGTTCTCAGGCGTTGGGAGGAGAGCTCTGAAAGGGAGCTCCCTTCCGTTAACTACGGGGAACTTGCAAGAGAGTACTACTCATCCTATACTCCAACTTCTCTTGAGTTTAAAGCCTTTGAGTTTCCCCAAACCAGGCTAAAGAGAAAGGGGAATCCCCTCTTTTCCGTTGAGGTTTCCGCGGTTAATCCTATTTACGGTAGGAACTTTTACAGAACGGCTCTCTTCTTCTCTAAAAACAGGCTTTCCTTCGGAATTTCCCTTTTGAAAAGAGAAAAGTGGAAGATTGAGCCCTACGTTCCCCGTCTTATCATACTTGACAAGTTATTAGACAGTGTAACCGGTTTCGGTTTGAAGCTTGGGGTTCTGAATAGAGAAAACGGGTACGAAAACCTATCTGCTCCTGCTGTTTCACTTTACTGGAACGCTTTTCCATTCAGCGGAGAGTTTACGGCAGGTTTTGCCGTAAAGAACGGCTACAACGATATTGACCTGAAAAACCTTCTCTTCTCTTCGTTTTACGGTAGCTATCGGTTTTTTCCACATCTTACAATCTCCGGCGGTATCTTTTTTGAGAACTTAGTAAGGAGAAAGGTTGACTTTTACCCTTTTAAGAGCAGGAGTTACTTTTTCTCCTTCGTCAACTACAGAAAATTGAACCTCTCTGTTGCTTCTTCAAGTAGAGGCGGTTATCTTGCTGCTCTTTCCTTTAAGATAGGAAACTTTGAGCTTGGTTTCTCTTCCGATAAAAACCTTCCTATGTCTCTTGCCTCAAAGGGACATCTCTACACAGAGAGGGGAAAGGACTACGTCTTCGTTCCCGATCCCCTAAACCTTCAGAGAGTATCTTTAAAATACTTTAAAGGAAAGGCGGGTTTCTCTGTAAACTACTACAGGCTGAACGGAGGTAAGGCAATTCTCGGCAGCAATTACCTCTCTTTTAAGAAAAGGGGAACCCTCGGCTTGAGCGTGGGCGGTTTCTACGGTGTTTCGATGAAAAACCTGTATTTAAACCTCTACGGAGGGCTATTCTTTCCGGGAACTCCCTTTTCAGACAGAACTCCTGAATGTTCTACAGGCATCAACTTAAGGGGAAGTTGGTGAGGAAGTTAGCGGCTCTTCTCCTTCTATCCCTTTTTCCTTCCTGTCTTCCGTACAGTATGAGCCTCTGCCTAAAGAGAGGAGAAGTTAAAAATCCTTCTCTCCTTGAGAAAGAGGCCAAACCATTTGCAGATAAGGGTTTTAAGGAGGGTTACTTCTGCTACGGTTACGCATTTCTTCTTAAAAAGAAGCCGAAAGAGGCGATTCCGTTCCTTCTAAAAGCTTACAGGAAGGGATATAGAAAGGCATCTTTATACCTTGGAAAGGCGTACCTTGAACTGAGAAACAGAAAGAGGGCTGCCTACTGGTACTACAGAGCTATAGAAGACGGTTTTGTAAATAAAGAGTTTTTCAGAGTAACAGACTACATCTCAAAGAAAGAGCTTGACAAACTTTACGCCCTTGGAAGGAGATACCCGGTTCTTTACCTTTATCTGGGAGACTATTTCTTCAGGAACGAGCTCTACGACGCAGCTCTCTATTACTACCAGCTTGCCATAAGGTACGGTTTTGAGAGAGCAAAACTCATGGCCGGTCTTTCTCTCTACAAGCTCGGAAATAAGAAAGAGGCTTTAAATACTCTCTATTCCCTCTACAGAGAGGGTGATAAAAAGGGAGCAGAAGCTATAGCCCTTTTAATTGAAAGGGAGGCCGACCTTTTAGGGGGCTGTACCATTTTAACCGCCAAAACCCCTGAGGACTTTGTGAGGAAGAGGGCAGAAGTTTTTAAAGAGAAAGAGGAGCTCTACACCCTATCTGCAAAGTTCTACAGACTTGCGTCAAACGAAAGGAGCTCCCTCAGAGTCCTTAAGAAAGCGGAGTTCTACTCTCCGGATAAGAAGGGGAAGGAGCTCCTTCCCTTGGGTTTAAAGGCAAGTTCCCTCTCCTATGGTGAGCTAAGGGAACTCTGCCGGAGTGGTGAGGAGTGGGCGGAGCTCCTTCTTGCAGAAAAGAGGGGAAGGGAATTTTTAAAAGCTGCTAAGGAGTTTTACAAAGTTTTTGGGTTTAAATTTAAATAGTAATCATTATTAATAACCGTTTATGTATTTTCCAGAATTTCTTTTGAATATTACAGATAGAAAGAGTTTTTGTTCATGGGTTGACTTTATCAGTAACTATTCCTATTTTTCTCGTTAGAGAAAGTAGAATATGGTAAAAAAAGCTGGAATTTGGACGAAAGTATTAAGAAAAATTAAACTAAAGTTCTTAACATAAGTTCACGACTAAAAATATAAGAAAATTTGAACTTTTAAGGAGTTTACAATATTAATACCTCCTCTTATTATTACAGGTGAGGGATGATAAAAATCCCTCAAAACTCAAATCAAAGGCTAAGGAGGAGGTACCATGGGCATCAGGAAACATCTCAAAGCAACCCTTGGATTACTCGCAGTGAGCAGCCTTGCGTTTGCCGGAGCTGCTCATGCTGACAACTCAGTTATTGACGTTCAGCAAACGGCAAACGGTAGTGGTGCTGCTACCGACAACTTAGATGTTCAGGGAGACAGCAACGTTCTTCTCCTTAAACAGAACGGTAACAACGTTTCATTAGACGGCAAAATGGCAAACGGCTCAAACAACGTTGGTAACATCATCAACGGAGAGAAGTACTACCTCAACATGAACGCTACAGACGGTAACAACTACTACGACATAACCTTCAACGTAAACCAGGATGGAAACGACCAGGTAAACGTAACTTCTGTTAACACAGCAGACGGAAGCAAAATCGGTGAAATAGACGCTGCTGGCAAAATTGACCTTGATGTTACTCAAAGTGCTGGTTCCAACGTAATAAACGTTGGATACGAAAAGTCAGCTGGTGCTATCTCTTCAACCCTTACTCAGCAAGACGGTGCTACTCTCAACATCAACTACGTTGAAACAACAAGTGGCGATATTACACTCAACGCTAGCCAGTCTGGGGGTGCATTCAACGAGATTACACTTGGTAATGACAACTTAGCTGTTAAAGCTGCTTCTATGGAGGCTAACTTCAACCAGAACGGTGGAGGTTCCAACAAGATAGACCTCTTTGATATTACAGCTGGTGGAAAGCTCACACTTGAAGGTTACAACGGCCAGGACTTTACTCAGAGCGGTTCCAGCAACACCGTTAACATCCACGATGTAGATTCTGCGTCTGATACAACAATGGCTGTTACTCAGAGTGGAAACAACAACGATGTTCACGTAGATTCTATTGATGCATCTGCAGGAGCTATAACGTTCAAAGTAAATCAGGAAAACGACCAGAACACTGTAGATATTGCAAATCTTAAGTCAAAGGGTGCAGATGTAACAGCAGACATCAACCAGACTGGTGGTGCTGATACCTTCCAGGTTAGCACAACTGTAACAGCAAGCGACAATGTAGCTATCAGTGCTGCTCAATCTGGAAGTGGAGATAGTGTTACTCTTGACAGCGTAACCTCCGATTCTGGAAAAGCTCAGCTCACATTTACACAGAGTGGTGCAAGCGATACTGTAAACGCTGATACCATCTCTGCTGCAAACGACGTTGTAATGAATATTACTCAGTCTGCAGACAACGATACAGTTAATCTTAATAAAGTTGCTTCCAACAGCGGAGCTGTTAACATCACAGTTGATCAGTCCTCTTCCGACAGTGAATTCATCGTAGCTGATGCAATCTCTGCCGAGAAGGATGTTAACGTAAACGTTACTCAGGAAAACGGTTCCAACAACGACCTTAAGGTCATGGATGTTACATCAAACAACGGAAGTGTAAACTTCCAGGTTACTATGAACGGAAGCGACAACTCGATTGGTGGAATTGACGTAGGTGCAACTGCCAACGACCTTGCTGCTGACTACGATGCTGGCCTTGTTCAAGAAGCTGGAGATGATGCTAGCCTGCTTATAAATGTTTACGGAACAAGCAATACTGTAGCTCTTAAGCAGGTTGCTGGAACAACTGCTGGATTTACCCTTAACATGGGAGATGAGAACAATACTGTAAGTGATAACACAGTTGCAGTTTACCAGGATGCTGCTACTTCTGCTTACGCAGACATTACTGTTAGTGGTTCCAGCAACACCCTCAAGCTCTATCAGACAAGCAGCGGTGCCGACGTTTATGCTGATATTGACATTACTTCCAGCGGTAATACAATCTCTATTACACAGAAGGCTGGTTCAACAGGTGCATCATATGTTAAAGTTTACTAAGGAAAACTTTAAGAAATTAGGGGGAAGCTGCTGGCTTCCCCTTTTTTTAGTTTTTTTTCTGTTTTTTTCTTCCCTGCCTGTCTTTGCTCAATCTGACGTTGGCTACCTAATAGTAGACCATACTAAAACCCCCTGGGGGCACAGGTTCTACAGAACTTTTACGGAAATCTGGAAACCCCCTAAAGGTATTGATGGTTACTTCATCTTTATAAAAGAAGAAAAACCAACTTTTAAGCAGAGCTGGATAGTAATTCTCGTGGGTGATAACATATATAAGAGGAAAGTTTTTGTGGCCCTTTTAAAGCCAACAACATCTAACTTTGATATGCAGAGGTACGCTGTAGCTGCTTCCAAAAGGATACTCCGCTTTCTGCTAACAGATTATCTCAGGTTTAAGATGTACGAGAATACTATGTAGGGAGGAGAAATGAACCTTAAAAGAGCTTTCTGGAAAATTCTGGTTGCAGGAGGCGTAGCTCTTCTTTCAGCTACAGGCGCCAATGCTTCCACAATGACTTACAGATTTCTAATACCGGCTTTCGGTGGAGACCCTAACTATTTTTATGTATTTAAGACTGAGGCCGATGCCCAGAACATCTACCATGCTCCCCCTACTCCTACTCAGGAGACGACACCTCTGGAGGATTTTAAAGAGAGACTTCAGTATCTAATACTAAGTCAGCTAGCCACTAAGATTGCAAATGCTGCTTTTGGAGAAGAAACTATAAATCCTGGAACTTACAATATAGGAAACTACGAAATTCAAGTTACTCCTACCGGAACAGAGATACAGGTTAATCTTGTAGATACAACTACAGGAAACACAACTACAGTTGAGGTGCCCCTATACAAATAGTATAATAAACCTTCAAATACCCGGCTTCCATTGATGGGGGAATAAACAAATGGTTAAATTTAGACGGCTTATTCTGGGGGCACTCTGTTTTTCTCTTGTTGGTTGTACTTATGCTCCTCCAAAAACTTCTCTTCCTATGGTCACCCAACCACCTGTAATTGATGAGGAACCTCCGAGTCATAGTCTTTTACAGTTCCTTCCTCCTCCGAAAGAGGTTATTCCTGTGGCTATTTACAACTTCAGGGACGAAACCGGCCAGTACAAGGTTTACAATAATACAAGTACCTTCTCTACAGCAGTAACCCAGGGTGCTGCGTCAATTTTGATTAAGGCCTGTTACGACAGCGGCTGGTTTCTGCCTGTTGAAAGAGAAAATCTTGCAGACGTTTTAACGGAAAGAAGAATAATAAGAAACGCAATTGAGCAAGAGCTAAGACAGAAAGGTTTGAAGCCTAAAGGAGACATTCTTCCACCTCTTAAGTTTGCTCCCATCATACTTACAGGAGGAATAATAGGCTACGACACAGATGTTATAACAGGTGGTTTTGGAGCCCGCTATTTCGGAGTTGGAGGTTCTACACAGCTAAGAAGGGACAGGGTTACTGTTTACTTAAGGGCTGTTGCTGCAAAAACCGGAGAGGTTCTACTCACTGTAACTGCGACAAAAACCATTCTTTCACGTGAAATAGATGTAAACGCTTTTAAGTACGTAAAGTGGAAAAGGCTGTTTGAGCTTGAAACAGGGGTAACGACAAACGAGCCAGCCCTTTACGCACTTCAGGGAGCAATTGAAAAGGCAGTTTACGCTCTTATTATTGAAGGAATAGCGAAAGGCTACTGGCAGCCTAAAAATCCAAAAGATGTTTACTCTCCTGTTGTTCAGGAGTATTTTAAAACAAAAGTTGAGCAGATTAAACAGGAAGAGGATAACCTTAAAAAGATTCTTGGAAGGGACTTTACCGAAAAAGAGATCGCAGATTACCTGAAGAGGGTTCAGCAGGAGAGAGGTCTTGTAGTTTGGTTTGAAGGCGATAAAATTAAGAAAAAATAACGGCAGGTGGGGCAATGGAAGATAAGCGTTTTAAGTTAATCGTTTCTACTGTTGCAAAGGACGACATATCTGAACTTTCAAAACTGATAGAGAGGGGCATTCCTTTAAATGTTGCAGATGAAAAGGGTATAACTCCTGTCCATGTTGCGGCAAAGAAGGGGGCTATAAATAGCCTTCAGATCTTTAAAAATCTCGGTCTTGATCTTAACGTTCCCGATGTTAAGGGAAGAACGCCAGTTCACTACGCTGCTGCTGCCGGAAACTTAAAGATTTTAGAGTTTCTATCGTCTGTTAATGTAGAGCTGTGTAGAGGAGATAAGGAGGGGAGAACGCCTCTTCACTACGCTGCCGCAGCAGGTGAGCTCGGTGCCGTTGAGTTCCTTGTGAAGTCTGGTTGTAACCCAGATTCTCCCGATGCGGAAGGGAGAACCCCTCTTCACTACGCCGTTTCAAAAGGACACCTTGAGGTGGCGGCTAAACTTGTAGAGCTTGGAGCAGAAGTTGATAGGGGAGATTCCCTTGGAAAGACTCCTCTCCACTACGCCGTTGAGAGGGGAGATATTTCTCTTGTAAACCTCCTCCTTGAGAGAGGAGCCACTCCTGAGGTTCAGGATAGCTTTGGAAAGACAGTTCTCCACTATGCCATAGAGGAGGGGAACGCCGCTCTGGTTAGGCAGTTTCACTTTTTAAAGAACATTCCTACCAGAGAAGGCGTTTACCCGATACACCTTGCCGTTGAAGCTGGAAGAAAGGATATCTTCAAACTGCTTGTTGAGCTTGGTGCTGACTTTAAGGTTAAGGATAATCTCGGGAAAACTCCTCTTCACTACGCCGTTGTTGGCGGAAACGGTGAGATTGTGGAGGAGCTTCTTGAGAGGGGAGCTCCCCTCTCTGAGGCAGACAATTTTGGAAAAACGCCAGTTCACTACGCCATAGCAAACAGGAATACTGAAGCTCTAAAGCTCTTCTTTTCAAGAGTTGACAAAGAAGCCTTTGAAGGTAAAGGACTCCTCCACGAGGCGGCATCCCTCAATGAAGCTGAAGTTGTAAGGTTCTTAGTTAAGAAACTCGGTTTTGACGTTAACGAAAGGGATATAGAGGGTAGGACTCCTCTCCACCACGCTGCAATGAAGAATGCGTTTGAAGCAGCCTCTGCTCTCCTTGAACTTGGTGCAGACATAAGGGCTAAGGATAGGTTCGGAGGAATCCCTCTCCACTACGCTGCTGCAAACAACGGTGTTAGACTTATAGAATTCTTCCTGAAGCTTGGTGTTGACGTTAACGAGAAAAACGATTTCGGCAGGACGCCTCTCCACTACGCAGTTATCAACGAGGCCGAAAAGGCCGTTTCTTACCTCCTTGAGCAGGGAGCAGCGGTCAATATTCAGGATAAAACAGGGAAGACTCCACTCCACTACGCCGTTGAGAAGGGAAGGGAAGACTTTGTAGAGCTTCTCTGTAAAAAAGGAGCAAATCCTAATTTTAAAGACGAAAAGGGATTAACCCCTCTCCACTACGCTGCAGGCCTGAACCTTGCAGGAGCTGTTAAGGCCTTAACAGAGTGTGGGGTTGCCAAGGAGGCACAGGATGGTGATGGAAGAACTCCTCTCCACCACGCTGCTACTACAGGTGCTGTAGATGCGGCTAAAGCCTTAATTGAAGCTGGGGCGGACGTAAGGGTTAGAGATAGATTCGGAGGGACGCCGGTTCATTACGCGGCTGCGAACAACAGCGTTAAGGTTTTAGAGCTCCTTTTCAAAAACGGTGCAGAGGTTGAGGAGAGAAACGAGTTAGGAAAAACTCCCCTACACTACGCCGTTATAAAGGGAGCAAAAGAAGCGGTTGAGTACCTTATAAACCTTGGAGCAGACGTTAACGCTCAGGATAACCAGGGTAAAACTGCCCTCCATTTTGCTGTTGAGGGGCAACACTTAGACCTGTTTGAGATTCTCCTCTCTGCAGGTGGAAAAGTTAACTTACCGGACAACGAAGGGGTAACTCCTCTACAGCTTGCCGTAAGGCTCAAAGCAGTTCCCGTACTTGATAGGCTTCTGCATCTTGGTGTGGATTTTAACTATAGAGGAGAACACGAGGAGACGCTCCTTCACGATGCAGCCCTCCACAACGCCGTTGATTCAATCAGGTTCCTGATAGAGGAAGCAGGGCTGCCTGTTGACGTTAAGGATGAGTTTGGCAGAACTCCTCTCTGCCTTGCTACAAAGAACGATTCTATAGAGGCAGCTCGTCTGCTTGCAGAACACGGGGCTAACCTTGAGGCAACCGACAACTACGGAAAGAGGATATCCCACTACTGTGGCATTCATAACGCACACAAGATAGCGGAGATGATAGTTGAGGCAGGGGCAGACGTTAACGCTAGAGATTTCCTCAAGAAAACTCCCCTCCACTACGCTGCCGTTAGTAACGGGGCTGAGGTAGCCGAAGTTTTCTTAAAAGCTGGGGCAGATCCCCTTGCAGAGGATTCTGGAAAGGTAAGCCCTCTAAAGGAAGCTGTTGAGGACAGGAAGTTCAGGGTTTTAAAGGTTCTTGTTAAGTACCTTCCCGATGAGTAGTTATAAAACCTGGAGGAGCCTTTCTTTTAACTTTTCAAGCTCCTCCGGGTCTGTTAGTTTGTTGTAGTTTATGTCTGTTATGTAGAAGCTGTCTATTACCCTGTTTCCCTCGGTGGTTATGATTGCCCTTCTGAGCCTCGTGTTCAGGTCAAGTAGAACTTTCGTTATCGTGTAGAGAACTCCCAGCCTGTCTGCCGTTGATACTTCAACTATCGTAAACTTCTCGGAGGTCTGGTTGTCTATTTTTACTTTTGTTTCAGGCTGTGGAACGTTTCGCCTGAATGTTTTTGGTCTTAAGATCTCTCCCAGCTCCTCTACCTTAACTTTTCCTGCGTAGAGGTCTGAGAGCATCCTCTCAATCTCTTCCACCTTGTCGCAGGGGAGAGACTCTCCAGCCACAGTTGAGACCTGTATGGTATAGACCATACACTCACAGTCGTCCTCTATTGCTCTGTTTATGTTTGCCCCTTTTATGTTCACTCCCAGGTAAGAGAGTATTCCGGCTATCTTGTTGAAGAGACCTCTCCTGTACTTTGTTACCATCGTAAGCTCTGTAAAGCCCATGTCAATAAAGCTCTCGTGGTCTATTTCGTACTCGTTGTTCTCCTGTTTAATCTTCTTCATCATCAGGAGGTGTTTTGCTATCTTTGACGAGGGGTAGGTTATCAGGTAATCTCTGTCGGCGTTCTCAAAGAAACGGTCTATAGACTCAGGCCTTATCTTTTCGGAGAGGAGCTCCTTAACCTTCCTTTTCCTCCTCTTCAGTTTCTCCTCAATAAGTTCCTCTACAGTTTTGTTCTCCGTGAAGAGCGAGAGGGTTGAGGTGTAGAGTTGCCACAGGAGGGCGCTTTTCCAGTTGTCCCAGGCTCCTGGGCCTACTGCCTTGATGTCTGCGTAGGTCAGCAGGAAGAGTTTTTTCAACCTCTCCTCAGTTTTACACTCTTCTTTGAACTGCTCAATCAGTTTCGGGTCTGTTATGTCCCTCCTGAAGGCAAGGTGGGACATCAGGAGATGGTTCCTTACGAGCCATGCCACCTCTTCTGCTTCTTTCTTTGAGAAACCCATTGCCAGCATGTACCTTCTGGCTATTCCAGCTCCAACGAGCTCGTGCCTTCCCCTCTTTCCCTTTCCAACGTCGTGGAGGAGGGCTGCTATGTAGAGAAGGTGTGGAGTTTCAAGATCCTGAAGTATTTGGGATAACCTCTGCTTTTCCTTTACCGGCGTTTCTCTGGTTCCCTTTTCTTCCAGTTTTTCCAGCTCTCTCACTGTCAGTATTGAGTGGATGTCTGTTGTGAATTTGTGGTAGGTGTCGTACTGGAAATGGCCTCTAAGCCTCTCAAAGTCTGGAAGGAGAGCTCCCAGCACTTTTGTATCGTGCATTGCCTCAAGGACGTAGGAGAGCCTTTTGGGCTGCTTCAGTATTTCTTTAAATTTCTTAAGTATCTCTTTTTTCCTGAAAGTTTCTCTTTTTGTTTCGGCCGCTATCTTAAAGAGTGAGAAGGCTGTTGATGAGAGCTCCAGTCCCATCTCCTGAATTAGTTTGAAACCCTTCAGAACCAGTTTTGGCTTCTTTACAACTTCACCCTGTGCCTCTTCCTTTACAAAGAGGGTGTTCCTCTCCACGTAGAACTCGCCGAAGTCCTTTGCCCTGTTTTTGGTGAGGAACGAGAAGAGAGAGGAACTCTTCCCTGAGAGCTCCTCAAGGGAGCTCTTTATTATTTCTCCGGTTATCACCGAAACGTCAATGGCCGAGTTAAAGTAGTTTTTCATGAAGAGCTCAACTCCTTTACTTTCCCTGGGGAAGCCGAAGAAAGAGGCCACCTCTTTCTGCATCTCAAAGGAGAGTATGTCGCTCTTCCTTCCGGCAACGAGGTGAAGCTGGTTTCTGACTCTTAACAGGAAGTCGTACCCTGATACAACGTCTCTGAAGTTTTGTCTATCAAGGATTTTCCTGTCTAGAAAGCCTGAGTAGTTCTCAATTCCGTAAACGATCTTTGCAATCCAGAAGGCCTCGTGAAGATCTCTTAACCCCCCTTTACTCTCCTTTACGTTCGGCTCCTGGTAGTAAACTGTTCCGTAGAATCGCCTGTACCTCTCTTTTCTTGCTGCGAGTATCTCGTCAACTAAGTTCTTTCTGTTTGCCTCTATAAAGCTATGGAACTTTTCAGAGAGTTGTCTGTCAACTTCCGGGCTTCCTATAAGGAGCCGCCTCTGAAGGAGGTTTGTAAAGACTGATAGGTCTTTGTGAGAGAGCTCTAAGGCTTCCTCTACGCTCCTTGGGGCGAACCCGAGGTCGTAGTTAAGTGAGAGGAGGAAGTAGTAGAAGGCCTCAACGTCTTCAAGGTGGCCCTCAGAGAGTTTGTCGGTGTAAATGAGGTTTACGTCAATGTCTGAGTGGAAATTGAGTTCCCCTCTGCCGTAGCCTCCCAGAGCGTAGAAGGTTACCGGTACGTCCCAGCCTCCAAAGAAGTGCTTAAAGACCGGCTTTAAGAGGCCGTCTAACGCTTTTCTCAGCTTTTCGGCTACTTCAAAGCCGGGCTCTTTTCTGTAGTGGAGCTCCCTTGCCTTTTCTACTTCTTTAAAGAACTTCTCCTTTAGAGCTTCAAGGCTCAATTTGTAAGCCTCGCCAGTTTCCAGAGTTTGTTAAAGTTCTTCTGGTAGAGCTCAACGAGGTGGCTGTCGTTCCTTATAACTACTAAGTTTTCGTCGTTTCTTCTGTTTGCGTTGGCAGTCCAGTTGAAGCTTCCGGTTGAGAGGACTTTTCCGTCGTAAATTGCGTACTTGTTGTGCATCAGTCCGCCGCCGCTTCCCCTTTTGTACCTTACGGGAATTCCTGCCTTCTCAAGGAGAGGGCCAACGCAGTAGCGGGACTTACCGTTTCCGTAGTCTATTATTACCCTTACTTTTACTCCCCTGTCGTGAGCTCTTATGAGAGCTCTGGCTATTTTCCTGTCTGTAAACGAGTAGATTGCAACATCAATAGACCGTTTTGAGTGGTTTATCAGGTCTATAACCGCCTCTCTGCAACCTCCTCTCGGCGAGAAGTAGGCCGTTGTTTCAACCGGATTCCCTTCTAAAGTCTGAACCTGCTTCTGCTGGGGAGAACAGCTGAAGGAGAGGAAAAGCAGGAGGAAGAGGAAGAGAGGTTTAAGTCTCACAATTTCCCCCTTACTTAGTCTTTTTCTCCTTTACCACCTTCTCAACAACGGAGGTCTGAACTATAAACTTTGAGCCGACTACAGAGAGCAGAAGAGAGTTTAAGAGGAAGAGAGCTCCCAGAATTGCCGTTGTCTTTGTAAGAACCGAACCTGTTTCAGCTCCGAAGGCTGAACCGGTAGCACTTCCCCCCATCATGGCAACTCCGCCTTCGCTCTGTCCCGGCTGAATTATCACAACGAGTATGAGAAGGAAGGCAATGATTGCGTGAATTACAAGTAGAAGCGTAAACATCTATTCCTCCAAGTCAAATTTCACGATTTTTGCGAAGCTCTCAGCCTTAAGGCTTGCTCCTCCAACGAGAGCTCCGTCTATATCGGGCATTTCAAGAAGACCTTTGGCATTCTCTGGCTTTACGCTTCCGCCGTAGAGAATTCTCGTTTTACCTGCCTTCTCCTCACTAAAAAGGTCTGAGAGAATACCTCTTATAAAGCTGTGAACCTCCTGGGCAAGCTCCGGAGTAGCAGTTTTCCCTGTTCCTATAGCCCAGACGGGCTCGTAGGCTATAACGAGTTCACTTTCAGGACTTAAACCTTTAAGCCCTTCCCTTACCTGTCTTTCAACAACTTTTTCAGTCTCTCCTGCTTCCCTCTCCTCAAGGGTTTCACCCACGCAGAGAATAGGAATCAGGCCGTGTTCATCTGCAGAGATGACTTTTCTGTTTATCAGCTCATCTGTTTCACCAAAGATGTGGCGCCTCTCTGAGTGTCCTAAGATAACGTAGGAACAGCCAACATCTTTAAGCATCAGAGGAGAAATCTCTCCAGTAAACGCCCCCTGCTCTTCGTAGAACATGTTCTGGCCGCCAAGGGCGATGTTGCTGCTCTTAAGTTCCCTGCCAACAGGGTATAGGGCTGTAAAGGGAGGGCAGACCAGAATGTCCCTGTCTGTAACGTCAGAAACAAGAGTCTTAAGTTCCCTTACGAGCTCCAGAGCTTCCGGAACGGTTTTGTGCATCTTCCAGTTTCCTGCAATTAAAAGCCTTCTCAACCTATCCCCCTTAAGAGGCTTTTGTTAGTTCGTACTTCGGTTTTCCAGTTTTGACAGCTTCGGCATCAATTATAACCTTCTTTACGTCCTTCCTTGTAGGAACTTCAAACATAACGTCTGTCATGAGTTTTTCCATTATAGCCCTTAAGCCTCTTGCTCCTGTTTTTCTCTTTATAGCCTCTCTGGCGATTTCCCTCAGGGCGTCTTCGGTAAACACAAGCTCAACTCCCTCAAGCTCAAGCATCTTCTTGTACTGCTTAACTAAAGCGTTCTTTGGCTCTGTAAGAACTCTAACAAGGTCTTCCTCTGTAAGCTCTTTAAGGGTTGCAATAACGGGAAGCCTTCCTATGAGCTCAGGAATTAGGCCAAACTTAACCAAATCGTCTGGCTCAACGTGTTTCAGGAGCTCATCTCTTTCCATTTTCTTCTTATCAACGTCGGCAGTGAAGCCCATTGCTCCTTTGCCGATTCTCCTTGCAATGATGTCTTCCAGGCCTACAAAGGCTCCACCGCAGATGAAGAGGATGTTTGAGGTGTCTATCTGTATGTACTGCTGGTGAGGGTGTTTCCTTCCTCCTTGAGGGGGAACGTTTGCAATTGTTCCCTCAAGTATTTTAAGGAGTGCCTGCTGAACCCCTTCGCCTGAAACGTCTCTGGTTATTGAAGGGTTCTCGCTCTTCCTTGCAATTTTGTCTATCTCGTCTATGTAGATAATTCCCCTCTCGGCCTTTTCTATGTCGTAGTCGGCAGCCTGAATGAGCCTTAAGAGTATGTTCTCAACGTCTTCTCCAACGTATCCGGCTTCGGTTAGAGTTGTTGCGTCGGCAATGGCAAAGGGGACGTCTAAGAGCTTTGCTAAAGACCTTGCAAGAAGCGTTTTTCCGGAACCTGTGGGACCTATCAGGAGTATGTTGCTCTTTTCAAGCTCAACGTCATCAACGGTTCCGCCTGACATTATTCGTTTATAGTGGTTGTAAACGGCAACCGAAAGAATTTTTTTAGCCTCTTCCTGTCCGATTACGTACTGGTCTAGGAATTCCTTTATCTCTTTTGGGGTTGGAAGCTTGTCAATTTTTACCGGAGCTCCCTTTTTCTTCCCCTCCTTCTCGTGAAGCATTTTGTAGCACTCGTCAACGCACACGTTACAAATTGCAACTCCCTTAGGTCCCGTTATAAGAGCCTCTACCTCGTTCTGGCCTCTTCCGCAGAAGGAACACCTTCTCTCTGGAATGTTTGTCTCAAACATCTGCCTCTCCTGTTGGTTTGTTTGACAGGTTGAAATATAGGGGAATTTAGAGGATTCTTTCAATTTTTTCTTTACTTTCTTAAAGAAGAGTGAAAGCTGCCTCTGTTCTATAATCGGATTATCAGATTTAAGTTAATTAGTAATTTCGGCTGAAACATAAACCCTGAATTATTTTAGGTTTTGGAAGGAGGGAACCGTGGTAAAGGTAAAGGTGTGCGGTATTACAAACCTCAACGATGCTCTCTCTGCCTGCCACTCCGGTGCCGACGCAGTTGGATTCATTCTTTACCCAAAGAGCAAAAGGTTTATAAAGGCAAAAGATGTAAGGAAGATAACCTCTCAGCTTCCCCCTTTCCTTACAAAGGTTGGAGTTTTTGTAAATGAAGACCCAAGAGACGTTTTAGAGATACTCAGCTATGCCCACTTAGACTTCGCCCAACTCCACGGAGATGAAACCCCGGAGGAGTGTGAGTACGTTGGAGCAAACAGGGTTATAAAAGTGTTCCGTCTTAAGAGTGAGGAGGAGGTGGAAAAAATAGGGCCTTACGTTGGAAAAGTTAGAGCCATTCTCCTTGATACTTACGACTCAAAAGTTTACGGAGGAACTGGAAAGCCTTTTGACTGGAAAGTGGCCTTAAAGGTTAAGGAGAGGTTCCCAGAGTTCCCCCTCATCCTCTCAGGAGGCCTGAACCCCGAAAACGTTAAAAGAGCTGTTGAAATTGTAAAGCCTTACGCCGTTGACGTAAGCAGCGGAGTTGAAGCTGAGCCGGGAGTAAAGGACGGCGAAAAGGTAAAAGCCTTTGTAAGGAACGCTAAGTGTTTTTAGCCATTGTTAAATGATTAGACTTATACTATTTTATTAACTAGTTTCTTAAAATTTAACCTGGAGGGTACCATGGGAACGAAAGCACGGGAGCTTGTTGGAGAACACGCAGACAAAATCGTTGAGCTCTTAAACAGAGCTCTGGCAGACGAGTGGCTGGCCTACTACCAGTACTGGATTGGCTCAAAGGTAGTTAAAGGGCCTATGAAATCTGCAGTTGCAGCAGAGCTTGTTCAGCACGCTCAGGATGAACTCCGCCACGCCGATATGTTAGCAATGAGGATTTTAGAGCTTGGAGGAACCCCAGTTTTAACGCCAAAACTCTGGTTTGACCTTACAAACTGCGGCTACGATGCTCCGGAAAATCCATTCGTTAAGAACATTTTAGAGCAAAACATCAAAGGTGAACGTTGTGCAATTGACGTTTACCACAAAATCGTTGACTACACAAAGGAGATTGACCCGGTTACCTACAACATTGCCCTTCAGATTATGACAGACGAGATGGAGCACGAGGAAGACCTTCAGGGGCTCTTAGAAGACCTGATGAACATGGAGTTTTTGAAATAAAGGGGGAGGAGCTCCCCCTCTCCAGGTTAACTCTCCTTTTCCTCTTCTTTGGGAAGGTTTACCTCTATGTGAAGTTCCTCTAACTGCTCCGGCCTTACTGTGTCGGGAGCTCCCGTAAGTAAACACTGCCCCCTCTGGGTTTTAGGGAAGGCGATAACATCCCTTATTGATTCCTCTCCTCTCATAATCGCACAGAGTCTATCAAGTCCAAAGGCCATTCCGCCGTGGGGGGGAGCTCCGTACTTTAAGGCCTCTAAGAGGAACCCAAACCTCTCTTTTGCCTCCTCGTCTGAAAGGCCAATAACCTTAAAGACCTTCTCCTGAATGTCCTCCCTGTGGATACGGATACTTCCTCCGCCTATCTCAACGCCGTTTAAGACCATATCGTAAGCCCTTGCCCTAACACTTTCCGGGTCTTCAAGGAGTTTTTCAACATCTTCCTCTTTGGGGCTTGTAAACGGGTGGTGGAGCGCCTCCCACCTGTTTTCGTCCTCGTTCCACTCAAACATGGGAAAGTCAACAACCCACAGAACGTTTATTTTGTTCTCGTCTATAAGGCCTGCCATTTTCCCAAGCTTTAGCCTCAGATTAGAAAGTGCCGCGTTAACAACGTCTGGCTTGTCTGCAACGAAGAAGAGGATGTCTCCCGGCTCAGCCTCAAGCCTTTCAAGAATCCTGTTCATCTCCCCTTCTGTGAAGAACTTAACGATTGGAGACTGGAGGCCGTCTGGAAGAACCTTAATCCAGGCAAGGCCTTTTGCACCGTAAATTCCAACAAACTTTGTTAAGTCGTCTATCTCCTTCCTTGAAAGCTTTGCTCCCCCTTTAAAGTTTATGGCCTTTACAATTCCACCTTTTTCTGCAACTGTCCTGAAAACCTTAAACTGACACTCCTTGGCTATATCCGTTATCTCTTTCAGCTCAAGGCCGAAGCGGGTATCGGGTCTGTCTGTTCCAAAGCGCGCCATAGCCTCATCGTAGCTCATAACGGGAATCTCGCCGATTTCAATCCCAAGGAGCTCCCTGTAGAGTTCCCTCAAAACCTTTTCGGCAACATCCATAACGTCCCTTTCTGTAACAAAAGACATCTCAAAGTCTATCTGTGTAAACTCCGGCTGCCTGTCTGCTCTCAGGTCTTCATCCCTGAAGCACCTTGCAATCTGGTAGTAGCGGTCAAAACCCGAAACCATGAGAATCTGTTTAAAGAGCTGAGGAGACTGGGGAAGTGCGTAGAACTTACCGGGGTAGATACGGCTGGGAACTAAAAAGTCCCTTGCACCTTCTGGGGTGCTCTTTGTGAGGTAGGGAGTCTCTATCTCTATGAAACCTTCTTCGTTAAAAACTTTTCTTACAGTCTGGTAGAGCCTGTGGCGGAATATGATGTTTTCCATCATTTTCTTCCGCCTTAGGTCTAAAAAGCGATACTTGAGCCTCGTCTCCTCTCCAACCTTAACCTCGTCTTCAACAGGAAACGGTAAAGGCAGGGATTTGTTGAGTATCTGGAGCTTCTCGGCGTAAATTTCAACTTCACCGGTTTTCAGTTTCGGATTCTCAGTTCCAGGAGGCCTTCTGCGAACTTCTCCCTCAACTGCTATCACGTACTCGTGCTTTAGCTTTTTGGCCTTCTCAACGAGCTCTTCAGAAATTTCAGGAGAGAAGACTATCTGAACCTTTCCTGTTCTGTCCCTTAAATCTGTAAAAACAACCCCTCCGTGGTCTCTCGTTGTATCAACCCAGCCTGCAACTCTAACTTTCTTTCCAATGTCTTCTGTTGAAACCTCTCCGCAGTAATGAGTTCTCTTAAAACTTCCCAAATGTTCAAGCATTTTCAGACCTCTCCAGCCGTATGTTCTCTTTAGTCTGGGGAATTTTATGATAAAATCACGGAAGGAACCAGAGAAGCCGGTCTTTAACAGTTGAATACGGAGATTGACAAGGGTAATTTTCTCCGTCAATTGAGAATATTCTAAGATAGTGTGATTACATTCTTGTGCAACACATTGTTTTTCAATGTTTCTTGAGGGTACTCTTGAAATGCCCTAAAAAGTGGAAGGGATTGCGACTTGCATTTTCTTGTGAGTAACCAGTTGACAATGATCGGTCTTGAAATGCCCTAAAAAGTGGAAGGGATTGGTTTTCGGCGAAAAATCTGATGAATAAGGTAGTAAAACTTTACAAATTGCAGGATAAAGTTCTTGCTTTACTGTCGGATTTTGTTCCAGCAGTGGTAAATTTCCTTATTTTTCTTAAAAGGAAGAAGAAAAGTGGGTGAAGGAGCAGGTAAATTTGCTGAAAAGCATAGTATAAGTAGTTTTGTTACTATTTTTTTGTGGGATATGCCTGCCTTAGTGGAAAATCCTCATAAATTTAAGGAAATAATACACAAGTCAAAAACTGGTAGTTTATCTTCAGAAGAGAAGCTGGTAATAGATATATTTAAACGAAGAATCTTAAGAACAAAAAATGGGAAAACTATATATAAGCAAATTTTTGGTGAAGAAGCTCCTGACTTTAAAGAATCTTGGATTACACCTCCAGATAAACTCTACGCTAAACTGAAGGAAAAACTGGGAAACTCGGTACTATAGCTGAATTCAGAAGTTTAAGAAGTAAATTAGTTCTATTAAACCACCCATTAGTAATTTTTGTGTTTTTTTCTCGGTAATAGTTTTTTGTTTTCTTTGATAAATTTAAGGCGGTTATCAATCAGCTTATTTCTAAAGAGGAGTTTCCTTGTGGCCGGGAAGACGTAGCTGGCCTCTAAGGTGCTGTTTCTGTACTTCTGCCCCTCTGTTGAGATGAAGTAGAAGGAGTTGAGCTTCCACCCGGGGAGCTCCAGCCTTACTTCCGAAACTACAGTTGGATGAATAAGGGCAAAGACTGAAAGGAGAATAGGGGGAATAAAGGAGTAAACAGGTTTTGTAAATAAAGCTAAGAACAAGGAAATAAGAAGCGTTGTTCCTGCAAGCCACAGGGGTGCCTCGTAGTGGGTAAGGCTCCACTTTGTAAAGTTAAAGAGGTAGTGTGAAGAGAGGATAAACTGATAGCCTAAAAACTCTGTAATTCCGTTTATAAAAGGAACCTTCTCAAGTGTAATCTGCATTAGGAAAGCTCCTATGAGAAAAGGGGTGAAGATAAAGCCGGCAAGTAGGGTTGTAAGCCAGCTTAAAGGGTTAAAGGTTCCGAAAACGTTTAGAACGATAGGAAGGGTAAAGAACATGGGAGCGAAGGAGACCTTAATACTCTTTATCAGTTTCCCACCTTCACCCTCTACGGCGAGGAGAATTCCACCAACGGCGCTAAAGGAGAGGGCGGCAGAAAGGTTGAACTTTCCCGTTAGAACTGTAAATAGCATCACAACTCCCAAAAGGTAGAGAGGCGTTATCTTCCTATAGGTTTCAAGGCCTAAGGCCAGAAGGAACATAAACAGGTAAGACCTGAAAGCTGAAGGTGGAAGCCCTGTTAATGGCATTAAGGGAAGAATGACAACCGACGCAGCCGTTAAGGGCTTTTTAAACTTTAAGAGTTTAAAGAGGAGGGCGAGAGCTCCCACAACAATTCCTACGTGAAGGCCGGAAATTGCAAGGAAGTGATAGATGCCGGAAAGGGCAAAGTAGCCTTTAACAGAGGCAGGAAGCTCGTATCTGAAACCTAAAGTTGTTGCCCCAACAAGAGCCGAAACGGGATAATCTACAGACTCTTCAATCCTTTTGTATAGGTGATAGCGGAACCTGTCAAGTGAGAAAAAAGGTCTTTCAACTACTCTCCCCTTGTTGTTAACGTAGTCTCCCGGCTCTGCCTCACCTTTTAACCTTACGTACTTCCACCCTTCAAGAACCGCTACTCTGTAGTTGTCTCTGTACTCTCTTACCCAGAGGACTTTTCGCAGGTTTTGATTACCAGCGTGACCTTTCCAGAAAAGCGGAATAGCAAGGAAAGGAATTAAAATGAGAGTGCCGGGGAGGAGCTCCCTCACCCTGAACCTCACAGCATAGTTGAAAAAGAGAATCAGCGTTGCTACCAAAAGGTAGGGGAAATAAGGAGTGCCGTATTTTTCAAAAGCGAGGGCTAAGAAGGAGAGGAAGAAGATATAAACAACGTGTTTTTGCAGCTCTGCCCCCTTTTTGTTGAAAAGCCCTTAACAATTTGTAGTTTCAGCATCAAGTCCTATTAATTTAGCTCTACCGCTAAACGAATAATAAACCACAGACAAGCCTTTTCTCAAGACTTTCCAAATCTTTGATAGACTGTTAGAGGTCTGCACAATAAGTGTGCAATTAAAGGGAGGGAATTATGGAACCTAAAGAGTTCACGGTTGAGGTTTTTGAGAAGGCTCTGAAGATTTACAGGGAGCTCCCGGAGGGAAAGGAGAGACTGATAATAGCGGCTCTTGAGAAAATTAACAAGTTGGCTGTTTTGTGTAAAGCTGAACTGTCAATAAGAAAGATAAACCAGGATAAGGCAAATAATGAACAATGAAAGAGATACTTGGCGTTAGGTTCTACACGGTCAAAGAGGTGGCTGAGATTCTCTCTAAGTCTCCCTCAACTATCCGTAATTACATCTACGACAAAAAGTTAGGAGCCGTCCAGATAGGGAGGGAGCATTTAATTCCTGAAAAGGAGATTAAGGAGTTCCTCAAAAAGAACGCAAATAAACCAATAGACCTTTAGGAGGTAAGCAATGGCTGAGGAAGTTAAAACGGGCGGTATTGACATCGGGACAACGGCAGAGGTGTTTAACGAGCTCAGGGGCGACTTAACTCAGGTAATCATTATGAGGAATGGGAAGTTTTTGGACAAGGTTAAACCTGAAGAGATTGACGATGATTTAGTTATGTGGATTAAGGAACGCTACGGGGGAGGGAAATACATAGTTACTTTGCAGGGGAAGGACGGGAAGATAAGAAAGAGGTTCTCTTTTGCCATTGAGGGAGCTCCCAAGATGCCCCCTTCTGAGATGGTCCAGCAGGAGGAGGGAACTTTGGGGCTGGTTAGGGAGCTGATTGAGGAGATTAAGGATAAGAGGAGCTCAGACCAGACGGACGTGTTTAAGATGATGATGGAGATGCAGAGGCAACAGTTTGAGCTTCTTTTAAACGTTGTTAAGGGGAAGGAGCAGGAGAGGAAGGGCTTTTTTGAGCAGGCGGTTGAGAAGTTAATCAGCAACCCGCAGGTATTGTTGGCCCTTGGAGGGGGAGCCTGGAAGGTTATACAGAAGGCGTTAACAAATAAAAACGAGCTTTTAGAGCTTATAAGGGTGGCCAAGGACGACCCTGAGATTAAGGAGATGGCCGTCTCTATTTTGGGGGCCAAGTATGGAGCTGGAGGGGGGATTTTAGACAGGGTTCTTTCTAACCCGGAGCTCCTTAATAAGACCTTGGAGATTGTCAACAAGGCTCTCTCTATAAGGGAGGCTGGACAGAATCCGTTACCGGTAGTTAAGAGGGAGCTGAGGAAGATGGCAGGAGCAAAGGGGCAGGTTAGGGAGGTAGGAGCTCCCCAGGTGGCGGCTTCTGGAGCAGGAGGGAGCTCCCCATCTCAGGTTGTTAGTAATCCACAATCCACACAGTTGGAGGGTGTGGATAACGGAGAGGAGGTTGTTAGCGTGCAGGAGGTTATTGCAGTAGGAACTAAGGTTTTGGACTTGGCAGAGAGGGGAGCAACGGCAGAGGAGATATTTGACAGCTTGACGGACAGGGAGGTTGAGCTCCTCTACGGGATGTCTGAGAGCTACAACATAGAGGATTCAGAGGGGCTTGTTGCGTTCCTTGAGGGTTTACCGGTTCCCCGTTTTGTTGTGGCGGGCTACGTGGAGGCTGTAAGGAGACACAGAGAGGTTGTTGACTCTCTCTTAGGGCTCGTTTTGGGTGAGTTTGAGGAGGAGGTTAGGGAGGATTCAAGGGAGAGTTCTAGGAGGGTAGAAAGGGAGAGAGTAGGAGAAGGTAAGGAAGAGGTAAGGAAGGGAGAGGGTGGTTAGTAGGTTTTCGGCTTTTGAGAGAGGCTTGAAATTGTTGACTTTACAAAATTTGTATTTTGTAAAACGACTCACTAAAGCATTGCAGGACAAGGGATAAATGGCATTTTTGAGACTTAAAGAGGTTCCAACGTGGGAAGAGGTAAACAGGCTATTTGAGGCCGTCCTTGATAGGTTCCTCCCAGAAGTAAGGGACCTTGAGGAGATGGCCAACATTAAGAGGAAGGTTAGGAGCTCTGTTAAGGGAGAGGAGATAGGGAGGGGAAGTTATTACGGCCTGCGGGAGGTTGTCTTTTTCGGGCTCCTCTTTTATACAGGGTGCAGGATTAGTGAGCTCCTCTCTATAAGGAAAAGAGACGTCAACTTTACTAAGAAAACCATAACGATTAAGCAGTTAAAGAGGAGAAAGGGAAAGGAGCTTGAGAGGGAGGTTCTGATTCCCCCGAAAGTTGAGGAGTTTCTAAGGGAGTATGTTCTAAAGCACGTTAGCGGAGAGGAAGGGAGGCTTTTTGAGTTTTCTCGTCAAAGGGCGTGGCAACTTGTGAAGGAGTTAACGGGAAGTGTATTGGGGAGGGAGCTCCACCCACACGTATTCAGGCATGCTTTTGCGGTTCAACTGTTAAAGACAACAAAGGATTTAGAGAAGGTTAGGAGATTACTGGGGCATAGCAATTACGACACGCTGAAGGCATATTTGGACTACACAATAGAGGACATGAGAGACGATTTACTAAAGATGTTCAGGGAGGAGTAGAGGGGAGCTCCCCCGGAGTATTCTCAAAATACCTGGTAAAAGTTAGGGTGTCCTTTAATATGGACCATAAGAAGGAGCTCCCCTTTACCGGAAACGTGCAGCTGCACGGCGGGGAGCTCCGGAGGGACGGGGATGGAGATTATAGCCCAGCAGGGGAGCTCCCCCGGTAAGGGGGAGAATAGGAGGGCACACAAAGGGGAGAGCTCTACTTAAAGAGTTTCCTCAATATCAGGCCAATGAATGAAAAGGTTAAAAAGGTCTGGAAGTCTTTGGAGTGGAGAAAGGTCTGGAATTTTCCAGGAGTGAAGGCGTTGGGTGGAACCCGTATCGGCCTGCCACTTGCTACGTCGTAGCCGAATGTGAACCCTGATTTTGTTTTTACGTATACTTTTGGCCTTGTGATTGAAACCAGGCGGGAGGCTGAGGGGGTGGAACGGGAGAAGTCAAAGAGCCAGTCGGGGAGGTATCTCCATTCAACTTTTATCTTTTCAGGTTTTGCGGCGTTGACTGCGTAGCCATAGAGGTTGTTTTCTATATCTTGTAGGGAGAATCCCATTCGTTACCTCCTTGCGTAGAGGAAGAACTGCTCAAAGTTTATTCCTCTGTCTTTTCCCAATATTTGGAGTTTGAGCTTTTTCAGGCAGTTCTTTACTCTGTTTAGGACTATCGGGGAGCCTGAGACCTGGATTGAAAGAAGGCCTCCTTTTTTGAGGTGGGAGGCGATGAGTTTGTAGGCCCTGCATGTATATAAGGGGTTTACGTGTTTTTTTAGGAATTCGTCGTTTTCCATCATGTCGTAATCGGGGTCTGGGAAGTCAACTATTATGAGGTCGTAGCGATCCTTTGCCGTTTTGAGGTATTTGAGGGCGTCTGCGTTTACTATTTTGACTCTACTTGAGTTCAGGGCGTTGCGGTTGAGGGTTCTGAGTATCGGGTTTTTCCGGGCAAGGTCTGTTACGGTTTTGTCTATGTCAACTAAGGTGATTTCCCGTATTTGGGGGAACTTGAGGAGCTCCCTTGCTCCAAGTCCGTCCCCTCCCCCCAATACTAAGACCTTCTCAGGGGTTCTTTTCTCCTTGAGGAAGTAGTCTATTACGGGTTGGCCGTAGAGCTTGAAGTGGTATTCTTTTTCGGGTAGGCCTGAAATAAACTGCATGTATCCGTTGAGCCACATTACTATTTTGTGGCTTTTGGGATGAAAGGTGAGCTCTACGGTATTGTAGGGAGTCTTTACTTTCATTAGCGGTTTTCCTTTTCTTATCTCTTTGTGAAGTTTTGGCATTGCGGGGTCTTTCCACATTTTGAATTCCCCCTGTTAGTAACTGCGGGCGTATTTGAGGACTGTAGCAAGGTAGTGCTTATTTCTCTTTCCTCTTTTGTATGCCCCTATTCCTACATTGTAGGCCTGTATTGCCGAATCCCAGTCGTTTATTCCAAAACGGCCGTTGTAGGCGTATCTGATTTTTGAGAGGTATTTAGCGGCGATCTCTGTCTGGAAGTATATAGCCTCTTTTCCTGTCAGGGATTTCAGGCGTTCGTAGTCAACTCCTACGTCTTTGCAGGCGATTTTCGTCAGGCCGTAAAGACCGAATGATGAGCCAATTAGATGGTGTTTACGGTTGAGAAGGGAAGGGTTACAGGAGCTCTCTGCCATGCAGATGCCGAATAGGAGAGGGGGAGGAATGTGGTATCTGGGAGCTATCTCCGATATGGCCTGTTTAACGGTGTCAATGAAGTCCCCGCCCCGGCGGGAGGAGGGACGGGAACCGGGGAAGGTGGCCGCTCTGGACTGTAAGGAGAGGCCAACAAGTGCAAGGCCGGTTAATAGTGCTATTGTGGAGGCCCTCATTACTGGCCTCCGTTAGTTGAGGTTGAGGTCTGAGAGTTCAGGGAATCGTCAAGGTTCTGTTTTGCTTTCTCTAACCTGGGGAGAAGATAGCCAGGGACATCCTGGATGATTGATAGAAGCTGATTGAGGTCGCTGAGCTGGTCTATCTCGTTTTCGGCTTTTTCTTCTGCATCCCAGACGGCATTGTAGAGCTGGAGAAGGTATTTTGCATCTGCATCGCCGCCCTGGGCGTCAACGTATATCTCTCCCATGTTTTTGTAATCGCCCCTTTCGGCGGCATGGCTGTAAAAGTATTGGTCTGTCAGGTAGTTGAGAGTTTCTACTATTGCAGTTTTAACCTCGTCAGCGTTTTCAGGGTTGAGGACGGGGTAGAACTTCTTCCCGTCTGGTGTTGTTATTTCTAACGAGAAGTTCTGATAGATAACGTTTTTATATTTCAGCAGTTTAGCGTTCATTCTTACCCTCCTTTAGTTGTTATTAGAGAACGATATTTGAAACGATATTGCGGGGAACGCCGTTTGCATCTTTAACTACGTCTGCGATGTAATCACCCCAGTTGAGTGCATTGCCGTTTTCGTCTGAGAGCGTTGACCCTACTGCATTAAACATCATTGGTGCTGCATTTGCAGAGCCCAGCAACTTAACCGTTGAAGCTCCAGAGCTATCTATAACAACGTCTGTTGAGTCAATAGACAAAATTGAGCAACAAAGTTTCTTGGTAACGCTGTTGCCAGAATTGTCTGTTATTCTCAGTTTTGAGTTAGCAACAATAAAATCAAGCAATGGGTTTGTAGCTTCTCCAAGATAACGGAACGTTGACCATACTAAAACTGATGCTATGCTAACGTCAGATGTTATTTCAATGTTTATGTTTGGTATGTGTGAAAAAACAAAAACTCCGCTTCCTCTTATTATAGAACCAGAACCTACCTTGTCCCAAACTATAGATATTGAATAAGTATCTGAACCATAGATGTAAATCTTTTTATTTTCAAAGTCTAAGCTAATCCCAGATGAAGCAACTATTTCTATATCTTGCGTAGGCTTAAGAATACAAACGCCTCCGGGTGGGGTGTCGTCTATAGCTTCTTTTATTTCGCTTGCACTTGATACATTCGCCTTTACGTTCCACCAGCCTTTTACCTCAGGCTCAACACCGGTAGCCTTCCATTGCTCCAAAAGAGCGATTCTGTCCTCTTCCCGTAGGTCTCTTTGTCTCTCTACGATGTCAAATAAACTCCTAAACATTTGCTACCTCCACATCCGGTTTTGGGGTGTATAGGTCGTAGGAATGGCCGTTGTAGGTGAGGGCCTGAAAACGGTTGCGGCCTTCAAGGTCTGTCCTTACGCCGATGTGTATCCAGGTGGCCTTCTCAAAAATCAGCTGGTCAAAGAGGACGGGTTTTCTGAGTGCTATTTCGTTAAAGACTTCAAAGAGTTCCTCTTTTGTTGTGTGGGGGAGGACAAAGTCGGCCGCAAGGCCTTTTATGTGATAGGAGTGGGGAGAACCGCCGATTCTGGTATTGAGTAGGTGGCAACGGAACCCGCTGGTTATAAAAAGGGGTTTTCCTATGAAGGACCTTAAAGGCTCTAACACTTCGTTGCAGAGGAACTTGAGGTTATCAAGGTAGTTAACGGCCTCTTTGCGGTTGAGCTCTAAAAGGTCTCTGTGCTCCGTCTTTGTCATTTCAAAGAAGGTGAAGTGTGGAGATAGATGGAAGTCTTTGTTAGGGTCAATCATTACTTCCCTCCTTTAAGTAATAGGGTTATGATTAGTGCTAAGGCAGGTAGGTTCAGGATAAAAAGGGGCTTGCTTATGAGCTCAGCTCTGAAAACGGGACTCCTGGTATTGTTGAGTGCGGCGTTTTTAATCTCCTTTGTTGTGTTTAGGGTCTCGTCTATTGCCCTTATTACTTTGGGCTGGGCCATTAAACTGGTTAATCCCTCTTTTTCCTTTAACGCTGTTGTCTCTGTCCCTGAAAACATTGACCGTTCTCCTTAGTGTCTGTTTTGGACTCCTTTTAGTTTTTCAAAAGTTCTGAATCCCCCAAGGCCCAGCATGGCCAGTATGAGGTTAAAGAGCATTCCTGTGTCAAGTTGAGGAGGTGAGGCGTTTACGCCGTAGAGGTGAGTTCCCCAGGTTAAGAGTGGCTGAACTACAAACTGGTAGGAGAGGGCCAACGCCCCCGTCCAGCCGATTGCAGGCCTCCAGCCTGCTACAAACCAGTTAGGGTTCTGGGCTTCTGCCTTGTTTATCTCAAGTTGGCCCTGTTTTAGTGCAAATTCCAGCTGAGCCAGCTTATACTCTATTTCGGCCTTTTTGTTGGGGTCTTCTATTCCCTTTCCTGTTATGGCTTCCCTTATGTCTTTTATGAGGTTCCCTATGCTGTCTAAGGAGATGTTTATAAGCCCCATTTTGGCCTCTTAGTGGGTTTGAATCAGCTTTAAAAGGTGTTCAAGTATGTAGCCTGCAATGATGATTCCCCCAGTCCAGAGGGCTATTCTCTTTTCTATGTTGCTAAGTCTCTGCAAGAGCTCGTTTTGGGTTGTTTTCATGTCCTCTATGTCTTTTTCTACGTTCTGCAACTTAACCTCCAAGGCCGTTATTCTTTCTTCCGGGGTCATTGCCACCTCGTCTCAGTCTGATGTTGGCAGTTAGGTTAACGGGCTCTCCAAGTTGAGGCTCTATTAGGAGAGAGAGGTTTAGCTCTGCTCTCTTTGCTGAAAGGGCTTTCTGAATTAAGGAAGTTTCTTTCGGACGGATTACGTAGCCTCTGGGAGCTCCCTTCTTTGGGTTCTGTTTTGTCCCTGTCTCTCCTGATAGGGCGGAGAGCTCTCTTGCTACCTCATTAGCTTCTTTGAGGAATTTGAAAACGGTCTTTAGCTCCTCTTTCAACTCTCCCTCCTTAAAGCTGTGCGGCGGCAGGCAGGTATTTCTCTACTAAGGGGTGGTTTTCCGGTAGCTCGTGGCCTTCTACCACTACGGTAACGGTTAGGGGGGAGTCTGATGGAATCTCCTCTTTGGGAAAGACCTCAACTGAGATAAAGCCACGGAGAACGATTTTCTGGTAGTTGGCAAGTTTTCTGTATGCTGGCGGCTTTATTGAGGGGTTGAGGGTCGTGAAGTCTGCTTTTGTTATGCCGTTTTCTTTTAGGTGGAGGGAGAAGGCGTATTTTGAGACGGGGAAGGTTCCAGCCAACTTGGTGTTCTCGTCTACAGGGTCGGCGTAGACTTTAACTCCCTCTATCAGCAGGACGTTGCCGTCTTTTACCCTGTATAGCGGGAGCTCTAAGGGAGCTATCCCGGATATTTTGAGCTGTGTCGTTACGTTGCCGCTTAGCATTTTCCCTCCTTGTTAAGGAGAGGGGAGGGAACTCCCTACCCCTCCTCGTAAGTTCCGCAGAGTGCTATGTGTATGGGGGTTGTTGGAGCTTCCGGGCAGTCAACTATTACTTCTATGTCTGTTGTCTGGCATTCCCAGGGAGCTTCAAAGTCAAGGCGGCGGTGGGAGGTGGCAAATATCCCGCCGCCCAACGGATACTGGCCTATCAGGGATTTCCCGTTTTCCCTTATGTCTATCGTTGACTTTACGGGAACGTAGGCGATTATCCTCTCTATCTCAAAGCCACGAGGGACTTTGAGAACGGTTCTGTTTATCCCGGCCTGGGGAGCCGGGAAGTTTGCGTTTGCCGTGTAGGGCTTCATCTGTCCCCTCCTTAGCTAACCATCTGGCGGTATTCTTCAGGGGAGAGCTCCAGTCCCTCTACCACCACGTAGATGTGTGCAGTTGCTCCGTCCGGGAGGGCGTTGCCTTCCTGCCAGTTGAGCTCTACTGAGTAGTTGGCAGATGGGGGAACCGCTACCGGAACGTCAAGGTTGAAGGCGTCTGGCGTTACCCAGGGGTTGGCCTCTTTTGCGTTGAAGAAGGCCGCCCCGAGTTCTCTTACATCTCCGGATTGACCGTAGAGGGTAATGGTTGCCCCTTTAAGAGCCTTAAGGACTGTTGCCGGGTCTGTGTCCGGTGAACCTTCTACCCTAACCCTGGTAATCAGAAGGTATTTGTTGGAGGGAGCTTTTCCCTCTCTTCCTTGCTCGTAGTCGTTTTTGTTTTTCTGTAAGAAGAGCTTTACGCTTCCCGTTGTTGCGTTCGTTACCTTTACGCTGTCGTAGTTCCTGTAACTCCTTGCCATGTCTATCCTCCTTTTTGGTTTATTAGCTGAGGCTGTCTATGAATGCAGGTTCCCTTGAGAGTTCATCTACAGGAACGCCGCTAACTTCCTCTTCATCTCCCTCGCTTGCCGGGTAGACGTTGCCGCTGTCGTCTACGTAGTAGTCAACATCCTCGTCTTCCCCGTGGAGGGAGACGGTTCCATTACCTTTAAAGACAAACTTGTCTAAGAGGTTGAGGGCTATCTTTGCTCCTGCACCTGCTACAAGTCCAGTGCAGAACTCTTTATGTTTAGTGTTTTTCTTAAGCATGAAGAGGCCAGCTGTTAGGACGGCCACGTCTCCAACTTCTACGCCCGTGGCCTGCGTGAGGGTTGCAACCTGCGGGGCGTGGTCAAATATGACACGGTTGAGTATTTTTCCGCCTGCAAGCCCTGCGGCGGTTCCTGCGGCAAGTTGAAGGAGGGCTGAGGTGTCCCTTGCGGGGTTAGCAAGGACTATTGTTGTTTTGCTCCTTCCCCTTGACGTTGCCCTTATTCTCCTTGCGGCGGGATTCCTTCTAACTCTCCTCCTGCGGCGGTGTTTTCTCTTGCCCCTTTTTCTCTTCTTTGAGGGGTTGACTATCAGTCCTACAAGTTCTCCGCTCATCTTCTTAACCTCCTGATGGTTTCAAGGGTTTCGTCTTTGAGGTTCTGTATTTCCTTCCTGATGTCGTTTTTCAGTTTGCCGTGGCTGAGAACGCAACAGAGTGCAAGGATTAAGACGGTCAATAGAAGTGCTAAGCTAATCATGGCTTACCCCTCTATTCCTCTTTCTGTTACTCTGCCGGTGTAGTTGGCTATGTAGAGAGCTCTCCCTTTAGGGTCTGTGAGTAAATCAGGGAGTTTTGAGAGGGAGACTCTCTTTGTCTTTTCAATTGCTACTTCTCCCTTGTGGCAGGTAAGCCTGAAAGGCTCCCCGGGGCCAAAGAAGTGAACGTATGGCTCAGGCTTTCCGCTCTTATCTGAGAGGTATATAACTCCAAGGAGTTTTCCAAGGAAAACAAACTCTTTCGTTAGGGGGATTCTTACTCTGGTGAGCTCCTTCGGCATTTTTCCCCAGTGAAATTTTGAGTATAGCTTTACAGCTTCCTGGAGGTTCTTTCTGTCTATCTTCACTACTTCCTCCCCTTGATGGCCTTGTATAGGTGGGAGCCGGCATAGAGGAGCCCTCCCGTGATGGCCAACTTGCTGGCGTTTTCTGTTACTTCTGCTATGGCCTCTGTAAGTGAGGGATCTCTGAACTTTTCGCAAAAGTCCGGGCTAACTTTTCCCTCTTTTGCCATCTCCATGCAGAGCTTTATTGCGTCTGCCTCCGTCTTTGCCTTCTCGTCTGTTTTCCGGGCTACGTAGTAGCCTGCTCCGCCAGCTCCTAAGAGGCCAAGTATCACAAGGAGGGCTCCCATCTATTTCCTCCTGCTGAGCATGATTAGGGTTCCAACTGCAAGGCCTGCTAAGATGTAAGGGTTTTTGAGGAAGGAGAGGTATTCTCCAGCTCCAGCTTCAAGGGGGCGGGAGCTCCCCTTTTGAGGTTGGGAGCTCCCTGCGGGGAGTTCTGGAGGGAGAGAGGGGGTGTCTGTAAAGGCGTTGTCCGGGTAGTAATCAGAATAGTAGTCTGAATAGTAAGGAATAGAGCCCTGCGGGTAGTCCTGAACGGGCTCTATTCCGTAGCAGTTTTTGCCTGTGCATATCTTTGAGCCCGTGGCTATTGCGGCTGTAGTTAGGACAGCCGGGCTTGTTAGGAAGTGGCCGGTTTCGTGAAGGAGTTTTTTGGCCGTGTGAAGGAGTGAGATTTTATGAACGGCTGAGGCAGTTTTACCAAGGGCGTGGCCTATTTTGTGGCCTGCTAAGGTTTTCCCTATTCCCGTTTTGCCGAGCCATCCTGCGTGGTAGGCGTAGGCTCCAGCTCCAATTAGGGCGGCTCCTATTACTAACTTTTTATGGTGCTTAGCTACCTTTATTGTGTGCTTTACAAAGTGAAAGGGCTTTTTGACGAGTTTGTGAAAGTGAAAACCCCAGCTGAGCTCAGGAGGGAGCTCCCCGTTTCTTTCTACCGGTGCAACTTTTATAACGGGCATTCTTTACCTCCTCTTGGCCAGGAAAAGAGCTCCAAATAGGAGAGCTCCTCCGATTAGAAGGGTTGGAGATGGTGAGGGGAGTTTCGGGATTACTGAGCTCTCCTGATATGAGGGAGCTCCCCAGGTGGGCCTTATCGGTCTCTGGGGTCTCTGTTTTGGCTTTTTCGTGTATAGAACCTGTAAAGTCCCATCTTTCTTGAATAGGCCGTAGTGGTATTTAGGGGTGATTACTTCTATGTTGCTGAGTTTCCCTAAGATTGAGTCTAAGAGGCCCATTTTCCCTTTCTCCTTAGCTGGTTTTTGACTGGGTTTAACCGGTCTTGGAATTAGATGGGGACATCTGAGGCATCGGGTTCCGGGTATGAGCTCCCCTGAGAGGAGGGGGCTCCTTTCGGCAACCTTTATCTCTTTTTCGGGGTAGTCTTTGGGCTTGAAGGGGAGTTCTACGGTAGGGTCAACTGTTAACCAGGTTTTGTTGGGTAGCATTACCTTTAAGTAAACGTGTTCATAGCGGCCGTCTCTGTTAGGGTCTCCAAGGACTATGCGAATTGGGAACCCTGCAAGTCTTAAGAGGGTTCCTGTTAGTATTGTGAAGTCGTCGCAGTCTCCTATTCTAAGTTTTAAGGTTCTTTCAGGAGACTGGAGGAGCTCTAACCTTTGCGGGTCGTCAACGTATTTAACGTGTCTGCGAACGTAGTCAACTATTCTTTCAACGTAGCAAAGGAAGTCTTTACTCTTACAGGGTTTAAGGATTTTTGAGACTAAGACTCTCAGGCGTGGGTTGTGGGAGTTCTCAAGGATAAACCCACGGATTACGTCGACCGTCTGGGAGAGGTCTTTAATCTTAACCTTATACGTTGGCCTTCCGTTTATTCGGCCAACTTCCACAGGTTCAAGGCCTAAAGTTCGTAGTGTTTTTGCGTTCAATACTCCTCTCCCGGCGTATAGTCTCTTTTTTCATTGTTAACCGGGAGAGTGAACGTAACAATATTGTTTTGAGCGTTAGCGTTCATTCAGATATATTTTCGCTCAAAACTCAACATTGAAAACAAAAAGAAGGTGTTATCAGCAATTGGAGAGGGTTGAGAATAGGGGGAGCTCCCTTAGAGGGTTAAGAGCTTTCAGGAATCTCTCTAACTTCTGATTAGTCCACAGCGGGAGTGCAGAGTCTAAGCTGTCCGCTCCCGCTCTTATTGCCTCTCTGATTTTATTGAGGAGCTCCTTGTATCACCTGTTAGAGCTATCATCTATCCTGGTTTTCTTAGAGGGTGAGAACCTCAAAACTCTTATGTTTTTAGGGGGGAGCTCCCTGTTGCCACCATCTCTTGAGGGAGCTCTTTTTACTAACCGCTCTTTCAAATAGAATCTACCGAAGTTTCTGAAGCTAACAGCATATCCTTCGTGAACAGCGTTAACAATCTCGTCGCAAATTGCGTTCATTAGAGCTATAAGTTCATCAAGTCTTTGATTGAATCCCCGTTCCTGTAAGCGTTTAGCGATGTCCTTTTTAGTTAGAGTTACCATCAGAGCCCTCCTTTTTCTTTCGTTTCCCCTTTTGCTCCTTCAACTGCTTAACATTCTGCCTAAGCTCCTCAATTGTTTGAGGGCTTATCAAGTCCTCTAAGCTCGCCTTAAGGAGCTCAGGGGAAAATTTTGTCTTATGTTTAAGGCAGTAGTAAATTGCTCTTAGATACTTAACAGAAAACTTATGAAATGCTCTTTTATCAATTCCGCCTGTTTTGATGTAATAGTAGCGATAATAATCAGCAGCTGGGTTTTTAATATCTTCTCTCTTAAAGAGCTGACAAAGCATATACATTTCACGCCTAACTAATCTATTTGAATTGACTTTTTTCTTATACTTAACAGAAGTTCCGCTCTGATTGTCCTGAACTGTAAATCCCATAAACTTTATAAATGTTTTCCAGTTGGGAAAGCGTCTTATATCAATGTAACTTGCTTTTAATGTTAGAGCTCTATTTTTACCTATACCCGGAAAACTTGTTAAAACTTGTAAATCTTCTTTAATTGAAGGCTTTTCGGAGAGTAGCTCTATCCTCTCTTCAAGTTGTTGTTTTTGTGATAGTAAAAGTTCTAACACTTGAAGTTCTGATTTCAGCTCAAGTAGTAGCTCTTCTTGAATAGCAGAAAATGGAGTGAAGTTTTCCAAACTCTTCTTTAGTTTCTTAATCGTTTTTTCCTTTTGTAAGTTTCGCTTGTTAAAAGTTTCGTAATCTGGAGGAAATAAAACAGCTATGCACTGTCTAATTTTGTTTATAGACTGCTGGATAGATTTTTCTAATCTTACTCTTCGCTGCATTAGGAAACGTAAGGTATAAGCATCGTAATCAAGGGGAATTACCGAAATCGGTAAAACTCCGATAATAGCCAGTAGGCGGGCATCGTAATAATCATTTTTACTGGGAGCCGAAAATAACTCTCTTGCAGCCTTTAGTTTTTTTCCTTCAACTAAAAAAAGTTCCGCAATATCCAAAAATGTTTCTACTATCGGTAGAGAATATCTCCCAGTCTGCTCAAAATAAAGCTTTATCCGTCTGTTAGATGCTAACTCAATTAGTTTCTCTTTAAACTCTTGAAGTTGTGAGTGTTTCACTTTGTAAACTTGCCCATCAATAGCAAATACTGAAAAAGTAGCTCCAACATCAACACCAACAACACAGACGCCTTGGTTCTTTACTATCTTCAGGATTATCTTTTCAGCTACGTGAAAAGACGGCTTTTGGGGTCTTTGAAATAACTCCCAAAGCTTAATAAGCTCGTCCATTGCCTCCCTCCGTGATAGGTGAGGGAGTGGAGCAGTATGCTGAGTAGGCTGGGATTGAACCCGCCTAATATAATTAGTGTCCTACTCCCCCACCTGTTATTCATAGTTTACACTTATTTAAGTGCAGAATATAATTATAGCCGCCCGTGGGGAGGAGTCCCCCGTAACCCCTAATAGAGGAGGAAGGAAAATGGCCAAGACCCTCGGCGTCCACATCGTTGCCGACCTCTACGGGTGCGACCCGGAAGTTTTAAAGTCTGCCAAGGCTATGGCAGAAATCTTTGAGGGGGCTGTGAAACACGCCAACCTCAACAAGCTCTCAGCCTACTACCATCAGTTCCAGCCCTACGGGGCGACGGGGGTTGTAGTTATTTCAGAATCCCACCTTTCTTTCCACACCTGGCCGGAACACGGCTACGTTGCAATAGACGTTTACACCTGTGGAGACCACGAAAACGCCTTTAAGGCTTTTGACTATATTGTTGATAAGCTGAAACCTGAAAGGGTTGAAAAGGACGTTCACTTCAGGGGAGTTGTTAACGAGGAAGAAGAAGTTACATTCTGTGCAAGCGTAGGCTGAGTGCTTGTTAGAGGGGGCGTTAGCCCCCCTTTAATTATTCCTCTCCGAACTTCCTCTCTATCTTCTCCTGTTCAAGCTTACACTTTATACAGAGTTCCGCTACAGGTCTCAGCTTAAGCCTCTCGTAGCTTATGCAGGAACCGCACTTTTCACAGATTCCATAAGTCCCTTCCTCAATCTTCTTTAAGGCTTTCTCAATTTTCTTCAGGTACTTTGCTTCCCTGTCTCTAATTCTCATCTCAAAGGTTCTAAGGATTTCATCTGTTGACATATCAACAAGATCTCCAACTTCCCTCTCAGATTGGGCTGTTTCCTCAAGCCCCCTCTTTATGTCCTCAAGGACTTCTCTCCTTTTCTGTTCCAGAATCTCTTTAAGCTCTTTCATCTGTTCTGCTGTAAGGCATCTGTTTCCCTTCATGGTCTCCTCCTGCCTTTGTTGGTTGGGAAAGGTAGTTAACAGTTTGTAAAATGTCAACGACAAACTTTTGGGGGTAGAAATGAAGCTTTCAGAAAGAGTTTTAAAGATGTCTCCCTCTCCCACAATGGCAATAACCAGCAAGGCTAAGGAGCTGAGGGCAAAGGGAATAGACGTTATAGGCTTTGGAGCCGGAGAGCCGGACTTTGATACGCCAGAACACGTTAAAGAGGCAGCAAAAGAAGCCATAGATATGGGATTTACGAAATACACACCACCTGCGGGGATACCGGAGCTCCGCCAGGCCGTAGCAAGAAAGCTGAGAGATGAAAACGGAATAGACTACGAGCCAGAGCAGGTTGTAATAACGGATGGAGCTAAGCAGGCGCTCTTTAATTTAATGCTCTCTGTAATTGACGAGGGAGACGAGGTAATTATTCCTGCTCCCTACTGGGTGACATACCCCGAGCAGGTAAAGTTTGCAGGCGGGAAACCGGTATTTGTTGAAACTAAAGAGGTTAAGAACTTTACGTTAACAGTTGAAGACATTGAGCCGGCCGTTACGGAAAAGACAAAGCTCTTAATCCTCTGCACTCCACACAACCCGACGGGAGCAGTTATTCCAAAGGAGGAGCTTGAGAAGATAGGGAAGTTCTGCGCAGAGAGGGGAATTCTAATAGCTTCAGATGAGTGTTACGAGAAACTCACCTACGATGGATTTAAGCACACAAGCATCGCATCACTCTCAGATGAGATAAAGGAAATTACTATAACGGTAAACGCCCTCTCCAAAACCTTTGCAATGACGGGCTGGAGAGTGGGATATGCAGCAGGGCCAAAAGAGATAATTGACGCAATGATTAAGATAAACTCCCAGTCTATCTCTAACGTAAACTCAATTGCCCAGAAGGCAGCAGTTGCGGCTCTAATTAAACCAAAAGACTTCCTGAAGGAGTGGATAACCGCCTACGACGAGAGGCGCCGCTACATGGTTGAGAGACTCAACGAGATTCCTGGAGTTTCCTGCATAATGCCAAGGGGTGCCTTCTATGCCTTTCCAAACGTTAAGGAGCTCCTTGAGAAAGGCGGATTTAAGGACGACTTTGACCTTGCAGACTACCTCCTTGAGAGGGGCAAGATTGCCGTTGTTCCGGGAACGGCCTTTGGAGCTCCCGGCTACTTAAGGCTCTCTTACGCAACGTCAATGGAGAATATAGAGGAAGGGCTTAAGAGGTTTAAAGAAGCTGTTCTTGAGAGGTTAAATGGCTGAGAAGAGAGTTTTTAGAGCTGACGGCTTAACGGTTCTCTCTTACGGAGTTTTGGTTATCTCTTACGTTCTCTTCTTTGGAGCTCTCATCCTTAAGGCCGGAAGGTTCTCCCCCGGCCTTATGGTTTTTGCTCTTCTCGTCCTTCCCGTTGTTGCCTATTTCGTTTTTCTTCTGAAGAAACGGGTTGTAATTACAGACGAAGGAATTGAAGTTTTTGGACTTACTGGCAGGAAGTTTATAAAGTGGAATGAAATTGAAGAGGTTTCCCTCACTCCAGGCAGGAAGTATTTTCTGTTTATAGCCGATAAAGAGGGGAAACTTGCCGTTATTGACGACTCGTTTTCAAACTTTGAGGAGATACTTAAAGAGGTGAAGAGGAGAGCTCCCTCCAAACTCCCCGAGAACTACGACAGACTCGTCTCCTCTTACCGCCGCTCTTATACCTCAAACGTTGTTCTCATAGTTGCGGCTGCCATTCTGCTATTTATTCTTTTTAACTCCATTCTTGGCGGGAGTCTTCTCAGATGACGGTTTAACCCTCTCTATCTTTACTGAGGGTATTCTTAGTTTTTGGAGTTTCTCCTCAACTGCAGAGAGCCTTGAAGAGAGCTCCGCTAGTTGAGATTCAACCTTTGAGATTTCCGACTTCTGGTTCTGGCAGCACTCTTTTAATCTGTTAATGTCGCCTCTGACTGTAGAGAGCTCCCTCTTTAATCCCGCTGCTTCCCTCTGAACCTTCTTGAGTTTTTCTTCAAAGGTTAAAACAGTTCTTACCGAAGACTTCTTGGTTGAAAAAAGAGCTCTTGTAAGCTCCATCTGTTTCGCTTCCTGCTTCAGCTGACGGGATTCTAAGTTGTTAACGGCCGTTTTCAGCTTTGCCAGTTCCTCCCGTAGCTGCTGGAGCTCCTTCTCTTTCTGAGACAGTGTCTTCTCTAAAGACCGGTTCTGAACCTCTAAAACCTGAACCCTTGCCTCAAGGGCGTTAATTTTTTCGTTTCCTGCAGTTACGCATCCGGTAAGGAACAGCGGAAAGAGTGGAAGGAGAACCAGACCTCTTTTCATTTTACCCTCCCGATACTACTTGAAAATTCTACCAGCTAGAGAATAGATTTTTTCTAAACTGACATGTCAGTTCAGTGGGGAAAGTTTGAAGAAGAGAGAGAGAGAGATACTGGAAAGAGCAAAAAAACTTTTCTCTGAGAAGGGTTTCCACTCTCTTACCGTTTCAGACATAGTAGATTCCCTCGGGATTGCAAGGGGAACGTTCTACCTCTACTTCAAGAACAAAGATGACATCTACAAGAAAGTTCTGGAAAACCTGGTTGGTGAAATCTCCTCAAGGCTGAAGCTCCTGCCGAGGGAAAACCCATTGGGGCAGCTGAAGGAGAACGTTCGGGAAGTTCTAAGCCTTTTTGTTGAGGATAGAGAGCTTGCAAAACTCATCCTCTACCACCCTTACAAACTGAACCCTGAGTTTGATGCCGTTCTTGAAAAGTTCTTTGAAGAAATTAAAGGGCTCATAGAGAGCGCCCTCCTTAGAGGTATGGAGATGGGGATTGTGAGGGAGTGTAACGTAAACGTCGTTTCTGCTGCTGTTTTAGGAGCTTTCCTGGAAATAGGAAGGGAGCTCCTTGAGGGGAAAATCCCGACCGTTGAGAGCGCCGTTGAGGAGATCTTAGAGCTTTCACTTAAGGGTCTTCTGGAGGGGTAATGTTTAAAGCTGGGATAGACGTCGGATCAACAACCGTTAAGGGAGTTCTTTTAGATAGAGATAACAACATAGTCTTCAGCCACTACGAGAGGCACGAGGCGAAACAGCCCGAAAAAGTCTTAAAGCTCCTTGAGAAGTTTGAGGAGATAGCCGGAAAGGATTTCCAGCTCTTCATGACCGGAAGCGGCGGGGGAGACATTGCAAGGGCTTTAGGGGTAAAGTTTGTTCAGGAGGTTAACGCCGTAAGTCTTGCAGTTGAGACCCTCCACCCTGAAGTCAACTCGGTTGTTGAACTTGGCGGACAGGACGCAAAGATGATCTTCTGGGTGGACGCTGGCGGGGTAAGGAGAAAGATAACAACCATGAACGATAAGTGTGCCGGCGGAACGGGAGCAACGATAGATAGGATTGTTTCAAAGCTGAAGCTCCCGTTAGACGTTGCAACAACGATTCACTTTGACCCCTCTAAAGTCCACCCGGTTGCTGCAAAGTGCGGGGTCTTTGCAGAAACTGACATAAACAGCCTCCAGAAGGCGGGAGTTCCTGCAGACGAGCTCCTCATCTCACTCTTTAACGCAATAGTCGTTCAGAACCTTGCAGTTCTAACGAGGGGACACACTTTAAGGCCTGTCGTTCTTCTACTTGGCGGGCCGAACACCTACTTTCCTGCCCTTGTTGAGGCCTGGAGATACCACCTTGAGAAGCTCTGGGATGAGAAGGGAATTGATTACAACGAGAACTCACTTCTTCTTCCTGAGAACTCCCACCTCTACGCAGCACTCGGGTCTGCACTCTTTTCACAGTTTGAAGAGAGCCCATACAGGGGAGCTGAAGGGCTCAAGGAGTTCAGGAAGACACTTATCCACCTAAAGGCAAAAACGGGGGAGAGGGGACTCTTAAAGCCGGGAGAGAGTTTAGAGGAGTTTAGAGAGAAATACGGGGTTAAACCTTTTAAGCCGAGAGAGTTCAAAAAGGGAGAAAAGGTCAGGGCTTTCTTGGGAATAGACGGGGGCTCAACGTCAACGAAGGCTGTTCTAATTGATGAGAAGGGGGAGCTCCTTGCAACGGCCTACACACTCTCAAAAGGCAACCCTTTAGAGGATACGAAAGAGGTTGTAAGGAGACTGAAAGAACAGGTTGAGAGGAATGGGGCGGAGCTCCAGATACTCTCAGTTGGAACAACAGGCTACGCTAAAGAGATGCTTAAAGAAACTATCGGGGCAGACGTTGCAGTTGTTGAGACAGTTGCCCACACAATTTCTGCAAAGCACTTTTTCAAAGACATAGACGTTATCGTTGACGTTGGCGGCCAGGATATAAAGGTAATGATGCTTAAAAACGGTGAAGTTAAGGACTTTAAGCTCAACACACAGTGCTCTGCCGGAAACGGCTACTTCCTCCAGTCAACGGCTGAGAAGTTCGGCTACAGGGTTGAAGAGTTTGCAGACGTTGCCTTTAAGGCCGAGTACGCTCCAAGGTTCAACTTCGGCTGTGCGGTCTTTTTAGAGCAGGACATCGTTAACTTCCAGAGACTTGGCTGGGAGCCCCACGAGATAATGGCAGGCCTTGCCAAGGTTCTTCCCAAGAACGTCTGGCTCTACGTTGTTAAGGAGCCCAACCTGAGGAAACTTGGAAAGAGGTTTCTCCTTCAAGGAGGAACACAGAGGAATCTTGCGGCTGTTAAAGCTCAGTACGACTTCATAAAGGAGAGGGTTCCAGACGCAGAGGTCTTCGTCCACCCGATAACGGGAGAGGCGGGAGCTTTCGGTGCCGCCGTTGAGGCCATGAGGAACTACACGGGAAGAACGAACTTCATAGGACTTGAGGAGCTCCTCTCGCTGAACTTCACCGTTAAGAGCGACGAGACGACAAGGTGCAGTTTCTGCACAAACAGGTGCCAGAGGACATTTGTAAAGGTAAACGCCAGAGTAGGGGAGAAGCTCTACATAATTGCACCCTGCGAGAAGGGAACCGTTTTAGACGTTAAGGACGTAAAAGGGGTTGTTAAAAAGTTCCAGAAAATTAAAAAGGAAAATCCCAACCTCCAGGAGATTTCAGCCAAAAAGGTATTTGAGAGCTACCCGGTCAGTAAGGTATATCAGGAGAGGGTTTTTGGAATTTTTACGAGGAAGAGCGTTATTGAGAGGAGGAAGAGGCTGAAGGCCGGAATTCCAAGGATTCTGAACTTCTACGCTTTGGCTCCCTTTTTCAGGGGATACCTTGAAGCCCTTGGGGTTGAGAACTTCGTCTTCTCAGACTACACAAGCGAGAAGATGGTGAGGGAGGAGCTCCGGGGAGGAGCAATTGACCCGTGTTTCCCAAGTAAAGTTGCCCTCGCCCATATAAGGAACCTCTTAAAGAAAGAGCCTGACTTTATACTCTTTCCCAAAGTTGCAACGCTTAAAACCCTCTTTAAGGACGCTGAGGGCTCCCACGCCTGCCCAACGGTTACGGCAACGCCAATCTCTGTTAAGTCTGTTCTCACAAAAGAAGAAGACATCTTTAAAAAGCTTGGGATTGAGTTTGTTGACCCGATTCTCCACTTTGACGACGAGGAGCTCCTCAAGTGGGAGATGTACGAGGCCTTTAAGGATTTACTCTCTCTAACCAGGAAGGAAAGCGACAGGGCAGTTGAGGAAGGGTTTAAAGCCCTTGAGGCCTACACGAACGAGATGAGGAAGTTGGGAGAGAAAATCTTAAGGAAGGTTGAGCTTGAGGGAAAGATAGCCATTTTAGTCCTTGGAAGGCCTTACCACAACGACCCGGGAATAAACCACGGGATAACGGAGGAGCTCCAGAAACTGGGCTACCCGATTCTGACGATAGACTCGCTCCCGATAACAGATGAGTTTCTGAAAAAGGTATTCCCCGACAGAGATCCGTTTAAAATCAGGGATATCTGGCCGAAGGCCTACAGTGAGAACAGTACTAAGAAGGTGTGGGGAGCTCTCTACGGCTCACGCCACCCAAACATTGCCCTATTAGACCTCTCTTCATTCCGGTGTGGCCACGACGCCCCCATCTACTCGGTTATTGACGAAATAGTGGAGAAGAGCGGCGTTCCATACTTTACCTTCCACGAAATAGACGAGAACAGGCCGTCTGGCTCAATAAAGATACGGGTTGAGACGATAGACTACTTCCTGAAGGAGAGGATGAAGGAGATGGCAGAAAGGGTTGAGGAGAAGACAGGTTAGTTCAGGGGAAGTTTCCTCTCAACTTGGTAGATTACGGCTGTATCAATGTTTCCTGAGATAACTCCCTCAGAGTCTCCGGCCTCTGAGATGACCCTTCCCCACGGGTCAACGATGAGGGAGCTCCCTCCCATTTCTCTACCTGTTCCGTTTGAGGCAACGAAGAACCGCTGGAGCTCCACAGCCCTCGTCTTCACAAAGAGCTCCCAGTGGAACTTCCTGGCCCTTCCCCACTGTGCCGAAACTGTGAAGACCTCTCCTCCTAAGGTTTTAAGCCTTTCTAAAACAGAATAGAACCTCAGCTCAAAACAGATTACGGGAGCGACAACTCCTACAGAGGTTTCTGCAACCTTTAAGTCGTCAAAACTTCCGGCAGTGAAGTAGTCTGTCTCTCCAGTTGGTGGAAACAGTTTAACCTTCGGCCTTGAAAGGAGCTCCCTTCCCCTGTCAAAGACCTTAACGGAGTTAAAGAGCTTTCCGTTAACCTTTTCAAAAACTGTAAAGATTAGGGTAATACCGAGGCCTTCCGAAAAGGAGAGGAGCTCACTGCCGACCCTTTCAGAGAACTTTACAGCTTCATCTACTCTTTCATAGCAGAAACCTGTTGGAAAAACCTCAGGGGCAACTACTAAAGAACCCTTCTCACAGAAGTTTAAAAGTGAGAGGAACCGGGAGTAGTTCCTCTCAAAATCGCACTCTACAGTTTCAAACTGAACGGCATAAGCCTTAAAGGTTCTCCTCAAGGATTCTCTTTCCACCTTTCTTATCCCACACTATCTCGCAGTACCTCTTCCTGCCACTTCCTTCTTTGTAGTAAAGGTAGTGCATCGGGTTCTTCTCAAAGTACCTTCTGTGGTACTCCTCTGCAGGGTAGAAGTTCTTAAAAGGCTCAACAGAAACAGCTATCGGTTCAGAGAAGAGTCCACTTTCTTCAAGAACTTTCAAGGCTTTTTTTGCCAATCTTTTCTGCTCCTCGTCGTGGTAGAAGATTACAGGCCTGTACTGGCTTCCCCTGTCTGCAAACTGGCCTCCCGGGTCTGTAGGGTCAATGGAAGTCAGAAACGTTACCAGCAGATCCCTGTATGAAATCTTTTCGGGGTCATACTTAACCTGAACCGCCTCAACGTGTCCGGTTTTTCCGGTGCAGACCTCCTCGTATGTGGGGTTCTCAACCTCTCCACCGGCGTAGCCGGGAACGGCCTCTAAAACCCCATTAACTTTACTGAAAGCCTCCTCTATACACCAGAAACATCCGCCTCCAAAGGTTGCCACCTTAACCATTTTCAATAACCCTCATCGCCTCTGCAGCTCTTTTTGCCTTAGCTCTTGCCTCCTCTACACTCTCTCCCCTTGCAATGGCAACTCCCATTCTCCTCTTTGGCCTCGTTGTAGGCTTTCCGAAGATCCTCACCCAGACGTTTGGCTCCTTTAGAGCTTCTTCTAATCCTTCATACTCGGGAGCTACCGAGTGGGTTTTTGCGTGGAAACAGTAGGAAGCTCCCGGGGAGATAAGCTCAATGTGAATGGGAAGACCCAAAATTGCCCTCAGATGAATTTCAAACTCGCTCATGTTCTGGCTTGCCATCGTTACCATCCCTGTGTCGTGGGGCCTCGGTGAGACCTCGCTGAACCAGACAGTATCCCCCTTAACGAAGAACTCACACCCGAAGATTCCGTATCCCCCTAAAGCATCTGTTACGGCCTTTGCCATCTCCTGAGCCTTTCTAAGAGCCGTTTCAGTCATTGCCTGTGGCTGCCAGCTCTCGTGGTAGTCCCCCTCCACCTGCCTGTGGCCGATTGGCGGGCAGAAGAGGGTTCCCTGATTTCTTGTTCTAACTGTTAAGAGAGTTATCTCAAAGTCAAAGTCTATGAACTCCTCAATGATAATGGCGTTTCCCTTACCCCTCGCGTTCTTCTTTGCGTAGTAAAAAGCCTTCTCTATCTCATCAGGAGTTCTAACAACGCTCTGTCCCTTACCGGATGAGCTCATAACGGGTTTCACAACAACGGGAAGACCTATCTCCTCAACGGCCTTTTTATACTCCTCTAAAGTCTCTGCAAACCTGTAGCCGGAAGTCTTCAGTCCAAGCTCCTCTGCCGCAAGCCTTCTGATTCCAATCCTGTCCATTGTAAGCTTAACGGCTTTGCCGCTTGGAACAACGTTGAAGCCCTCTTTCTCAAGCTCTAAAAGCATATCTGTGTCTATGGCCTCAATCTCTGGAACGATAAAGTCGGGCTTTTCTCTGTAGACAATGTTCTTTATCTGTTTTCCGTCCCTCATGTCTATCACGTAGTAGCGGTGGGCAACCTGCTGGGCGGGGGCAAACTGGTAGGAGTCAACTGCCACAACCTCTATTCCCAACCTCATCGCTTCAATGGTAAACTCCTTGCCAAGCTCTCCGCTTCCTAAGAGGAGAACCTTCGTCGCGTTGTGTGAAAGGGGCGTTCCTACCCTCATATCACCTCCTACCTGCAGTTTATTTGAACAGAAGCTCTAATCTCTATTTTCTGACTGTTCTGGGGCGGTTGCGGGAGTTTTACAGATTGAGCTCTTACAGACTCCATTATAATCGGCGGCCTGCTGACCGTTGAGAAGCTTACAGATTTGAGAAGACACTTTGAGTGGAGCTCCCTCCCGAAAACCCTGGCCTCACTCTCGGCCTCCTTCAGGGCTTCTATCTTCAATTCCTCTAATACTCTCTTTCTAAGCTTATCTGAAACGCACCAGCCAACGGATGAGACGGAGTAGTTGAGGGGAGCTCCCCTCTTTGCCTCTTCCAGAGCCCTTATCACCTCCTCTTGCTGAGATGGGCTTTTTAGGAGGAATCTGTAGTTGATCCTTCCAACAAATCCGACTATCCTGTACCTCTTTTCAGAGGGAATCCACTCTCTATTCGGGAAAACGGTGAACTTCCCACCGGTATAGCGGAACTTCAGGTTCCTTACGTAGCTGTCAGCCTTTGAAAGTGCCTGAAGGACTGATGATTCACTCTCTCCCCGGGCAGAGACGGAAACAGAAATACAGTAGATATCCGGCTTAATTTCCCTGTAGACAGTAATCGTGTCTTTTATCTCTGTTGAAAGGGCGACAGACGGGAGAATTAGGGCTAAAAACAGAACCAGAACCTGCCACATAGTAGCTCCTCAATTACGGTTAACTCCATTTTAACCTACAAGGAGCTTCAGGAACAGAAGGTAAACGGGAAAGAGGAGAGTTGAGATAAAAATGATTGAAGCCGCTGTTTGGGAGGAAACCTCAAACTTTTCGCAGAGAACGTAGTTGAGAACTGCAGATGGAAGTGAGGACTGAACTATCAGAACCTTCTGGAGAAAGGGAGAGCAGCCAAGGAGTTTAGAGGAAATAATGGCTGAGGCAGTTCCGCCGAAGAACCTAACGGCTGAACCTAAAAGACTGATTTCAATTTCAGAAAAAGTGATTTTTGAGAGGCTTATACCGATTGAGAAGAGCATTAAGGGAAGAGTGGCGTCTCCTGTGAGCTTTACCATCTTCTCAACTCCCAGGGGGAGCTCCACCCCCTTTAGGAGAAAGGAGAGCAGAAGGGCGTAGATGAGGGGAATCCTGAGGGCTGAGACAATTCCCTCCTTTACACTTCCCTTCAGAACAACAATTCCTAAGGTAAAGTGGTAAACGGCCATAACAACCATGTAGGTAATGGCAACGGGGAGTGCCTTCTCGCCAAACATGAGGAGAATTAGAGGAATTCCCATGTAGCCGGCGTTCATTACAGTTGACGAGAGCTCAAAGGCAGGATTTCTCTTTTTCAGGAAGAGGAGCTCTGAGAGAACGGAAAGGGCATAGACGCCGAAGAAAACCCCAAGGGCCGTTAAAGAGATGCAGGAGATGTTTGAGAGGTTCAAAGGGAGCTCCCTGAATGAAGAAAAGATTAGTGCAGGGGCGAAGAAGTAGAGAACTACCGTTGAAATGGTTTTCGTTTCAAGGTCTTTCCAGATTTTGCCCGAGAGGAATCCCAGGGCAATCAGCAGGTAAATGGGTAAAATGACGTTTAAAAGGAGCTCCCCCACTAAAGGTTCCTCCCCCTTACCCTTTCGTTCCCTTTTCTCTCTGTAAGCCCTAAAGAGTCAAGGTATTCTAAGATTGGAATTGCAAACTTCCTGCTGATGTTCAGGTAGTCTTTAAACTCTGAAACTGAGAGGGTTTCCTTCTTTTTAAAGTGCTCCTTCAGAATCTCCTCTATCCTCTCAAAGCTCTGTGGTGAAAAGAGGAAATCTCCAATTCTGTGGTATCCCTTCTCCCTCACAAGGTAAGAGGCGGCCATGTAGACCTTATCCTCAGGGATGCCGGTGCTCTTTGAGAACTCCTTGAGGGATGGCGGCGTAAATCCCCCTTCACGAGAGGCAGACTCAAGCCTATCAACTATCTCTTTAAACTCCCCTTCCGCCTTCGGTTTAAAGCCCTTCATTCTTAGGTAAGAGCCTTCTTCCTCTAAAACACCCTCTCCGATGAGCTCAGAGACAACGAGGCTGAAGAGCTCTCCGGGGAGTTTAAGGGAGCTCCTCAAAGACTCCCTGTTTATCCCCGGAGCAACCGGGTATCTCCTGTGGAACTCCTCAACTGCCTCAATCAGCTCTTTGCGAACCTGACCAAGGTAGTTTGACGGGTAGAGTCTGCCGTCTGAAACAAAAATTTCCCCTCTCTCAACAGCTTTTTCAACAAGTTTCCTGGCCTCTTCAGGTGTTAGCCCCAACCTCTGGACAAAGTCCTTCTCTGTTAAAAGCCCCGGGAATTTTGAAACTAAGTGAAAAATGAGCCCTTCCTTCTTCCCTTTAACTAAGGGCTCTATAAACTCAAGGTACTTCTCCCTGAAGCGCCTCCTGAACTTCCTCTCAGGGAGGGGGTTGACTATCCAGCCGCCGCCGATAACCCTTGCAGGGGAGTAGTTCCTGACGACGAACCGGTCTCCGTAGACGGGAACAATTTCATCCCTCAGCCTTATCTGGACCAGTGCCCTCTCACCGGGGAGGAGTTCCTCTCTGTCTATCAGATAAACCTCCCCTTCGGTCTCTGAGGTCAAGTGGTGAAAGTGAACCTTGAAACCGCTCTCAACGATTACGCTGGCGTTCTTTGAAAGCTCCAGAACGGCGTCAACCATTTTTGTCGGCCTCAGGTAGCCGGGAGTGGCAAGCAGGTCTCCCCTCTTAACCTCCTCCTTTGAGACAGAGGCAAGGTTTACGGCAGTCCTCTGACCGGCAAAGGCCTCCTCAACAGGCTTTCCGTGAACCTGAATACCCCGAACTTTTGTCTTTAAGCCCTTCGGGAGTATCTCAACCTCATCTCCAACTTTTACCTTTCCGGAAAGGAGTGTTCCCGTTATTACCGTTCCAAACCCCTTTACTGTAAAAGACCTGTCAACGGGGAGCCTCAAAATCCCTTCAGAGCTCCTTGGCTCAACCTCTTCAGAGAGTTTTTCAAGGGCTTTAAGAAGCTCCCCTATCCCCTCGCCGGTTTTTGAAGAGACGGGGATGACGGGAGCTCCCTCTAAAAACGTTCCCTTTGTAAACTCCTTAACCTCTTCCTTTACAAGTTCCAACCACTCCTCATCAACAAGGTCTTTCTTCGTTAGAACAACAACTCCCTTCTTCGTTCCAAGAACTTGACAGACAGTCAGGTGCTCTTCCGTCTGGGGCATTATCCCCTCGTCTGCGGCAACAACGAAGAGGACAAGGTCTAAACCGTGGGCGCCTGCCAGCATGTTCTTTATGAACTTCTCATGGCCGGGAACGTCAACAATCCCAATCAGTGTACCGTTTGGGAGTTTCAGGTGGGCAAACCCCAGGTCAATTGTCATCCCTCTCTTCTTCTCCTCCTCCCACCGGTCTGTGTCTATGCCGGTTAAGGCCTTAATGAGCGTAGTTTTCCCGTGGTCTATGTGGCCTGCCGTTCCAACAACTAAGAACTTCTTACTTTGCATAGTCTACAGCCCTTGTCTCCCTTATAACGGTTATCTTAATCTGGCCGGGATACTGAACTTCCTCCTCAATCTTCTTTGAAATCTGATGGGCTAAAAAGGCGGCCTCCTCGTCTGTAATCTTATCGGGCTCAACCATTATCCTCACTTCCCTTCCAGCCTGAATTGCAAAGGCCTTCATAACACCGGGGAAAGACTCTGCAATGCTCTCAAGCTTCTCAATCCTCTTTATGTAGGCTTCCAGGCTCTCTCTCCTTGCTCCCGGCCTTGCGGCAGAGAGGGCATCGGCAGTTGCAGCACATACAGACTCAACCGTTGTGAACTCAACCTCTCCGTGGTGGGCAGCAGCTGCGTTTACAACTGCCTCAGGCTCCCCGTATTTCTTGAGGATATCTGCTCCGATTATTGCGTGGGAGCCCTCAACCTCGTGGGTTACGGCCTTTCCGATGTCGTGGAAGAGTCCTGCCCTCTTTGCAAGCTGAACGTCTGCACCGATTTCAGCTGCAATCATCCCGGCAAGGTATGCAACCTCTTTAACGTGCTGGAGAACGTTCTGGCCGTAGCTGGTTCTGAACTTGAGCCTTCCAAGGAGTTTCTTAAGTTCAGGGTGAACGTTGTCTATTCCCAGCTCAAAGAGAACCTCTTCTGCGGCGCTGAGCATTTCCTGTTCAATCTCCTGCTTAACCTTCTCAACAACCTCCTCAATCCTTGCCGGATGGATACGGCCGTCTGCAACTAATCTCTCAAGGGCTATCCTCGCAATTTCCCTCCGAACGGGGTCAAAGCAGGAGATGGTTACCGCCTCAGGGGTGTCGTCAATTATCAGGTCAACCCCCGTTGCAAGCTCAAAAGCCCTTATGTTTCTTCCCTCTCTGCCGATTATCCTTCCCTTCATCTCGTTATTTGGAAGGTCAACAACTGAAACTGTAGTCTCTGCAACCGTATCTGTTGCAAGGCGCTGAATTGTCGTTGCAAGTATCTTCTTAGCTCTTCTCTCTGCAGTCTGCTCAAACTCCTCCTCAATTCTTTTATAACGAATAGCAAGATCTCTCCGGACTTCCTCCTCCATGCGGCGAAGGAGCTCCTCAACGGCCTCCTCCTTCGTCATTCCAGAGATCTCTTCAAGCTTCTTCAGCTCCTCATCTAAGAGCTGGCTCAGTTTTACCTCTTTCTCAAGGAGCTCCGCCTCCAACTTCTCAACCTCAGCCTTCTTCTCCTCAAGCTCTGCCTCAAGCTTGTCTAAAAACTCTGCCCTCCTATCAAGGTTCTCCTCCCTCTTATCTAACGTTGACTCTCTCTTGTCCAGGTATTCCTCACGGCGAAGGAGCCTCTTCTCAAGCTCTGCAAGTTCTTTCCTCTTCTCCTTCAGCTCCTCTTCTAAGCGCTCCCTCTCCTTGAGAACCTCCTCTTTGGCCTCTAAAATGGCTTTTTTGCGGAGCTCCTCGTACCTTTCCTCTGCTTCCCTCTCAAACTTCTCAGCTTTCTTCCTTATCTCCTCGGCCTCTTCCTGAGCCCTCCTAATGATTCTCTCCGCTTCAGCTTTTGCTTCTTCTCTTATAGTTCTCTCAATCTCTTCGCGGGCAACCTGTCCTCTTCTGCTGCCAACAACGTAACCGCCGGCAAGACCTGAAACTATTGCCAGTATGGCAACTAAGATTGATTCCATTCCTTCCTCCTTATCCAGAATTTCTCTGTAGTAATGTAGTCAACGGGAACGTCAAATGGGTCGTGGGGAACCCTATCAAAGAGCTGAAAAGAGAAGCAGACCCCAACTCTGGCCTTTGTTCTGAAAGATTTTAGAAACCTGTCGTAGAAGCCTCCCCCGTATCCAACCCTGAAGCCGTAAACGTCAAAGGCAAGGCCGGGAACAAAGACGACATCAACCTGGTTTAAGACCCGGCGGAAGTCAAGGGGCGGTTCAGGAATCCCGAACCTGCCGGGGGAGAGTTCCCTTAAAGAACTCACCTCTATGGGAAGAATCTCTTTTCCGCTAACCTTCGGAAAGGCAACTCTTTTACCGGCCTTGAGGAGTTTTTTTGCCAGAGGAGTTATGTCAGGTTCTCTGTTTATTGAATAGTAGAAGAGGAAACTTTCTGCGTGCGGATAGAGATTCAGGACTCCTTTGAGCTGCTCTGTTACCCGGTTGCTCTTTATCTTCCACTCATTTTCTGTAAGCAGACTCCTCCGCTGACGGATGTAACTCCGAACGGTCTCTTTAGATGGCAACATCAACTCCTGAGGTGGAGTTGGGGCTAAGGGAAGGGTTAGGGGGCGAGCTTGTTGGGTTTTATCAGGAGCTTTGCTCCCTCTTCCAACCTTTTAATTTCCTCTCCAAGCTCAAAGATCTGCTTCTTGAGGGATTCGTTCTCATCTAAAAGGTAGAAACAGGCAACAACGAGAGCTTTATCAAACGTAACCCTGCTGTTGCCCGATTTTATCTTCTCAACCATATCTTCCAGTTTCTGGGCAAGCTTCTTAACGTATTCAGGGTCTCTGTCCGTCTTTATGTTAAACTTCCTTCCCGATATAACAACTTCAACTGTCTGTGGTAAGCTCAACTTCTCTTCCTCTTAGCCCCTTAAAGTAGCTCCTATTTTAGCAAGCGAATCAATTATAACACCTAAAATTTTATTAACTTCCTCGTCCGATAGGGTTCTGTCGGGAGCTCTGAAGGTTAAAGAGAACGCCACGCTCTTTTTCCCTTCAGGTATTCCCTTACCCTCGTAAACGTCAAAGAGTATTAGCTTTTCAAGGAATTTTGAACTTTCCTTTATCACTCTTTCAATCTCTGCAACGGGAGTTTCCCTGTCAACTAAAACGGCAATGTCCCTCATAACCGGCGGGAACTTGGGAATGGGCTTGAACTCCGTTTTCACCTCCTCTGAAGCCTTAAGGAGCTCCTCTAAATCCAGTTCTCCAACGAAAATCTCTTCCTTCACGTCAAAGGCCTCGTTAACGTCCGGATGGAGCTTCCCGATGAAGCCGACAGGTTTTCCGTCAAGGAGAACTTCTGCAGACTGCCCCGGGTGGAGAAATGTGTAAGACCCGGTTGTTTTGAACTCTAAGGGAATCTTTAAGAACTCCGAAAGAGTTTCAACAACGCCTTTAAGGTCGTAGAAGTCAATCTTTCTCCTGTTCCACAGGCCTTCAGGAACCTCCCCGGTAATGAGTAGTCCCAACTTGAGCTTCTCTAAGGGGAGCTCCTCACCGCTCGGAATAAAGGCCTTCGCAACCTCAAAGAGGAAGACGTCTCTCTCGTTCCTGTTTATGTTGTTGACGGCGTTCTGGACGAGGCTCGGGAAGATGTAATCCCTCATGTAGACCCACTCTTCAGAGAGGGGGTTCTTTATTCTGATGAGATTATCAACAGGAAGGCCGAACTTTGAGTAGAGTTTCTCTCCTATGAAGCTGTAGTTTATCGCCTCGTTGAGGCCTAAATCGGAAAGGAGCTCCCTTACCTTTTCAACCCTGAAGTAGCCAAAGTTTCTCTCAACCTCAGAGTGCATTAGGGGATAGGTGCTTACAACGTTCTTCATTCCGTAGATTCTGATAACTTCCTCTATAAGGTCAACCTCACGGCTAACGTCGTACTTACGCCAGGAGGGGACTTTAACCACTAAGTAGTCCTGCTCCTTCTTAACGGTGAATCCGAGGTTTGAGAGGATTTCAGCACTTCTCCTTGCAGGTATGTGGACCCCAAGGAGCTTAACAGCCCTTTCAGGTGAGAAAACAATAACCTTTGGAGTATAGGGCTTCGGGTAAAAAGAGAGGTTCCCCTTCGCCGCTTTTCCGCCGGTGAGCTTCTGAATCAAGTGGAGAGCTCTCTCTGCAGCAAAGGCACAGGCCTCAATGTCTGCTCCCCTCTCAAACCTGTAGGAGGAGTCTGTTAAGAGGCCTAACCTCTTTGAGGTTTTCCTTATTGTCATGGGCTCAAAGTGGGCAGACTCTAAAAAGAGGTTAACCGTGTTAAAATCTGTTCCGCTCTCCTCTCCTCCCATAACTCCTGCAATGGCTACAGGTTTTTCTGCGTCTGCTATTACAAGATCGCCTTTGGAGAGCTCCCTCTCAACTCCGTCTAAAGTAACTATCTTCTCTCCATCTTTTGCACGGCGGACAACGACCTCTCTCCCTTTCAGCTTATCAAGGTCAAAGGCATGAAGCGGCTGACCGAGTTCATACATAACGTAGTTTGTAACGTCAACAACGGCGTTTATCGGCCTCAGGCCAACTAAGTAGAGGCGGACCTTCATCCACAGGGGAGATTCCCTGTTCTCAATTCCCTTAATCACAAACCCTTCATACCTCGGGCAGGCGGCAGGGTCTAAGACCTCCAGAGAGGCTTCGTCTTTCGTCTCAAAGTCTCCCGTTTCGTAAGTAGTTTCAGGGAGCTTAATGTTCCTTCCAAGGGCGGCGCGGAGCTCCCTCGCAATTCCAAAAACAGAGAGGGCATCCGGCCTGTTTGTCGTTATCTCGTATTCAATTATCCAGTCGTCTAAACCCAAAACTTCTTTAATGTCTTTCCCTATCGGCGTATCTTCGGGAAGTATCATGATTCCAGAGGAGCTCTCAGAGAGTCCAAGCTCCTCCTCAGAACAGAGCATTCCGTTTGAGACAACTCCCCTCAGCTTGCTCCTTTTTATCCTTACCCCTATTGGGAGCTTTGAGCCGTGGAGAGCAACGGGAACAACGGCTCCCTCGTAAACGTTATCTGCACCGGTAACTATCTGGAGACCGGTATCCCCAACGTCAACCTGGCAGATCCTCAGCCTGTCGGCGTTCGGATGCTTTGTTATTTCGGTAATCTTTCCGGTTACAACCTTTTCAAGGTTCTCTGCGGCGTAGCGGACAGAGTCAACCTCTATTCCAACGTCTGTAAGGATGTCTGCAACTTCCTGAGGAGAGAGGTCATCTATATCAATAAACTCTCTCAGCCAGTTGTAGGTTATCTTCATCTTAAACTCCCCTGAACTGTCTTAGGAATCTCAGGTCGTTCTCAAAGAAGAGCCTGAGGTCGTCTATTCCATATTTGAGCATTGCTATTCTCTCAACGCCCATTCCAAAGGCAAATCCCTGATAGACCTCAGGGTTTATATCAACGGCTTTGAAGACTGCCGGATCAACCATTCCGCAACCTAAAATCTCAAGCCATCCCGTTCCCTTACAGACCTTACACCCCTTACCGCCGCAGATTACACAGCCGATATCAACTTCGGCACTTGGTTCAGTAAAGGGGAAGTATGACGGGCGGAATCTAACTTTTGTGTCTGAACCGAAAATCTCTTTCAGAAAGACCTCAAGAACTCCTTTAAGGTCTGCAAAGGTGACTTTCTGGTCAACCATTAACCCTTCAACCTGATGGAACATTGGGGTGTGTGTAACGTCTGCGTCCTTCCTGTAGACTTTTCCCGGGGCAATTATCTGAATCGGCGGCTGGTGCTTCTCCATTACACGAACCTGAACGGGAGAGGTGTGGGTTCTGAGAACTATATCGTCTGAGATGTAAAAGGTATCCTGCATCTCTCTGGCCGGGTGGCCTTTGGGGATGTTCAGAGCTTCAAAGTTGTAAAAGTCTGTCTCTATTTCAGGCCCTTCTGCAACTGTAAAGCCCATTGATGTAAATATTCTCACTATCTCCTTGAGGGTTTTTGTTACGGGGTGGAGAGCTCCCAGCCCTCTCCTTCTCCCAGGGAGGGTTACGTCTATCCTCTCCTTCTCCAACTTTTCTCTCTTTTCTTTCTCCTTCAGCTCTTTCAATTTTCCTTTTATGGCCTCTTCAATTTCAGACTTTAAAACGTTGCAGGCCTTACCAAATTCCTTTCTCTCTTCAGGCGGGAGTTTTGGAATTTCTTTTAAAAGCTGCGTTACCTTTCCCTTTCTTCCGATATACTCAACCCTTAACTTTTCAAGCTCTTCAGTTGTTGAAACCGATTTCAGTTTACTGGTAAACTCATTTCTGATATGGGAAATTTTATCTGTAGCCATAATTTCTACCCCTTACGTTGGTGCAGTGGGAATTATAAACAATAGGGGGAAAATCCGCATTGGAGAAGTTCCACCTTCTCATTGAGATACTGAAAACTCTGATAAAGGCAAACAGGTCTCTTGAAACGGGGGAGCTCCACCGGGAACTGGTAAAAACTGGTGTTCTCAACGACTCGGAATCAAGAGTTGAAAGGAGAAAACTTTTAAGGGCTCTATCTACACTTGAAGCTCTGAGGTATGTAGAAGCCGTTGAGTCTAAGGGAAGAAAACCTTTCAGCTGGAAGCTGAACCACGAAAAATTCCGTTTTCTTACTTCCTACTCGTCAGAGGAATTGATATCAGTTGCTGTCCTTTTCTCTTTTTTTCCGCGCCACTACAGGAACCTTCCCTTTTTCCAGAAGGCTTTTAACGTTGTAGAGCGGTTTGAGAGGGAGTTCTCAGAGGAGGAGAGAGGTCTTCTGAGGTTCTCCTTTGAGAGGATACCCATTCCAAATGAGCGTTTCATAAGGCTCAACCCCAGCGTTGTTGAGAAGCTGATAGGTGCAATTCTTGAGAACAGGAAGGTTTACTTTAACTACAGAGGAAAGCCTTTCAGGGTCTTCCCTGTTAAGTTCTTTACCTACAATGGTCTGTTTTACCTTGGAGCTCTTGATAACAGCACCTACAGGAACTTTCTGGTAAGCAGGATTGAGAATGTGGAGCTCCTTGCTGAGAGGATATCTCTTGACGAGAAGAAGCGGCTCGTTCGGGAGACCTTTAAGATACCCGACGAGGAGCCGTTCCTGTTTGGAGTTCTACTTCCTGAGAGTTATGCAACAAAGAAGGAAATTGACAACGGCCTCCGCTTCTTTCCTACTCAGTTCTACTCAAGGTTTACAGACAGGGGAATAGAAGTTTTCCTGATAGGTTTTACGGGAAAGAGATTTGTAAGCTGGTTTTTAGTAGAGAAAGTTCTCGCTCTGATTCCTCCCAGTAGAGAGCTTATAAAGATGGCGCAGCACTTTAACCTGAAGGAAAGGGAACCGAGACTTTCTTACAGTTTAAGGGTTAACGAGGAAAGATTTAAGAGGTTTAAGAAAAAAGGTCTTGAGATCTTAAAACTGAGAATGTCGGTTTTTAACGATTAGTGAGTCAACTTTTGACACACCAGTAGATTATTATATTTACAGCGTTTCAGAACAAAGGGGAAGGAGTGGGGAAGCTTGCCGGGGGAGTATCCCCCGGCTTCTCCTAACTACTAACTAAAGAGCTTCTTACAGCTCCTGTACCAATTAAGGTAGTTGTCAGCAGCCTTTAAAAGGTCTCTTCCAGCACAGCGGAGTTCTCTCTTAAAACGTCTCCTTTCACGTTTTGTTCCGTTAAATGCAAGGATTTCAGGAGACTCCTTAAACTCCTGAGAAAGCCTCTCAAATATGGCTTTCAGTGAACCCTGAAGTTTAACGGTTTCGCCGTTTGCTCTTACCCAGAGCTCCATGGCCAACCTCCCTTCAGGATTTCGCGTTCCGTTAATTTATTCCGCTTAAAAAACGGGTCAATTGCCCTTAAGAGCTCTGAAAAGTGAAAGGAGTTTTTCCGGCGGGAGCTCCTCAGCCCTCCTGTTTGAAAGCTCCTCAAACCCTTCAGGAAACGTTTTTAATCCTAAGTTCTTTTTTAGCTTTTTCCTTCTGTGGGAAAAGGCCTTCTTTAAGAAACTCTCAAAGGAAAGGAGCTCCCCCTCTTCCATATCAAACCCTGTGGGAACCATTCTGAAAACCGTTGACCAGACCTTTGGAGGGGGAATAAAAGCCCTCGGATGAACGTCAAAGAGCTTCTCAATCCTGAAAAAGGGGTGAAGAAGAGCCGGAAGATACCCGTATTCCTTACCTTTTGTGGCTGCCAGCCGGTCTGCAACCTCCTTCTGAACCATAAAAATCCCTTCCTTAAAAACGCTCCTGTGCTTTAAAAGGTTTCTGATAATTGCAGTTGAGACGTTGTAGGGGAGGTTCCCGAAGAACTTCCACTTTCCATCAAGCTGAGAGAAGTCAAACTCTGTTGCATCGGCGTTGATAACTTTTACAGGGTTTCCAAACTTCCCTTTCAAGTGTTCAACCCACTGGGGGTCAAGTTCAATGAGGACAAGCTCTTTCGGTTTCCTTTTTAAAATTTCCTCTGTGAGAGCTCCCCCGCCGGGCCCTATCTCAACAATCCTGTCCTCTGGTGAAACGTTCCCGGCGTCAACAATCCTCTTTACAACGTTTTTATCTCTCAAAAAGTGCTGTCCTAACGATTTCTTAAGCTTCATCTTCAACGGGAATAACCTTCACCTTAACCGATTTAAACCGGGCGGTTTTAACGAACCTGTCGGCTTCATCCCCAAAAAGGAAGTTTATGCCGCTCTTAGCCCTGTGGAACGTTGCAAAGAAAGTTCCTGGCCTTATGTGTGGATTGAACTCAATCGGCAGAGGAGCTGTTTTCCCATACTGAGAGACGAGAATCACCCTTTCACAGTTCCCGATTCTTTTTCTGTCTTCAGGGCTTGCATAGACAACGTCTTCTTTAAACGTTTTGAACTTCTCCAGAGTTTCACAGCGGGAAGTCTGGTTGGCATTGTTGTAGTGGGGAAGAACCCTGCCGGTTGTAAGGTAAAAGTCTGAAATCCGGCCGGTTTCAATAAGCTCTTTCACCATCCCCCTCACTTCATACTGGGAGTAGTAAAACTTGGCTTTCCCATCTTCCGTCGGAAATCTCTCCTTAAACAGAATGGGAGTTCCCTTGCCGCTTTTAACAGGCCACTGGGGAGCATTCAAAATGTTCTCTTTCAACAGTTTATACTCTGCTCCGCCAAACCTCTCAGGTGCAGCCTTTCTTAAATCGTTCCACACATCTTCAGAGGTTTTAAAGCCGAAATCTTCTCCAAATCTCTTTGAAACCTCGGCTATAACCTCCCAGTCGTCGGGCAGTTCAGACTCAAATATCGGCTCAGAGAGGTGGAGCCTCCTCTCGGCGTTGATGTAGACTCCGGTTTTCTCGTAGCAGCTCTTTACGCCAAAGATCACATCTGCAAACTCTGTAACCTGGCAGGGGAAGAGCTCGTTAACAACTAAAAAGTCAAGCTTTTTAAGGGCTTCTCTGATTTTCTTCTGGTTCGGGTGAACGTGGGCAATGTCTTCTCCCATAACCCAGAGAGCCTTTATCTCTCCACGCAGAATGGCGTCTATAACTTCAGGCGTTTTGTAGCCTTCAACCTCAGGTTTCCTGTAATCGGGAAGGAAGTAGGGAAGCATTCCAACGTCGCAGGCTCCCTGAACGTTGTTCTGACCCCTTAAGGGAAGGAGACCACACCCTTCTTTTCCGACGTTTCCAGTTAAGAGCGCAACGTTTGCTATAGCTGCAACAGATTCGCTTCCGTCTATGTGTTCGGTTATTCCCAGCCCCCACAGAAAGAGGGTTCTCTTTTTGGAAACCTCTTCTGCAACTCTGTATATCTCATCTGTAAGATACTCGTAGCCAGGAATCTCCCTAAAAACTTCCGGCTTTGCCCACTCATCTGAAAGTATCTTCTCCCTGAACTCCTCAAAGTTTGAGACTCTCTCTCTTATAAACTCTCTGTCGTAGAGCTCCCCCTCAACAATTGCCCGTGAGAGGGCGTTCAGAAAGAGGAGATTTGACTCGTAGGGAATTGTGAGCTTGTATTTCGCAAATCTGTAGAGTCCAATCTCTCTAACGTCTAAAACGGCTAAAGGAACTCCCTTCCTCGCCTGTTCAACAATTCTGTGGCTTACAATAGGGTGGGCTTCTGTTGTGTTGGAGCCAAGAACGAAGATGAACTCTGCGTTGTAAACTTCATCAAAAGGAACTGACGCTGCTCCCTCTCCAACTGTTAACCTTAATCCTTTTAAAGAAGGGGCGTGGCAGATGCGGGCACAGTTGTCAACGTGTGGAGACCCAACAACTTCCCTTGCGAACTTCTGGAAGAGGTAGGCACTCTCGCAGTTTGTTCTTGCCCCGCCGATGGCTGCAAAGGAGCTCCCCCCGAACCGTTCTGTTATCTTCTTTAACTTCTCTGCAACCACTCTGTAGGCCGCTTCGTAAGGAACGGCGAAAAAACTGTCCTTCTCCTTCAGTCCTTTCTTCTCTATTCCGAACTCCTCGAGGAGCTTTCCTCTTACCAGAGCTCCCCTTATCCTGTCGGGGTGGTTTACGAACTGGTGGCCAAAGAATCCCTTTATACAGAGTTTTCCTTTACTTACAACCCCGTCTTTAAGGGGAACGGCCTTTCCGTTACCGTTGAATCCAAGCTCACAACCCACTCCACAGTAAGTACAGACGGTTCTCTTCAAGAGCTCCTCCTGAAGCCGGTCTGGAGAGTTAAAGATAACACAGCGGGAAAGTTTAAAACAGATTTAGCATATATCAAATATTAGAACACAGCTAAAATTACAACACTTGACACTTTATAATATACCGCCTATATTTTCTGTTACTCTCCCTCCTTCCAATTCCCATGGTACCCTCCTTAGCCGGCTGCGGCCGGCCTACTCTTTACATGGCTTTAAGTTAAACAGCGAATCCTTAACAGGTATGTTCAGTTTTAGCCTCTCTATTACAAAGGTTTCTTCTGTTCCGTTGCTCTGGACTGCCTTTAACCCTTTTAACCTGCTTCCCTTGAAGAGAAAGATGAACTTCCTGAAAAACGGGTCTTTTCCCCTTGCCACGCAGGTAACGATCTCTACTCCTTCTCTCTTCTCGTCACTTACAACCTTAAACTCTTTCAGGAACTCTTCGGGGGATTCTGCAAGGAGCAGAAGGGGGAACATGCTCATATTTCCCTCTAAAGGCGTTAGCTGGCAGGAGCCGTCGTCAAAAACGGTTTCCAGGAATTTACCGTTTGAAACTATTTCCATTCTGCTTCCCCAGGTGTAGTGCCAGAGGAACTTTAGAGGCCGTTTGTAGAAAATCTCTCCTCTGTAGAGGGTAACCTCGTTTCCGGCAACGGGAACGAAGGTTTTCTGGCTGAAAGTTATCTCTGCGGTTTTCACACCCTTAAAGAGGTTTAAAAGGGTTTTGGGGAACTCTCCACCGTAAACGGGAAGGGAGAGGATAAGAAACAGCAAGGTAGAGAAGAAGGCCTTCACAACAACCTCCAGGCCGATAAATTTAAATGAAATCCTTTAAAAGGGAGAAGTAATGCGGATTGTAGGTGGAAAGTATAGAGGCAGTGTTATTAAGTCAATGCCTAAAAGGGAAGACACAAAACTGTTAAGGCCAACAACAGAGAGGGTTAAGGAGTCCGTTTTTTCAATACTGAACAACTACTTAGATGGAGTAAAGTTTTTAGACCTCTTTGCAGGAACGGGGGCAGTTGGAATAGAGGCCTTGAGCCGCGGGGCAAAAAAGGTAATTTTCGTTGAGAACGACAAACGCTTCTGCAACCTCATAAGGGAAAACCTGAAGAAGTTAGGAGTTCCAAGGGAAAGCTACGAAATCATCTGCTCAGACTACACAGACGCCCTGAAAAAACTCGCACGTAGAGGAGAGGTTTTTGACTTTATCTACGCAGACCCTCCATACGAAAAGGGCTACTACACGCGAATTGTAAACATGGTGAGAAAGCTTGGCCTTTTAGACAGAGACGGCCTTTTAATTTTGGAAGAGCCTAAGAAAAATCCGTTCATTCCTGAAGACGAGGAGTGGTTAGTTGAGAAGAGGCACTACGGAACAACAACTGTTAGCTTTCTAAACTTCAACCCTGAGGAGGAGTAATGTTTGAGATATCAAAAACCTTTGAGTTCTCCGCCGCCCACTCTGTCCACTCACAGAAGTTAAACCCTGAGTGGGCTGGGAGCTCCTACCCAAAATGCCGCCGTTTGCTTGGCCACGGCCACAACTACAGGTTAACCATCTACCTGAGGTCTGAGAAGCTTGACTCTTCCCAGATGGTTACAGACTTTGGCCACCTGAAGTGGCTGAAAGAGTTTATAGACGACTGCTTTGACCACAAGCTCATAATCGGAAGCGACGACCCAGCTTTTGAGATACTCTTTGAAAAGCTCGGAATCCTTGAAAAGGGAAAAGTAAAAGTCCCATTTGGAGAGGCAAACTTCGTTTTAGTTAACACCAGTTTCAGGCTTGAAACGGGAAGAGCCTCTGAAATTGACCTGAAACTGATTAAAGAGGTTCCATTCTTCACCTTCAACAACTACTCCTCAGAGGAAAAGAGCCCACTAACAGACTTCTACCAGAGGCTCATTGACGGAACGGCATTCTTTAAGGGCTCTCCAACATCAGAAAACCTTGCAAGGTTCTTCTACAGATTCGTATCTGAAAACGTTAAACCTTTAGGCGTTGAGTGCTCTAAAGTGGAAATCTACGAAACTCCAACGTCGTGCGCCTCTTACAGCGAGAGATGAGGGAGAAGTTAAAGACCGTTCCAGAATTACCGGGAGTTTATCTCTTTAAAGACAGAAACGGAAAGGTTCTTTACGTCGGAAAAGCCAAATCTTTAAGAGACAGGCTCTCTACACACCTTTCTGCAACAGACCCCAACGATAAGAGTTATAGGATTGTTAAGGCTTCCAGCGACTTTGACTACATAGTTGTAAAGAGTGAAAGGGAGGCATTAGAGCTTGAGGCCGAACTCATTAAAAAGCATCTGCCCCCGTTTAACGTTTTATTGAAAGACGACAAGAGCTACCCCTACCTGGTCATTACAGACGAGGAGTTCCCAACGGTAAAAATTGTGAGGAAGAAAGACTCTTTAAAGGGGGAAAAGTTCGGCCCCTTTATCCCGCCAAAGAACGCAAGGAAGTTAAAGGAACTCCTCCACAGAGTATTCAAGCTGAGAAAGTGCAAGGAGTTAAAAAAGAGGGACAAGCCCTGCCTTCAGTTCTACATAGAGAGATGCACAGCCCCCTGCACGGGGAACGTTGGAAAGAGGGAGTACAGGAAGCAGGTTGAGGGAGCTCTCTCATTTTTGAAGGGAGACGTTAAAGGCCTCATAAAGAGGCTCTACAGAGAGATAGAAGAGGCAGCAGAAAGGCTTGAATTTGAAAGGGCTGCCGCCCTGAGAGATCAGCTCCTATCGGTCAAAGAGGTCTACTCCCGGAGCTCCCTCCTCTTTGACTCCTACCCCAACTGTGACATCTTCTACTTAGAGGAGAAAAACGGCCTCTTCAACGGCGTTAAATTAACGGTAAGGAACGGAATCATCTACGGAAAAGAGATCTTCTCCTTTGACCCCGTTGACCCGTGGGAAGAGAAACTTTTAGAGGAGCTTTTCACCTACGGAAAGGCAAAACTTGATGAAAGCGTAGTTGGAACGATATGGCTCAAGAACACCTACAGAGACGGGGAGCTCCCTGAAAGGGTTCTTATAAACTTCAAACCTCTTGATTCCTCCTTCAAAGTAGAGCCTATTCCCGAGGAACTCTTGCCTTTAGTAAAGAGGAACAGAGAGACCGTTAGGTTCAGTTACAACCTTGAGGAGCTCAAAGAGGAGTACGAAAAGGTTTTCTACGACCAGTTCCCCGGTAGAGTAGAAACTTTTGACATCTCAACACTTCAAGGAGAGGCAACTGTAGGTTCGTGCGTGGTGTGGGAGAACGGAAAGTTTGTAAAGGATGAATACAGACGGTACAGGGTAAAAACCGTTAAGGGAGTCAACGACTACGCTGCAATGGAAGAGGTTTTAACGAGGCGGTTTAAGAGGATAAAGAGCAAAGAGGTGAAAAAGCCTGACCTTGTCCTCATAGACGGTGGAGTAGGCCAGCTCAATGTGGCGCTAAGGGTAAGAGACTCTTTAGGTCTTGACTTCAGAGTTTTCTCAATAGCAAAAAGGGAAGAGCTCGTCTTCACAGACGACGGAGAAGTTGTTGAAACGAAGAAATATCCACACCTCTTCAGGTTTTTCACCTCTTTAAGGGACGAAGCCCACAGGTTTGCACTTTCCTACAACAGAAAGGTGAGAACAAAGGAGATGCTCAAAAGCCCCCTTGACGGAATAAAAGGGCTTGGAGTCAAGAGGAGAAAGCTCATTGAGAAGTTCTACCCGGATTTGAGGGAGCTCTCTGTTGCTACTCCGGAAGAGCTCAAAAAAATAGGAATTCCTGAAAGAGTTGCTGTAAAAGTAATAGAGAGAGTCAGAAAAACCTTTGGATAGGGGGGGAGAAATGTTTGACTGGAAAGATAGGATGCTCAAGAGAGGCGTTAGAAATATCTTCAAACATAACATCTGTGCAAACAGAAGCGACAGAGTTCTCATACTGACTGATACCTACAAAGAGAGGGTGGGGGAGCTCCTATTCTGGTTTGGTTCGGAGTTTACTCCGAACATCTACCACCTTACCTACAGGCCTACCGGAAGACACGGCCTTGAACCTCCCGAAGAAGTCTGGAAAGCGGCCTTTGGACTTGAGTTTCTTCAGGAGATTAAAGAGAAAGGATTACTTGACAGAATTCTGAAAAAAAAAGTTTCAGAGGGAGATGAACTTGAAGTGAAGGAAATTCTTCTTGAAACCACCTCTCCCGAGAAGCTTCCCACAGCCATTATAGCGGTTAATCAGCACTCTATAAGTCATACCCTCTTTAGAAAACTCTGTACAGAGTTCCTCTCAATCCGTTTTGCCAGCATGCCCCTCTTTGAGCCTTTCATGTTCTACACCTCTCTTCAGGCCAACTGGAACCTTGTGGCAAGGCGCTCAAAAGAGACTGCTTCTTTACTTTCAGACGCCGAAGAGGTAAGGGTAACCTGTCCCAACGGAACAGACATAACTTTCTCCGTAAAGGGTAGAGAAGGACTTGCCGACACCGGGAAGCTCTGCTCTCCTGGGGACTTTGGAAACCTTCCTGCCGGAGAGGCCTTCATAGCTCCTGTAGAGGGAACCGCAAACGGAAGATTCGTAACAAAGTACGCTCCAGACAGAAAACTAAAAGAGCCGGTAACCCTTGAAGTGGAAAATGGTTGCGTAAAGAGAGTAACGGGAGAGGAGGAGTTTTCGGACTTCCTCAATCACCTTATCCACGAAGAGCCGAACGCAGGAAATATTGCCGAGTTTGGCGTTGGAACAAACGAAAAGGCAGAAAGGTTTGACAACATACTTGAAGCTGAGAAGATCCTGGGTACCTGCCACATAGCCATAGGTGATAACAGCTCTTTTGGAGGTAAGGTTAGAGCCAACATCCACATAGACCTTTTAATTGAAAAGCCAACGGTGGTTTTAAGAGCGGAAGACAGAGAGGTGAAGCTGATGAAAGAGGGGGAGCTCCTCCTCGGCCACTAATTGTTAGTACTTTCTAACACCTGCAGCGAGCTGCAGTTTTGAGGAATTCTGTCTTGTCCCTTGTGATGTAATTACTTTTGTGGATTTTATTAGGCTTTCATAAATAACTTATAGATAGTTCGCTGCAGTTGACCTTTCGCCAGGAGCTCCGCTATAATTGAAAAAGCGCTTGTAGTTCTTTGACATTTAGAATACGCTAAATCTGCCCTTTTATCTGAACTAGTGGGATTTAAACTCTGCAAAGAGTTCTTTAAGGAGTGCAGTAAGGTCACTTTTATCTGAACTAGTGGGATTTAAACAATAATTGTGCTTTATTTATATCAAGTGATGTGGACTCAACTTTTATCTGAACTAGTGGGATTTAAACCCTCTTGGCCACATAGGCAGGCCCGGTAAACCTTTTCCTTTTATCTGAACTAGTGGGATTTAAACTTCTGTTAGCTTTAACTACGAGAACATCTGCACCGTCTTTTATCTGAACTAGTGGGATTTAAACGATTTCAGGGCGCCTTTCAAAGTCTAACCTGAGAGCTTTTATCTGAACTAGTGGGATTTAAACTGAGTTGAATTGACAGCATGAACTGTCTGACTAATTCTTTTATCTGAACTAGTGGGATTTAAACCCGGTTTCAGCTCTGAGGGTTTTTGCCGCCCGGCTATCTTTTATCTGAACTAGTGGGATTTAAACCGCAAAGGTTTGTATCGAACTTCTCCTCCGGCATAGCTTTTATCTGAACTAGTGGGATTTAAACTAAACGGTAGAGACTACCTGGCAGAAACCAGGAAAACTCTTATCTGAACTAGTGGGATTTAAACGATTTTTGTTTCCATAAACTTTAGTTCTTTGGGACTATATTTAATTGTCTACTTTCTAAATTGGAGGACAGTTGAAGGAAAGAATAAAAAGCCTTTATGCTCGGTTGAAGAAGGTTCCAAAAAGGA
>WFYG01000037.1 GCA_015490195.1 Thermovibrio sp.
AACTAAAAGAGAAAGATGATGAACCTAAAAGGTTCAGGATAAAATATCTCAATAAAGCAGAAAGGAGAATTATTCCACTAACACATTGGTTTAAAAAAAAGGATAGAAATTTAGTTATTGAATATGGTAGAATCTTTGAAATATCAGAGTCAACCATCAATGTCTATAAGTATAATCCAAAAGAAACCAATATAGAGTCTATAGGAAAACTCAAAGTAAACAATATTATTTCTAATAGTGATACGACTGTTATTGATAGTAAAGTTACTAATTTTGGAGTCATTATTGAAACTAATAATGACCTATTATTACTTCCCAGCTTTTATTCAAACACTACCACTAATAAAATAAAACCCATTAAATTCAACACAAAAGAGGCAGAAATAACACGATGGAGGGCCTTTCCAAAATCAAAATTTTACGAGAACCAGTTACATTTAATTTATGATGATAAGCTAATAATTAGAAGTTTTCTTTATGATTACTTTATATCCCAAAATAACAAACTTTTAGGAATTAGGTCTTCACAGTCCCTAAAATAATAGACATCTAATAAAAAAAAATTAAACAACTATCATAATAGGAACTGAGACAAAAAAAAGTTTCAGGCAGACTTACACGTCCAAACAAGGTTTTATCTTCCCGGACCGTAGTCCCAATCATCGTCTATGTCTCTATCAGGTTCTTCTTCTCTTTCAAGTCTGTTTATCTCTTCCTCTGCCAATTTTGAGGGTTCTTCCAGGTCAAGGTAGTTAAGGAACAGTTCGTAGAGCTTCGGTGAAAGCTCTAAGAGAAGTTCTTCGGTTAAATAGCCTCCTAACATGAAGTTTTCTAACACCTGCATGTCTCCCACGGAGGTCAGGCTGTCTTCCGGCGCAGGCGGGAGAGCTCCACTGTGTTTGAGGTGTTCTGCAGGGTTTTTGCCGTAGAAGTAGATCTGTAGGGCGTTTGGGAATGCTCTTTTAAGTTTTCTCCTAACTTCTATTCCTTTTTCGTCAAGGGATGTGGCTACGTAGAGTTTTTCAGGTGAGAGTCTTTTGAGTGTCTTTACGGCTCTGTTAAGGTTCTCAGGGCTGTTGAGGATTAGTAAGGTGTGGTCTTTGAATTTTTTATACCTGCTGATTGCTTTTGCGTCTGACAGGCTCTTCACTACGATTACTTTTGACGGGTCTCTCCGCAGAATACTCAGCTTTTCTGTTTGAGGTTCAGAGGTATGCACATTTCGTAGTGCCTGGTCAGATACTTCCACTTGCCTCTTATGTTGTAGTAAACGGGATAGGTCCTGGGTACGTGGAGACAGTACGGATTGTTCCGGCTGTCGGTGTATATTTCCCAGTTTTTCACTGCTTCCGGAGTTAGACCTTTCCGGCGGTAGAGGTTCAGCTGTTTCTGCGCTTCTGTAAGGCTCTGCATCAAGCTCTGGAGCTCCATCCGGGAGTTTCTCTCTGCCGTGTAGAAGAGTCCGTTCCCTATCAGGCTCAGCGTTAGAAGAACGGATAGAGTGAGTGGGGCTTTCCACCTCTTGGGGCACTCTTTCGGTTCTTCTGTGCTGAGGTCGGAGTTCTTTCTCTCCTGTTTTAGTGCTTTTATTTGGTTCTTTAAGGTGGCTATTTCTGTTAAGAGCTGGTTCCTCTGGAATTTGAGTCTGCTTATCTGACTCTCCAGCTCTTCCTGCTGGCCCCAGAGCTCCCGCAAGCGTTCCTGAAGTTTCTGAACGTAGTTCTGGTATTCCTGTTTCTGGCTCTTTAGGTTCTGGAGCTCCGTTTCTTCCCTCTGGAGTTTTTTCAGAAATTGATTGTAGGCTGAGATGACTTCCTGAAGTTTTCTCTCTTTCTCCCGGAGCTCTTCCTCTAACTGATGTTTTCTGTTCTCCAGCTCCCGAAGTTTCTCTGTAACTTCCTTGGAACTCTCTGAGAGTTTCTTCAGCTTTTCTAAACTCACTCTCTATCTCCTCTAATGCGCTTAGGTAGAGCCTGAAGGTGGTTCTCATTTTCTTGTCAAGCCTTACTGCTATCTGACCAAAGACGGGATGGTTTAGAACGGCGTAGGTTCTGTCTTTTCTGAGGATCCTGCCTGAAGGGGAAAGCTCTCCTGCTTTTTTCTCTATTATCTCTACGCCTTTAGAGATTAGGAGCTCTATAGCTCCGTCTATGTCTCCCTGCCTTATTAGCTCTGAGGCTTTAAGAACGGTCTGCCTGACGTATTCTTTGAAGCTCCTTTTGGAAGCGTGAAGCTCTATCTGGTGCTTCCAGTCCTGAGTAGGTGTGCCTCTCTGGAAGTTTCTGGCTACCTCTCTTTCTCTGGCGTTCATGAAGGGACGGAGCTCTCTTATGACTGTCCTCTTTAGGTCGTAGAACTCTTTTTGACTAAGGTGTCTGAGTTTCCCGTCTGGGTCTGCGCTTTCTATGACGTGGACTGCCGTTCCGTGGTCTTCCTGGTGGACTGCGTAGAGGTGGTATCTAAAGGGGTCGCTGAAGATGGATTCTATACGGTCAAGGAGTTTTTCTATCTGTCTTGAGCTCAGGTGGTGGCTGAAAGAGATGACGAAGTGCTGGGTTTTGCAGTTTCCTTGGTGGATCAGAAGGTGTCTGTTGAACTCTTCTGCAAGTTCTCTTTTGAGCTCTGCTAGGAGCTCTCTGTCTCCTAAAAGGAGGGATAGGGGACTGGGTACGTCTGTCCTGACTGCTACTGCTTTCTCAAGGGCGTAAGGAGCTCTCCCTGCTCCGTTTCCCTGTTTGTTAGCTATTCTCTTTAGGACTGCCAATTCTCTCCTCTGCAAGTTTGTGTTTTAGTTCCTGGACGAGCTCTATGGTTTCTATTACAAGGTCTATTAGGAGTTTTTTCTCTTTAGCTGGAAGTCTTTTTGTGTTTAGGGCTCTTGCTATCTGGTTGACGTTTGATCCGATTTTTCCCAGCTCTCCCTGGAGCTCTCTGTAGGCTCTGCACTTTTTGAGGCAGTCTGTCTGAATTTGACGGAGTTTTTCGGGGAGCTCCGCCCTTTTCAGGTGGTCAAGGAGGAGAAGGTAGAGGAACTCTGAACGGGGGAGCTCTCCGCGCAAGTTCTCTATCTCCTGATACTGCTCTTCTGTTAGCCTTACGGTTATTTTCCTGTTCCTCGCCATTTCTGTCCTCTAATATTAGGGGGTGCAGGGGGGTATCCCCCTGCCAAGCGATGCAACTTGCGCCAGCAAGTTGCGAGCTTGCCTTACTATTAACAATCTATTCCTCTTGTGATATTCCTAATTAGACTCTTTACTAAGTCTATGTTATATATTTCCCAATAAGCCTGTCAATAAATGAGAGTTTACTGATGAAAACTAAGGATTTAGCCAAACTTCTCAGAGAAAAGGGCTTAACTTCTGAACAGGTATTCAGAATCGTAGAGAACTACGAGAAACAGAAAGAGAGGATCAAGGAGTACCAGAAGAAAAAGTACTACAAGGTATCAGTATCTGTTCCCAGAGAGAAGGTAGATAAAATCTCTGAGGAACTGAACATCCCTAAAACGCTTGTTAAGAAATACTTGGCAGGTGTAAAAATTATCAACTCTGTCCCTAAAGAGGTTAGGGAAAAACTAAAGGAGTTTCTGAGAAATGAATCCCTTTAAAGCGAAAGAGTGGAACTCAGTTGACATTTTTCTCTCTCATTGCCGCTAATTTCTCCTCTCTCAAGTATCCCACAGCCTCGTGAACCAGAGTTCTCCAGTTTGGAGAGAACATATCAATCAGGTTATAAAGAGCATTTCCCTTTTTAAACCTTACTTTCTCAACTGCTAAAAATACCTCTCCGTTGTCTCTCTTCTCGTGGGAGAGGATTGTTTCCTGGAGCTCCATTTTCTCTTTCTCGTTTTCCATATTCTCCAGCGAAAACTCAATAAAGCTCCAGGTCTTCTCGTGTATGGGAACTACCAAGACTTTCTTTAGGAGCTCCTCTAACTCCTTCCAGCTCATAGATCGTGCAAGGGCGTAAGGTTCCTTGATGTGCTTTTTATTCCGCTTTGTGAACTCAATAACGGCATCTCTGAGGAATTTCGGGAGCTTGTCAAATGGAATTTCCCTCTTGAGAGTGCAGAGGTCTTTTCTATGAATTTCAATCTTGTAGTTGCCGTTTTCCTCGTGGAGCTCCAAAAGGAAAGGAACCTGGTTGTGCTCGTTGAGTTGTTTTATAGCACTCCTAATTCTCTCAAGGACTTTAGAGGGATACTTGTAGTTAGCCGTTGAGTTGAGCTCGTTCTTATACCACTCAACCAGCTTTTTGCCGTCTCCTATCCAGCGCTCACCATAGCCTTTCTCGGCGTTAAACCACCGCCAAGCCCACTTGTAGAGGGCATAAGCAGTATCTCTCAAACCGTTGATTGGAGCGTAGGGAATGAGCTTGTAGCCAAGGGAGTATTTGCAGAGGGCAAGGAAGTTATCATCAAAAACCACTTTAACAGGATAACTTTTCCCTCTCTTTGTTTTTTTAATTTGATAACTTTGAATAACTCCAATTTCAATAATTTCTGACATTCCATTAAAATGTTCCAGCACTCCTGTATCTATAAAACAGTTATGAAATTCAATAGTTAGTCTTTTAAGGAGCTTTAGAGACTGTTTAAGTTCTTTAAAATTGTTCTTAGTTGAAAACTTTAAGGTCTTAGCTAAGTGGCTAAGACTTGGAAATTCTATTACCTTACTCCAATCTTGTTCTTGTGAGATCATTATAAGGTAGTCTAATAGTTTTGAATCCTTAACTCTTGGAATTCCATATATTGATGAAATAACAATTTTTCCGTTATTTAATTCTTTTTCAAAGAGATTTAGTTTTGCCTCTTTTTCTGTCAAAACCCAAGTTCCACTCATTAGTAAATTGAAGTCAAGCCTAAGAAATCGCTTATTTACCTTATCCCCCATAAACAGCCTCAGCAATTAGTTATCAAGGGATTCTATCTTCCAAATTGGATAAAGTCAACAAAAACAACTTTAGTGTTTTGTAGAAGTGACTTTAGTGTTTTGTGGAAGTAATAGGGTGTAACTTTAGTGTTTTGTGGAAGAAAAAATCTCAAGTCTCCCTTGGTTCAGAGGCTTTCGGCAGGTTAACAGATAAGCGTATATATACGCTTATCTCATACTTATACACTTATAGAGCTTTAACAGATTTGCTAACAGATAGCCGCCTTCGGCGGGCTGACTTCCAAAAAGAGTAAAAAATCTTGATTGAATTCTTCCTATCGGCGACGAGAGAAAAAAGTATTGATTCAGGTTCCGCTGTTAGAATAATCTTACTCTAAATCACAAGCTCCTCAGCCTCTTAAAATCTTGAAAATCAGAGATTTTCAATAAAATTGCGGCGGGCGTGTTAGAATAGTGTTGCTCTAACTCAAGCGGTTCGGGAGAGGGAGAATGGCCGACTGGAAAGTCCTTGAAACTATTGAGAAACAATACCTTTCAGAAGTTGCCAAGTTAGGAGAGCTCTCCGTCTGTCTGGAGCTCCCTGTTTCACTTGAGGAACTGCTGAAGCTCTCTGGTCTCTCTATTGGAACCTACAAGGTCAGGAGAGGCGGTAGAACCTACCATTACATCAAGCTGATGGGAGTTAGAACGGGAGAGCTTTCCGGGAAAGAGGAAACCTTGTTAGTTAGAAAACCGACTGACTATACGGAGAGGGAAAGGAGAATCAGGAAAGAGACCGTTCACCTTAAAAACCTCAAGCTGACTCCACAGAACAAGGAGCTGGTAGAGGAGCTCCACTACTACTGGCAGAGGGCGAGAGCTCTCCGGAAGTGGCTTCACTTGGTTAGAGGGAGCGGGGAAATATAGGCTCTCAGTGAAGATTTTGGTTAGTAATAAATCCCTACATCTAGTAGCTATACTTTTGCTTTCCTTTTCAAAGGGAGTCTTCTATCCCCGAACTTATAGGACCCTCTTTTGTTATTTTGTAAATTTTGAACCTTGGAGGTTTTTCGTATATAAGACTTGCAAACTCCTCATGTAAAAACCAATCTCCTTGAACCGCACCACAGTAAGGACAAACATTTGCATAGTAACCATTTTTTACCGTTAAAGTTCTCCGAAATTGAATGTTAGCACCTAACGATTTAAGGTGTTTTAACAACCAAGATGGCAATTTATATCGCCATAATCCGCCAGCACTGCTTTCTTCATCTTCGTATTCTTCATATTCCAAAAGTATCGCAAGGGACAAAGCTCCATCCACAAACGTCTAAGGCTACAGTTATCTCCTGTCCACATTTCCAACAGTTTTTCTTCCAAATAGCGTAGTAAAAGCTTTCCATCCTTCTAATCCTCAGTGCGTGAAAACAGATTTGGGGTTAGGATAATGATATAACAATAAGGGGCGAAATCTTCCTCACGGATAAATCCATTACAAAGGAGGAGAGAATTATGGAGGAAAAAATAATTGCAGAAATCTTAAAAGAAGTTGGAGCATTGGAATCTGGTAAGGAATTCTACTCTCTTTTAGGAAAGATTTTTCCAGAAGAAGAGGAAACCTGTCTAAAAGTTCTGAAAGCCATTGAAGAAATAGAAGAATAGAATGAATGCAATCTCCTGAGTAATAAGATGGAATGGTAGTCAGTCGTCAAGAGATGAAGTAGTGTTGGAGCTATTACAGGTAGCATCACTGTAGAAAACACTACCAGGTATGCAATAGCTGGCAGGATCTTCCATAAAGTCCCTGTCCTCCACTGGAGCTCCACCGCCCGTGTCTTCAGGGAGCTCCGGTGCGGGAATGTTAAACAGCCAAGCAAGTATGCCAGCAATCAGGTAGAAAACAGGAGCTCCAAGGATCGCTACCAGCAGTCCCTAGCCTTCTGGAAGACCGTAGAATATCAGTCCGAACCAGCCTGCTATAAGCAGATACCCTATCGCTTTCCCAATCCTACTCTCCTTTTTCCCCTTAACAGTTCCAGCCACAGCCCACATTTCAAACAAATTCCCAAATCGTCAATATATTCGCTCTATTTCGTTCTCTACATTTACAGATACTCATTAACGGGAGAAAATGCAACAGAGAGCCCGTAATCGGCCTGTGAGAGGCTAACAGATTACAGACTGGAAGAAGTTGGCAAGGAAGAGAAGCCATTTAAAGGGCTGAGCGAATCGTGAAATAGATTTGGAGCAGGAGAAAAACTCGCAACTGAGAAAGGTCCTTAACTCTAAAATTCCCTGTATATTTATGAACAAATTTTCTGCTCGCAGTTTCTTAAACTTTCAAGAAGAGCTACCTTCTCGGGAAAGGGTAGTTTCCCTGCTCTTCTCATTAAAATAAAGGTCGTTTCAGGAGAAATTTTCCTTTCCCTAAGGGGATAATCCCAGAGAAGGCTCTTCACCATCTCCGTTATCTTTTCTTTTGCTCTTAAGACTTTTTTTTTAACATTCTCCTCAAGAGTTCTCTTTAGAGCTACAAGGAAATCTTTAAGATCCCTTTCATTCAGTTCTACAAGTAAGGATACGCTCCCTGTTAAACCGATTGAGTTAATGGCAAGTAAGTTCTCATAGGGAACGGGAACTCTCTTTAGGTCTGCAAGTTCTAAGACCTCTTCTATGCTGATCCCACCTTTCTTAACGAGATAATAGAGGTCAACCAGGTCTTTAACCTCTGCTCTGTCCTCAAAAGCAGTAATTTTGTTAACAGCTATGTTCTTAAGAGTATCAAGAAAAAAACCCTTAAAAGGCTGAGGCTTTTCTATTGGATTATCTGCAGCAAGATCTATTTTCAGTCTTTCTCCGTTCCCAAGAACGGCAAAAAGCCTTCCGAAAGTTACACTCCTTGAGTGAACCTCTACTCCATAGCCCAAGTTCTCAATAAGCTTCACTATCCTTGGAACGGCCGTTTTTATGTTTTCTTCTCCTGTAAACAGATCCAAATCTTCTGAAAGTCTATGTCTGAAATAAAACCTTGAAAGTGCAGTCCCACCTGTAAGGTAAAAGGCACTCCCAAATTCCTCTCCTATTGCCTGCAGTATCCTATCCTGTGCAGGATAAATAACTTCTTCATAAAGTTCTACTTCCTCGGAAGTAGCCATTTTCAGGTCTAACAATTTCAATACCCCTAAATTTTTGATCCATCATAAGTCATAATTTATAGGTTTTGAACCTTGGATGTAAGGAATAGTTATCCCCTTTCATCCCCTTGTGAATGAAACGGTGTAACCTACTATCGTGGGGGAAGGATTATATCAATGAAGTGCGACACATTTTTGTAGATTTCCTATATTATCCAAAGCTTTACTACACAAAGGTTTGCTAAAATAGATGCTTAAATCTGCGATAAAGTGTAGAGTGATGAATACCGACCATTTCAGCTACCTTACGCTTACTGTAGCCTTTTTCTATCAAGTGCTTTATCTGTCCTTCAAGCTCTTCCCATCTTGATTGATAACGGGCAAGTCTTAAACGGTTCATAAGTTTTATGTGCTCTTTCCTGGGCCTCCCATTCCTCTTATTCGGCCTGTATTCCCAGCCTAAGAGCTCACACAAGTATTTCCAGCTTGCCCTTACGTACTTAGGCTGATAACCCTTCCGAAAGGCCTCATAGGCTTCCTCTATACGGAAACCTATGTGTAAGTTCCGTCTCATCATATCTTCGTAAACCATCGGAATAGTCTCTATAGCTTCCTCATACGGAACCTCTCTCCTGCACTTGTAGGCTACTATCCCAAGGGCAAAAAAGGAGTTTTGCCTTCTTCCCGGTATCGGCGGATTCTTAAAGAGTCTTCTCAATACCCACTCAAAGAATGCTCTACGACCGTTAGGTAATACCAGGAGCTCTCCCTTCTGCTTACCCTTCTTTTTAGTTCCTTTAGCCTTTTTAGGTTTCAGCTTGAATACACTCATCAGCTCCTCAAAGGTATAGGGTTCCCTGACTTTAAATGCTGTCGCTACTGTATTGATTTTAGTCAGGAAACCGGGAAAACGGTAAGGGTGGACTACTGGATGCTTATCAACCTCAATAAACTCTATATAGCTGTTTTGTATGGCTTCGTTGAGCCTGCTAATGCTCCAGCGTAAGCCTTTTACATCCACGGGCTCAGATAAGACATAGACAAAGTGAATCCCCTGTCCTGAGTTGACTATGTAGGTAGGCTGAGCTGGTAGGGAGTTCCACAGGTATTTAATTACTTTTTCCAGAGTAGCGCTCGTTACTCCATCGCAGTCAACGACAAAAGCCCTAACAGCCTTTAAAGTTTTTGAGCTGTAATAGTTCCGATGAAAGTCAGCGTAAGGGAGATAGGCGTTAGACCGCCAGCCTAACTTCCAAAGCTCCTCGATATGAACCCTGATTACCGACCCTTTTTCTACTATCCGACCCTTCTTATCCTTAACGGAGCCAATGACTACAACGAGCTCCTCTTTTTCTCCGTAAACTGAATAGAGGTAATCTTCAGGTGCTATCTTCTCAAATCGGGAGCTCAGGAGAGTATTTTTTTTGGAAAATTTTTCTTGCAGTGATGATCGTTTAAGGTATTGTTTAACTTGAGGTAATCCCATTGGGCTCCTCCTTTAGAGGAGCCCTCAGCCACTTGGAAATGTTCCCCAAGGCTTGATATACTTCTAAACAAGCGCGTTGGTTTACGGTTTAAATGGTCGGTAGCCTTGGGGAGCTCCAGTTGCGGGCTGAGAGCTCCCCTCTTTCTTTTTATGAGAACATCCAAGGTTGTCTCCTAATTTTTTCTCCCTAAAGGGATTATACGAAAGAGCATTTCCATTTTTTCCGGTAACTACAGGCATACCTGAAACTCAACATTTGGAGATATTCCAAACTTTTTCTTATCAGCGAAAATTAGCTCAAAGGTTTTCCTTCTATTTAGTCCTTTTGATAACGGTTCTAAGTGTATAAGTCTTCTACCGATTAAAAAGTTTTCTCCAAAATCCTTTAGTTGGAGAAACTCTATAGGAAGATCTATACAGCAGAATTTTCTCTCTGATGGATTGTATATATGAGCTGTAATGTGAAACTCCCAGCTAATTGCCATTTCAAGGGAAAGAAGAAAGTATTCTTTTCCCCTGTAAAGGAAAACGTAATTATCAGTTAAGTCTTTAGCATTTGTAGAGATAACTTTAAACTCGTCTTTTTCTAAGCGTAGAAGCATTTTTTTCAACAATGATTTATATTAGTTTCTGCTCCTTTAGAACGCTCCTTATAAAGCTGGAAGCGCTAAGTCCTCTTTCCTCTGCAAGTTCCAGTATTTTTTCCTTTTCTTCCTGAGAGAAATAAACTGCTATATAAGTTTCGCTCTTCTTCCTTTTTCTTGAGCTCTTCTTTAAATCTGCTTTATTTACAAATTTTCTTGCTTCCGTTTCTGTTAACCTCTTAAAACTCATCTTCCCTCCACATCAAACAAATGTTTTATACATTTAATCACAGTATAGCACATTACATCAATGCTAAGAGTTCTTTTATAAGAGCCCTTATTTCTCTACATGCTTTTCCGCCGCTGTTATACTCGCAAACGCTTAGTCCTTCAGCATAGGCTCTGCGGTAATCGGCTCTCCGAAAAAGTTTGGTATTCAAAAGCTGAAAAGTATCGTCTTCCTCTATAAATTCTTGCAGCTTCCTGTTTTCTCCAGAGCTCCTCGGATCTGCGTTATTGATGAGAACGTAAACCTTAAGAGAGGAGTTGTATTCCTTAGCTTCAGTAACTATCTCTGAAAATTTCATCAAGCCGAAAACTTCAATTTGGCTCGGAGAAACGGGAGTTACGACAATATCAGAAATTAACAGTGCAAATCGGTTTACGTCGTTGTCATAACCACCGCTGTCTATGATTACGTGCTCGCTTTTTAGGTCGTCAAGGACATTTTCTATTTCCGATATGGTTTCAGGTGTAAAGACAGTAAGCTCTTTTCCCTGTTCGTTTTTCCTTAAAACAGAGAAGAGATAACAGGAATGCTGGCTGTCAAGGTCAATAACGGGAGCTCCCATTTCCACGCTGAGGTTGGTGGCAATTGTTGACTTACCCACTCCTCCCTTCTGATGAGCAACCGTGAATATCATAGTTTTTCACAGCTCCTTAATTTGTTTCACTTTATAATAGCATGTTTTATCTTGATTCACTGTATAACACAGTGAAAACGCTGAAAATATGTTCTCTACACTACTTCTTTTTTGTATGTCTCAACTTTCTTCTCTGTAAGTAGCTCCAAAGCGTGGAATAAGGCACGCCGATTATTTTTGCAATGGAGGAGATAGAAACGCCTTTAGAAAGGAACTCATCTATCTGGTCTCTGTATTGGTCAAGCTTTGACGAGAAGCTCCCTTTGGGGCGTCCCAGCTTTTTCCCTTCTGCTTTTCTCCTTGCTAAAGCCTCTCTGGTCCTCTGAGAGATGAGCTCCCTCTCTATCTCCGCGGCAATAGAGAAAGCCATAGCGAAGACCTTACTGTGCAGGTCGTCTTTAAGAACCTGATTGTTCTTAACGACGTGGAGCTCCACTCCTTTGCGAAGGAGGATTGAAAGGAGTTCCATTATCTCCAGCATAGATCTGCCGAGACGGGAGAGTTCCGCAACTATTAGAACGTCGCCTTTCTGGAGTTCCCCTACAAGTTTCCCGAGTTCCCTCTCTTTCCAGCTCTTTCTACCACTTACGGTTTCTTCTATGAACTCAACGTTTCCCAGCTTATTAGTGTTTGCATACTTGAGGATTTCAAACTTCTGGTTTTCTAAGTCCTGCTTGTCGGTAGAGACCCGAATGTAGGCGTATGTCATTTTTAATCTCCGTTACTGAATATCTTCCAGAAAACGCCTGTAATCTTTATTCTTAGACATAGATAACTTCCTTAAGAATTCTCTCTTTCAATCTTGGTTTGACGGCTTCACTAAGAACTAAATCTGCTTTTCTTCCTAGAAGCTCTTCCAAAAAGAACTTTAGCTTCAT
>WFYG01000038.1 GCA_015490195.1 Thermovibrio sp.
ACCAATTGAGATAGGGATTCTCCTCTCTCAGACGAGTAGGCCTTAGCCATTTCAATAACTTCCTTTTCAAGCCTCAATGTCAATTTCGTTTTCAAAGTTTCCTCCTGACGTATTGATACTTATTAATATATACGGCATAAATCAGAACGCAAACTTTCATATATTTTAAGAGAGTTTCAGCCGGTAAAGAGCTCGTCTATAACTTGAGAAAGTGTTTCAAAATCCCTGCTTACAACCTCTATTCCAAGCTCCTGGTAGGCTATCTTTACTCTGCTGCTGCACTTTGGACACACTACTCTCTTAACACCGTAGGCCAAAAGAACCTGGGCGATGTCTGAATCGCTACTTGAAACGTTTTTGTAGAGACTTACTTCTAATTCATCTCCTTTCTGGTTTAGGATTACAAAGTACGGAGCAAGGAGGAATGTTTCTGAAATTGGAGAGTCAAGGCCTTTTTCCTCAAGTATTGGAACTGCCGTTTTCAAATTCCACCTCCGGAGGCTTTTGTGTTTAAAAGGTGGGAAAACCTTAGTGAAATTCTACTACCTGAAGTTGAGGATTTCTGCAATACCTACAACAAAAGAGAGAAAATACTGAAGGAGATTGAGGAGTTTTCGCAGAAGGAGAAGGTTCCAATACTTCTTCCAGTATCAGCCGCCCTACTGAGGTTAATCGTAAGTATCCTGAAACCCAAAAGAGTGCTGGAAATAGGAACAGGAGTAGGATACAGCACTCTGAACATCTACTATGGGTATAGAGAAGCTGAAATAACAACAGTTGACTCAAACAGGAAGAGGCTTAAAAAGGCAGAAGAGTTTTTTGAGAGGGCGGGAGCTCCCATCAAAACCGTTCTATCAGACGGGCTGGAGTATATGAGGGAGTTCCTTTCCCGAGAAGAAAGCTTTGACTTCATATTCGTTGACTCTGTTAAGTCTGAATATCCGTTCTTCAACTATAAATTCCAAGCTCTTTTGAGCGACGGTGGAGTTGCCGTTTTTGACAACGTCCTCTTCAGGGGATACGTGGCAGGTAGAGATTACGATAAAAAGTATGAAAGAGGAGTCAAACTGCTGAGAAAGTTTTTAGAAGACGTCAAAAAATATCCAAACTTTGAGGCAACACTCATTCCCGTTGGAGACGGACTGCTGTTTTTGAAACAAAAGGAGCTTAGTTATGAAAAGGTTTAAACTTCCAAAAAAAAGTAAATCTCACATTCACTACGACGAAGAAGCAGACGTTCTCTACATCTCATTTGGTGAAACCAAACCTGCAGAAGGTATTGATATTGGAGATAGAACTATACTAAGAGTAGACACTGAAACAGAAGAAGTTGTGGGTTTAACAATTTTAAACTTCTCTAAAAGGGCAAAGCTTTAGATTTTATCTGGTATAATAGAAGAAGGGTTCCGAGTCTGGTCGCCTAAGGGCGGTTGCCTATGGGGCCAGACCGACAGGGTTCAGCTGGAAACGGCTGGGCCTCCCGGGCTTGGAAAGGAACCCAGATGCTAAGGGGGTCAGTCCAGGCTCGGGCTGACCCCCTTAGTAGTTTACGGCACAGGAGACTCCGCAGCACCTCCCCTGAAAATTCGGGGTCTCCCCTCTTTACCGGAGGTGAGAGATGGTTCTAAGATTGTATTTTACAACACTCATCCTCCTGCTCCTCTCGGCCTCTGTTCTTGGAAAAGAGCTCCTCATCTCTGCAGCAATGGGAACAAAGGAGTTCGTTAGAACGGCCGGAAAGGAGTTTCAGGAGAAAACGGGAACAAAAGTCATTTTCAACTTCTCATCTTCTGGGAAACTGATTAACCAGATTGTTCAGGGAGCTCCCTCAGACGTCTACATCTCCGCCTCAAAGTTCTGGGTTGACTACGGAGTGAAGAAGGGAGCTCTTGATGAGAAAACAGTCAAACCCTTTGCAGAAACTTCTCTGGTTCTGATAGCCTCTAAGAATGGTAAAGTCAAGGAGCTGACAGAAGCCGAGAGAATAGCTGTTGGAAACAGGCTTGCACCTGTTGGGAAGTATGCACTTCAGACACTTAAAAATCTGGGAGTTTACGAAAAGGTAAGAGACAAACTGGTTTACTCACCAAACGTCCGGCAGATTACCGTGTGGGTTATGACAGGAAACGCAGATTTAGGGCTGGTTTACTACTCAGACTACCTGAAGTTTAAAGATAGAGTAAAGCTGATAAAGTTTTTCCCAAATAAGCTCCACAACCCGATAAGGTTCTACGTTGCCTGCGTTGAAGGGGAAAATGAGAAGGAATGTAGGGATTTTGAGAAGTTCCTTTCGGAGCTCCCCCAATCAGAGTATAAAAAGTTCGGACTTGAAAAGGTAGAAAATGGTTCTTGATCCGGAAGCTCTCTTCTCAATAAAGCTCTCCCTTAAAGTTGCAACGGTTTCAACCGTTCTAATTCTTTTAACCGGGCTGCCAATCGCCTACGTTCTGGCTGAAAAAGAATTCCCGATGAAAAACCTTTTAGACGCACTGATAACTCTACCCCTCGTGTTTCCACCAACGGTTACCGGATACCTGCTCCTTCTCATTTTCGGGAAAAACGGGTTTATCGGGGAAATTATCTACAGGCTCTTTAAAACGGGAATCGTCTTCACCTGGTATGGAGCCGTTGTTGCCTCTTCTGTTGCGGCCTTTCCAATCTTTGTTAAAACGGCAAGGAGCTCCATTGAGGCAGTTGAGAAGAACCTTATTTACGCTGCGTTTACTTTGGGGAAAGGTGAACTTGAAACCTTTTTCAGGGTTGTTCTTCCAATAGCAAAGAGAGGAATTGTTGCAGGATTAGTCCTCTCTTTTGCCAGGGCAATTGGAGAGTTTGGAGCAACCCTGATGCTTGCAGGAAACATCCCCTTTAAAACCAACACAATTCCGATTGAGATCTACAGCGCCGTTTCAGACGGGAATTTTGAGAGGGCAAACCTACTAACTGTTGTAATTGCAGTCCTTTCGCTGGGAATAATCTTTGCCGTCAACAGGCTGAGCCAGAGAGGGAATCGGTGATAGTTTTTAAAGCCGAAAAAGAGCTCAAGAACTTCAGCTACAGCGTCTCTTTCAGCTCCGATTCACAGATAACAGCCCTTTTTGCCCCATCAGGTTCTGGGAAAACCTTAACGCTCCAGATGATAGCCGGACTCCAGAAGCCCGATAGAGGAGAGATAGAGGTAAACAGGAAAACATTTTTCAGCTCTAAAAGAGGAATAAACCTGCCGCCTCAGAAGAGGAACGTTGGATACCTGTTTCAGGACTACGCCCTCTTTCCACACATGACTGTAAAGGAGAACATTCTCTTTGCAGATAGAGATGAAAAGCTGTTTAGGGAAATCGTAGGGCTCCTTGAGATTGAAAACATCCTGAACAAGTTCCCAGGCCAGATATCGGGAGGCCAGAAGCAGAGGGTAGCCCTTGCAAGGGCACTGATGAGAAGGCCAGAAGTCCTCCTCTTAGACGAGCCATTCTCGGCGCTCCACAGGGAGATGAGGGAGAACCTCTACGGGGAGCTCCTCTCAATAGTCAAACGGTTCAACCAGAGGGCAGTTTTAGTTACACACGACTTTGAGGAAGTTTTAAGGCTCAGCGAAAAGGTTGTAGTCTTTGAAGAGGGCAGAAATGTTCAGGAAGGAGAGCCGGAAGAGGTATTCTTAAAACCAAAAACGGTTAAAATAGCTAAACTCTTAGGCCACAGGAACTTTTTAAAGGGAAGAGTGGCTGAAACAGGAGAACAGTTTGCAGTGGTTGAACTGAAGGGAAACGTGAAGCTGAAGCTGAGAAGAAGGGTTCCACTAAAGGCTGGAGAAAAGGTAACCGTTTCGGTTCTGCCTATGTCTGCAGCCTTCTCTCCGGCGGGGGAGTCAAACAGGGTAGATGTTCTTGTAAAAAGAATAGAAAAAAGGGGAAATTTCCTCTACTTAAAAGTAGAATTGGCGGGAGAGGAGGTGGAGCTCCACCTGCCTGTAAGCCTCACCCCCAACTACATCTTAGAGGAAGGGAAGAGAACAACCCTCCACCTTTCGGCAGACCAGATTTGCGCCATCAAGGAGGAAGAATGAAGAGGAAGGTAAAAGTTGAAGATGCCGTTGGAATGGTTCTGGTCCACGACATAACTGAGGTTGACCCCGAAAGGGGTTTTAAGGGAAGGGCTTTCAAGAAAGGGCACATAATAAGGCCGGAAGACGTTGAGAAATTAAAGAGGTTGGGAAAGGAGTATATCTACGTTTTAGAGCTCTCTGAAGATGAAATCCACGAGGACGATGCGGCGAAACTGCTGGCAGATGCCCTGATGGGAGAGAACCTCTACAGGGACGAGGAACCAAAGGAGGGAAAGATAAACATCTACTCAAAGGTCTTCGGACTCTTTAAAGTAGATGTAGAGAAGCTCTTTCAGTTTAACATGGTCGGCGAGCCGTCCTGCCCAACGATTCACACAAACATGTATGTGAAGCCCGGCGAGAAGGTTGCAGCTGTAAGGATTATCTCTTTAGTCGCTCCAAAGAGGGAAGTTGATGAGGCCGTAAGGATAGCGGGGAACGGAATAATGAGGGTCATCCCGTTTACAGAGAAGAAGGCCGGTATGATAATAACCGGGAACGAGGTCTACTCCGGGAGGATTAAGGACAAGTTCTACGACAGGTTAAGGCCGAAGCTTGAGTTTTTCAAGTGCTCTGTTGAGGAAAAGGTTATCTTGCCAGACGATAAGGAGAGGATAAGGCAGAAGATTGAAGAGTTTGCAGACAAATACGATATAGTGGTTCTAACCGGCGGAACCTCTGTTGACCCGGACGACGTTACCTACAGGGCAATTAAAGAGGCCGGGGCTGAGAACTTCATAAGGGGGAACCCGATCCAGCCGGGGAATATGCTAACAATGGGATGGGTTAAGGGAAAGCCTGTCGTTGCCGTTCCAGCAGCTGCACTCTTTTTCAAGGCGACCTCCTTTGACATATGGCTTCCAAGGCTTTTAGTTGGAGACGTGATTACAAAAGAGGAAGTTGCAATGAAAGGCCACGGTGGTTTGTGCCACAACTGTCCGGTATGCGTATTTCCAATCTGTCCGTTCGGGAGACCGTAATGAAAGTGAAGTGGGAAAAAGCCAAGAGAATAATCTCAGAGAACACAGAACCGGTTAAAGAGACCGAGTTAGTAGTTCTGGAAGAAGCGGAAGGAAGGGTTCTATCAGAGAACGTGGTTTCGCCGATAGACGTTCCAGACGTGAACAAGTCTGCCATAGATGGGTTTGCGTTTAGGAGCTCCTCCCTCAAAGAGCTCCCTGCAGAGCTGAAGGTTGTTGGAGAGACGGCAGCCGGAGACACGGAAAGGAAACAGGTTAAAGAGGGAGAGGCCGTTTTCGTAATGACAGGCGGGGAGATACCAGAGGGAGCAGACGCGGCAGTAAGGGTTGAAGACGTAAAGGTAGAGGGAGACAAGGTAATTGTTGACTTTCCCGTAAAGCCGGGAAACCTTGTAAACTTTAAGGGAAGCGAGATAAGGAAAGGAGAGGTTCTCTTAAAAAGAGGAG
>WFYG01000039.1 GCA_015490195.1 Thermovibrio sp.
AGCTGGTTGTATTTAGCGTTCCTTTCGCTTCTTGCGGGAGCTCCCGTCTTAATCTGTCCGCTGTTTACTGCCACGGCAAGGTCTGCGATGAACGGGTCTTCGGTCTCTCCAGATCTGTGGGAGATAACCGTTGTGTAGTTTGCCCTCTTGGCCATCTCAATCGTGTCTAAGGTCTCTGTAACCGTTCCAATCTGGTTGAGCTTTATGAGGATTGAGTTTGCAAAGCCCTCTTTGATTCCGATTCTGAGGAGCTCCGTGTTCGTGCAGAAAACATCGTCTCCTACTAACTGAATCTTATCTCCAAGGGCTGCTGTAAGGAGCTTCCACCCCTCGTAGTCGTCTTCCGCCATTCCGTCCTCAATAGAGATAATCGGGTATTTCTCAACTAACTTCCTGTAAAAGTCAACAAGCTCCTCTCTGTTGAGCCTCTTGCCCTCTCCGGCAAGCTCGTAGATGCCGTCTCCCTTGTAGAACTCGCTGGAAGCGGCGTCTATTGCCAGAACAACGTCCTCTCCCGGCGTATAGCCTGCTTCTTCAATTGCGTTCATTATTACCTGAACGGCCTCCTCGTTTGAGGAGAGGTTGGGAGCGAATCCACCCTCATCTCCAACGTTCGTTGAGTGTCCCATCCTCTTTAAAACTTTCTTAAGGGTGTGGTAGACCTCAACCCCAATCCTTAAGGCCTCTGAGTAGGTCTCTCCTCCAACGGGCATAATTAAGAACTCCTGAAGGTCAACGTTGTTGTCTGCGTGGACTCCTCCGTTTAAGATGTTCATCATTGGAACGGGGAGCTCCTTTGCGTTTGTCCCGCCGATATACCTGAAGAGGGGAAGTCCTAACTCCTCAGCAGAAGCCCTGCAGACGGCCATTGAAACGCCTAAAATTGCGTTTGCCCCAAGGTTGCTCTTGTTTGGAGTCCCGTCAAGCTCAATCATGAGCCTGTCAACGTTTACCTGGTCTGTTGACTCAACGCCTATGAGGGCTGGAGCTATCACTTCGTTAACGTTCTTTACGGCCTTCAGAACTCCTTTGCCCAGGTAGCGTTTCGGGTCTTTGTCTCTTAGCTCTAAGGCCTCTTTCTCTCCTGTTGAGGCACCGCTTGGAACTGCAGCCCTTGCAGAAACTCCGCTTTCCAGAGTAACTTCAACCTCAACCGTTGGGTTTCCCCTTGAGTCAAGAATCTCCCTTGCCCTAACGTCAACTATCCTTGACATCACTCCTCCGCTATCCGATTAATTTTCTCGCAGATTTTACCTGTAGGGTCGCTGATTTTAAAAACCCTGTTTCCGTTTTCTTCTCTGCACTCAATCAGAACGGCGTTTGTGAACTCTTTGAGGAGCTCCTCTCCCCATTCTACAACTTTTACTCTGCTGTCTTCTAAGAGTTCATAGAGTCCAAAGTCTTCGGCCTCCTCTAAGGAGCTGAGCCTGTAAAGGTCTACATGGATGAGGTTCTCATACTCATGAACTATGTTGAAAGAGGGAGATGAGATCTCATCTTCAGGAATTCCCAGCCCTCTTGCAATACCCCTTGTTAGAGCTGTTTTTCCACAGCCAAGGTCTCCTTTGAGAACTATCAGTGTTCCCTCTGGAACTGTTCCGGCGATGAGCTCTCCCAACTTCTTCGTCTCTTCTTCGCTCTTTGAAACGAAAACGCACTCACTCAACTCTCTGCCCCACAAGGGAGACCTTTTTTATCCCAGACTGCCTCAGTGTGTCTAACAGCGTAAACACGAACTTGTAGGGAGTTTCTTTATCGGCCTTTATAAAAATCTTTCCGTTTTTAGGAAGAACTTTTACAAGCTCTAACGGGTCTTTGTAGAGTTTTCCTTTATAGTAGATCCTCCCCCACTTATCAACGATTATCTTTACAGGCTCCTCCGATTGGGTTAGGGGAGCTCCCCCTTTTGGAACCTGAACCTTAATCTCTCCTCCTGATATAAACTCCGTTGTAACGGCGAGGAAGATAACGAGCATCAAAGAGAGGTCTAAAATCGGAGATAGGTTAATGTCTGCAATCAGTCCCTTCTTGTTCTCCCTTATCCTCAACTTCTTTTCTCCATAAACTCTTTGTGGGCTTTCCTCCAGACTTCGGTGGCCTCTCTGCACTCATCCGGTGTTGGAACGAGAGCTATCCTGAAGAAACCCTCTCCCCCTTTTCCGAAGAACTCTCCCGGAGAGATGACAATTCCGTAGTTTAGTAAGTGGAGTGCATATTCCTCTCCGCTTATTCCTTCTGGGAGCTTTACCCAGAAGTAGAATGTTGCCTCAACCGGCAGGAACTCAAGTCCTATCTCGCGGAAAAACCTGTTAAAGATTTCTACCTTTTCCTTGAATATCTTTCTCCTCTTCTCAACGTGCTCCTCGTCGCTCCAGGCAATCTCTGCCGCCCTCTGAACAAACTCCTGAGAGGCTACTCCAAACGAAGAGCGGTATTTCAGATACTCCTGAACAATCCTCTCATCTCCGGCAACAAACCCTGACCTGTAGCCTGTCATTCCGCTCCTTTTTGAGAGGGAGTGGAAAACAACAACCCCTTCTTTTCCAACTTCCAATGCAGAGTGTGGGGGCTCTTTGAAGTAGATTTCAGTGTAGCACTCGTCTGAGCAGAGAATAATGTTGTGCTCACGGCATATACCGTAAACCTCTTCTAAGTATGAAAGGGGCGCAACGGCCCCTGTTGGGTTGTGTGGGTAGTTTATCCAGACGATTGCAGTTTCCTCTAAAACCGATTTTGGAACCCTGTCAAGCCTTAACAGAAATCTGTCTTCGTATTTGAGCTCCACAGGGTAGGTCTCTCCTCCGGCAAAGAGGGTTCCCCTCTCGTAAACCGGGTAGGCGGGGGTTCCGAATATTACCTTCCTTTTCTCTGAGTCTGTATCAATGAAAACTAAGGGAAAGTGAAAGATAGCCTCCTTTGAGCCTGCAGTTGGGATTACCTCTCTATCCGGATCTAACGAAACCCCAAACCTGTTCTCAAACCAACCCGCTATGGCCTGGCGGAGCTCCCTCCTTCCCTTAACCGTCGGGTACTGGCTCACTTCCGGAACTGCCTCTATGAGAGCTCTCCTTATCCTCTCGTCTGTTGGCTCCTTCGGGTCGCCGGTTCCGAAGTCGTAAATCTTAATACCTTTCCGGCGGAGCTCCTCCTTTGCCCTGTTTAATCTGTCCATAGGGTAGGCTTTTAGCTCTCTAACTCTCCTGTTCATGGTTCTCCTTTAGAACCTGAATCCAGCCTCTGCGAACATGCCTTTAACTTTAAGGTCTGATGAGACGTCGCTGATATCGTCAATTTTGAGCCTTTGGTACCTATATCCAACTCCCACAAACAGGTGCTTTATGGGGTAAACCTTGCCCTCAACTGTGTACTCGTAGAACTTACTTCCGCCGTAGCCGATGAAGTTTCCTGAAGCTTCAATCCCTACAAGGTTAACAGGCCTTACCTCAAAGTCAAGGTGTGCCATAGGAACGGGAATTGTCGCAGATTTGCTGTCCTCTCCCCTTTCTCCTGTGGTTGGGTTGTAGTATTTAACCCTTGCGTATCCGTCAATAACCTTTACGTTGAAACCCCAGTTTGCTCTGAACTTTCCAGCTGTTGCAGTTCCTATAAACGGAACGCCGTAGGTCAGCGTAATATCAACCTGATTAGCCCTCAGTTTTGAGTCAACGTAAGACTTTGTTGGAACTGTGATGTTACCGAACGTAAATGAGGTGTTAACAACGCCGCTTCCTGTAAACTTCATTGCTGTATACTGAACTTTAACGTCTGGAAGAATGGGAATTCCCTTAATCTTGAACCAACCCTCTCCTTTGGTTTCGGTGTCAAGGTTCAGGTCGTCGTCAACGTCAATGTGGGTTTTTGAGCTTACACCTGTTCCTTTGATGTTGTTGCTTGTGTATTCAATCCAGCCGTCCGGGTTTTCCCTCCAGGCTCCTCCACCTGCAGAGATTGTTATAGCGTTTGCTCCTGAACTTGAAATTAAAAGAAGTGTCGCTGCGAGCAGTGCTTTCCTCATTTCTCCTCTCTCAGCTCTTTTATTTTGTTTAAAACGGCCTCAGCGTGGCCTTTTACCTTTACCCGTTTCCACACGTGGGCAACTTTCCCCTCAGGGTCTATCAGGTAGGTTGTTCTTACTACTCCGTAGTATTCCCTTCCGTACATTTTCTTCTTCTGCCAAACGCCGTAGGCGTTGAGAACTTCTTTGTTCTCGTCGCTTAAAAGTTTAACCTTTAAATTTTTCTTCTCCTTAAACTTTCTGTGGCTCTCAACAGAATCGGGGCTCACTCCTAAAACAACGGCTCCCAACTTTTCAAATTCAGGAAGGAGCTCCGTAAAATCCTCTGCCTCTTTCGTGCACCCGGGGGTGTTGTCTTTCGGGTAGAAGTAAAGGACAACCCATTTTCCTCTTAAATCTTTTAAGCAAACCTTTTCACCCTTTTCGTCTGGCAGGCAGAATTCCGGGGCTTCCTTACCTACTTCAACGTACATTTTAACCCTCCTGAGAGTTTCACAAATTATAGCCGCTCTCTCTTGCCTTCTAAAGCCGATTGCTATAAACTTGACCAGCGCAAATTAACCACAGGCGGAGGAAGTGGAATGCCGAATACAAAGTCTGCTAAGAAGAGGCTTCGTCAGAACATAAAGAGAAGGGCGAGGAACAGGTACTACGTTCGCAGAATGAAAACAGAGGCAAAAAAGGTTCTTCAGGCGGTTGAAGAGAAGAACTTAGAGCTTGCTAAAGAGCAACTAAAAGTTGCAATGAAGTGGATTGAGAGGGCTGCTGCAAGGGGAGCTATTCACAAGAACGAAGCTGCAAGGCGCCAGTCTAAGGTAGCTAAGGCTGTTGCTCAGCTTGAGAAAGAGCTTGCCTCAGCACAGCAGTAAGACTATATTATTGACTGCTTCGTAGGGCCGTAGCTCAGTGGGAGAGCGCCACCTTGACGCGGTGGAGGTCAGGGGTTCGAAACCCCTCGGCCCTACCATTAACCTCCTGCCTTAGAATTAAGAGGAAAAAATGGAAAAACCCTCCTTAGACCTCTCCCTCTACGTAATCACAGATGAGCGTTTCCTTAACGTTTTCAACATTTTTGAAGCCGTTGAAAGGGCTGTTTTAGGCGGAGCTACAGTTGTTCAGTACAGAGCTAAGAAGAAAACTTCCCGTGAAATGTACGAGGAAGCCCTTTTAGTTCGGGAGGCAACAAAGCTTCACCAGGTTCCCTTTATAGTCAACGACCGCTTAGACCTTGCCCTTGCCGTTGGAGCAGATGGAGTCCACGTTGGACAAACAGACCTTCCTGTTGATGCCATCCGCCAGATAGTTGGAGACAAGTTAATTGTCGGTTTATCTACACACAACCTTGAACAGGTGAGAGAGGCCAATAAGGAGAAACTTGCCGACTACATCGGTTTTGGCCCTGTATTTCCAACAACTACAAAGGAAAACCCTGACCCTGTTACAGGAATTGAGAACCTCTGCAGGGCTGTTGAGGAGTCGGAGCTCCCCGTAGTAGCCATAGGTGGAATATTCCCAGATAACGTAAAGGAGGTTTGCTCCTGCAAGCCTTCTGGCATTGCCGTTGTCCGTGCCGTTTTTGAGAAAGGAGATCCGTACGAAAATGCTTGCAGATTGAAAACGATTGTTGAAGAGTGCTGTTAAGTTATTAGTACTTCTTCTTTACCTGGGGCAGTTGTGAGAAGTTTTCCTTTTTGGTTGTTTAGGTACCTGAGGCAGCTGAAACTTCTTGTTCTGATTGCTTTTGTAACTCTTATTCTTAACGCTGCTGTTACTTCTTACCTTGCTTATTTCGTAAAGGTTGTTGTTAACTCCGTTTTTGTAGAAAAAAACGCCCATATGGTTAAGCTTGTTCCTGTTATTCTGGTTCTTCTCGTTTTCTTTAAAGGAATTGTCTTCTTTATTAACTACTACTCAATGGCCTACATAGGGCAGAGAGTTATAGCCTTTTTGAGGGAGGAACTCTATACAAAGATAATTTCCCTTCCACTTGAGAACTTTCTGAAGGAACCTCCGGGAACTTTTGTCTCAAGGGTTATCAACGATACTTCTCTACTTCAGGACTTTACGAGCCGCCAGGTTGCAACGTTTATAAGGAACCTTTTAACTGCTGCAGGTCTTATAGGTGTTGTTTTCTACCAGGACTTTAAGCTGGCAGTTATAGGTTTTTTAGGTCTTCCGCTGGTTGGTTATATCATCTCCAGAATAGGAAAGAGGATTAAGCGTTACACAGATAGAATGCAGGATAGGCTCGCTGTAATAACCGGCCACCTCTTTGACGCCGTGAAGAACATCAGGGAGATTAAGCTCTTTGGACTTGAAAGGCATTTTTCTGAGATCTTTTCAAGGGATAACATGCGCTACGTTAGGGAATTTATGAAAATTAAGCTGGTAGAGGGTATCTACCCGCCTGTCGTTGAGCTTACGGGAGCTCTCCTTGTCGGTTTTCTCATCTTTTACGGAGGTCAGAGGGTTTTAAACGGTGAGACAACACCCGGAGCTTTCTTTTCCTTCATCATTGCTCTGATAATGGCCTACGAGCCTATAAGGAAGCTGGGACAGAACTACAACAGAATACAGCAGTCGGTTGCTGTTGCAGAGAGGATTAAGAAGGTGCTGGAGCTCCCCGACGAGTACGCTGTTAAAGACGGCTTCCTTGAGGTAAGGGAGCCCATAGAGGAGATAGAGTTTTCAAACGTCTCTTTTTCCTATCCTGGTTCAGACAAGAAAGTTCTTGACTCTATAAACTGTAAGTTCCTGAGGGGAAGGAAGTACGCAGTAGTGGGTAAGTCGGGGAGTGGTAAAACAACCTTTGTTAACCTGATTCCTAGGTTCTACGATCCAACGGAGGGGACGGTTTTTGTTAACGAGATTGATTACAAAAAGCTGAAACTCATTCCCTATCGGCTAAAGATAGGTTTTGTCTCTCAGGAGATCATTCTCTTCAGGGGAACAATAAGGGAGAACATCGCCATAGGTAAACCCGATGCTACAATGGAGGAGATAGTTGATGCAGCAAAGGCTGCCTGTATCCACGATTTTATACTGTCTCTTCCACAAGGTTACGATACGGTAATAGGGGAAGGGGGCGTTCAGCTTTCTGGTGGTCAGAGACAGAGAATAGCCATTGCGAGGGTTATTTTGAAAAACCCGGACGTTCTAATCCTTGACGAGGCGACAAGTGCCCTTGACTCGGAAACGGAGAAGGCTATTCAGCAGGCGATAGATGAGAGGTTCAAAGATAGAATACAGATAACCGTTGCTCACAGGCTTTCAACCGTTCTAAACAGCGATGAGATCCTCTTTATGAAGGATGGAAGGCTCGTTGGAAGGGGGAGTCATAGGGAGCTCTACGAGAAACTTCCCGACTACAGAAGGCTCGTTGACCTTCAGTTCTCACTGGGCGAAACTTAGAACTGCTTTTAAGACCTTTTCAACTTCTGGAAATTCGCCGTTGCCGTGAACTTCTCTGACTGTTTCAATTGGAGGGAACCATCCTGAGTGTCTTTTGTCAATTACAACTGTTTTCGTTCCTGAAGCAACTGAAAGATGAGAGGCGAAGGAGTTCAGTCCTATAAAGAAGCTACTGTTTTTTATGACAGACGCTGATTCTCCTATTTTGAGTGGGGTTTCTGGAAAGATTACAGCCTCTTTTACTTTGGAGGCAACTTTCTCTACGGTTTCTCTTTCACCTTTTCCGTAGAGTAGAACTGCTGGAATTTTCAGTTCTCTGTAAATTTTCTCTATTAATTCTGAGAAATTCTCTTCTGGCCACATTTTCCTTCTCTTTCTGGCCGTGGGTACTACAGTAAAATACTTTTCAGGAAGACATAATCCCGTAACTTTTTGGTAGTTGAAGAATTCAGGAAGAAAACTCTTATAGTTCTGAACTTTGAGATTAATAGCTTCAAGGAGCTTTAATCTTTCCCATACGGTGTAACCTCTATTTTCCCACTCTATAACCCTGTTGTAAAAGAAGTTTCTTCCAGTTTTTCTAAAAGCTGCTCTGATGGGAGCTCCCGATAGAAAAGTCAACCGCTGAGATCTCCCCGTCCTCTGGATATCAATTACTGCATCGTATTTCTCTCTCCTTATCTGAATCAGGGTTTTTATCTCTTTTCTAACTCCTTCTTTCAGCTGGACGATTCTGTCTATGTAGGGGTTCCCTCCTATTATTTCGCTACCGATAGAAGAGGTCAGAAAGTGAACTTCACACTCTTTAAGGTGTTCTTTGAGAGCTCTAGCCATGGGAGAGGAGAGGAGAACGTCTCCGAGCTGCCTTATCTGGATGATGAGAACTTTCATTTTTTCTCCTTAGAATTTAACTTTACCAGCTGAAATTTTACTGGAGAGATTATGAAGGTTCTTCAGGTAACAACAGCAAGAGGCTGGAGCGGAGGAACTGAACAGTGTCTGCTCCTTGCAAAGTATATGAACTTTTTGGGTATTAAAGCAGATATTCTCTGTTTTAAGGAAACGGAGCTTGAAAGGCGGGCGAAAGAGCTTGGAATAGGAGTACGTTACTTTCCAAACACCAGAAAGTTTAGCTTGTCGGAAGCTAAAGAACTTTCTCAAATCCTCTCTGAGTACGACGTTGTAAATACCCACATCTCAAAAGCTCACTGGTTTGTCTGGTCTTCGCTGTTCTTTACCTCTAAAAGACCTGCACTTGTCTATACCAGGAGAGTGCCTTATCCTATTTCAAAGGTTTCCCTTCTTACGAAGTACAACCTATTTACAGATAGAATCGTTGCCGTTTCGCCGGGGATTTATAGGGAGCTCCGCTCCGTTCCGTTCATAGGGAGAAAGGTTCGTTATATCCCCTCCGGTGTGGAGCTTGACAGATTTTCCCCTGCAGTGGAGAGTTCCCTCCGTGAGGAGTTGGGGCTTGACGGAGATGCTCTTCTCTTTACGAATGTTGGCAACTTTTCAGAAGTTAAAGGTCACCACGTACTGCTTCCTGCCTTTAAAGAGTTTCTCTCCGTTACGGGATTGGAAAATGCCTACCTTATCCTCGTTGGCAGGGATACAGATTCAGAAGCTTTGAGGTTGAAGATAAGGGAGCTGGGACTTGAAGGAAGGATAATACCCTTAGGGTTTAGAAGAGACATCCCCCAGATCTTAAAGGCTACGGACGTTTTTCTTTTCCCTTCCCTGAATGAGGGAATAGCCGGTTCTCTGCTTCAGGCTATGGCCATGGAGAAGGTTGTCGTTGCCTCTTACGTTGGAGGAATTAGAAGTTATCTGAAACATATGGAAAACGGAATAGCCGTTACTCCGGGAAGCGTTGAGTCCCTCGTGGAGGGAATGCTGCTTGCCGTTGATAACATCGGGAACGAGAGCTTAAAGAAGGAAGCCGGGAAAACAGCCAGGAAGTTTGATATAAAACAGGTAGCTGAGGAGACTCTAAAACTCTACAGGGAGATTCTAGATGGCTAAAGTTCCTTCTTTTGGAGACTTTGTTTCAGGAAGAGAGAAAATTGGAGTTGTAGGGCTTGGATACGTAGGGCTTCCTTTGGCGGTTTTACTCGCTAAGAAGTTCTCTGTTGTGGGTTTTGACATAAGCGAAAAAAGGATAAAGGAGCTCAAAGAGGGTTTTGACAGGACGGGTGAGGTTGAGAGAGAGGAGCTCCTTAAAACAACATCTCGTTTTACTACCGACGAGAGAGAGCTCCGCAGGTGCCGCCTCATAATCGTTACCGTTCCAACTCCTATAGACCGGCACAAAATTCCCGACTTAAGACCTTTAAAGGCTGCAACAAGAACCGTTGGGAGGAACCTGTCTGAGGGGAGCGTTGTTGTCTATGAATCTACAGTTTACCCGGGGGTGACTGAGGAGGTCTGCGTTCCAATTTTAGAAACTGAGAGCGGCTTAAAGTGGAAAGAGGGATTTCACGTTGGCTACTCACCCGAGAGAGTTAACCCTGGAGACAAGAAGCACACTATAGACAGAATCGTCAAGGTTGTTTCAGGGGATACGCCGGAGGTGGCGGAGCTCCTTAAAAACATCTACGGCTCTGTGATAACCGCAGGGATTCACGTTGCTCCAAATATAAAGACTGCAGAGGCCGCAAAGGTTATTGAGAACACACAAAGAGACTTAAACATTGCTCTTATGAACGAGTTAGCTCTTATCTTCCACAGGCTCGGAATTGACACCAGAGACGTTCTTGAGGCGGCGGGAACCAAGTGGAACTTTTTGAAGTTTGAGCCGGGGCTTGTTGGCGGCCACTGTATAGGGGTTGACCCTTACTACCTGACTTTTAAAGCCCAAGAGGTTGGCTACCATCCTGAGGTTATTCTGGCCGGCCGTAGAATAAACGACTCAATGGGTAAGTTTGTTGCAGAGAGTGCTGTTAAGCTGATGATTAAGGAGGGGAAGCAGATACTTGGAGCTAAAGTCCTCATTATGGGGATAACCTTTAAGGAGAACATTCCAGACGTGAGAAACTCACGGGTTATAGATATATACGAGGAGCTTCTCTCTTTTGGTGTTAAGCCTTCTGTTTACGACCCCGTTGCAGACAGGGAGGAGGTTAAGAGGGAGTACGGAATAGAGCTTTTGGAAAGGCCTGAGGAGGGAGCTCCCTACGACGCCGTAATCGTTGCAGTGAAGCACGATGAATTTAAAGGGCTTTCCCCTGAGTTTTTCTCCTCAATCTGTAGAACAAAGCCGATAGTGTTAGATGTTAAGGGCATTTACGACAGGGAGAAGTTTAAGGATTTAATCCTCTGGAGGCTTTAAAGTAGATTTCAGGAACTTTATAAACTCTAAGCTTTCTTTTTCCGTCCTTTTTGGAAAGTTTAGCCCGTTTTTTGACAGGCTACAGCCGAAATTTACAACTTTTCCCCTTAGCCCGAACCAGAGAAACTTCCTTTTGAAGAAAGTTGAAACGTTAATTTCCTCTTCTGGAAACAGAATCAGGGCAAAAGATGAGAGGTAGTGGTCTGGCGGAATTTCCAGTAGTTTCTCTGAGTCTTTCATGGAATTTTTAAAGGATTTTTCAGCTTCCTGTTGGTTTTTAACCTCTTTCCCGAGGACGTAGAAGTTTGAGACGATTTCGTAGTCTTTCAAAAATAGAGTTTCGTGGACTGTTTTAACCGTAAACTTTCCAAAGAAGAGGTAATCTCTGAATGGCTCCTGCCAGCTCCCGTGTTCTTTGAAGAACTCTTTGAGCTTTTCACTTAACAAACAGTATGACCTCTTCTCCCTTCTTTCCCTTTACCAGCATCTCCCTGGCCAGCTTCTCGTAGTAAAAACTGCTGTTCTCTTTAAGGGCTGTTAGCTTCTCCTTCAGTATTTCGTTCTGGAGTTCCCAGTAGCTGACTTCCTTTTTCAGCCTCTTCTCTGTCTCTTTTAGCTGGTGAAGCTCCCTAACGGAGTTTTCTCCTAAGAAGTAGCTGTAGAGAAACCAGGGAACGATGGCAGCCCACATGAGAAGGAGAGGCCACAGCCTACACTTCAGATTCAGACTCCGGCTCAACCAGTCCCCTCTCTATAAGTTCCTCGTTGTAGTAGCGCCTGTAGAGTGCATACCACTCAGGGGTTCCTTCGTAAATTGGCCTTGAGTGGGAGGCTATCTTCTCTCTGATGCTCTCGTCAATTTCCCTTCTCAGCTTTGCAATTTCCTCAAAGGATTTGACTATTGCTCCTCTTATAACTCCTCTCTCTTCTGTGTAGTCAAGGTTTTCGTCTGTTAGTATTAGTTTCAGTATCTTCCCTGCAAGGTAGTTGGCCTTATCTCGTGAAAGGGGGCTTCCTATAACTGGAATTCCCTTCTCCTTTGCCAGTTTCTCCTTTATAAGTTTCCTCGCCTTGTGGAGCGATACTCCCCTGTAGAGAACTTCCTCGCTGTTCTCCTGAATTATCCTTTCAGCCTCTTCCTCAAGCTCCTTCTCTGTTTTGTGGTCTTCGTAGAGTATCTGATAGACCTTTTCCCTGAACTCCTCGGGGTTGTCTGCTATAACAAGTTCCCTCTCAAGGAGGTTGTTGACGATTCTGTCTGCTAAGAGCTTAAGGAAGCGGTGTTTTTTGGCCATCATTCCTCCTTCTTCAATCTTTGCAGGAGAGATTTTACCTTTTCTGCGGCCACTTCTCCCTCTTTCGTTCCTCTCTTCATCTTTGCAACCTTCCTGTAGAGCTTGAGTGCCTGTTTTAAATCTCCCTTTTCCTCAAATAGCTGTGCAGCTCTATAGAGGGCTGTGGAGCTCCACGGCTCAATTCCTATCTCGTAGGGTATCTTCAGGTAGTCTATTATGGCGTTGTCTGTTTTTCCTTCCTGAGCTTCTATTGCCGCTTTCCAGAAGAGGGATTCTGCCTTCTGCTCTTTCGTCCTAGCTTTCTTTATCGCTTCGTTTATAAGTTTCTGAGCAAGCTGGAGTCTTCCCTGTTCTTGGGCAAGTATCCCAAGGCTTACAAGGTCGTCGTAGTTTGCGGAGGGGAGCTCCCCGCTCTTCACAAGCCTTTCTGTTAGTTCTAAAGCCTTCTCCTTTTTCCCCGTGAGCTTGTAGTAGTGTGCCAGCTTAGCAAGGAAGTATCCCCTCTCTTTTTCCGGAATTCTGTTTACGTCCTTAACGTTCTGTGCCGCCGTGTAGGCATCAACTAACCTTCCCATTGAGAGGTAGGTTTTAAATAGGAGGAAGTTCCTGACGTTTTCATCTGTTGCCAGCATTGAGTCCTTTAGAGCTCTTGAGTAATTCTTCTGCTTAAGGTCTATCTCAACCAGCTTCTCTGCAATTCTGTTCTTGAGCTCCGGCTGGGTTGTTCTCTGGAGGGCAAGCCTTAAGAGGCCGTAGGCTTTCCCAAGCTCTCCCTGCGACATGTAGTCTTCAGCCTTTGCAACGAGAGTTGCAGTGTCTGTGCTCGTATTTTCCGGGTTGTAGGCTATGAAGTAGGGATCGTTAAATAGAAGGGGCTCAAAGTTTCCGCTTCTGTAGGCCAGGTAGTTAATATACTGTTTTGCGAAGCTGGAAGTTGCTTCGTCTGGGGCAAGGTTGAAGAGTTCTGTCAGGTAGAACATAGCCTTCTGTGGGTTTTTCTTCTCGTAGAACTTTGAGAGGAAAAGGGCAAGGGCTAGTTTCTCCCTCTGTGGAGCCTTCATAAAGAGCTTTTCTGCAAGTTTTGTGTTACCTGAAACAATCGCCGCCATAGCTTCAACTGTTGGCGATTTAAGGGGGAGTTTTTTCAGGTCGTCAACCCTTCCCAGCTCCTCTGCAAGGACTACGGCTCTTCCGCCGTTAACTTCGGGAAACAGTCCATTCTGGCGGAGCTCCTCCTTCAGAACCTCAAAGCTTCTCTTTTTATCTCCCGTTTGATAGAGGCTGTAGGCAAGGAGCGTTTTGCTCTCTCCGTCCTTAACCTTTTTTAGCACCTGTGCCGCTTTTTTGAACTCTTCCCTGTTAAAGTAGGCTCTCCCTATGAGCTTTAGCGTTTCACTTCCCCTCTTTCCCTCGCTGTAGGCGTACTGAAGCATCTTAAGCGCCAGAGTCGGGTTTCCTGAATAGAGGTAAACCCGTGCGGCTGAAATTAGCGAGGCTCTGTAGTACGGAGTGTCCTGGTAGCTTCCCATCAGCTGGTTGTAGACAACGTTTCCAACCTGAAGGTTCAGGGTTCCTAATTTTCCCAAAAGGTATAGGGTTCTTGCTGTTGTGAGCTTATCTGTCGGGTTCTGGATGGCCTTCTCAAGTTCTTTCTGAGCCCTGTTGTAGAGCCCCCTCTCGTAGTAGAGGTATCCAAGGTCGTGGGGTGAGCCTATCTCTTTTTCCGGAACGTCCTGAGAGAAGGAGAAGATTAGGGCTTTTACGTAGAGCTCCGGGTAGAATTTCTGGAGTTTCTCAAAGTCAAACTTACCGCTGTAGAAGTCCTCAAGGGCTTTCAGCTTTTCAGGTTCTGCAGGCTTTGAGACGTTTAGCCCTATAACCTGAGGAATCTCTTTCGGTTTTCCCAGTTTGTAGAGAGTCCAGGCCAGGAGGTATTTTTCCTCTGTTGTCTGAGGGTTTTTGAGGAGTTTTTCAGCCTTTTTGAACTGTCCGGCAAGGTAGTAAGCCCTTGCAAGCTCTAACTTCGTCTTCTGGCTCGGATGTTTCCTGTAGAGCCTCTCAGCCTCTACAACGGCGTCCTGAAACTGCTTTTTCCTCTCTAAATACCTTATGAACTGAATTGTCTCTTCGGGCGTCTTGAACCACCTGCCGTAGGTGTCAAAAATCAGGTCTATCAGCTGGTAGTTGTTGCTTTCTGTTGCCTTTTTAAGGGCAGTTTTCAGGAAACCGCTGTCTTTTATAGCTCCTTTCAGTTCAAGGTCTTTCGCTGCCGTTTTTATGACGTAGTAGGTCTCTTCAGGGGAGAGCTCCCCCTTTGAGAGGGCGTAGAAGAATCCGATTTTCTCGTTTATTGGAAGTGATTTAAGCTCCTGAAGGGGAAATGCTTTGTCAATTGGAATGCCCTTTTTCAGTGCCAAAAGGGTCTGAAGGGCGAGGAGCTCCCCTCTGTGAAACTCCGGGTAGTTCTTCTCCCAGAAGTTAACAAACTGCTCCAAACCTTTGTAGTCTTTAGCCTTCAGAAACGATAAATATGCAAACCTGTAAACTTTCTTGAAGTTTTCCCCGTTAAGGCTTTTTAGGTTCTCCCTGAACGTCTTTGCCGCCAGAGAGTAGAGGCCGTCTCTGTAGAGCTTAACTCCCAAAGAGATGTCTGATGCCAGTGCTGTAGATGTTGTTAGAAGGAGTGCAATCAGGGTTTTTTTTACCATCTTTCTCCCCTTGATGGGTTTTCTGCAGGGTTTAATCTTATAACTTTGCCAGAAAGAGTTTAGAGGTAGACAGGTTGAGAAAGTTTAAAGTTGTTTCAGAGTTCCAGCCCCGAGGAGACCAGCCGAAGGCCATAAGGGAACTCTCGGAAGGGATAAAAAAGGGCTTAAAGTATCAGACCCTTTTAGGAATAACGGGAAGCGGTAAAACCTATACAATTGCAAAGGTTATAGAGGAGGTTCAGAAACCCACTTTGGTTATCTCCCACAACAAAGTCCTTGCAGCACAGCTCTACCACGAGCTTAAGAACTTCTTTCCAAACAACGCCGTTGAGTACTTCATAAGCTACTACGACTACTACCAGCCGGAAGCCTACATACCAAGCCGAGACCTCTACATTGAAAAGGACTGCTCAATAAATCCGGTAATAGACAGGATGCGCCACTCTGCAACGGTCTCCCTCTTAACAAGGCCGGACACAATAGTTGTTGCATCAGTTTCCTGCATCTACGGTCTGGGCTCGCCGGAACACTACAGGAACCTCTCTTTAAGGTTTGAGGTTGGAGAGGAGATTGAGAGGGACGAGGTAATAAGGAAGCTTGTAACCCTTGGGTATGAAAGGAGCGAATACGACGTTAAGCCTGGAATTTTTAAGGTTCGTGGAGACGTTATTGACATCTACCCGGCAGACCAGGAAGATCACTTCATAAGGGTGGAGCTCTTCGGGGATGAGGTTGACTCAATCGTTATGCTTGACTACTTCAACCAGAAGGTTTTAAGGGAGTTTGACTCATACACAGTTTACCCCGCATCCCACTACGCAACCCCCTACTCCCGGATTTTAGAGGCAGTTCAGTCAATAGAGAGAGAGCTTGAGGAGAGGATTGACTACTTCCTGCGGGAAGGGAAGGAACTTGAGGCCAGGAGAATTGAGCAGAGAACCCGTTACGATATGGAGCTCCTTTTAGAAATCGGCCACTGTAAAGGAATTGAAAACTATTCCCGCCACTTAGATGGGAGAAAGCCTGGAGAGCCTCCCTACACCCTCTTAGACTACTTCCCGGAAGACTTCTTAGTAATCATTGACGAGTCCCACGTAACGATTCCCCAGATTAAGGCCATGTGGAGAGGAGATAGGGCGAGGAAGTTCAACCTGATTGAACACGGCTTCAGGCTCCCCTCTGCCTACGACAACCGCCCCTTAAACTTTGAGGAGTTCTTAGAGAGAGTTCCACAGGCCATTTTCGTCTCTGCAACTCCCGGAGACTTTGAGCTTTCCGTTTCTGAAAGAGTCGTTGAGCAGATAATACGGCCGACGGGCCTCTTAGATCCCCTTGTTGAAGTAAGGCCAACGGAGGGGCAGATAGACTACCTGATCTCCGAGATAAGGAAAGTCATTTCCCGAAACGAGAGGGTTCTTGTAACAACACTTACAAAGAGAAGTGCCGAGGAGCTGACAGAATACCTATTAGAAAAGGGCATCAAGGCCAAGTATCTCCACTCAGAGATAGATTCCGTTGAGAGGGTTGAGATTATAAGAGGGCTCAGGAGCGGAGAGTTTGACGTTCTTGTTGGAGTGAACCTTTTGAGGGAAGGTTTAGACCTACCGGAAGTTTCGCTGGTTGCAATCCTTGATGCAGATAAAGAGGGCTTTTTAAGGTCAACAACCTCTCTCATTCAGACGATGGGAAGGGCTGCAAGGAACGTTAACGGCAAGGTTATCCTCTTTGCAGACAGAATCACTCCATCTATGGAGAAGGCCATTAAGGAAACGGAGAGGAGAAGGAAGATTCAGGAGGAGTACAACAGGAAGCACGGCATTACGCCCCAAACGGTTAAGAGGGAGCTTGACTCTTCTATTTTAGAAGACGCTGGTCTTACGGCTTTCCAGAAGTTAAAGAGGAGAGGGTTTGAGAGGATTCCCCGGAGCGAAGAGGAGCTCCTTGAGGAGATAGCCCGCCTTGAGAAAGAGATGAAGGAAGCTGCAAAGAACTGGGAGTTTGAGAGGGCGGCGGAGCTCCGCGACAGAATAAAAGAACTGAGAAAACTCCTTATACCGACTTAAGGCTTCCCTTTATTAAAATTGAAGAAGAATGAAATAGAGGGAGGCCGTTATGTCTGAAGAGAAGCTTGACCACCTGCTGAAGAAAGAGCTGGTTATTGAACCGCCAAAAGAGTTTGTTGAGCAGGCAAACGTAAAGGACTACGAAGCGGAGTATAAAAGGTTTTTAGAAGACCCTGAAAAGTTCTGGGCAGGGGTTGCCGAGGAGCTCTTCTGGTACGAGAAGTGGGAAAAAGTCCTTGAGTGGAACTACCCCTACGCCAGGTGGTTCGTTGGAGGAAAAACGAACATAACCGTTAACGCCTTAGACCGCCACGTTAAGAACGGAAAGAGGAACAAAGTAGCCTTCTTCTGGGAAGATGAGCTTGGAAACGAAAGGGTTGTTACCTACGGGGAGCTCTACAGGCTCGTTAATAAATTCGCCAACGCCCTGAAAGCTGCCGGGATTAAAAAGGGAGACAGGGTAGTTATCTACATGCCCTTAGTTGTTGAACAGGTTGTTGCAATGCTTGCCTGTGCCCGTATAGGAGCAATCCATTCTGTTGTTTACGCAGGTTTCAGCGCCTCCGCCCTTCGCCACAGGATTGAGGACGCAGAAGCAAAAATGGTTATAACCGCCGATGTAACAATAAGGCGTGGAAGGGCTATTCCCCTTAAAAGAATTGTTGATGAGGCCATATTAGACCTGCCATTCGTTGAGCAGGTTGTTGTTTTAAGGAGGCTTGAGCCAAAGGTTGACCTTATAGGAGAGAAGGAGGTTGACTTCTACGAGTTTATGGACGGCCACTTAGACTACTGTGAGCCTGAAGTGATGGACGCAGAAGATCCCCTCTTTATCCTCTACACCTCCGGTTCAACCGGTAAACCGAAAGGAGTTCTCCATACAACCGGTGGTTACATGGTCGGAACCTATTACTCAATGAAGACCGTTTTTGACCTGAAAGACGACGACGTCTACTGGTGTACTGCCGACCCGGGATGGATTACAGGCCACAGCTACATCGTTTACGGCCCTCTCGTTGCCGGAGCCACTCAGGTGATTGCAGAGGGAGCTCCCAACTACCCCGACTACGGCCGCTGGTGGAGGATAGTTGAGAAGTACGGCGTAAACATCTTCTACACGGCTCCTACAGCAATAAGGATGTTCATGAGGGCAGGAGAGGAGTGGCCAAACAAGTATGACCTCTCTTCTTTAAGGCTTTTAGGTTCCGTTGGTGAGCCCATAAACCCTGAAGCGTGGCTCTGGTACTACAGGGTAATCGGTAAGGAGAGGTGCCCGATAGTTGATACCTGGTGGCAGACAGAAACAGGAGCCGTAATGATTACAACCATTGACGGCCTTCCCATGAAGCCCGGAAAAGCCGGAAAGCCCGTTCCCGGCGTTATTGCAGACGTTGTTGACAAGGAAGGAAACCCAGTTGAAGTTGACAAAGGTGGATTCCTGGTAATCAAGTATCCGTGGCCTTCCATGATGAGGACAATCTGGAAGAACCCTGAAAGGTACGAGCAGTACTGGAACACAATCCCCAACTGCTACACGGCCGGTGACGTTGCAGTTAAAGATAAAGACGGCTACATAATGATTTTAGGCCGTGCAGACGACGTTATTAACGTTTCCGGCCACAGGATTGGAACGATGGAAGTTGAATCAGCCCTCGTTTCCCACCCGGCAGTTGCAGAGGCTGCCGTTATCGGTAAGCCAGACCCGGTTAAGGGAGAGAGCATCAAGGCTTTTGTAATCCTTAAGGAGGGTTACTCGGCCTCTGAAAAATTGATTGATGACCTTAAGTACCACGTTAAGATGGAACTCGGAGCTCTTGCCGTTCCATCTGAAATTGAGTTTGTTGACAAGCTTCCAAAAACAAGAAGCGGAAAGATTATGAGGAGGGTTCTCAAGGCTAAAGAGCTCGGTATTGACCCGGGAGACCTCTCAACCCTTGAAGACTAATTGCGTTTTTGGGGGGAGGGAGCTCCCCCTTCTCCTTTTAGGCCTTCGGAAATAATAAAAATTAAAGAAACTTCTCCCTTAAAGGTCTAAACTTTCCAATTAATTCAAAACAAAACTTTATAGGGGGAAAAGATGAGGAAACTCCTTACAGTTCTTACATTGACCTCTTTTGCTGTTTCTGGAGTAACCTTAAGTGGTTGCTTCAATAAAGAGGAAGGACGGAAGGGGACTTCAAACATTAAAAGTCAGATGCAGGAGAAAGTTGAGTCTGTAGGCCAGAAGGCCGGAGCTACTGTTCAGTCTGCTAAGGAAAGTGCTGGAACTGCTGCTGGCAAAGCCTCTTCTGTAGCTCACTCCGCTAAAAAAGCGACGGGTAATGCGGCTTCATCTGTTAAAAACGCTGTTCACAATGCTGTAAAGAGCGGAACTTCTGCTGCTAAAGAGAAAGCTGAAAGTGCCCAGAAGGCTGCTAATGAGACTGTCCAAAAAGCTCAGGAGCAGAAGAAAGAGGCGGAAAATAAGGCCTCTTCTACCGTAGAGAAGATGAAAAAGGCCGTTAAGAATGTGAAGATTGAAGAGATACCTTCAAAAGTCCAGAAGGCCAAGGAGAAGGTAAACCAGGCTAAAGAGACTATAAACGCCGTTAAAAACGTTGTTAAAGGTTTTGGAAATTAGTTTTTAGAGGGAGCGGGAGCTCCCCTCCTTTTTAAGAGTAGATAGTATCTCTTATTTCAGGGTTTTGAGAGAGGAGCTCTTCTAACTCTTCAAAATTTCTTGCCCTGTAGAGACTCTCTATGAAGTAGCAAATCTCCTCTTCCGAGTTGTCCCACTCCGTCAGGAAAGCCCGAATTAAGACCTGGTATTTCCTGTCTACCTTATTCTCCTTAAAGAACTCTTCAGCCTCTTTTATAGCTTTATCAGTTTCAGGATTTCTGAAGATAAAAAATTCACTCCTGCAAAGAGAAACTTTTGAGATAAGATAGAGGCTAAATAGGGCAAACTCTTTATAATCAGCTTCCACAGTTTAATTTCTCCTTTTCAGTAAGTGATATATACAGGCGGAGATGAGGATAATTGAGGAGATAGTACTGACTACTCCTCTTGACTCCTCAACCCTCAAGAAGTTCCTCGGATTCAGGCTAAAGTAATGGAACGTGTAGTCTATTAAAAGGCCAAAGAGAAGGCTTCCAAAAATAACTGTTAATAGGTAAACGATAGTTGCTCTCTTCCCTAAAGCCTCCTTCACAACTCCAATTGAGACGGCGTTTGTTGCAGGGCCTGCAGTTAAGAAGAGGAAAGCCGCTCCCGGGGGAGCTCCCGCCAGAATGAGAGATGCCGCTATGGGAATGGAAGAGGTTGCACAGACATACATTGGAACGGCAATTAATAGGGCTGCCGTATAGCCAAAGAGAGAGCTTGAAAGGGCAGTTTTCAGGTAGTTTTCACCTAAAACAGTTATGAGAGCTCCAACGATTAAACCAACCAGCAGAGGTTTTGCAATGTCTGAGAGGATGTTCTTAAAGCCGTAGCGGAGAGCTCCCCAGGGTGAGAACTTCTTTTCTTTCTCCTCTGCCGGAACTGAACAGCTACAGCCGCAACACCCGCAGGTGGAAGTTTCAACCTTTTCTTCCCATTTCAATGTGAAAAGGCCTACAACTCCTGCGACAACTGCAATAACTGTTGAGGCTACAACTCTAAGAACCGTAAAGAGCCAGCCGAAAACACCGTAGGTGACAAAAATTGAGTCCACTCCCGTTATTGGAGTTGCAATCGTAAACGCCAGAACTGCTCCGCTGTTTGCTCCCTTCTTCTTAAGTGCGCTTATGAACGGGATAACGCTGCAGGAACAGAGAGGCAGGGGAATCCCAAAGAGAACAGCCTTGAAAACCGAAGAGAGTTTCTTCTCACCAAGGTGTTTTTTTATAAAGTCGTCCGGGAAAATCTCGTGGAGTAGCCCGGCAAGGAAGAGGCCTAATAGTAGGTAGAGGCTTATTGAGTTTGTAAATTCCCAGAAAGCCTTTAAAAACTGCAGTGCTAACTCCAAAACGCCCTCTTTTTGAAAAAGGTTCTCAATAAGGTCTGTTAAGTCTAAATTTTAACAGTGAATTTTTGCAGAGGAGATACTATGAGGAAACCTGAAGTTCTCTCGCCTGCCGGAAACCTTGAGAAGCTGAAGTTTGCCGTTGACTTTGGAGCAGATGCCGTTTACTTGGGCGGAAAGCTCTTTAACCTGAGGGCAAAGGCCGGAAACTTTACCATAGATGAGATGGCAGAAGGGATTGACTACGCCCACAGCAGGGGTGTTAAGGTCTACATAACGCTTAACGCTTTTGCAAGGAACTCAGACTTTAAGGCAGTAGAGGAGTTTGTTGACGCCGTTAAAACCCTCTCTCCCGATGCCTTTATCGTTTCCGATTTGGGAGTTCTTAAAACGGTTAAAGAGAGAGCTCCCGAAATTGACGTCCACATCAGCACCCAGGCCAACACAACAAACTACAGGGCAGTTGAGGTTTATAAGTCTTTGGGAGCGAGCAGGGTTGTTCTTGCAAGGGAGCTTTCTATTCCTGAAATCAGGGAGATTAAAGAGAGAGTTCCCGACATGGAGCTTGAGGTCTTTGTCCACGGTGCTATGTGTATGGCCTACTCCGGAAGGTGTCTCCTTTCAAACTACCTCTCCCACAGGGAGAGCAACAAGGGAGCCTGTTCACAGAGCTGCCGCTGGAAGTACTACGTTGTTGAGGAGACAAGGCCGGGAGAGTTTTACCCGATAGAGGAAGACGAAAGCGGAACCTACATCTTCAACTCAAAAGACCTCTGTGCCCTGCCCGTTCTTGATGAGCTGATAGACGCCGGTGTTGATTCACTGAAAATTGAGGGTAGGGTTAAGTCTGCCTACTACGTTGCCGTTACAACAAGCGTTTACAGGAGGGCTGTTGATTTAATACTTTCCGATAGAGAGGCTTTCAGGAAAGAACTTCCTCATCTTTTAGAAGAGCTTGAGAAGGTGAGCCACAGGCCTTACACCCTCGGCTTTTTAAAGGGAGGGAACGAAGTTCTCCAGCACTACGAGACGAGCTCATACATCAGAAACTATAAGTTCTTAGGAATTTTCAAAAACGGCCTCTGGCAGGTAAGGAACAAAGTTAGAGTTGGCGATGAGGTTGAAATCTTCACTCCTTCTGCGGAGTGTTTAAGGCTGAAAGTTCAGGGAATAAGAGTTTTAAAGAAGGGTAAGCCTGTTGATTCAGATTCGGCAAATCCCAACCAGCAGGCCGTAATCTCGTTTGACAGAGAGGTAGAGATTCCGGAGAAGGCAATCCTTAGACGGAAAGAAGTTACCGAACCTGTAGCGGTTTAAAGGGAGGGGAGCTCCCTCCCGATTACCACCAGCGGCAGAATCTTCTACCGCGTCCGCGACCAAACCAGCCTCTACCACGGCCCCAGCCGCCTCCACGGCCAAATCCAAACCAGCCTCTACCGGCTCCTGCTCCTGCGCCAGCTCCTCTCCTGAATCCCCAGCCCTGTCCTGCTGGAACGTCAACCCTTACAACGTTTTCGCTTCCGCACTTAGGGCAGGTTACCATCCAGCGGGGCTTCCCAAAGGGAACTTCAAACTCCTCTCCGCAGTCTAAACACTTGAACTTTCTTTTCGGGATTACTTCCATAGTTAGCACCTCCTAATTAAGGTTCCGATTAAAATCTAAATCTCTGGTTTGTGCGGTGTCAAGTGTGGCGCAGAAAAATGTTTACACTATATTGTTAGTAATAGCGAATTCTGTTCTAAACTGCTAAAGGGGAGGTGGAGATGAGGATAGCGATACCTGTAGAGGAGAACAGGGGAATTGACTCTCCGGTTTGTGAACACTTTGGGAGAACTCCCTATTTCGCCGTTGTTGAAATCGGTGAAACTGGAGTTTCCGTTGAAGTAAGGGAGAACCCTCTCCTTGAACATGCAGAAGGGGCACTGCCGGAGCTCCTCAAGAGCTGGGGAGTTGACAAAATCGTTGCTTCAAGAATGGGACAGAAGGCACAGCTCTTTTTCAACCAGTTTGGAGTTGACGTTGTTTTAGGTGCTTCAGGAACAGTTAGAGACGTTCTCAGAGAGCTTGGACTGGAGGTTTAATGAAGATAGCAGTTTCCGGTGGTAAAGGAGGAACCGGCAAATCAACTATCTCAACGAACCTTGCCGTTCTCTTTAAAAATTTTGCCCTTGTTGACCTTGACGTTGAAGCTCCCAACGACCACATACTCCTTGGGTTAGAGCTTAAAGAAGGGATTCCCGTTAATCAGTTTAAGCCGGTTTTCAACTACGAACTCTGCACCGGTTGTGGTCTCTGTAAAGAGGCCTGTAACGACAGTGCCATCATCATGAACAGGGAAGGTCGGCCGGTTCTCATTGAAGATCTGTGTACAGGCTGTAGGGCCTGCTATTTAATCTGTCCTGTTTCTGGAGCCATAGAGGAAGGCTTTAAAACGGTAGGTTACATCTACCACGCTGAAACGCCCTTCGGCTTTGACCTTGTTAGCGGTAGCCTTATTGAAGGAGAGGAGAGGACTTATAGAGTTGTTCTTGAGACGAAGCGCTATGCCCTTTCCCGTTTTGATGACGTGATAGTTGATACGGCGGCAGGTGCCGGAAATGCCGTTTATAAGTCTGTTGAAGGTGCAGACCTTGTTGTTGCGGTAACTGAGCCTACCTCCTTTGGGGCAAGGGATTTGAAAAAAATTCTGGAGATAACTTCCCTTGCCAACGTTAAAACGGTTATTGTCGTTAACAAGAGTGGAATAGGGAGCGAGAGTCAGATTGAGGAGCTCTCTAAAGAGTTCGGAGCTCCCATAATCGGCAAGGTTCCCTACAGCGAGGAGGTTATGAAGAGCTACTTTGAGGGGGTTCCCGTGGTTTTGAAAGATGTTCCGGAAGCAGAGGTTTTCCTCCAGATTAAGGAGAGGATAGAGGAGGTTTTAAGGTGCAGATAACTGTTGCAAGCGGTAAAGGTGGAGTTGGTAAGTCTTCAATTTCAGCTTCTCTCTCTTATCTTTTCAGCCGGACCTTTAAACTCGTTGCCGTTGATGCAGATGCGGACACTCCAAACCTTGAGATACTCCTCGGAGTTGAGGAGTGGGAAGGGAAAGAGCCTTTACCCGGTGAAAGGGTTGCCGTAATTGACACTGAAAAGTGTACCGGATGCGGAGTCTGTGCAGAGAACTGCCCTTACGAGTGTATTTACCCTGAAAACGGATACTTCAGGGTCAACGGGGTTCTCTGTGAAGGGTGCAACGTCTGTTCAATCGTCTGTCCAGAAGACGGTGTAATCTCCTTTAAACCTGCTGTTCCCGGTTATGTGAAGTTCGGTAAGACCTGTTTTGGATTTCCTCTGTTTACTGGGGAGCTCCTTCCAGGAAGGCCCAATTCTGGAAAGCTGGTCTTTAAGGCGAAACAGATGGCAAGGGAAGTTCCCTCAGATATTACAGTTGTTGACGCTGCTGCTGGTATAGGCTGTTCGGTTATAGCCAGCGTAAACGGGAGTGACCTTGTTTTAATTGTTGTTGAACCTACAAAAGCCTCCCTCTCAGATGCAGAAAGGCTCCTGAAACTTGTAGAACACTTTAATTTGAGAGCTGTTGCTGTTGTCAATAAGTTTGACATAAATAGAGAATTTTCACTTGAAGTGGAGAGGGTTTTAAAAAACAGAGGGGTGGAAACTATCGGATTTATTCCTTACGATAGGTCTGTTGTTGACGCCGTTGTTTCAGGAAGACCGCCGGTTGAGGTCTATCCGGACTCTCCATTCTCGGCGGCCTTAAGGGAAGTTGCGGAGAGGCTAAAGGAGTTCCTCTAACTTCTCAACGTTCTTTACTTCTATTCCTACTCCTGCAACCTCAAGGGCTGATGTTGCGTTTGGTCCAGGGTTCTTCTTCACAACAACTCTGTCAACGTTCAGGTCAACGGCAAACTGTGCTGCCTTAACTCCTGCTCCTCCTTTTGCCGAGGCTCCGGGGTTTTCGTAGAAACTTACCTCTCCGTTCTCAATAACTGCAAAGTAGGGAGCTTTGCCAAACTCAGAGTATACCTTTGCGTTCCTGCTCTTTTCATCTACCGGAACTAAAACTCTCATCTTCTCCTCCTTTAATGAAATTTTTAACTTCCCTTAAGAGTTTGGGAAGGGCTTTTTCAACTTCTGGTGAGAGCTCCCTCTTAAACGTTGTTAAATCTTTTGCCTCCACTCCAAATAGAAGTAACTCCTCTGGCATCTCCTCCGGGTAGAGTATATAGCCTAAACTAATGGAGTCTGAAATTGAGAGGGTGTGGGTGGAGCTTTTTGGGTAGCTCTTTATCTCTTTCAGGTTGAAAGTCAAAAAGGTTCCCGGTTTCTCTCCCGTTTTAACTGCGTCTATAACGGCAACTCTCCGTTTTCCCAGAATAACTCTTAAAAAGTCGGTTCCCGGGGAGAGGAGGTGAATGGCAGGGAGCTCTCTGCAGAGCTCCCTCACAGCTCTATATCCCAGTCCATCGTCTGAGAAGTAAGGGTTTCCCAGGCCTACAACGAGCATCAAAAGTTCCTTATACTCTTTATCAGCTTTCCTTCGTGGGAGTAGATGTTGAGCTCAAAGGGGTTGTGCCCGGGGAATGCGTGGGTTGCACAGGCAAGGCAGAGGTCGTATGGTCTGTGTGCCATCTCTATAAGGTTGAGTTTTGATTCGTCGTAGTTTCCATCGTTCAGGAAGAACTTGGCTGCCTTTTTAACGGCCATCTGAATAGAGCCGTTGTTGAACGTTGTTGGAACTACCATGTTTGCGTCGGTTACCATTCCATTTTCGTCTGTCCAGTAGTGGTGTATGAGAGTTCCTCTGGGGGCTTCAATGATTCCTACTCCCTCTCCGGATACCTCTCCAACCGGGTTGCAGGTATTTGGATTTGTAATTTCAGGGTCTTGAGAGAGTTCTTTTACGATTTCGGCGTGGTTCAGTATCTCAATTGCCCTTGCCCAGTGGTAGGCGAAGATGTTGTAGATAGGCTTTCCGCCGAAGAACTCAACCATCTCCTCGTAGGCCTTCTGTGCCAGAGGAGTTGAGTACCCTTCTGATACGTTGAGCCTTGCAAGTGGTCCTACGCTGCAGAACGGTGTTCCTTTACCGTCAACAAACCCTTTCCAGCCTACCGATTTCAGATAAGGGAACTTTGCGTAGCTCCAGGGAATTGTTCTCTCTGCAAAGTAGTTCAGGTAGTCCTTCCCTTCAAACTCTCCTATTCTGTTTCCTTCAGGGTCTATTATTACCTTTGTTCCTTCGTAGTAGGCGATTTTTCCCTTCTCATCAACAGTTCCCATGTAGTTTGTTACAACGTTGAAGTTTTCGTTTTTCAGGAGCTTTGAATACTCAGGGTTTTTGACCACAACTTCTTTAAAGAGCTCTACGCTCTGTTTTCCAAGCTCTAAACAGTCGTCTGCAAGTTTTTGAATCTCCCTTACTTCATCTTCAGAGAGGCTCTTAGACCAGCCTCCGGGAACGGATGCCGCCGGGTGGGCCGTTTTCCCTCCCAGTATCTCAACTATCCTTGCGGCAGAAAACCGTTTCTGGAGAACGTCTTTAACGAAATCCTTTCCAACAATTTCAGTAACTCCTAAGATGTTCCTCTTTTCAGATGGAGCCGTTGGGCCGCAGATGAAGTCGGAGAGTCCCATTGCGTAGAGTATCTCTGTGTGGTCTTCTATGTGGTGGGCTGAGAGGAGGAGCTCCCTCAACTTCTTTGCAACCGGCGGTGGTTCAACAGAGAAAACCTGGTCTCCTGCCTTTAGAGAGGCCATGAAGTGGACAGCTCTACACACTCCACAGATTGTGCTGGCTATCCTTGGAACTTCCTCTATAGGAACTCCCTCAACCATCTTCTCGTATCCCATGAACTCAACAACCTGGAAGAAGACCTCGTCAACTTTTCCCTTCTCATCAAGGAAAACGGTTATCTTTCCGTGGCCTTCAAGCCTTGTAATCGGTTCTATTACAAGTTTTTTCATTTCTGCCTCCTAAAGTTTTGGTTTTATAAGTTTTGACTTGGGAAGGCTGTACCTGTAGAAGAGGCGAACCGGGTCTGGAATCTCCTTCAGGAGGCTCTTATCTGCAAGGGTAGTTGCCACGGTGCTTATGGCTTTAACGGCAAAGTCTGTAACTCCCGGAATGGGGCCGCCGCATCCTCTACAGGGTGAGTTTGCCTTTAAACATGCAGCTCCACAGTCTCCCTGTGTTACAGGGCCTAAACAGAGGTATCCCGCTTCAAGGAGGCACATATCCTCAGGTGGTTTTTCTAACATTCTCTTAACTTTGCCGGGCTTTTTCTTTACTCCTCCGTGTCTTATGGGGTTTCTCGGGCAGACGTCACATACGGCAGTTCCCATTGTGAGCCAGCTTCCTCTGGGGGGAAGGTCGTTCTTAAGGAGCTTTTCAAGAACCCACTTAATGTGGTTGTAGTGGGGAGGGCATCCCCCTACGTAGTAGTCAACTTCAACTACCTGGTCTAAGGCCCTTGCAGGTTTGAGGGTGGGGAGCTCCAGCGGGTACTTCCCGTCAACAACGTATTCTGGTTGAGGGGTAACCTGTTCCGGGTTTTCAGTTGTAATAGTTTCAACGTAGGCCTTTTTAACTATCTCGTCGTGCTTAAAGAGGTTTACCAGTCCTTTAATTCCCCCTAAACTTGCGCAGATGCCGAAGGCTATGAGAGTTTTGCACTTTCTTCTCATAACCTTTGCTATGTGTTCGTGCTCTGAGTTCCTTACGTTTCCCGTGAAGAAACCGATGTCTATTGAGCCGTCGGGTATATCCTCAAGGTCTTTGTATTTGCTGTCTATGAGGGTTGGAGCGAAAAAGACTAGGTCAACGTTTTCAAGGAAATCAACTAAACTCTTTGCCGTGTCAAGTAGGGATGTGTCGCACCCGGCACAACCGCCTCCTAAGTAGTAGGCCATTTTAAGCTTCTGCATAGCAGCCCTCCTTCATTTCCTTCAGTTTCCTGTTCATCTGCCTTATTGAGTTGGCAAGCTTCTTCCAGTGGGGAACGCCTATATACTCCCATTTAACCAACTTGTCTGTTACCCCAAGGAGCTGAAGGCTTTCGTTCAGCATCTCAATGCGTCTTTCTTGCATGTAGTTACCCCAGGCGTGGTGGCAGTTGTCAACGGGGCACCCTGCAACGATGATTCCGTCGGCAAGGTCTCTGGCCAGAATTTCTGAGATAACGTCAAGGCTTAAAGAGGCTGAGCACCTTATCCTTATGCTTCTGAAGTTCTCAGGGAGTTTTTCTCCGTTAAGCCCCATAAGGTCTGCAGCCCCGTATGCACACCAGTAGCAGAGGAAGGCCAGTATTCTCGGCTCTCCCGGTTTTGCGTTCTTAAAGGCGACTTCGGCCATCTTCAGTATCTGCTCATCTTCAAGGTTGGAGAACCTTATGGCTTTAGACGGGCAGGCTGCGTAGCAGAGTCCGCAACCTCTGCAGAGGTTGGGATCTATCTCAACCCTGTTCTCGTTCTCTCCCTCTTTAATAGAGATGGCTCCGTGGGGGCAGCACATAAGGCAGGTTTCACACCTTGAGCACTTCTCCTGGTCTATCTCAGCGTAGTATTTCTTCTTCCTTCCCTTAAGGTCTCTGTATATCTTTGGAGCTGCTCCGAGGGCAGACTCTATACTCTCCTGAACGTCCTTAAAGCCTTTTGCAGCTCCTACTACGTAGACCCTCTCTACGAAACTTTCAAGTGGGTTGACAACCCTTGGCTGGAACTCAAGAGGGAAGCCGTAGGCGTCTGTGAATGCGTTAAACATCTGCGTGACCCTTATCTGCGCCGGTATCAGAGGGTCTGCAACAACTGCAAGATCTGAGGTAAAGGTTCCTTTAGGTGTTTCTATTTCAAGTTTTCCGTCCTCCCTCTTTCTGATTCTCTCAATAGGGGTCTGGATGAACTCAACTCCTTTTTTCTCTGCTCTCCGTCTGAACTCCTCAAAAGCCCTTCCGGTTGTTCTTAAACTCTTATAGAAGACCCTAATCTTCATGTTCGGCATCTGGTTTGCAAGCTGGAACGCAGCTTTTACGGTTTCAAGGCAGCAAAGCCTTGAGCAATATTTCTCCTCGTCCTTTTTACAGAGAACGAAGGAGAGCTCCTTTGGAGGTTTTCCGAAGAAGTTGTTTGCCCTGTATCTTTGATACTCTGTTAACGTAATAACTTCTGGGTATTCGTAGCCGAGCTCTTTATACTTTGAGACGTCTCCCCCTTTAAGGCCGGTAGCTATAACAACAGCTCCGAATTCTTCTTCAACTACTCTGTCTTCTGCATTAAGGTCTATGGCCTTTGTGGGGCAGACTTTTTCACACTCTCCACAAAGGGTGCAGTTCTCCACATCTATTGTGTAGGTATCTGGAATTGCGAGGGGGAACGGTTTGTAGATGGCCTTTCTCTTTGTTTTTCCTAAGTTAAATTCATTAGGAACTTCAACGGGGCAGACCTTTTCACACTCTCCGCAGGCAACACACTTTGAAGGGTCAACTTTTAGAGCTCTCTGCCTTATCTTTACCCTGAAAGTTCCTTTCTCTTTTTCAACTCCCTCTACTGTTGAGTTGACCATCAGCTTGATTTTGTCCCTTAAAAGGGTCTCCCTTCCAACAACGGGAATTACACACTGGCTTGTGCAACCTGATGGGTAGCTTTCAGACTGCCATAAAACTGGAACGGAAGCTGCGAACCCTCCTAAATAGGGTTTTTCCTCAACGAGGACGGTTTCTATACCGAGGTCTGAAAAGGTCTGGGCGCACGACTGCCCTGCAACGCCTCCTCCGATAATGAGAACTCTCTTTTTCAGCTTCTCTTTCAGCGCCTCAACGTTTGTTTTTATCTTCTCGTAGGCCATGAAAAGCTGATCTTTCGCTTTCCTGTTGAGAGCTTCAACGTTGTCGTGGATCATTACTCCCTGTTCTCTCAGGTTTACCGTTTCAAACATTGCAGGGTCAATTTCAAGGTTTTCAAGGAGCTTCTGGATTCTATCTTCGTTGAACTGAAGCGAAGACCTCTCTGAACAGCCGCAGAAGATAAGGCCGTCTATCTTTCCCTTCAGGTGTTCCATCTGCTTTTCAGGGTTTTTGCAGAAGTCCTGAGTTTCTACAACCTCTACAACTCCGGGGAGCTCCTCGGCCAGAGACTTCAGCTGGGAGAAGTCTATCTTTTTTGTTATCTGTCCACCGCAGCTGCAGAGGACAACTCCTATCTTTCTCTCCTCCATTCTTCCACCTCTCAATTTGAGATTTAGAATCTCGTCTGATTGGAATATAGCAATGTATAGATGTTCAAGTCAATAGATTAAGTGAACTTTAAAAATTTCAATGTTTTAAATAGAGCTTCTCTTTATAAGAACTGCTGATGTCAGACAGAGAAGCGAAAATGGAAGGAAGGCAGTGTTTTCGTATAAGTTCCAGAGGAAGCCGGCCGTAAGGTTTCCTACGAGAGCTCCCGCTCCTGTTACTCCGTGAAACAGGCCATAAGCCGTTCCCCTCTTTGTCTTTCCCGTTATTTCTCCGATGAGAGCTCTCTGAACTGTATCTGAAACTCCCAGTGAAATTCCGTATAAGACGAAAGATAGAGTTAAAAGCGGAATGCTTTTGTGGAAAGAAAGGAGCAGTAGTGATAGCCCGGCGGTGAAGTATCCTGTGGAGAGGACTTTTTCCTTTCTCAAACTGTCCGATAACTTCCCGGCAGGGAGAGAAGTAAAGAGGTAGGCGGCGTTCAGGAGGAGGTAGAGAAGCAGTGCCGTTTTCTCCGATGTCTCTTTTCCTGCAACGAAGATAAGGAACATAAAGTTGAGAGCTCCTGCTGAGTAGAGGGTTAAGACTAATAGAGTTTTCAAAAAATTTCTGCTGAGTCTTTCCTCAGCTTCTTTTCTCTCTCCACAGTTCTCTCTGTCTGTTTTTGATTCCTTAACAAGTAGAACCGGAACAAGGCTAAGGAAAGCTATGGCTCCTCCGATGAGTGTAGCCGTTCTGTTTGAAAAGCCCGTGTAGATTAAAAGGTTTGCAAGGAGAACTCCTGTGAGAGCTCCCGCCGTGTCCATACTCCTGTGGATTCCAAACTTTTTCCCGCTCTTTCCCTTTGAGAGGGAGATGAGAGCGTCCCTCGGCGCTGTTCTTAAACCTTTTCCAACCCTTTCAAGCGTTGAGCTGAGAACTACCTGGCCAACGTTTTTTGAAAAGCCTATCAGGAGCTTAAAGATAGCTGAAGTGAGGTAGCCCAAAACTATCAGGAACTTTTTCCTCTCAAACCTGTCTGACAGGTAGCCCGATAGGGGTTTAAGGAGGTTTGAGAGGAGCTCCCTCAGACCGCTTACCATACCAAGGGCAACTCCTCCCCCCTCCAAGCTGAGAGATAAAGAGGGGGAGAACGGCAGAGATGAGCTCACTTGATACGTCGTTTATAAAACTTACAAGTCCTAACAGGAGAACGTTCCTGTCAACCCTCAAGTTAAGAGCCTTTCAAGGTCTTTGAAGAAACCCGGGTAAGAGGTTGAAACGCATTCTGTATCATCAATTTCAACGGGGTTTTCTGTTATTAAGGAAGCTACTGTAAAGGTCATTGCTATCCTGTGGTCTCCGTAAGATTTAACCTTTCCACCCTTTAATTTGGCTTTTCCCCTTATTACCATTCCATCGGAGAGCTCTTCTGCATCTGCCCCTATAGATTTCAAGTTCTCAACGGTTGATTTAATCCTGTCACTCTCTTTGACCCGGAGCTCCGCTGCATCTTTTATAACTGTTTCCCCCTCAGCCTGAGTTGCAAGGAGGGCTATAACTGGAAGCTCATCAATTAGAGTTGGAATTTCGTCTCCCTTAATCTCAGTAGCTCTAAGGTCTGGAGAGTAGTAAACGGCAATATCTCCAACTTCCTCTCCAGAGGTTTTCCTTTTGTTGAATATTTCGTATCTGACTCCCATTCTGTCAAAGACTTTCAGTATTCCCGTTCTTGTAGGGTTAAGGATTACTTCTTTTAGAACAACCTCTGAGCCCGGAGTTATTGCCGCTCCAACCATAAAGAAGGCTGCAGATGAGATGTCTGCAGGAACTGTTATCTCAAGGTCTCTGCTGAGTTCTCTGTTTCTCCCTAATCTCACAGTTAAACCTTCAACCTCAACATCAGCTCCAAATGCCTTTAACATCCTCTCTGTGTGGTCTCTGCTCTTTGCAGGTTCAGTGACAGAAACCGGCTCGTCTGTAAAGAGTCCTGCCAGTAAAATCGCAGACTTAACCTGAGCAGAAGCTTTGGGGCTTTTGTAGTCAATCCCTTTCAGCTTCTCCCTTCCAACAACCGTAAGGGGTGGGTATTTGCCGTTTTCCCTTCCAAGTATAAGAGCTCCCATCTCCCTTAGAGGTATGGCAATCCTGTCCATAGGCCTTCGCCTTAAGTACCGGTCTCCCGTTAAAACGGAGTAGAAGGGCTGGCCGGAGAGGATTCCGCTTATTAACCTTATAGAAGTTCCAGAGTTCCCAAGGTCTATAACGTTGAAGGGCTCTTTAAGTGAGCGTTTCCCTTTTCCCTTTATTACTATCTCACTTTCTCTGTCGTCAATTTCGGCTCCTAACTCCAAAAAGGCCTTCAGTGTGTTTAAACAGTCTTCAGACCTTAAAAACTCCCTTACAACAACCTCTCCCTGGTTTATACTGGCCAGCATCACTGCCCTGTGGGAAATTGACTTGTCACTGGGAGTTCGGAGCTCCCCTTTCAAACTCTTCCCCTTAAAGTGAAAAACCGCCATATCACTCCTCTACCATTGCAACTGTGTTGAGAGACTGTATGTATCGTTCAATCCCCTGAGCAATTCCTCTGGCTATCTCTTCTTGATACCAGTCTTTAACGAGTCTTTCCCTATCCAGGGGGTTTGTTATAAAACCGCTCTCTATTAAAACAGCCGGCCTTCCCGGAGTTTTAAGAACCAAAATATTCCTCTGCATATCTTTTATACCGTTTATCAAGTCGTCGTTGACGTGTGCCTTCAGGCTCCGAACTATTGCCTCTGCCAGTTTGGAGCTCTCTGCAAACGTTACGGTAGTTGCAAGGTTTATGAGTAGCGGACTTATACTCCAGCACATAACGTCGTTACACAACCTAATTCCTTTTGCTACAGCCTTTGCTGTGTGTTCAGCCTTAGCAAAAAGCCTAGGTGAAGCCTTAAATACCGTAACACCGCTCCACTGGGGATACCTTGGCATAGAATCTGCGTGAATGCTTACAAAGGCATCTGCACACGATTTAGCCGCAATTTCTGCCCTTTTAAGGAGCGGAACGTAAACGTCTCTTGTTCTTGTCATTACGACTTTTATGTCCGGATTCCTTTTCAGGTATTTTCTAACCTTCAGTCCTATGGAAAGAGTTATCCACTTCTCCTCAATTTTAGGGTGTCTTGAACGGACAGGCCATACAGCTCCCGGGTCTTTTCCACCGTGTCCCGGATCAATAACGACAACTCTCTGGGGAGCTCTCCTTATTTCACATTCAGTTGTGATGAACTCAGGAAAAACATCTATTACAATTCTGAAGGGTCTTCTGCCGCAGCTTTTCAGTCCGAATATCCTGAATCTGTGAGGTTCTCTCAGCACCAGTTTAACCTTTGTTCTTCTTGAGGTGATGGGAAGAACTTCTACCTCTTTAACCAAAGGGCTCTTGAGTTGTTTCTTTATCCGTCTTACGGCTCCAACGCCGTGGAAGTCTAACCAGACGATTTTGCCCTTTACTTTTTCCCTTATGGACCTCCTAAGAACTGTAGAGGTACAGTCAAGGACGATTCTCGTTCTCTCTTCGGTTGAGGAGTAGCGTACTCTCAGTATAATCGGATGTTTGCTTGCTTCAGCTTCCCGACCGACAAGATCAAATAGGCCTCCAAACAAGAACGTTTTGAGAAGTTCTCTCCTTTTCATCCTTTCCCCAAATGATTTGGCAAATTCTAACAATTTCTGTTAGACAGAATATAATTTAAAAAATGTGAAAAACTCTTTTAAGGAGGGAGTGATGGTAATAGAGGTTCAACCAAAAGAGGTAGATTACGATGCTCTCGCTTTAAGGGTTTTCCTTAAAGCCATAGAGCTGATAGGTGGTCCGAGAGCTCTCTTTGAGTACCGCAACTTAACCTGGGTTCCAAGCCTTATGGAGGCCTCTTACGCGGTTGTCCTCAAATATGAGGCGATGAAGACGGATGACGAGATTGCTGAATTTTTAGGACTTACAAAACAGACTGTAAGAAACATGCTATCTGCCGATCCTGAACTGGTTATGATGAAGCTAAAAGGTGAACTTGAGAGTGGAGAGGTGAAGGTTCATACTGCCGGCGGTCTTGCCAAGAAGGCTTACGAGGAAGTTAAGAAGGGTAACGATTACGTCTCCTTCGTTGCGTATCTGTGTGAGGAGTACATAAAGAGGCCTATGGAGGCTGCAGAGTCGGGACAGCCGGCTGCAACCTGCCCGGACATTGGACTTGTGTGGCCGGTTTACGTTCTTAAAGCCATTAAGGGAATGGACTTCCCCGTTGATGAATCCAAGAAAGAGGAGCTCAAAGAAAGGCTTAAAGGAATTAAGGTTAAAGATCTTCCAGCTGAAGAGCTTGTTGATAGGATAGAATTCCCGATTAAGAGCCCGGCGGAGCTCCTTCACAAGCTGGCAGCTGCCGTTAAAGGAGGTTAATAGAAATAATGCAGAAGGCCGATGAGGCAAAACTTAAGGAGTTTATATCTGAGAGGCTGGGGATTCTTCCCCAGCTCCTTGAAGGTCCTGATTGGGAAAAGACACTGATAGAGAAAAAGGTCGTCACAGAGGAAAAACTTCTCTCTCTCCTTTCCGAGTTCTATAACTTCCCCGCTGTGGATTTGAGGAAAATAGAGATACCTCCAGACATCGTTAAGATTGTTCCAAGAGTAACTGCTGAGAAGTTTCTGGTTCTTCCCTTTGATAAGAAGGGACCCGTTTTAAAGCTTGCAATGGCCGACCCTTCAGACATTCAGATAAGAGAGAGGATAAGGTTTACCACAGGTTTTAAAGTTCAGCCTTACGTTGCTCTCTCCTTCAGAATACGGGAAAAGCTTATTGAGGTGTATGGAAAGGCAGAGGAAGAGTTCTTCTCTCGGTTAAAGTCTGAACTTGAGAAGGAGAAAGTTGCCTCAGAGGCCGAGGGTTTAGAGACGATTGCCCCATCTTCGCAGGTAATTACTCTTGACGACCTTAAGAGCCTCGCATCCCAGGCTCCGATAGTTAAACTGGTTAACGCCATAATTCTTGAAGCTCTTCAAAAGGGGGCCAGTGATATCCATATAGAGCCGTTTGAAAAGGAGCTCCGCGTTCGCTACCGTGTAGACGGCGTTTTAAGGATCGTTGCCAAGTATTCCCCCGACATAAAAGATGCGGTAGTAGCCCGTATAAAGGTTTTAAGTGGCCTTGACATTGCCGAGAAGAGACTCCCCCAGGACGGCCGTATGAAGGCCACTTTTAAGGGAAGGCAGATAGACTTCAGGGTTTCAACTGTTCCAACGATTTACGGTGAAAAAGTCGTTCTCAGGATTTTGGATAAGGGAGCTCTCAAGCTTGACCTTTCAGAACTCGGCCTTGAAGAGAGGGAATACAACCTGCTCCTTAAAGCTATCCACTCGCCATACGGAATGGTTCTCGTTACAGGCCCTACAGGTTCAGGTAAAACAACAACTCTTTACTCTTCTCTCCTTACAGTTAATAAGCCTGAAGTCAACATAATGACCGTTGAAGACCCGGTTGAGTACAACCTCTACGGAATCAATCAGGTGCAGGTAAACCCTGAAATCGGTCTGACCTTTGCAAGGGCTCTGAGGGCTTTCCTGCGTCAGGATCCAGACATCATAATGGTTGGAGAGATAAGAGATACGGAAACTGCCGAAATCGGTGTTGAGGCTGCTCTTACCGGTCATCTCGTCCTCTCAACACTCCACACAAACGATGCTCCCTCTACTGTAACAAGGCTTGTTGACATGGGGATAGAGCCTTTCCTGGTTTCGTCTTCAGTTCTTCTGGTTATTGCTCAAAGACTTGCAAGGAGAATCTGTCCCTACTGTAAAGAACCCTACAAATACCCGATTGAAGTATTAAAAGAGGTAGGTTTTACAGATGAGGAGATAGGAAGAATTCAGACCTACAGAGGGAAGGGGTGTGAGAAGTGTGACTACACGGGCTACAAAGGAAGGGTTGCCCTCTACGAGGTTATGGAGGTTGTTCCTGAGATCAGAGATGCCATTGTTAAAGGTAAGAATGCAGATGAGATAAGGAGGATAGCCAAAAAGTACGGAATGAGAACCTTAAGAGAGATAGGTAGAATAAAAATAGCCAAAGGTATTACGACCCCTGAGGAAGTTTTAAGGGTTACGAGGAGTTACTGATGAAGGGAATTGTTGGAAAGAGGAAACTCCTGAGAATATTTGTTGACCTAGAAGATAAATACGAAGGGAAGCCTCTCTGGGAATATATACTGAAGCTTGTTAAGGAAAAGGGATTGGCGGGAGCGACAGTTTTTAAGGCCGCTGCCGGTATAGGGGCCCACTCCGAGCTCCACACCTTCTCCGTCTGGCGCCTCTCTCAAAACATTCCCGTTGTTGTTGAGATAATAGACCGGGAAGAGAAAATAAGGGATTTTCTGAAAGTTCTTGACGAAATCCTTGAAGAGGGGCTTGTGGTTCTTGAAGATGTTGAGGTTGTCAGCTACAGGCATAGGGAGAAGTGATGCAGATAGGAACCGTTGAACTTGGAAAAGAGCCTGCTGTAATAGTTGCCTTGAATGGGGAAAACCTGAAGGAAAACCTTGAAAAGGCCAGAAGGTTGAGAATAGACCTTGTTGAAGCCCGTCTTGACCTGCTGACTGAAATAACTCCTGAAACTATCAGGGAATTTTTAGATACGGTTGCCGATTTCGGCTTCTACGCCGTTTCAACTTTAAGGCCTGCTTGGGAAGGTGGAGAGTTTAAAGGAGAGGACCCTGAGAGACTGAAACTCTTTGAGGTTATAGTTAAGCACCCTGCAACCGGGGCTGTTGACGTTGAGCTGAGGAGCTCCCTCTTACCAGAAGTTGCCTCTATGGTTAGAGAGGAGAGGAAGAAATTGATAGTCTCTTACCACGACTTTGAGAAGACTCCCTCCGAGTCTGAAATTGAGGAGATACTGGGTAAGTGTAGGGAAGCCGGGGCAGACATCGTAAAAGTTGCCTTTATGGGAAAGAGTCAGGAGGATGCTGCAAGGGTCTGCTGTGTTCTCTCCAAATTTAACCACCCAAAAATTTTCATGGTTATGGGAGAAGTAGGTTCATTTACAAGGGTTGTCGGCTTCTCCTTTGGCTCACTCCTTACATACACCTTCTTTGGAAAACCTGTAGCTCCCGGCCAAATAGAGGCTGAGAGGTTGATAAAGCTCCTTTCTAACCTCTATCCATCTTACAGGAAAAAAAGGGAAAAATTTTTCTCTGAGGAGTTCTTCCAGTTGATATAATCTCAGCCATGAGCCCGGAAGTCTTTATCTACTCAACAGCTGTCCTTTACGGTATATCAACCCTCCACTATCTCCTCTACCTGATTTTCAGGAAGGAGAAGTTGGCAACTGTTGGGTTATATTCGGCAAGGTTCGGATTTCTTACAAACCTTTTGGCCGTCATTTTTCTGATTGTTAAGGACGGTTCTGTAAGCCTCTTTACTCCAAAGGGAGCGTTCCTTCTGTTCGCAATCAGCGTTGTTACCGTTTATCTCTACTTCTCAACCAAGCATAAACTCTCCCTCTCCGGCGCATTCCTTATGCCGTGGGCAACTCTCTTTGCTTTTATTTCCTCTTTAGTTTCTGGAGCTCCGAAAGAAGTTTTCCCCGTGGGAATTGTTGGAATGGTTCACATAGTCTCGGCCTTTTTAGGCTACAGTGCCTTCATTTTTGCCTCTCTCCTTTCCATCCTCTACCTGATATTTGAGAACCACCTGAAGAAAAAAAAGTTCTCAGTTTTTTTCCAGAAACTGCCTTCCCTGACTCTTATAGAATCTGTAATCTACAACTCTGTTGCACTTGGATTTTTCTTCATAACCCTTTCAATGTTTGCCGGTGCTGTCTGGTCTGAAAAGGTTTTTGGAACCTACTGGAGCTGGCACCCGAAGCAGGTTGCAACCCTTATATCCTGGTTCGTCTATGCCGGGATAATCCACCTGTACCTTTACGGTGAGTGGAGAGGAAAGAGATTCTGCTATCTCAACATTTTAGGTTTATTTGTAATAGTGTTAAACTTTTTGGGAGTAAATTTATTATCAAGTAAAGATGTCCACTCGTTCAAGGGGTAGTGATGGGAGAGTTAAAACTGTGCTGTCTGGGGGTAAGCCACAAAACGGCTCCCGTATCTGTAAGGGAGCAGTTCTCTTTCAAGGGAGAGGAGCTTGAGAGCGCCCTATTAAAGCTGAACGCCCTGCCCTCTGTAGAAGAGAGTATGGTTCTCTCAACCTGCAACAGGGTTGAGATCTACTTCACAACAAGGTCTGAAACTTCCTTTAAGGAAGTTATTGACTTCCTGATTGACGAGAAGGGAGCCGATTTAGACCAGATTAACAGTCACTTTTACAGAAAGGTTGATAGAGACGCCGTTCGCCACGGTTTCTACGTTGCCTCAAGCCTTGATTCTATGGTTGTAGGGGAACCCCAGATAGTTGGCCAGTTTAAAGATGCCTTCTCACTTGCCAAAGAGCTTGGAACCATTGGAACGGTTCTCTGCAGGTTCTGTGAGACTGCTCTTAAGGTTTCTAAAAGGGTGAGAACCGAAACGGGAATCTCTAAGAACGCTGTTTCAATCAGTTTTGCCGCCGTTGAGCTTGCCAAGAAGATATTTGGGGAACTCCACGGCAAAAGAGTGGCCATAATCGGCGCCGGAGAGATGGCAGAGCTTGCAGCTAAACACCTGATGACAAACGGTGCTTCAGAGGTTTTTGTTGTTAACAGGACTTTTGAAAGAGCCCAGAAGCTTGCACAGGAGTTTGGAGGGAAAGCCTTTCCGCTTACAGAACTTGAAACAGTTTTAAAGATGGCAGACATCGTTATCAGCTCAACGGGAGCTCCCGGCTACGTCCTCACCCCCGAAAACGTCCTTCCAGCCCTTAACACCAGGAAACACCGCCCAATGTTCCTTATAGACATCGCTGTTCCGAGGGACATAGACCCAGCACTCAACGACTACGAAGGCCTCTACGTTTACGACATAGACGACCTTCAACAGGTAGTTGACGCCAACATAAAGGAGAGGCTCAGGGAGGCCGAAGTAGCGAAAGAGATAATAGAGGGCTACGTTGAGCGCTTTATGAAGTGGCTGAGAGAATTGGAAGTTGCTCCACTCATTGCAGAGCTTAAAGAGAAAGCAGAGTCAATCAGAAAAGAGGTTCTCTCTAAAAGGCTTCCAAAGTTAGGTTTAACCCCTGAGCAGGAGCAGGAGGTTGACAATATTACACGAATTATTATCAATAAGCTCCTTCACCAGCCTATAACAAGCGTCAAAAAGAAGGCTGTTGAGGAGGAGACCAGAAATCAGGTTGTTCAGATATTCAGGGAAATCTTCGGTCTGGGCAAGGAGTAGTTAGATGAAGATAAGAATAGGAACCAGAAAGAGTAAGTTGGCCCTCTGGCAGTCTGAGTGGGTGAAGGCGCAAATAGAGAAGAAGTTTCCAGAAGTTGAAGTTGAGCTTGTAAAGATAACGACAAAGGGGGATAAAATCTTAGACGTTCCACTTGCAAAGATTGGAGATAAGGGGCTCTTTACGAAGGAAATTGAAGAGGCAATGCTGAGGGGAGAGGTAGATATAGCAGTTCACAGCCTGAAAGACGTTCCAAGCAAACTCCCTGAAGGCTTAAAGCTCATAGCCTATTCCGACAGGGAAGACCCAAGAGATGCCTTCCTCTCTAACGGTAAATACACACTTGAAACCCTACCTGAAGGAGCAGTTGTTGGAACAAGCTCTCTGAGGAGAAAAGCTCAGTTAAGAATTTTGAGGCCAGATCTTGAGACAAGAGACTTAAGGGGAAATGTAGACACCAGAATAAGGAAGCTGAAGGAAGGCCAGTATGACGCAATAATCCTTGCAGCTGCAGGTGTTAAGAGGCTCGGCTGGGAAGATGAGATAGACGAGATTCTTTCTCCCGACAGGATGATTCCCTCTGTCTCTCAGGGAATTTTAGGAATAGAGGGTAGAGAAGACGATAAAGAGATAGAGAGAATTGTTCGTGAGGCAATAAACTCCTACGAGTCTGAAGTTGCTGCAACCGTTGAGAGGGCATTTCTCAGAACGGTTGAAGGGGGATGTCAGGTTCCCCTTGGGTGTTATGCCGTTGTGAATGAGGATAGAGTTCACGTCAGGGCTTTTATATCAGATCTTGACGGAAAGTTTTTCCACAGAGAGGAAGGGGTTTTCAGGTTCTCTTCACTTGAAGATGCAGATAGAATTGGAGTTTCTGTTGCAGAGAGGCTTCTCTCTGCCGGTGGAAGAGAGATTTTAGAGGAGCTTATGAAGTGCCAGTAAGGGTTTTCATATCGGCAGAGCTCCCTTCTGATTTAAAGGAAAAACTTGAAAGTGCAGGAGTGGAGCTCCTCTCCCTTCCCCTCATAAAAACGGTTCCTGTTGAGTTTAACCCTCTGATTGTTAAAGCTTTCTCTCCAGATTACGTTGTCTTTTCAAGTAAGAACGGCGTTAAGTGGTTCTTTGAAAAGGTGCCTTCTGATTGGATAAAGGGAGATGTTGTTGCCGTTGGTTCCTCAACTGCTAAGAAATTGAGAGAACTTGGATTCTCTCCACTGGTTCCCTCAGAGTTCAGCGGAGAAGGTCTTGTTGAACTGTTTAAAAATCAAGATTTACGCGGAGTTAGATTCCTGATTGTCAGGCCAAGAGTCGCAAGGAAAGTGTTTTCAGAATTTCTAAGGGAAAAAGGAGCAGTTGTTGAGGAGTTGATTGTCTATGAGACTGTTCAGGATACGTCAAACAGTGGAAAGATTTTGAAATTCTTTGAAGCTGGCGTTGACTTTGCAGCCTTCACAAGTCCCTCAAACTTTAAGTCTTTTCTCTCTCAGATTCCAACTAAAGTTTTAGATGGAATAAACCTTATTCCAATAGGAATAACTACCAAAAAGGCCATTGAGAGTGCTGGTTTCCGCTGTTATACTCTTCCTGAGGAGTTTTCACTTAAGGGGATTGTTGAGACTCTTTTAAAAGAGATTTATGGATTATAAATTTGCCGGCTGAACTGCCGATAATTAAAGTGGAACACTCAGGAGGGTAAAAGTTGAGGATAAACGGCCTTTCGTCGGAGCTCCTAAAGCTCCTCTCGGGAGAGCTGAGAAAGACTGTAGGTAAAAAAGGCTCTACAGCTAAGAAGGTTCACAAGTTTGAGGGAATTTCTGTTGAAATAAGCGAGGAGATATCCTCTTTAGAGCCTGAAAAGGTTTCTAAGGAAAAGGTTGAAAAGATTAAGAAAGCCATAAAAGAGGGAAGATACGAAGTCAATCCCCATAAAATCTCTGAGGCCATCATTAAGGAGTTCTTCGGCGAGTAACCCTGTAAACGTAGGCCAGAACCTCTGCAACTGCCCTGTAGAGCTCCGGCGGTATCTCCTGCCCCACATCTAAGGCAACCAAAAACTCAACAAGCTCCCTGTCCTCTAAAACTTCAACGCCGTTTTCCCTTGCAAGCTCAACAATCTTCTCTGCAATGGGCCCCGTTCCCTTTGCTACCAGGCGGGGAGCCCTATCTCTTTCCCTCTCATACTTTAAAGCTGCAGCCTTTTTAACTTTCTCTTCCATAGGTTTGATTATAAAATTTCCACCAAGCTTAGTTTCAGGAGGAAATTGATGAGCGTAAGAGTGAGGTTTGCGCCGAGCCCAACGGGATTCATGCACGTTGGAAACGCAAGAACAGCCCTATTTAACTACCTCTTTGCCCGCCACAACAACGGAATTTTCGTTTTAAGAGTTGAGGATACAGACGTTGAAAGGCACAGCGAAGAGGCCGTTAACGTTATATACGAGGCTTTAAGGTGGATGGGAATTGAGTGGGATGAGGGCCCAGACGTAGGAGGACCTTACGGCCCTTACAGGCAGTCTGAAAGGCTTCCCATCTACAGGGAGTTTATTGAGAAGCTAAAGGAGAAAGGGCTTGTCTATGAGTGCTACTGCACCCCTGAAGAGCTTGACGCAATGAGGAAAGAACAGCTTGAGAGGGGAGAGCCGCCGAGGTATACGGGAAAGTGCAGACACTTAACCGAAGAAGAGAAAGAAAAGTTGAGAGCTGAAGGAAGAAAACCCGTTTTAAGGTTTAAGGTTCCTGAAGATGAGGTTGTTGTTTTTGAAGACTTGGTTAAGGGAAGGATTGAGATAAACTCCCGCCAGCTTGGTGGAGATTTTGTAATTGTCCGTTCAAACGGGATACCGGTTTACAACTTTGTAGTTGTTATAGACGATGCCCTTATGAAGATTACCCACGTCATAAGGGGAGAAGACCACATCTCAAACACTCCAAAGCAGATACTCCTCTACAGAGCTTTAGGTTTTGAAGTTCCCCAGTTTGCCCACCTTCCAATGATTTTGGGACAGGACAGATCAAAGCTCTCTAAACGCCACGGCTCCACCTCTGTTAAGGAGTTTAAGGAAAAGGGCTACCTTCCAGAAGCTTTTACAAACTTCTTAGCTCTCCTTGGCTGGTATCCGAAGGACGGAAAAGAAGTTCTAACGATGGAGGAGCTCATAGAGAGGTTTGACATAAAAGACGTAAACAGCGCTCCTGCTGTTTTTGACACCACGAAACTCAACTGGCTCAACCAGGTTTACATAAGGAATTACCCGATAGATAAGCTTACAGACCTTGTTATCCCATATCTTGAAAAGGCCAGTTTTGACCTTTCCAACTTCAGCAGAGATTGGCTTGAAAGGGTTGTAGAGGTTACGAGGGAATACTTTACAGTTCTTTCAGATGCTCCCGTTTACATGGAAACATTCCTTAAAGACGACTTTCAAGTTCAGCCTGAAGCCAAGGAGTTCATTCTGGAAGACCCTAAAAGACTTGAAGTTATTAAGGTCTTTAAGGAGAGGCTTTCGGGTTTTGATGGGGAGCTCTCTCAGGAGTCCTTTAAGAAGTTAGTTAAAGAGGTTGGGAAAGAGATTGGAGTTAAAGGTAAGAACCTCTTTATGCCCATAAGGATTGGACTGACAGGAAAGATGAGCGGACCGGAGCTCCCCATTTTAGCGGAGCTCCTTGGGAAGGAGAGAGTTTTAAAGAGGCTTGAGAACAGCTTAAACCAATTAGAAGGTTAAATGGAGAAAAAGCCTTTAATCGTTATAACGGGGCCAACGGCGACCGGTAAAACAGACTTTTCACTGAAACTTGCAAGGGAAATAGGCGGGGAGATAATCTCCGCCGACTCTATGCAGGTCTATAAGGGATTAGACATTGGAACCGATAAGGTTTCAGAAGAGGTAAGGAGAGAGATTCCCCACTACCTCATAGACGTTGTTGAACCAAGCGAAAAGTTCTCAGTTGCAGACTTCGTTCGTTTCTCAGATGAGGCTATAAGGGAGATTTGGAGTAAGGGAAAATACCCCATAGTTGTTGGGGGAACAGGTTTTTACATAAAAGCACTTCTTTACGGTCTTCCAGAAACTCCACCGGCAAGTGAGGAGGTAAGGGGGGAGCTCTCCAAACTCCCGACAGAAACCCTCTACAGGGAGCTCCTCTCAGTTGACTCCGAGTATGCTAAGAAGATAGGAGAAAGGGACAGGAAAAGGATAATCAGGGCTTTAGAAGTCTACAGGCTAACGGGAAAGCCACTCTCTTCTTTCAAGGTTTGGTCTGAAAAGCCCAGATATCCCTTCCTTGGCTACTTCCTCTACCGGAACAGACCGGAGCTCTACCGAAGGATAGAAGACAGGGTGGATTCCCAGATTAAAAGGGGGCTTTTAAAGGAGGCCAAGGAGCTTTTAAAGTTTGGAGAGGACACAACAGCATTTCAGGCACTTGGATACAAAGAGATGGTAGACTACTTAAAGGGGATAAAGAGTCTTGATGAGGCTGTAAGAAATCTTAAAAGGAGAACCAAAGAGTTTGCAAAACGGCAGTTCATCTGGTTTAGAAAGGAGCCCGGTTTTAAATGGATAAACCTCTCTGAAGTTCCAGAAGAGGAAGTTCTGGAGCTGATAAAGAAAGACCTGAAGAGTTATAAAAAGGGCTAAAAGGCCTAAATTTAAAACATAGAAGATATTAAATTAGGGGAGGAACCATGAACCTTCAGGACGCTTACCTCAACAGGCTGAGAAAGGAGAGAATTCCTGTCAGCATCTTCCTTGCTAAGGGGACAAGACTTCAGGGGGTGATTACATTCTTTGACCAGTTTACGATTCTCCTTGAAAACGGAGGAACCCAGCAGCTTATCTACAAGCACTCCATTGCAACAATTGTTCCGTCAAAGCCTGTTAAGAACATCTTTGCAGACCAGAAAGAGGAGAGTGAAAATGGCTAAAACCCTGCTTTTTGGAGGCCTTACAACCATTCACGAGCTTTTTATCAAGGGAGCCGTAGAGAGTTTGGGATACAGCGCCCGGTTTCTTCCAAACCCAGACAATACCTCCCTTGCCATCGGCAGGGAGTTCTGCAACAGGGGAATGTGCAACCCTACCTACTACACGGTTGGAAACCTCGTTAAGTTTCTCCTTGATGAGTCTAAAAAGGGTGTTGACGTAGAGAGCAAATACTTTTTCGTTACTGTTGGAGCCTGCGGTCCTTGCCGTTTTGGAATGTATGAAACGGAATACAGGCATGCTCTTAAAGAGGCGGGCTTCAAAAACTTTAAAATCTCTATCTTAAACCAGAGCGAGCTCTCTTCTGAAGGGGATTTTGAGCTTACTCCCTCACTTATGTGGGCACTCGTTAAGGCTGTGTGGCTTGCAGATATAGTCAGAGATTTGGGCTACCAGCTGAGGCCTTATGAGATTGAAAAGGGTTCTGTAGATGAAGTTATAGAAGGATTTAAACCGAGGATTTATGGAGCTTTGAAGGAGGGAGCTCCCGTCAAAGAGACCATTTTACTCCTTAAAGAACTCCGGAAAGAGCTTGAGAAGCTCAGGTTTGACTATACTAGGGTAAAACCGGTTGTAAGCGTGATTGGTGAGTTCTGGGCTCACACAACGGAAAGTGCCGGTAACTACCACATCCACAGGTGGCTTGAGGAGGAAGGAGCAGAGGTTCGCCCCGAGCCCATAGCCGGCTGGATAGACTACCAGCTCTTCATAGAAGAAGAGAGAATTAAGAGAGACATCAAGGTTAAAGGCTTCTCTTTAGATAGGTTAAAGAGGCTCTTGGCTGTAAAGTCTATGGCGGCTGTTTTCAGGGGTCTTTACAACCTCTACCGTTCGGTCTTCTCCTTCAGGCCAAAAGCCCTTCCACCTCAAAAAGAGCTTTCAGAGCTTGCAAAACCCTACTTTGACCACTTTGTCGTTGGTGGAGAAGGCCATTTAGAGGTTGGAAAGCACGTCTACAACGTTATCCATAAGAAAGCCCACATGGTTCTCTCGGTTAAGCCCTTTGGCTGTATGCCCTCTACACAGAGCGACGGTGCTCAGGCAAAAGTCCTTTCAGACTACCCTGAAAGCATTTTCATTTCAATAGAAACTTCCGGAGACAGCGAAGTAAACGTTAAGAGCAGAGTTCAAATGAAGCTCTTTGAGGCAAAAAGGGCTGCAGAGAAGGAGTTTTACAACCTTCTTTCAAGCTTGAACGTTAGTGAGTCTGCCTTTAAAAAGGCCTTTTCTTCGTCTGAACCCTTTATTAAGCTTAAAGGAAAGTTTGCCGGAACCGCCGCAAGAGCTCTCTACGGAAACCAGACAAAACTTCAGCCTTACCTTGACTTCGTTCCAGAGGCGACTTAATGGACTACCTCTACATAGAAAAACTTAAAGAGGAGCTCCACTCCCACCTTTCCAAGGAGCGTATTGGTGAAGTTCTGAAAGGTGAAAAGGAGTTTTCCTTCAGAGTTGGCCGTTCTTACCTCAACTTCCATTGGGGAAACCCCAACACCCTGTTTATCGGTAGATTCCCGATAGGCAGACAGGAGTTTTCTCCTCTTATGAAGTTAAAGGGAGCTTTTATTAAGTCTATTTCTCTTCCCGTTAAAGATAGAGTTCTTGAGGTTGAACTTGTAAAACCGCTTCTCGGAAATAGGTTCAGCCGTTTCTTTCTTGTATTTGAGCTAACCGGTAAAAATGCAAACCTCTTTCTTCTTAACGAAGAAAAGAAGATAACTTTCATCTTAAGGAGTGTGGAGAGCTCCGTAAGGCCACTCTCTCCGGGAGACCGTTACCTCTTTCCCCCTTCCGACAAGAAGCCTTTTGAGGAACTTCATTTCGGGAAGGTAACACCTGAAGGCGTTGAGAAGAGGCTCTACAAATTTGTTGCCGGCATCTCTCCATTGAACGCGAAAGAGATTGCCTACCTAATGAAGGAGCTGGGAAGTTTAGAGGAGGCCTACAAAAGGTTCGTAGAGTTACACAAAAACTCCCAAACAGCCTGCCTCTACTACCAGAACGGTAAACCGAAATTCCTTACAACTTTCCCTTACAGATCACTCTCTCTCCTTGAGTTTAAGGAGTTTTCAGATTCACTTCCCTTTTCCTCGGCCTGGGAGGAGTTCTACCGTAAAGCCGTTGAGGAGATAAGGTTTTCTACTCTGAAAGAGCGAATAGTTTCAAGGATAGAGAAGAAGATAGAAGCCTTAAAGCGAGAGCTGAAAGAGCTTTCTGACCTTGAAAAGCTGAGAGAAGAGGCTGAGAAGTGGAAAAGGAGGGGGGAGCTCCTCAAGTACAACCTTCACCTTGTAAAACCGGGTCAGAAAGAGGTAAAAGTTAAAGACTTCTCTACAAGCAGAGAGGAGATCATTCCCCTTGACCCTTCACTCTCACCGAAGGAGAACTTGAACAGGTTCTTCAAAAAGTACAGAAAAGCACTAAAGCGGCTGGAGTTTGCAGAAAATAGACTTGAAGAGATTGAGAGGGAGCTTGAAAGAGCAGAGTTCTTGAGGGAGACCATAAATTCAAAGGAGAAAGCTGAAGACCTTGAAGTCTTTACTCCTAAAGGAACCAGAGAGATAACAATTCCAGACTTCCTTACTTTTACGTTGCCTTCCGGAAGGAAAATATTTGTAGGGAGGAATGCATCTGAGAATGAGTTCCTCTCTCTGAAACTGGCAAACCCGTGGGATCTCTGGTTTCACGCCAAGGAGGTTCCTGGTTCCCACGTAATCTTGAGGCTCGGTAAAGGTGAAGAGCCGTTGGAAGAAGATATTCTTCTCTCTGCCGCAGCAGCGGCTTACTTTAGCAGAGGTAGAGAATCTGGAAAGATAAAGGTTGATTACACCAGAGTGAGAAATTTAAAAAAACCGCCGAAAACTCCTAAGGGATTCGTTATTTACTCAGGGGAGAGAACCGTTTCGGTAAGCCCGGAACTCTTTAAAGAGAAGGTTGAGAGGGAAGCCCCCAGAGGGGGCAAATAAACTACTGACTTGTAACGATTACGAATGATGTAATGAGAACAATAAGGATGTATATTCCGAAAACTCCGTAGAAGAGAAGAGTCCTAATTGGGCTGTTCTCTGCAGTTCCCATCCTTTCCTCCTTCAACAGTTGCTTTGAGAGCTTTTAGCTCTTCTTCAAATCTATCCCTGTTAAGAAAAACGATAACGTAGTGTCCAACTATTCCCTTCAGAGAGAACATGGCAGCGAGGATGAAAACAAGCCTTGCAAGGAAGTGTGCTGTTGTCCCGGGTTCAAAGGCCACCTTCCAGAGGTAGAGAAACGGGAGGAGTAGCACTCCCCCTATAATCAGGAAATAGGTAAAAAGGTTGGGTTTAAAAAAGCTGAGATCCTCTTTAAACTCTTCTTTAATAAATGCCTCAATCTCTTCCCAAGACTTACCGTCCTTTTTGAGCTGGAGAACTTTTCTTACCAGCTCTCTCCTTTCACTCAGGAACTTTTCCTTCAATCCTATTATCGCTGCCATTTAGTCTCCCCGTTAAAAGGGTTGGGGGTTAGGCCCCCTCACCCTCTAACTTAGACTTTGCTATGGCATAGGTCAACCATGCTACTGCTATCCACCAGATAAAAGCTATTATCAGCCACATGACTTTCTCCTCCTTTAGTGTTCTGCAGCCTCTTCAATCTCTCTCTTGAGGCTTTCAGGTGAGATCTTGAAGAGGAACATCTTGTAAACCCAAGCCTGGTAAGCAATAACAATAGGTGTAAAGATAATCGCTGCTACAAGCATAACTGTAAGTGTAAGTTGGCTGGAGCATCCGTTGTAGATGGTAATGGAGTGTTCAAGTCCAATAGAAGAAGGCACTGCAAGAGGATATGCACCGAACATTACGGCAAATCCGGCAAACAGGAACGTAAGAGTTGAGAAGAGAAAGGCTTGGCCGCCTTTCATATTCTTAACGGCTATAAGCCAGCCGACGGCACAGAGTGCTGCAAGAACAATGAGAATGAGTTCAATTACTGGGAACCTGAAGAGAGCATGGGGAAGAACGTTACCCTGAACCATAGAAGCTATCTGTTGCATCATGTCCTGTGGAAGGTTAAGGTACTTAAGGTTTTCCGGGTTACCGATCTTAAAGGAGATTGTGTATGCAAGACCTGTACAGATTACGTACATAATTACGAAGGGAAGCCATACCTTCATTCCAACACTTCTTGCTCTTTCAGCAATTGAACCTTCTGTCTTCCAGATGAGCCAAGAAACACCGTGCATGATGATGAACAGAACAGTGGTAATTCCAACTAAAAGACCGTAAAGACCGTGAAACTTGAGAGGGTTAACGAGGTTGATAAAGCTCATAGGGAACTTCTCTGCATAGACGAATCCGTGGAGGACGTCTCCTTCAATCATAGAGTTCTTTATAGGAATTCCTGCAAGGATGTTTCCGATTGCAACTCCTATGAGAAGCGCAACCAGGAGGGAAGACCAGAAGATGCTCTGATCCCAGAACTTTCTCCAGCCCTCGCTCTCCTCTTTACTTCTGAACTCAAAGGAGACAGCCCTGTAGATAAGGGCAAGTAGGACAACGAAGAGAGCAATGTACAAGGAGCTGAAGAGTGCAGCGTAGAGCTCCGGGAATGCGGCAAAAGCCGCACCACCGGCTGTAATGAACCATACCTCATTACCGTCCCAGACGGGACCGATCGCGTTTATTGTTACCCTCTTCTCAATGTCAGTTTTTGCAACGATTCCATGGAGTATTCCCACTCCAAGGTCAAAACCGTCTGTAACTATGTAACCGGCAATTAGTATCGTAACCAGGATTGCCCAAATTGTTGGTAGATCAAAGTGCATCGCCCACCTCCTCCATTAGTAGAGTTCTGCTTCTTTTTCGGGGCCTTTTGATGCAAACTTGGAAAGGAGATAGAAGTCTGCAATAGCAAGGCCTGTAAACGTGGCAAGGAAGATTATGTAGGTAATTACTACTTCAATGTTTGTAAGCGGAGAAACAGCTTGAGCAGTTTTGAGTCCAATCTCTGGAAGGAGGATCTTTCCGTAGTCGTCTGTAAGCGGGTAAACGATCCAGGGTTGCCTTCCAACTTCTGCAGTTGCCCAACCGAGCCAGCATGCAATATATGGAAGAGGTAGTGAGTAGAGAGCAACTTTGAGGAATCCTGTTGCGTTTTCAAGGTTCCTGTACTTGGCAAGACCCCAGATGAAGAGGATCACAAAGAAGAATCCGAGGTAAACCATTATGTGGAAAGCCCAGAATACGAAGTTAACAGGGGGGATGTACTCTCCAGGGCCAAACTTTGCTTCAAACATCTTTTGGAGGTCTTTAGCACCGAGGAGTTTTCCGTTGAAGTCGTGGGTTGCAAGGAAGCTGAGAAGTCCAGGGATGGGAAGAGGTATCTCAATGATGTTTTTCTGAGCTTTTTGATCAGCCCAGGCTGCAAGTAAAACGTTCGCTCCCTGCTTTGTATCCCAGAGAGCTTCCATTGCAGCAAGTTTTGTAGGCTGAGTTTTTGCAACTTCATGGGCGTGAATGTCTCCGATGATTACTTCGCCTATTGAGGCAATAAGTCCAAAGATGAGTGCAATGTAGGCAGACTTTTTAAAGAACTCAACGTGCTGTTTCCTGAGGAGGTGGTAGGAGCTTACTGCAAGAACGAAAATTGCGGAGAGAACCATTCCAGCTGTTGCTGTATGCCAGAACTTTACGTCGGCTACGGGGTTGAATACAACAGCCCACCAGTCAGAAAGTTCTGCCCTTTTCCCTGCTACGAACATCTCAACCTTTGCACCTGCGGGGTGTTGCATCCATCCGTTTGCAATGAGGATCCAGAGAGCTGAGAGGTTTGATCCGATAGATGAAAGCCATGCTGCTAAGAGGTGAACTGTCTTTGGTACTTTGTCCCATCCGAAGAGGAAGACTCCCATGAAAGTTGACTCCATGAAGAAGGCCAGGAGTCCTTCAATGGCCAGCGGTGCGCCGAAGATGTCTCCGACGAACCTTGAGTAGACAGACCAGTTCATACCAAACTCAAATTCGTGAACCAGTCCTGTAGCTACACCAAGGGCAAAGTTGATGGCGAAAAGCTTTGACCAGAACTTTGCCATGTCCCGGTAAATCTCTTTACCGGTAGCATAGTGGAGCGTAAGCATGATTGCAGATAGCGTTGACAGCCCCAAGGTTAAGGGCACGAAAACAAAGTGGAAGAAGGCTGTCATCGCGAACTGCAGTCGCGATACCAGTAGTACGAAGTCCATCGCGGCACCTCCCAAAAGTTTTATAGGTCTTATTCTATTGTTAACTCCAAAGGCTGATTATATCAAAATCTGATTAACACTAAGAGATTTGAAATATTCAAAGTTGCTTATACAATTTCTGTTCCTATACCCTCCTGTGTGAAGAGCTCAAGCAAAATGGAGTGTCTGATCCTGCCATCTATTATATGTGCCTTTTTAACTCCTCCTGTAAGAGCAATTTCGCAAGCTTTAACTTTTGGAATCATTCCCCCTGAAACGGTTCCGTTTTCTATTAGTTTAGAGATCTGTGAGCGGTGTAGTGAGTGAATGAGATGCCCGTTTCCGTCTTTCAGTCCTTCAACGTCGGTAAGCATTATTAGCTTTTCAGCCTTTAGGGCTGCTGCCATCTCTCCGGCTACCAGATCAGCGTTTATGTTGTAAGCTTCAAAGTCTTCCCCTATCCCGACAGGTGCTATTACAGGAATAAATTTAGATTCAAGAAGTCTGTTGACAATTTCGGGGTTAATTCTTTTAACTTTACCGACAAATCCTAAGTCTATTATCTCTGGAGCTTTTACCTGTGATAGATACTCCCGGGAGTCTATTTTCTCGGCTACTATGAGGTTACCGTCTTTTCCTGAGAGTCCTACTGCGTTTCCTCCGTGGGAGTTTATGAGCTTTACTATCTCTTTGTTTACCTGGCCTACCAGAACCATTTCAACCACGTTCATGGTTTCTCTGTCGGTTACTCTCATTCCTCCTATAAATTTTGTAGGTATGTTGAGTTTTTTCAGGAGCTCCCCTATCTGAGGTCCTCCGCCGTGGACTATTACCGGATTTATTCCTACGTACTTAAGGAGAACTATGTCTTCTGCAAAGGCCTTTTTAAGCTCCTCGTTTACCATTGCGTTCCCGCCGTACTTTATGACGACGGTCTTCCCGTAGAACTCCTTTATGTAGGGTAGCGCCTCAAGGAGGGTAGAAACTTTTTCTATCAACTTTTCCAATTCTTTCCTCCTTCCTGTTTTCTACCTATAATAACTCAACTTGTGCCGGAGGTTAACTGTGGAAAGGGTGGTTGTAGGTATAACAGGGGCTAGTGGCTCTATTTACGGGAAGAGGTGCGTTGAGGTTCTGATCTCTAAAGGTTACGGTGTTGAGCTTGTTGTGTCGGAGACCGGGAGAAAGGTTTTTGAATATGAACTGGAGCTCCCCCTTGAGAACTTCATCTCCTCACTTCCAGAAGACCTTGTTAATGTTTACTCCCCCAGCGACCTCTTTGCTCCTGTTTCAAGTGGAAGTTATCCTGTGAAAGGGATGGTTATTGCTCCCTGTTCTGCAGGAACTCTCGGCCACATTGCTTCCGGGGCTACGGTTAACCTTATACACAGAGCTGCAGACGTAAACTTGAAGGAGAAAAGGCCTGTTGTTCTGGTCTTCAGGGAGACCCCTTTAAACAGGGTTCACGTAGAGAACATTCTTAGGGTAGTAGACGCTGGAGCTACCGTTCTTCCTGCCTCTCCGGCGTTTTACGCTAGGCCAAAAACCGTTGAGGAGCTTGTTGACTTTGTTGTTGATAGAGCTCTCACTCACCTTTTGGGTAAAAGCTGCGGCCTTTTTAAAGGCTGGACTCCTTAATGAGCTCCCCAACAGTAAAAGGAATAACCTCTGAGATTTTTTCTTTTCCCAGCAGAACCATTAACAGCCTATCAAGTCCCAGCGCTACTCCCTCACAGGAGGGTAGAGGTTTCCTTTTAAGGAGCTCTAAAAATCCTCTATCAGAACTTCCCTCTTTTTTGCCCATCTCCTGGGCGTATTCTTCGTATTCTGTCATCTCCGTGTAGCCGTTTGCTATCTCAATTCCCCCTATATAGACCTCAAACCTCTCTGCAACTTTTCTTCTTCTCTTTGAGAATGCTCCAAACTCTTTCGGGTAGTCGTATAAAACCACAGGGCCGGGGAGCTCCCCAATTCCCGGCTCAACCTTTTCAACCAGAATCTTAAAAAATGCCGTTTTGCAATTTTCCTCTTTGGCGAATTTTTTAAGCTCCCCTTTTTCAAAAGGTGAAACGCCTGCAAACTTTAAAAACGCCTCTTCAACGGTTAAGAATATGGGATTTGAGAGATTTACCCTTCGGCCTTTTAACACAATCTCTTTAACTCCAAGCTCCTCTCCGCAGTCAACTATCAGGTTTAGAGTTTCTTCCATACCTTTCCTGTAGTTTTCTCCTGCTCTATACCACTCAACCATTGTGAACTCTATATTGTGGAGCTCCGTTATCTCTCCGTCTCTGAAAACCTTTGTTATCTGGAATATCCTCTCTGCGCCGTGCCAGATTAAACGTTTCATGAAGAACTCAGGAGAGGTGTGGAGAAACCAGGTGTGTCCTTTCCCTTGAAAGTCGTGAAACAGCGCCTTGACGTTTTCAACGTTTGAATCGGGATTCCTGTACGGGGTCATTATGGGAGTTTCAACTTCTGTGTAGCCCCAGCTGTCAAAGGTTTCCCTGATTCTCTTAAGTATTTTGCTTCTAAGGTTTAAAATTCCTAACACTGGAACCCTCTCTGGAGTTTCCTATGAAGATTGCTGTCGTTTCAGATATCCACGGGAATATACACGCCCTCAGAGCTGTTGAAAAGCGTTTGAATGAGTTGAACGTTGAAGATGTTTGGTGTCTTGGAGATACAGTAGGCTATGGGGCTTTTCCAAATCAGTGTGTTGAATGGGTAAGGAAAAACTGTTCTGTTGTTCTCCTTGGGAACCACGAGCTTGCCCTTTTGGGATTTGTTGACACCTTTCTCCTCAACGACTACGCTAGGCAGGCCATTGAGTGGACAAAAGGGGTCATTAGCCCGGAAAATTTAGAATTCTTAAGGGAGCTTGGAGTTCAGCGCTTTACAGAGTGCTGCCAGCTTGTCCACGACACTCCCGAGTCTCCCGGCAGTATGGACTACATCCTGACAAAAGGGGATGCTTACAGAGCTCTCCTCTCTCAGAGGAAGGACATCTGTTTTTTCGGCCACACCCACATACCTGCTGCTTACAGGCTTTTAAGCTCAACGGTTGATAAGCTAAGTGTCTACTCCCTCTATTTAGATGCCGGCAGGTATCTCATAAACCCGGGAAGTGTTGGTCAGCCGAGGGACAACGACCCAAGGGCTTCTTTTGGAGTTTTTGACTTGGATGAGAAAAGGTTTTCACTCTATAGGGTAGAATACGATACAAAAGCTGCTGCCAGAGAGATTTTGAGGGCAGGGCTCCCTGAGTATCTTGCGGCAAGGTTAATTCTGGGGGTTTGAGATGAAGGGATACATGCTTATAGCTGGAAAGAGGGTTTTTAAGAAGGAGGAGATTAAGATTCACTTTCCCTATGACGGCTCTTTAGTGGGAACTATTCCCAGGGGAGATGAGAAGGATGTTGAGCTTGCCGTTGAGTCGGCCAAGCTGGGCTTTAAGAAGATGAAAGAGCTTACAGCCTACGAGAGGTTCAGGATTTTAGAAAGGGCTGCGAGGCTCCTTTCTAAGAGGAGCAGAGAATTTGCTGAGCTCCTTGTAATGGAAGTTGGGAAAACGATAAACGAGGCGATGGGAGAGGTTGGAAGGGCTGTTAACACGATTACCCTTTCCGCCGAGGAGGCAAAGAGAGTTTTAGGAGAGGAAGTCCGTTTTGACGCTGCCCCGGGAGTAAAGGGGAAGGTCGGCTTTTACAGACGGGTTCCCCTTGGGGTGATAGGGTGTATTACTCCCTTTAACTTTCCCTTAAACCTTACTTGCCACAAAGTTGCTCCAGCGCTTGCTGCCGGAAATGCTGTTGTTATAAAACCTTCAGAAAATACCTCTTTAACGGTTATAAAGCTGGGGGAGCTCCTTATTGAGGCCGGCTTCCCTCCAGAGGCTGTTAACGTCGTTACAGGTTACGGAGAAGAGGCTGGAGATACCTTAGTCAGGCATCCCGATGTAAGAATGATTACCTTCACCGGGAGCGTTCAGACCGGAAAAATTATCATGAGCCGTGGAGGTCTGAAGAAGTACGCAATGGAGCTTGGATCAAACGCTGGCGTTTACATTGACAGAGATCAGAAAGATAAACTCCCGCAAATTGCAGAGAAGGTTGCGAGGGGCGGTTTTGCCCTTGCCGGTCAGGTCTGTATCTCTGTTCAAAGGGTCTTTGTCCACTCTTCCCTGTTTGACGATTTCATTAGAGAAGTTGTTGGCTTTACTAAGAAACTCAGAGTAGGAGACCCCCGTCTTGAGGATACAGATGTAGGACCTGTAATAGATAAGGGAGCGGCCGACAGGATTATGGAGTGGATAGAGGAGGCCGTTTCTATGGGAGCAGAGATTGTCTGCGGAGGGAAAAGGCTTTCGGATACACTAATTGAGCCTACTGTTGTTATCAACGTTCCCAGAGAAGCAAAACTCTTTAAATCGGAGGTTTTCGGCCCTGTAATAGCTGTCAACTCCGTTGACTCCCTGGAAGAAGGAATAGAAGCCGTTAACGACTCCTCTTACGGTCTCCAGGCTGGGATATTTACAGATAACATCAAGGCGGCCTTTAAGTTTGCAGATGAGGTTGAGTGCGGCGGAATAATGGTTAACGAGATACCAACTTTTAGGGTTGACCAGATGCCCTACGGAGGAGTTAAAGAGAGCGGAATTGGAAGGGAAGGGCCAAAGTTTGCCATTGAGGAAATGACAGAGATTAAGACCATCTGCTTTGACACTACTCTATAACTGTCGGTTTCTCTAAAGCGTTCAGGTAGCCGGGGAGTCTGCTGAAGATCTCTTCGGCTATTTCCTCTCTATAGGTAGGTGTGGACCGTTAGATTTCCGTCTTCAACCCATTTAAGGAGCTCCCTTGCAGTTTCTTCATCAATGAATCCAGCTGAGAAAAGTTCCCTGAAGCACGTTCTTGGGCTTCGGCAGATAATTCCCTCTCTCTCAAAGAGTGCTTTTACAAGTTTCTAGGCTATCTCAAAAGTGAACTCAAATCTCTGAATGGCAGAGTCTCTAAAGAAAGGGTAATCTGAAAATTTTTTTCTAATTCGGCTCTTTCAACGGCCTCTTTTAGCCTTAGCAGAGCTTTTCTGAAGTCCTTCTTCAGTTTCTTAAGTCTACCCATACTTTTCCCTCTTTTTCTATTTCTTCTCTAAAACTCTTTGGAAGTTTTCTGAGTTCAACGATGTCGAGTTTCTGAGGCAGGAAAGGTTCCTCAAGGAGCTCCTCAATTCTCTCTAACTTCTTCAAAACTACCTCCGAAACTTCTCCTTCAGTTTTCTTTCAACGAATGGAGTCACAAACTGTGAAACATCTCCGCCGTAGAAGGCAATTTCCCTTACTGCAGAGGAGGATAGGTAAGCGTAATCGTCTGAAGGCATAAGGAAAACGGTTTCAATCTCAGGATATAGCTTCCTGTTCAGTGAAGCCATAGTAAACTCGTGGTCCATATCTGAAACTATCCTTATTCCCCTTAGAATTGCTACTGCCCCTTCTCTCTTTGCAAACTCAACTAACAGAGTGTTGAACGTCTTGACCTTTACTTTCCCGTTAAGACCAAGCTCTTTCAGGCTTTCAATGAACATCTCTTTCCTTTCTTCAATGGAGAAAAGGGGCTTTTTCTTGGGGTTTTCGGCGATTCCAACGATAAGTTCAGGAAAGAGCTCTAATCCCCTCTTAACAATGTCTAAGTGCCCTAACGTTACAGGGTCAAAGGTTCCGGGGTATATGGCTCTCTTTATCATTTCTACCTCCTTTTGTGGAATTTTAAGGTTTTCTCTTTGAATAAGCTAACCTGAATATAAATAACACTGAATATTCTATAGTCTTTATGAATATTAGAAAGTATTGACTAAATAAATTTGTTTTTATATAAATAAGCAAGATTCCTTGAGAGGAGGAAACGTTGGAATTTCACATTGAAAGAGCTAAAGTTCTCCCGAAGTCAAACCTCTGGAGTTTCCTGGAGGGATTGAAGAAAATCTCTCCCCTTATAGCTCCTGTAAAGAGGGGGAATAAGACCGTTTTTTCTGAAGTAAACGACATTTCTGACATAATAATTAATTACACCAGAACTATTCTTCCTCCAAAAAAATTCCTTGTTCCGTACAGAAGAGTTAGATTTACCTATTCAACAGACAACCTCTCTTTCTCCTCAAACTTTAAGGCCCGCGACCAGATAATATTCGGTATCCACTCCTGCGACCTTCACGGCATTTCAATCCTTGACTCTGTTTACCTGAAAGAGAACCCTGATCCCAGGTATCTTGAGGTCAGAAAAAAGACCGTTCTTATTGGAATTTCCTGTATGCCCGACGATTACTGTTTCTGCCTTTCAACAGGGACAGCCTTTCCCGACGGAGCCAACTGGGATCTGTTCTTAACAGATATTGGAGCAGATTACTTTGTATCAATAGGAAGCCCTAAAGGTGATGAATTGATAATAGAACTGAAGAGGCTCTTTAGAGATATTGAGCGTGAAGATTTAGAACTCTACAAGCGTTCAACCCGAAAGAAGAAAGAGGCCTTTAAGAATAAGAAACTTCCGGATTTGGAAAGAATATCTCAACTGATAGAGCTTGAGTATGAATCTCCCGTCTGGGACGAGGAGGCAAAGAGGTGCCTGTCGTGTGGAACCTGCACAAACGTTTGTCCTACCTGTTTCTGCTACACCTCCATTGACGTTCCGGATTTTGAAGGGAAGACGGTAAAGAGGGTTGAGTTTACAACTTCCTGTCAGTATCCCTACTACTCTTTGGTTGCTGGAGGCCACTACTTCAAGCCTACAAGGACTGCCCGCTTCAGACACAGGTATTACCACAAGTTTGTTGGCTATCCCTACCAGATTGAGAAGCTTGGATGTGTTGGTTGTGGCCGTTGCAGTGCAGAGTGTCCGGCGAAGATAAGTATGGTTGAAACTCTTATTAGACTGAGAGGGACAGATGAAAAAGAGCCTGGAAAAGCTGCTGAACAAACCTCTGCCGGTAGATCCCTTTAAACCTCAGAGGGCAGTTATAACAGACATAGAGGAACTTGCTCCCGACCATAAGAAGTTCACCTTTTCTTTCCTTGATGAGGGTGTCGCAAAGAGTTGGGATTACATTCCCGGCCAGTTCGTCATGCTTACTGTTCCAAAAGCTGGAGAAATTCCTATTTCTATATGTTCTTCTCCAACCCGTAAGGGTTTTTTTGAGTTAACTGTAAGGAAAGTGGGAAGGAAGACTAAGGTTCTCCATCAATTGAAGCCGGGGGATGTTGTTGCAGTAAGGGGACCTTACGGAAATGGTTTTCCCGTTGGAATTATGGAGAATCATAACGTTCTCATCATTGCCGGTGGTCTGGGAATGGCCCCTTTAAGGTCGCTGGTCTGGTATATCCTGGACAGGCGCAACCGCTTCAAAGAAATTTACCTCCTTTACGGAACGAGAAGTTATGAGTTTGTTCTCTACAAGGAGGAGCTCCGTCGCCTCAAAGAGAGGGAAGATATTAAGTGCCTCTTCTGTTTAGACAGGGTAGAGACACCTGAAGATAGGGAATGGGCCGATATAGAAGGCCTTCTTACTGAGCTTATTCCACAGGTTAAGCTTAAGCCATCTGAAACCTACGTTGCCGTTTGCGGCCCTCCTGTTGCCTACAAGTTCATAGGAAAGGAGCTCCTTAAAAACGGTTATCCTGAAAGCCAGATCTTCGTCTCCTTAGAGAGGAAGATGGAGTGCGGCATAGGAAAGTGTGGCCACTGCCAGATTGGCTACAAGTTTGCCTGTGTTGACGGCCCCATCTTCCCTCTGTGGGACACAAAAAACCTTCCGGAGATGCTCTGATGGTGAGAATAGGGATTATGGGTTTAACGGGTTGTTCAGGCTGTCAGTGTGAAATTCTCAACTGTGAAGATGCAATAGGTAAGCTTATTGGAAAGGTTGAGTTTGCCTACTTCCCCTTAGCTCAAGATGTGAACGACTTTTCAGAATTTGACATTCTCTTTGTTGAGGGTTCGGTCTCTACTAACCTTGACAGGGAAAAGCTAATTGAAGGGAGAAAGCGGAGTAAGCTTCTCGTTGCTGTAGGAACCTGTGCCTGTTACGGAGGTGTTCAGTCTCAGAGAAACGATGAGGCCTCTTTAGACGAAATGCTTAAGGCTGTTTACGGAGATACTAAACTTGACCTGGAAGTTTTTAAACCTATGCCTCTTAGCGATGTTGTTGATGTTGATTACGAACTTCCCGGTTGTCCTTTAGATAAGAGGCAGTTTGTCTACACCGTTGCTTCACTCCTGAATGGAGTTGAGCCTTTCTTCCCCAAAATCCCTGTCTGCCACGAGTGTAAGCTTAGTGAGACTGACTGTTTGCTTCTTAAAGGAATTCCCTGTCAGGGGCCTGTTTCGTTTTCAGGCTGTGGAGCTCCCTGCACAGCGTCCGGTGTAGGGTGTCAGGGGTGCAGGGGCAACTGCGACTTCCCCAACTTTGACGAGATTCTCTCCATCTATCAGGACATCGGTCTCTCTTTTGACGATTCTGTGAAGTTCTTAAAAGTCTTTCGTGGGAAAACTATTTCCGGTTTGAAAGTGGGGTCTTCAAATGAAAAGGGAGCTTAACGTTAACCATCTTTCACGGGTAGAGGGCCACGGTGCCGTTGACATCGTTTTTGAGAACGAAAGGTTGAGGGAGATAAGGCTCAGGTTTACCGAAGGGCCAAGGTTCTTTGAGTTTATTACAAGGGAAAGGCTCTACTCAGAAATTCCCAAAATTGTTTCCCGTATCTGCGGTATCTGTTACGTTTCCCACAGGCTTGCTTCAGCCTTTGCCGTTGAAGATGCCTTTGGCGTTAAAGTTCCAAGGGAAGTGGAGCTCCTCAGAAGGCTTTTGGTAGTTGGAGAATACCTGGAAAGTCACGCACTTCACCTCTACTTCCTTGCCCTTCCCGACTACATGGGATATCCCGGCGCCATTCAGATGGCTAAAGACTATCCCAACATCGTTAAGAGGGGATTCAAAATTAAAGAGCTCGGAAACAGGATAATGAAGCTCATAGGAGGAAAAACGGTTCACGGTGAAAACATTCTGGTAGGCGGTTTCGCTTCCTTTCCAACTAAAGAAGCCCTTGAGTCTGTTGGAAATGAGCTGAGATCCATTATCCCTGAGCTTGAGGCGACGCTTTCTCTGTTTGATTCCCTTGACTATCCCGAGTTCACTTCAGGAGTTTCCGTCGCCGTTTCAGTTGACTCTAAAGACGTTACAGAGTTTTCTGATGCGGTTTCCACTTCAAAGGGAAGCAGGTTTACGAGGAAGGAGTATGAGCTCTTTATCAGAGAGGAAGTTGTTCCGTATACAACTGCAAAGGTATCAAAACTTGAGGGTGAGCCTTTCCTCATAGGTCCACTGGCGAGGGTAAACCTCCACCTTAATGAGTTTCATCCTGCTGTCAAAAAGGAAGTTTCCCTTTTAAAAACGAGGTTTCCATCTAAAAACTCATTTCACAATAACGTTGCAAGGGCTGTTGAGCTTCTGAACGTTGCCTACAGGGGAGTGGAGATAGTTGAGGAGCTCCTCAGCTGTGATTTCACCTCCTCCACTATTTCCGTAGAGCCCGGAGCAGGAACGGGGTACGGTGTAAAGGAGGCTCCCAGAGGAACTCTCTACCACAGATATTCCTTCTCTGAAGACGGCCACTGTGCGGGAGCAAACATCATAACACCAACTGCTCAGCTTCAGGCTGCAATTGAAGATGACCTGAGAAACCTTGTAGAGAGCTACAGTTCGGTTCCCGATAAGGAGCTTAAGAAAATTGCGGAGATGTTTGTAAGGGCCTACGACCCCTGAATCGCCTGTGCAGTCCACCAGTTCGGTGGAGAGTTTGAAACTGTAAAGATAGAGAGGTTGTAATGGTGAAGTTAGAGGAACTTCAGGAGTGTTCGCTCCTTAAAAGCTTTACTAACGATGAGCTAAAGGAACTGGCCGACTACTTTGACCTTACAACCTTTGCTAAGGGGGAGCTCCTCTTTGACGAGTACGATAAACCGGAGTGTTTTTACCTGATAAAAGAAGGAAAAGTAGGCCTTTTCAGGAACGACAACTTTGGCCGCTGGACCAAGGTTGCCGTTGTCTATCCCGGAACTCCTCTGGGAGAGTGTGCCTTTTTCCTTGGCTCCCCGCACTCTTTAAGGGCAGTTGCAGAGTCTCCGGTAAAGGCCTTCAAAATTGACAGGGCTTCTTTTGATGAGCTCAGGGAGAAAAGGCCGGAGCTCCTTGTAAAGTTCATGGAAGTTGTTCTCTCTATTCTTGCCGAGAGGTTAAAAACCGAAGACAGGAAATTTTCTGAACTGTGCGGATTCTTTTCCGTTCCGGGAGGAGGCAGATGGAGAAGATAGTCTACTCTCTCTTTTTGGTTCCCTGGATTCTGGCTCTTGCAGTCTTTCTTCTGCCGGGAGCCCATTTTCACAGGTTGAGACAACTGATTACCTTTCTCTCGCTTCCTGCTCTCTCCTTTCTTACCTATTTGGTCTGGAACGGCCATCTTCCTCTGCAGATAGAAACTCCCCAGTGGTTGGAGTTGGCCTTTACCGTTTACGACTACGGTCTTCTTCTCTATTTTCTCTATCAGGGTATAAAGTTCAGGGATTTCCTGGTAACTGTTCTGGCACTCTTTCAGCTCTTTCTCCTCACCTGGGTTCTTCTGATAATGCCTGAGAGTTCCGTTCCCAACTTCTATGTAGACAGGCTTTCGGCCTTTATGTTCCTGATAGTTTCAACTGTTGGAACCCTTATTTGTATCTACGCAACCAAGTATATGGAACAGGAGAACTTAGAGAGGGAAAACAGATTCGTTGCTATTCTCCTCTGGTTCTTAGGAGTTATGAACCTTGCCGTTTCTGTTAACAATATTGAGTGGTTTTTTGCCCTATTTGAAACAACAACTCTTGCCTCTTACATCCTCATCAGGTTCAGGTGGGATGAAGTAAGTATTAAAAACGCCCTCAGAGCTCTCTGGATGAACCAGATAGGGGGAATAGCCATCCTTTTAGGCCTTCTCTTTGGAATAAAGTACTACGGTTTTACCCACTTTACTCAGTTCCTCTCTCTATCTGGAAAGCCGGTCATCGTTATGATTCCTTTAGGCTTCCTTGCCGTTTCAGCTCTTGTTAAAGGTGCTCAAATGCCCTTCCACAGGTGGCTCCTTGGAGCTATGGTTGCTCCAACTCCCGTTAGCGCAATTCTCCACTCTGCTACTATGGTTAAGATAGCTCCTTACCTCATACTCAGGCTCTCTCCGGTAATAAAAGGAACACTTCTTGCAAAGCTCCTTATTATTACTACCGGTTTTGTCTTTGTCGGTGCAGGTCTTTTAGCACTTACACAGGAAAACTTTAAGAAGATCCTCGCTTACTCAACCATTTCACTCTTAGGTCTTATGATGCTTACTGCCAGTATGGGGAGCTCCATGGCTATTCTCGCTTCCCTTACTCTCATTCTCTTCCACGCGGTTGTTAAAGCCCTTCTCTTCATGGAAGCTGGGGTTATGGAGAAGCTATTTAAAGCCAAGTATGTAGAGGATATAAGGAGGCTTGTAGAGAGAGCTCCCATCACAGTTGCCTTCACTTCTATCGGTTTTATGAGCATGACCATTGTTCCCTACGGGATTTTTGTTTCAAAGTGGATGGCCATTGAAGAGGCTTCAAACTTCCTCTCCCACGGGGCTTACGTCGGCTCAATCATCTTTATGGCCACAGGCGGTGTAATCCTTGCCCTTCTCTACTTTAAGGTTATAGGTGTTATGACCAGGAAGAGGGGAGAGTTCTTCAGATTTCAGCTGGAAAGAGTTCCGTTTGTGTACCTTTTTGCAACTGTTCCTCTCGTTCTTTTTGTTATCGTCGGTTCCATCTTTATAGCCAAGCTCCTCAGTCTTTCAGTTAACCCGGTTGTTGAAGCGGTTATTGGAACTCCAGCGTCCATCATAGCCAAAGGGCTTACTCTGATTACTCCTGTTTCGGAACTCTACGGATGGCAGATAATCGGTGCCTTTGTTCTCCTTCTCATCGTTCCGATACTTGCCTACTTCGTCCACTTTACGGGAACAGACAGGGTTTACGAGTACACCTGTGGTGAAAAACTTGAACTGAACATAGGAACCTACAACTTCTTCTGTATTCAGGTCGTTGAACCCTTCGTTGAGACGGCAGCTGTTGCTCTTTTCATCCTTACCCTTGTTCTTGGGGGAGGTCTCGTATGAGTTACTGGACAGCCTTCATACTGACTCTCTTTTCTCCCGTTATAGGGGGCTTTATCTACGGGCTTGAGAGGATAGTAAGGGCCAGAATGCAGGGACGTGTTGGCCCTCCACTACTTCAGCCCTTCTACGACTTTTTCAAGCTGATGGACAAAAGGAGCATAATAATTCACTCTTTCCACGCTTTTATGGGTGTTATGTACCTGATTGGAACCTGGTTTGCCCTCTTTGTCCTCCTCTCCGGTGGAGACCTCCTGATCGCTATCTTCTTTCATGTCCTCTCTTTAGCCTTTTTAGTTGTTGGAGGTTTCAGCGTCCGCTCTCCCTACTCTGTTATAGGAGCTATGAGAGAGCTCCTCCACATGGTCGCCTATGAACCCCTCTACGTTCTGAGTGCAGCAGCTCTCTACCTCGTTACGGGAACGTTCCAGGTTTCCGGCATCCTTCGCTCCGAACATGTACCTTTAATTTACCTACCTCTCCTCTTTACTGCTGTTCTCTTTTCCCTTCCTGCAATTTTGAAGAAATCTCCCTTTGACACAGCAGAAGCTCATCAGGAAATAATTGGAGGACCTGAAATAGAGTACTCTGGGAAGTTCTACGAGGCTGTTTACACTGCAAAGTGGATAGAGTACGTCTATGCCTTCTTCTTCATCTTTCTCTTTGCCGGAGGGAACCACATTTTGGGAGCTCTCCTTATCATCTTTGCCTTCTTCTTTTTCAACCTACTTGATAACGTAACTGCCAGGGTCAACTTTAGGCAAATGGTTGCCTTCCACTGGTACATACTAATTCCCCTTGCTGTGATAAACCTAATGCTTATAGCCCTCTGGAGGAGCTGATGGACTTTAGGAAGTTCAGGAAGAGATCACCCTGGATACTTCACTACAACACAGGAAGCTGTAACGGCTGCGACATTGAGATTCTTGCCTGCCTTGCTCCCAAGTACGATGTTGAAAGGTTTGGAATTCTCAACAGGGGAAACCCGAAACAGTCAGACATTTTACTTGTAACGGGACCGGTAACAAAGAGGGCGAAAGAGAGGCTTCTCCGTCTCTACTTTGAGATGCCTGAACCTAAAGTGGTTGTTGCTGTTGGAGCCTGTGCCTGTTCCGGCGGTGTTTTCAGACACATGTACAACGTTGAAAACGGAGTGGACAAGGTTATTCCAGTGGATGTTTACGTCCCTGGATGCGCCGCAAGGCCTGAAGCGATAATAGACGGAATAGTTAGAGCCCTGGAGATTCTGAAAGAAAAAGGGAAAGAGGTTGAACTTCCCCACTGGTGTAGTGCACAGGTGAAACCTCCCGTTAACAGAGTGAAACTTTTAGATAGGTGTCTGGAGGAGCTCCATGGTCGTAGATGAGATTAAAGTTCCTCTGAGAGAAGTGAGGAGGACGATAAAAGAGTTTTATGATCCCAAAGAGTGGCACTTTATTACAGTAAACGGTGTTGACCTCGGCGGAAAAGTTGAACTCAAGTGGTTCTTTACAAAGTACGGCGAAAGGGAATACTTTAAAGTCGTAACTTCTGAAGCCTCCTACGACGATGAAATTCCAACAATAACTTACCTGATCCCTTCAGCCTGGATATCTGAGTGGGAACTTGCAGACCTTTTCGGCCTTAACGTTGAGGGTGCCAAGAGAGGTCTTTTCCTTGATCCTGAAAGTCCACAAGCCCCCTTGAGGAGAGGATAGTATGGGAAAGAGGATAACAGTTCCTTTCGGAAGTCAGCACGTTGCACTTCCAGAACCTGTAAGATTTGTCTTCCAGACAGAGAACGAGAAGATTGTTGACGTTGAAGTTGATGTCGGTTACGTCCACAGGGGAATTGAAAAGGCCTGTGCAACGAAGTTTAAATACATGCAGGTAGGTTACGTTGTTGCGAGGGTTTGCGGTCTGTGTGCCATCTCTCACACTCTCGGTTACGTAACAGCCCTTGAGAGGCTTATGGGAGTTGAGGTTCCAAAGAGAGCCCTCTACCTGAGGCTCCTCGTTAGTGAGCTTGACCGGATCCACTCACACCTCCTTGCCATGGGTCACACAGCTGAAGTTGCTGGATACGAGAACCTGTTTATGCAGACCTTCCGCCACAGAGAGCTCGTTATGGAGATGCTGGAGCTCCTTACCGGCAACAGGGTTCAGTTTGACTTCGCCTGCCCTGGTGGGGTAAACAGAGACCTTACCCCTGAAGTTGAGAAGGTTTTAAGGGAGAAGCTGAAAGTCCTTGAGGAGAAGGCTCTGTGGCTTAGAGATGTTTACGAGAATGATTTTTCTCTTACCCTGAGGTGGAAGGGAACTGGCGTTGTTACTGAGGAGATGGCAAAAGAGATGAACGTCGTCGGCCCTCCTGCAAGGGCGGCAGGTCTTAAAACAGACGTTAGAGCCGAGTTTGACTATTTACCTTTTAAAGAAGTTGGCTACAGAATGGTTGTTCTAAAAGGTGGCTCAATTTATGAGAGAAACCTGGTTAGGGCTCTTGAGGTTCTCAACTCAATAGAGATGTGCTGGAACATCTTAGACGGCCTTCCGGAGGGAGATATAAAGGTTCCTGTAAAAGGTCTTCCTGAAGGAGAGATGTTTGTCAGGATTGAAGCCCCCAGGGGAGAGCTCTTCTACTACATCAGAGGTTCTAAAAAGCTGATTTTAGACAGGGTTAGGATAAGGGTTCCCACCTTTGCAAACATCCCTGTGATGAAAGAGCTCTTTGTCGGAATGGACTACGCCGATGTTCCGGCAACGGTTATAAGCTTTGACCCCTGTCTTTCCTGCACTGCAAGGTAGGAGGGGACGTTGGGAATCTGGGCTGTTTTAACCATCTTTTTCCTTATGACTTCTCCCGTTCTTGCCTGCAGCAGCGACTGTTATCAGTGCCACTCAAACATACCAAATGATAAAAACCATGAGGTTTTAAAAACCTGTACTCAGTGTCATCCCAACCATTCTGAAAAGGGAATGTCTGCATGCGGTTCAGACTGTTTTGACTGTCACGATTACAGAAAGGTGATGAGTTCGTCTAAAGCCCACAGAGTTTTAGTTAAGTGTATTGAATGCCATAAAAAACTTAAAGAGAAGGAGCTCCCCTCTTACTACAGAGAACTCTTAGGAGGTCAGCCTTGAAAGAGATGCTTATAGAGACCATTAAAAACCTCTTTTCAAAGCCTGTAACTGTTAAATATCCGCAGGAGCCTTCACCTCCACCGCCAAACTACAGAGGTCTGATAGTTTACAAGGAGGAGCTCTGTATTTTCTGTACAAAGTGTGAAATGGTCTGTCCTCCTGGCGCCATAAGGTTTACTTACCAAGAGGACGGGAGTAAAAAGTTCCACTACAACCCTTACCTCTGTATCTACTGTGGTGAGTGTGTAAGAGCCTGTCCAAAACCCGGTTGTCTCACTCAGGTTGAGGAGATAGCACCTCCGGAGAGCTCAGTTCCTGACTGGGACGAACTTGAAAAGAGGGCTGAGGAGAGTAAAAAAGCCTTTCTAAAGGCAAAGGCGGTTGCGAAGAAGAAGCCAGGCAGTTAGTAGTACCTGTATATTTCAATCAGCTTTATGAGGAGCTCCTTGTTTTCTGTGTTGAGGAGAGAGAGCTCCTTTAAATCTTTCCAGCTCTTTTGTAGTTCTAAATTCCCCATGCAGAACAGTTCTTTAAGAGGCGGTTTTTTCCTCTGCTGAATCTCCTTCAGTTCATTCAATGCATCTGCAGAGATAAACTTCTCCTTCACCATTTCTTTAAGAAGGCTATTCTCTTTAATCAATAGCTCCCTAAGGTTTCTTAAAAACTTTTCCATAACTTTTCCGTAAAGCCTGTTACCTGTGTTCCTAATTCTTAAATATTATTTAAACCTTATTGAGAAGTCTTTGACCGTTATCAATCGCAAACTTAGGTGTGTTAAATTCGTGTTAAAATACTTCAACCAAAGGATTAAGGGAGGAAACGTTGGACCGCAAAAAGATAACAATAGTTGGGGCTGGAAACATTGGAGCGACCCTTGCACTTCTGCTTGCAAGACGGGAAACGGCAGATATCACTCTTATAGACATCAACGAAGGCGTTGCGAAGGGAAAAGCCCTTGATATTATGGAGGCCTCTCCCATTTTAGGTTTCAACGCCCACGTTACAGGAACCGGAAACTATGAGGATACGGCAGATTCAGACGTTGTCGTAATAACTGCCGGATTTCCCAGAAAGCCGGGAATGAGCAGAGACGACCTCCTCTTTAAAAACTTTGAGGTTGTAAAGTCCGTTTCTGAGCAGATAAAGAAATACTCTCCTAATGCCTTCGTTATAGTTGTTACAAACCCCCTTGACGTAATGACCTACACAGCACTTAAAGTTACCGGTTTTCCCAAAGAGAAGGTTATGGGAATGGCCGGGGTACTTGACTCTGCCCGCTTTGCCTACTTTATCTCTGAAAAAACAGGAATTTCCGTTGAGAACATTAAGGCCTTTGTGATCGGAGGCCACGGTGACGATATGGTTCCCCTCCCTGGGTATACAACCATTTCTGGAATACCCGTTAAAAATTTCCTTTCAGAAGAAGAACTACAGGAAGTAATAGAGAGAACAAGATTTGGCGGTGGAGAGATAGTTCAGCTTTTAAAAACTGGAAGTGCCTTCTACGCTCCTGCTGCTTCGATTCTTGAGATGGTTCTTGCGATTCTCTGGAACAAGAGGAAGATACTCTCTGCAAGCGTTTACTTAGACGGGGAAGTGGGAGAGTACTACGGAGCTTCAGGCCTCTGTGTCGGCGTTCCAATAGTCCTTGGAAAAGAGGGTGTTGAGGATATTATTAAGCTTGAGCTTACCGATGAAGAGTGGCAGGCCTGGAGAAAATCCGTTGACTCTGTTAGAAATCTTGTAGAAAAACTGCCCCTTTAAGGAGAGAAAAGATGAGAGAGATTCATGTGGATAAAGTGAGGGAAACTGTTAAAAGGCTCTGTATGGAGGCCAACTATTTCCTTCCTCAGGATGTTTTAAGTGCTTTTAAAGAAGGTAAAGAAAAAGAGGTTTCCCCTGTAGGTAAGAACGTTTTTGACATCTTACAGGAGAACGCCAGGATAGCGGCAACAGAGGAAATACCCTATTGTCAGGATACCGGTTTTGCAGTTGTTTTTATGGAAATCGGTCAGGACGTAAGGTTTGTAGGTGGAAACCTTGAGGATGCTATAAATCAGGGAGTTGCTGAAGGCTATACGGAAGGCTACCTGAGGAAGTCTATCGTTTCAGACCCTCTCTTTGACAGGAAAAACACGGGAGACAACACGCCTGCCGTTATCCACTACTCAATTGTTCCGGGAGACAGGGTAAAGATAACAGTTGCTGCAAAGGGCGGTGGAAGTGAGAATATGAGCAGGCTTGCAATGCTCAAGCCTGCAGATGGATTAGAAGGGGTTAAGAAGTTTGTTTTAAAAGCCGTTAGCGATGCAGGGCCGAACCCTTGCCCACCGATTACAGTTGGTGTTGGTGTCGGAGGAACTTTTGAAAAAGTGGCTTACCTTGCCAAAAAGGCGATTCTCAGGCCGATTGGACACAGAAATCCTGACCCCCGCTATGCAAAGCTCGAGGAGGAGCTCCTTGAGGAGATAAACAAGCTTGGTATAGGTCCTTCAGGCTTTGGAGGGAAGGTTACTGCCTTAGACGTAAAGATTGAGTGGTATCCCTGCCACATTGCATCTCTTCCTGTTGCTGTAAATATCCAGTGCCACGCCTCAAGGCACAAGGAAGCTGAAATTTAAACTTTTCTCGCCATTAAGAGGAGAACCTTATACTCAACTTTCGGGTTCTCCTCCAGTATCTTTTTAAATCTCTTTGCTTCTTTAAAGGGAGCTCTCCCGAAAGGGTTTTTTGCCCCTACTCCCGTAACTCTTTTTAAGGCCTCTCTTGCCGAACTGTAGCGCTTTTCTAAGATGAGCCTTTCAAACAGGAGAATTTCAAACTTTTCCCTTACGGCTTTGAAAATTTCTCCTTCGTTTGGGAACCGGAACAGAGGGAGAGATCCAGAGGCCTTTTCCCATGCCCCGAAAATAGTTTTAAGGCTTCCCTTTACGGGAACAGAAATGAAGAGCTCTCCTCCGTCTTTTAAAACCCTGTGAGCTTCCTTTAGAACCTTTCCAATGTCTGTCCACTGAAGGGAGAAGTTGGAAAATACAGCCTTAAGGGTTCTCCCTTTAAAGGGAAGGAGCTCCCCGTCTCCACAGATAGAAATGTTCCCCCTCTCCGTGCAGCACTTTGCCATTTCTAAAGAGATATCAAGGCTGAATACTCCTCTGCCCGACAGGAGCTTTCCCGTTCCGGCTCCAACGTCTAAAACCGGTTTGGGACTTCCGGCAAGGGTATAGAGTTTGAGGAGCTCCCTTCCGGCCTTTTCCTGAAACTCAGAGAACCGTTCATAGTTTTTAGCAGCTTTTGAAAAGTTTACCTTAACCTTATCCTTCATAGCGGTTAAAATATAGCCAATTCCTGAAAGGAGAAGCCCTTGAGCTGGATAGAGAGGAGAAAGACTAGAACTATTTGGGTTGGAAACGTTCCTATAGGGAGCTCCCACCCCATAGTTGTTCAATCTATGACAAACACATTTACAGAAGATGTTGACACGACAGTTGCCCAGATTAAGGAGCTTGAGAAGGTTGGCTGCGAGATTGTAAGAGTTGCCGTTCCGTCTGTAAAAGCTGCAGAGGTTCTGCCCGAGATAAAAAGACAGATATCAATCCCTCTCATAGCCGATATCCACTTTGACTATAAACTGGCACTTCTCTCAATAGAGAATGGGGCAGACTGCATCAGGATAAACCCGGGAAACATCGGGGAGTGGTGGAAAGTTGAGGAGATAGCAAAACTTGCAGCTGAAAAGGGGGTCTCAATAAGAGTGGGAGTGAACTCCGGTTCAATTCCGAAAGAGGTTCTTAAAAAGTATGGAGCTCCCACTCCAGAAGCCCTTGCAGAAACAGCACTTGATTACGCAAAACGTTTTGAAGACATAGGCTTTACAAACCTCAAGTTTTCACTGAAAGGCTCGGAAGTTAAAACTACCGTTATTGCCAACAAACTCTTTGCAGAGAAAACAGACTATCCGATTCATATCGGCATAACAGA
>WFYG01000040.1 GCA_015490195.1 Thermovibrio sp.
CGGGAGCTCCTAAAAGAAAAACAGTGGCAGCTGAAACTCCCAGCAGTTTTCTCACTCTCTCAAATCTCATCTTCAACCTCTCTTATACGAGTTCAGCAGACTTAAACAAGCAATAAACATGCCATTTCTCGGAACGGAAAATAGAAATTGAAGTAGCCAAGAAATGTGAAGGAATTTCAGGACCAAGGAGCAATACAGCACTTCTTCCGCAGGGAAAATTTTCCGACCTCTACGCAATCTATCGGAAAAATTTCCGTCGGTTCAGAGGAACGGAGACTTTGAAGACCGTCCAGTCTCCCTCTGTGTAGGCAGAGACCTCTCCGCCGTGGGCTTCGGCTATCCGTTTAACGTTGTAGAGTCCGAGGCCGAAACCTTTTTCCTTTGTTGAGTAAAAGGGTTTAAAGATGTCGGATTTGGGGAGCTCCCCTCCGCTGTCCATAACGTAAAAGGTGTAAAAGCTCCCTTCTCTCTTTCCCACTATCTTCAGGGTTTTTTTCCTGTTCTTCCCCTCAAGGGCTTCAACGGCGTTCTTAATAAGATCAATAAGGAGCGAGGTAAATTTTTCAGGATCAACGTTTAAGATGGCATCCTCAACGGAAAGCTGAAGTTCAACTCCTTTTGTTCTGAGGAGCTCTCCAAACTTTGAGAGAGCGTTTTTCAGAAGGAGTTCAGAAGAAACGGATCTTCTGAAGATTTTCAGAGGACGCCTCAGATCTGCTGTCTCCTCAAGGTATTTTCCAAGGTTGTCTATTTCAGTTCTAAGTTTTAAAAGGTAGTCGCTGCAGGTGTTTCCGCCACATCCCGCCTCTATCTTGTGGGAGAGAAGCCTTAGAACGTTCAACCTGTTCTTTACTTCGTGGATGAGTGAGTGGATAACAAGGTTGATACTCTCAAGCCTTTCCCTCTCCTGCCTCTCTTTCTCGTGAAAGAGCTTTTCTCTGAAGTATTCTCTGACGAGCCACACAGTAACAAGGGTAAAAAGAACGGTAAAGAAGAGAAGCGAGATGAAGATATAGGTTATGTGTTTGTTGAGCTCTTTAAGGTAGGAGAAATCAAAGTAGAGGGTAAAGGTGAAGGGTTTCAGTTTTATGGTCTCCCTGGAGTAGTCTGGAGAGATGTCTGAACTGGGAACTATTATCTCCCTCCCCTCAAGTTTAAAAGTGGCTCCTTTGAGTAGTTTTGAGGACTCCATGTAGGAATAGAGGGCTTCTACAGGATCTCCTCCTCCAGCTATCGTTCCCTCAACAATAGACTTAACCCGGGCAGTTTCCTCGTTTATTACGAGGAGGTAGAACTCTCTAAGCTCTTTGTGGAGGAGGTAGATGTTTACCACCACGGCTGAAAAGAGAAGAAGAAGAAGTGAGGCCGGAAGGAGGAGTTTCCTCATATTCCGTACTTCCTCCTCTTATATCTCAGGGATTTCTCGTCTATACCAAGGAGTTTTGCGGCTTTTGTCTGAACGTAGCCTGTTCTTTTAAGAGCTTCCTCTATCATCATCTTCTCAAGGCGGGCAACTTTCTGAGGAAGCGGTTCAGAGAAGTCAAGGGTGATTTCTTCAGGTGATTGGGATTTTAAATCTGTCAGGTCTTTCAGGTCTTCCGGTTTTATCGTGCCATCTGAGGTTATCACGAGCCTGTGGATGAGGTTCTCAAGCTCCCTCACGTTTCCGGGGAAGGAATAGGAAAGAAGAATTTGAAGGGCTTCGGGAGTCATTTCAACTTTTTTTCCATATTTCGACGAGAACTTTTTCAGAAAGTAGCCGGTAAGGGCAATAATGTCTTCAGGCCTTTCCCGTAGAGGTGGGATTTTAAGGATTAAAACGTTGAGCCTGTAGTAGAGGTCTTCTCTAAACTTACCCTGCAAGACGAGCTCTTTTAAATCTCTGTTTGTTGCAGCAACGAGTTTTACGTCAACCTTTCTGGCTCTGTTGCTCCCAAGGCGGCGAACCTCTCTTTCTTGAAGGACTCTGAGGAGCTTTGCCTGCAAAGATAAGGGGAGCTCCCCTATTTCGTCCAAAAAGAGGGTTCCGCCGTCTGCCTCCTCAAAAAGACCCGGTTTGTCTGAAAGGGCTCCTGTAAAGGCTCCCTTTACGTAGCCAAAAAGCTCGCTCTCAAAGAGGTTCTCAG
>WFYG01000041.1 GCA_015490195.1 Thermovibrio sp.
TTTTTAAAGGGCATTAACTTTAAATTAAAATTAAAAAAACTAGATAAAGAATCAGCAGGAATTACTATAAATAGTGAAAATTTGATAGAAGTTCAATCTTACAAGCCATTTTCACTAATAACCGATATTTCCCCAGTTAACTATCAGGTTATAATCCCTGCAGAATATGTCCCAAAATTTATTGATAAAGTAATTGAAGAGTATGATAGAAACTTTAAGTATGTATACGGTAAACTACCTTTGCATATCGGCATCATAACTTCTCACTATAAAAAGCCTCTTTACGTAAGTTTAAAAGCTCTAAGGAGAATAAGAAGAGGTAACATTAACACTGATAAGCTCTGGCAGAAAAAAGATGTCAATGAATTTTGCCAATTGCAGAAGAAAAAACTCAAACATGCAACCTCTGAAGAACTTGTGAATAAAACAGAGGAATACTATTCACTCTATTTTGATAACCCGGACAGAAAAGAATACCAGTTTTACATAAAACCAGATGAAAACTGGAAAAAGTGGATCAGTACAATTTCAGAGTTCCCATTAAACTCCCAGGTAGAGATAATCCCCAACACTTTTGATTTTGAGTTTATGGATACGAATACCAGAAGAAATGACATTTTCTACGATGAAAAAAATCACTACAAAAGAGCACTACCATTGAAATCTAACAGACCTTATGAGTTAGAAATTTACTGGCCTAAATTTAAGGAATTTTATGAAATTTTCAAAGATAAGAACAAATCAGCCAAGCTTCATAGACTTATAGAACTTCTTTACGAGAAAGCTCAGAACTATAATGAAGCATTTAAGCCACTTTTAGCATCGGCTTTTGTAAATATTCTTGAGCTAAGAAAGGATAATGAAACGTTAGAAAGAATACAAAGAATCTTTGACCTTAATACTGAGTTAGATATTTTAAAGGCACTTGAGGAGAAATTAACAGAAGAAAATTTAAAACTCTTCATTGATATGTTTGAATTCTGGCATACCGCTTTTAAGGGGGTTTAAAATGACTGAAAATGTAAAGGAATTAAACATATTCGCCTTAGCAATGGATCCAGTATACATAGGGACAGGTGGTTATACAATTGGTAGAGTTGACAACACAATAGTTAGAGACCCTATAACAAATGTTCCTAAAATTCCAGGAAGCAGCTTGGCTGGAACTTGGAGATACTATGTAGTACTAGAAACTTTAAAGGATATAAAAGATAAACAGCCAAGTTGGGAAGATATAAAAGAATCTCCTGGAAAAATTATAGGAGAGAAAATTAAAGAAACTCCATGGAAAGAGCCTGTTAGGGATATAAAGAAATGGAAGCTATTTGATGGAAACAAAGTTATGAAAATAACCTGTGCGGGGCAGGATAATTTACCTCAAGTGAGTTATGAAGAAGCTCCTAAAGAAAAAAATGGAAAAACCGGACATTGCGGACATTGCATTGTCTGTAAAGGATTCGGCTTTACAAAAAAAGATATAAGCTGGCAGGGGCAAATTTTCTTTAGCGATTTAAGTATTATTCTATTTCCTGTTTTTACAATGAAAGGAACTAAGTGGGTAACAACTGAAAGGATAATAAATGAGCTTGACAAAACTATAAAAAACGAACCCGAAGAGACAGAAAACAATAATACTGTATATAAAGTTTACCTCAAAGATGATAATTCAGAGGAAGGACATGTAAACCTTGGATGGCTGTATTTACCCTATAAGAAAGAGGAAAATAAAAAAGTAAAAAAATTACTAAGCAGACTTGAATTTGATAATCTTCAATTAAATACTGAAGATATAGTTATAGTTCCAGAAGACTTATTCGCCCACATTGTTAATTCAAATTTAGAAGTAAGAACATCTGTTTCTATAGATCCAATAACAGGAGCGGCTAAGGAGGGAGCTCTCTTTACATCTGAAGCTATCCCAAGGGGAACGATCTTTCACGGAAAAATAAGGATTTCTGATAAAAGCGTTTACCAAGAAATAGAGAAAAGACTACAACCACTTCCTGATGCTGACTTACTTATCAATGCCTTAAATGATAGCAGACACTACTATGAAACATTAGGTATCGGAGGAATGACAACCAGGGGTTTTGGAAGAATAAAAATTTCTAAGCTTGATGGTGCTTAATCTGGTACAAAGGAGGAAGTAATGAGTAATAAGAATGCGGAATGCAAGAATATAGAGTATTTAATAACCCAAATATCTTATGAACTGGTACATGATGTTTCCCTAAAGGGAAATGATATAGATAAACTACTGGGAATTTTATCAAGAGATGGTGTTTACGCCATGTGGGTATGGTCAAAGAAGCAGTTCAAGAAAAAAAATAACTCCTCTGATCAAGATAAACCAGCTGTTGATAAAATATTCGGAAAATTTGTAGACCTATTAAAGTTGGTAGATAATAATTTGCTACAGTCGCTCCAGGAAGAGAATAACTACAATTACGAAGAATTCTTCCAAAAAATTTCTGAAGATCTTACAAAGCTCCTTTTCCTTAAACAATTAATGGAAAAAACCCTTATTTATGCCAGATATCACGCTAAAGCCTTAGACTCTGACGAAGAGGAATAGAATGGGAAAATGGATTAAGTTGGTTTTTAAACAAAATCAACCTATACATATAGGATCAGTAAGATGGGGTGTTGTTAATGAAACGGAAATCTTCATTCCCGGCTCTACTATGTGGGGAGCTTTAACAAATTTGTATTTACAAGTACAGGCAAAGGCAGATGAAGTTAACTTTAAGGAATCAGACGACTTGGAAAGAGTCAGTTCTCTCTTTAAGGAAATATCAAATTTCTACCCTTGTACTGACCCAGAAGGAGAAAACATTCTTTTCCCTAACTACAAAGAAGGTTCTTTCTATCTGGATAATATCTCAGAAGACAAATTTAGACACTATCTAACAGATGTTATAGTTCAAACAGCTGTGGAACCAGTTAGTAGAAAAGCAAAAGACGAAAGTTTACACGAGTTTGAGTTTATACTTCCTCAGCCTAAGACCTATAAAGGAAACGATACATTAGGATTTAAAAATCTCTACTGGGTAGGTGTGATCAGATTAGAAGAAAATAGTAACTCTATAAAGTTCCTTGATAGATGCATAAGAGAAAAACTGCCGCTTTTTATTGGTGGGGATGTAAAGTATGGATTTGGCGAAGTTGAATTAATAGAGAAGAAAGAGTTAACAAAAGAAGAAGCTAAAAAGTGGTGGATTGATGAAGAAGGAAATATTTCAATACATGAAGGTGAACCTTCTCCCTATTTTATTAATCTTAAATGTGTAGACATCAAAGAGGGGGAAATTGTTATAGTTCCAGAAATGGAATTCAGGAAAAGCACACCTACTCTACGTGAGGCTATATTCTGTGCTTCAATAGGAAGTAGAGTTAAGAAAAAAGATAGCATTCCTGAGTTTCAACTGATTAAAGGAAAATTAACCGTTCCAAATAACGAAAACGCATCACATAAAAATAACGAAACATAAACTCAAAGTTTTTCTAAAACTCTCAGTTTGGCGCTTCTGGCTGCGGGGTTTTGGGAGATTTCTTCTTCTGTTGGTTCAACAGGTTTTTTGGTTACGATTTTAAAGCCCTCTGGTTCAAGTTTTTTAAAGAGGTTTTTGACGAGTCTATCCTCTAAAGAGTGGAATGTTATTACAACCAACCTGCCGCCGCTTTTTAGAAGATGTGCAGCTTTAGGAATGGCAGTTTCTATCTCTTCAAACTCTTTATTAACATAAATCCTTATAGCCTGAAAAGTTTTTATAGCAGGGTGTTTTTTCCTCCCAGCCCAGAGTTTTTTGGGAATTACCTCCTCAACGATTTTTGCAAGCTCTGTTGTCGTCTCTATCGGTTTTGTTTTTCGTCTTCTAACGATTTCTCGGGCGATTTTCCTTGCAAACCGCTCCTCTCCGTATTTGAAGATTATTTCTGCAAGTTTTCTCTCGGGAAGTTCGTTAACAACCTCTCTTGCGGTCAGCTTCTGGTTTCTGTCCATTCTCATATCTAAGGGCTGTTCCTGCCAGACTGTAAACCCTCTTTCTCCACGGAGGTGGAAGTGGGAGACTCCAAGGTCAAAGAGGACTCCGTTAACCTCTGAAACACCTTCGGCTTCCAGAACTTTATCTATTTGAGAAAAGTTTGCGTGATAGACGGCAATTCTGTCTCCGTAGGGCTCAAGCCTTTTGAGAGCCCTCTCTATGGCCTCCTCGTCTCTGTCTATGGCAATTACTCTATTTTCCGGATTAGCCCTCAGTATGGCCTCTGTGTGGCCGCCACCTCCTAAGGTTGCATCAACAAATACGCCTCCCTTTTCAGCGTTGAGGTAGTGAATAGACTCTTTCAGCAGAACAGGAGGGTGGTAAATCTCTCTCTCCACGGCATCTCCCTGCACAAAATTTATGCAAATTTGAGGTTCTAATACTAAACTGTGTGCAGTTTCAATGGGAAATTAGGGCGGAGCTCCCCCCATTTCAATTTGGCACGCTTGTTGCATAAAAAGGAGCTGAACTTCCAGAGGAGGTTTTAAGATGAAGAGAGCTCTCCTGAGAGGAACACTCCTCTCTCTGATACCAGGCCTTGCACTGGCCGGAGAAAGCCAGAAACTTAACAGCGGAGACACAGCCTGGATGCTGGTTGCAACCGCCCTTGTAATGCTGATGACTCCTGCAGGCCTTGCACTCTTCTACGGAGGAATGACGAGAACAAAAAACATCCTTAACACAATAGGAATGAGCTTTCTGGCCTACTGTATAGTATCTGTTGTGTGGGTTCTGTGGGGTTACACTCTGGCATTTGGCCCCGACTTTCACGGAATTATAGGTAACCTATCAAAGCTCTTTATGAGGGGAATAACTCCAGAAACCCTTAACGGAACGATCCCTGAGTTTCTCTTTGCTGCTTTTCAGGGAACCTTTGCCGCAATAACTGTAGCCCTTGCAAGCGGTGCCGTTGTTGAGAGGCTCAAGTTCTCAACCTGGCTGGTATTTTCAGTTATCTGGGCAACCCTTGTTTACGCTCCGGTAGCCCACTGGGTGTGGGGAGGAGGTTTCTTAGCCCACGACGGAGCACTTGACTTTGCAGGAGGAACAGTCGTCCACATAAACGCAGGTATTGCAGGCCTGGTTATGGCTGTTCTCCTTGGAAAGAGAAGAAGTTACGGAAGAACCGCTTTTTTCCCCTCTTCTGTTGTCCTAACAGTTCTGGGAGCAGCCCTCCTGTGGTTCGGGTGGTTCGGGTTTAACGCCGGTTCTGCTCTGGCGGCCAACGGCTCTGCAGCAACAGCTCTCCTGGTTACAAACGTAGCCGCCTCAATAGCAGCCATCTCGTGGCTGGTTACAGAGTGGGTTATCCTCAAAAAGCCCACACTGCTTGGAGCAGCGTCTGGAGCCGTTGCAGGCCTTGTAGCTATAACTCCAGCAGCCGGATACGTTAACGTTTTTGGAGCTCTCGTAATAGGACTCGTCGCCGGTGTTCTCGGCTGGTTCGGGGTTTTCGTCCTGAAGAAGAAGTTGGGATACGACGATTCACTTGACGCTTTTGGAGTTCACGGAATTAACGGGATCTGGGGAGCTATAGCAACCGGAATTTTTGCAGTTAAGGATATAGGAGGAACTCCCGGAGTTCTTGAAGGAAACCTTCCTCTCCTCTGGATACAGATTAAAGCGGTTCTGGTTACCGTTATCTTCTCTGCCGTTATGACAGCAGTGGTGTTTGAAGTCGCTTCACTGATTACAGGAGGTGCAAGGGTAACTGAAGAGGTTGAAATAGAAGGTCTTGACTCTGCAGTTCACGGAGAGAAAGGGTTCAACCTGTAAGAAAAAGGGGGCGGGAGCTCCCGCCCAAAAACAGGAGGAAAAGATGAAAAGGCGCGCAGAGCTAATTTTAGCAGGCCTTTTAACGCTCTTCTCCTGCCCCTCTAAAGGGGATGAACTGCAGCTCCCCCTGCCGAAGTTGAAACTCAACGGCGGTATATCGGCAACGGCTTTCAGAGAGAGCAGAACAGACAGGGGAACAGAGAGCTCCCTCAAAATAGAAGACCTTGTTCTGGAACTCTCAGGAAGCGGAAACGCTGGCGGTTTTGACGTTGCAGTGGGAACGCTGCTTCTACCAACCGTTTTAGAGAGTTCCCAGAAAGAGAACAGAGGAAACTTCGGACTAGGAAATGAAAACGACCGTTTCGGCCTTCTGTGGGGGTATGCAAAAGTTAAACCTTCTGAAAAACTTGAGATAGACGCCGGCGTTCTCACAACAAACGTGGGATACGAGCTTCCAGAAAGCTACAGAAACTTCAATGTAACCTACGGACTGGTCTGGAACGGGCAGCCCTTCATCTACAGGGGAGTAAGAGCTACCTACACGGTAAACAGATCCCTTCAGGTTTACGGAGAGTACGACAGGGGAGAGGAGTTAAACGGCAACCCTAAAGACCACGCCTTCGGAGTTGGAGCAGGGGGAACCCTTGGAGTCTTCTACTACACGGCAAACTACTTTGACTACGGAAACTACAAAAACCTTGTTGACATTTCTCTCTCAACGGAGTGCAGAGATATAAAACTGGGAATAAACGGAGACTACCAGTGGCTTGACAAAGAGAGCAAGAAAGCAGGGTACGGAGTTGCCCTTTATGCAGTTCCAGAACTGGGGAAGTTCTCACTACCTGTAAGGCTAGAGTACGTAAAGGACAGGAACAACTCTGGGATTTACGGGTTCAATGGTAAAGGAACCTACTCAGTAACCGTAACTCCAACTTACAGGCTCTCAGATCACGCAGCAATAAGGACGGAACTTAGCTACGTTAAGAGTAACTACAGTAAAGCATTCAACGGAAAAAGTAGCAAAGAGATCCTCTCCTTCCAGATATCCTACGCCTTTTAGGTACCTCCTCCTTATGCCCCTTTCGGGGCAGTCTTTTTGATAGAATTCTTCTATGGAACCACTAACAAAAAGATACCCATGGGTAAAGAGAAAAACAGCTTACTGGGTATGGCTTAAAACAGTTGCCCGTGCTATAGGTAAACTCTGCCGCCTTACGGTGGAAGGAAGGGAAAACATTCCCTCCGAAGGTCCGGTTCTCCTGATGGCAAACCACAGAAGCTACTTAGACCCTCCGCTAGTTGCCTATGCAGTCTACAAAAGGCCTGTTTTCTTTATGGCAAAGGCGGAGCTCTTCACAACGCCAGTGCTAGGAAGCCTTATAAAACATTGGGGAAATGCCTTTCCGGTAAAGAGGGGAAGAGCAGACCTCACCGCCCTTAAAACGGCACTTGAGGTTCTAAGTAAAGGAGAGCTCGTCTGTATATTTCCAGAGGGTCAGAGAGCTCCCGCCGGGAAATTCGTAAGGCCTAAATGGGGAGCTGGAATGGTGGCTCTAAAATCAAAGGTTCCCATCGTTCCGTGCCTCATAGAGGGAAGCGAGGCGGTAATAGGAAAGGAAGGATTAATAACAGGAATTCCAAAGGTAAGAATTGCATTTGGAAAAACTTTCCAATTAGATTTAGAAGATAAGAAGGAAAACTACCAGAAAGCTGCAGACCTGATAATGGAGAAGATAAAGGAGCTGAGAAGTGGAAATTAAAATAGCAAAGAGCGCCGGATTCTGCTGGGGAGTTAAAAGAGCCGTAAACATGGCCGTTGAAGCCGTTGAAAAAGGCAGGGGGAGAGCTCTCTGCCTGGGAGAGCTCATTCACAACAGGAGAGAGATAGAAAGGTTAAAAAAGCTGGGAATGAGCTTCATTGACGACATGGAAAGCGTTAGAGAGGGAGACACTGTAGTTATCAGATCTCACGGCGTGGCTCCCCAGGTTGTTGAGTTCCTCAGGAGAAAAGGAGCAGGGATCGTTGACGCAACCTGCCCGTTTGTAAAAGACGTTCAGGAGAAAGCCCTGAAGCTACAGAAAGGAGGCTACCCCGTTCTGATACTGGGTAACCCAAAACACCCTGAAGTAATAGGGATAGCCGGCCACGTAAGGAATCCGATGATAATAAACACACTCAAGGAACTTGAGGAGCTCCCCAAAATGGCAAAACTGGGAGTTGTCTGCCAGACAACCCTCAACCTCAACTTCTTCAGAGAGGCAATTGCTATATTATCCCTTAAAGTAAAAGAACTGAAGGTATACAATACTATATGCAGTGCAACTTCTATAAGGCAGAAAGAGGCCAGAGAGCTGGCAGAAAAAGTTGACGTAATGCTGGTAGTGGGAGGTAAAAACAGCTCAAACACCACAAAGCTCTACCAGATAGCAAAAAGCGTTAACGCGAAGAGCTTTCACATAGAGTCAAAAGAGGAGATAGAGAGAGAGTGGTTTGAGGGAGCCAGAACAGTTGGCATAACTGCTGGAGCGTCAACCCCCCAGTGGGTAATAGAGGAGATTGTGAAAGAAGTACGAGAGATCAGCCAAGGGGGAAACAGGAGTGGAAGGGGAGTTTGCGAAACTGCTGGAAGAGAGCTTTAAGAAGCTCAACCAAGAAGTAATAACAGGTACTGTAGTTAAAGTAACAGACAGAGAGGCCTTTGTTGATTTTGGCTGGAAGTCTGAGGGGGTAGTTCCTATAAAAGAGCTTGGCTATAGGCCAAAAGTCGGCGAAAAGATAGAGGTGTGCGTAGTTGAACCTGAAACAGAGGAAGGGTACGCCCTTCTTTCGGTAAACTGCGCAAGGTCAATAAAAGAGTGGGAGAGAATAGCAGACGAAATAGAGAAAAAGGGCATTGTAAAGGGAAGAATAAGACAGAAAGTAAGGGGAGGTTACAAAGTTCAGCTGGAAGAGGGAATTACCGTTTTCCTTCCCATGTCTCAGGTTGACATAATGCCGGTTACAAAGCCGGACGAGTGGTTAGACAGGGAGATTGAAGCGAAAGTTCTATCTGTAGACAGAAAGAGAAGAAGCATTGTTATATCAAGGAGAAAGCTGTTAGAAGAGGAGAGAGCCAAAAAGAGGAAAGAGATCCTTAAAAGGCTAAAAGAGGGAGACATCGTTGAAGGAACCGTTAAGAACATCGTTGACTTTGGAATATTCGTTGATGTTGACGGCGTTGATGGACTTGTTCACAAGAGCGACATCTCCTGGTCTGGACTAAAAACTCCCTTTGACGTTGCAAAGATAGGAGACAGAATAAAGGTAAAAATCAAGAAGATTGAAAAAGACAAAGAGAGGCTTGTTCTCTCACTGAAAGATGTAAACCCCGATCCGTGGGAGAGAATAGAGGAACTCTATACGCCGGGAATGGAGGTTAAAGGAGAAGTTGTAAAAGAAGATAAGAGAGGCGTCTGGGTATACCTTCCCCACGACGTTGCCGGTTTCCTTCCTGCCGAAAGTCTGCCGAAAGGAGTAAGACTCAAGTATAAACACAGGTATAAATTCATAGTTGACAAAATTGACAGAGAGAACAGGAGAGTTATTCTGAGATGGCAGGAGGAAACACGCCAGAAATAAAGAACAAGAAGGCCTACTTTGATTACGAGATACTGGAGAAGTACGAGGCCGGAATAGAGCTTAAAGGAACAGAGGTAAAGTCTTTAAGGGAAGGTAAAGCCAACCTGAGGGACTCCTTCGTAAGAATTGAGAACGGTGAGGCTTTCCTCTTCAACGCCTACATAGCCCCCTACACCCACGGGAACCTGTTTAACCACGAACCAACCAGAAAGAGAAGGCTTCTTCTCCACAAGAGAGAGATAAAAAGACTTATGGGGAAAGTTCAGGAAAAAGGATTAACTATCGTTCCCTTAAGAATGTACTTTAACAACAGGGGAAAGGTAAAGGTTGAGATAGCCCTGGTTAAGGGTAAGAGAAAGTACGACAAGAGAGAGGCAATAAAGAGACGGGAACTTGAGAGGGAAGCCCAAAAGGCTATGAAGTTCTATAGATAACCCTCCAATTGCGACCTTAAAGCTGGTGCACTAAATTTAAACACGGCGGTTAGAAGCTGTCTGTGTTCATCGCACTCATACTTCTCTCGCTAGAGCGGTTCTTCGGAACCGCTCCTTTTTATTTAACCGCAATTTGGGGTTCGTTATGGAAGAGAGAATTCAGGAAATTGTTGATAGGGTAAGAGAGCTCCTACAGCCCATCCTTGAAGAGGGAGGCTTTGAACTCGTTGACATTGAGTTTGTTAAGGAGCCCGTAGGGTGGGTTTTAAGGATATACGCCGACAGGCCGGAAGGTGGCATAACCATATCGGACTGTCAATGGATAAGCGAAAGGATAGGAACCGTTCTAGACGTTGAAGACTTGATACACCATCCCTACAACCTTGAGGTCTCCTCTCCCGGCCTTGATAGGCCACTGAAGAGCAGAAAGGACTTTGAGAGACAAAAAGGTGTTGTCGTGAAGATAAAGACCCACGAGCCAATGGATAACCAGAGGAACTTTAAAGGTGAGGTTATATCGGCCTCTGAAACGGGAGTTACGATTCACGACGTATCCCGAAACGCAGAAGTTGAAATTCCCTACGAGAACATAAAGAAGGCAAGGGTAGACGTAGACTCCCTTTTCAATAAGTAAAACCGGAGGACTTACTAAATGGAAAGTCTCGGAAAGACCATAGAGCTTCTCTGTAAGGAGAAGGGAATCTCCAAGCAAGACGTAATTGAGGCCGTTAAGGTCGGGATAATTAACGCGGCAAAGAAGGCAGGATACAGGGGAAATCTGGTAGTTAAGATAGACGAAGACGGCAAAGACTTTGGGATATACCAGGAAAAGGTTGTTGTTGAAGAGGTAAAAGACCCTGACCACGAGATCTCCCTTGAGGAGGCAAGGGAGATCTTTGGCGACGACGTAAAGCTTGGAGATAAGGTTTTAATTGAAATAAAAACTGAAGAGTTAGGAAGGATAGCGGCAAAAGCTGCTGCTCAGGTTATCCATGACAAGATAACAGAGGCAGAGAGGAGAGCTCTCTACGACTACTTTGAAGAGAAGATAGGAGACGTTATCTCTGGAACTGTTAAGGAGATAAGGAGAAACGGAGACATAGTTGTTGACCTTGGAAGGGTTGTTGGAATCCTTCCTAAAGAGGAGCAAATACCCAAAGAGCGGTACAGAGTTGGAGACAGAGTTAGAACCTACATCTACGACGTCGTCTTTGACTACAAAAGGTACAACAGGAAGAAACCGAGCAGGCTTGAAGACTATCCACCTCCATACGTCATACTCTCAAGGACTCATCCTAAGTTCCTGAAGAGGCTAATGGAAATTGAAATACCGGAAGTTGCAGAAGGACTGGTGGAAATAAAAGCGGTAGCAAGAGAACCGGGAGTAAGGGCTAAGGTGGCCGTTGACTCAAAAGTTGACTACGTTGACCCGGTAGGAGCCTGTATAGGAGTAAAGGGAAGTAGAATTCTGCCGATATCAAAGGAGCTCTCCGGGGAGAAGATAGAGATAATCAGGTGGCACGACGACGTTGCAAAACTTGTAGCAGAAGCACTATCTCCTGCAAAGGTTATCCACGCAGAGAGCTACGAAGATGAAAATGGAGACCTGAGGGTTGAAGTCGTTGTTCCAGACGACCAGCTCTCATTGGCAATAGGAAAGCACGGCGTAAACGCAAGGCTTGCCTCAAAGCTGGCAGCACAGGCCGGTCAGGTTGTGGGAATAGACATCATTAAAGAGAGCGATTACAGAAAGCTAGAAGAGCTTGAAAAGGAGATAGAAGAGGAAGAATGAGAGCCTGTGCAGGCTGCAGAAAGAGAGATGAAAACGAAAACTTCATAAGGTTTGTGGAGTTTGAAGGCCGGCCGGTTCCCGACGTTGCAAGGAAAGCTCCCGGCCGGGGCTTCAACGTCTGCCCGACCTTTGACTGCATAAAACAGTTCGTAAAGAGGCAGTTTAAGGGGAAGGTTGACCCAAAAGAGGTTTACGACCAGACCCTCAACGCAATGAAGGAATACTTCCTCCACCTCCTCTCCCTTTCCCACAAAACTGGAGTAACGGTTGTAGGACAGGACAACATAAGAGAGCTCCTGCCGGAAAAAGAGGGAACTCTAATCCTTGCCAGCGATCTGAGTTCCAGAACAAAAGAAAGGCTTAAAAGGAAGGGAAACTTCACCGTTCTGGAAGACCTGTTTACGTCTGAAGAAATCGGAAACGCACTGAGGAAGGAGACAAGGGCCGGAGCGGTTTTCGTTGAAAAGGTAGGCCTTGGAAGGAAGCTCCACTCCGTTGCGGAGAAGATAAACTCCCTTCTTGCCTCCCGCCCTAAGGGTTAAAATAGGGATAGGGAGGTGATTATGGGAGATATCTTAGCATTTGGAAGCATAGTTATTGACAACGTTTTGGTTGTAAAGCGGTTTCCATCTGTAAACGAGACCGTTCAGGCACACAAGTACAGATACACCTACGGAGGAGCAGGAGCAAACGTAGCAGTTGCAGCAGCAAGGCTTGGAGCAAAGAGCGGTCTTTTTGCCGTTTCCGGAAGCGACTTTGAAAAGACAAACTATAGAAAGCACCTTTTAGGCGAGGGTGTTGCACTTGACGGAATCATACCTGCAGACTTCCTGATGCCCAGAAGCTTCATCATCAGCAAAGAGAACAGCGATGACCAGATGCTCTTTTACTATGAGAACAAGAAAGGAGTCAGGGAGCTCCTCTTCAAAAACACAGAGAAGGCCGAGAAACTTTCCCACGAGTACAGAATTTGCCACTTCTCAACAGGGCATTTTGAGTTCTACTACCACCTGCTGAAGAGAAGAAAGGTTAAGAGTGTAGTCAGCTTTGACCCCGGACAGGAGACCTTCTCATACCCCTACAGGGTTGTAAGGCTCCTTCCTTACGTTCACATGCTCTTTATGAACAACCACGAAGCAAAGAGGCTGAAAGAAATACTGAAGATAAAGAGCATAAAGGAGATAACCGGCCCCAAACTTATCTGCATCTCCCTGGGTGCTCAGGGTTCCATCGTTATCTACAGGTGTAAAATCTACAGAATTCCGGCAGTGAAACCAGAAAGGCTGGTTGATCCAACGGGAGCTGGCGATTCCCATAGGGCAGGTTTCCTTGTTGCACTCCTCAGAGGTTACGACGTTGAGACTGCAGGAAAGATAGCATCCACTGTAGCCTCCTTCACAATAGAGGCTGAGGGAGCTCAAACAAGCCTGCCAACATGGGATAAGGTTGTAGAGAGGTACGAGAAGTTCTTCGGTGAGAAGTTTCCTCAGCCCCAGAGGAGCTGGGAAGAGACAGAAAGGGAGCTCCTTTCGCCGTAAACCGATTGGTCAAAGGGAGAATGTTTTTGAAAGGACAACCAGAGCTTAGAACGGTTGAAGATCTAAAGGAATTTGTAAGAGAGTTTTTCAAAGGAAAGCCCGTTAAGGTCTACCTTTTCGGTTCAAGGGCAAGGGGAACAAACAGCGAACACTCAGACGTTGACATCGCCATTGATTCAAAGGTTGATATAAGGAAAGAACTGATACTACTGAGGGAAGTTATTGAGGAGAGCTCCCTCCCCTACAAAGTTGACCTTGTTGATCTTAAGGGAGCTCCCTATTTAAGAGAAACTGTAGAGAAGGAAGGAAAAAGGTGGCTCTAAAAGAAAGGCTTATCAGTTATGAAAAGGCACTGAACAGGCTTAAAGAGGCATACAGAAAAGCCGTAAATAAAAGAGAAAACCGCTACTTTCCCTTTTTCAGGGATTCAACACTCCATCGGAAGTTACATTGAACTGATAGAAAAAGTGTTAAATCGCCTAAAGAAGGGAGCTTAGGAGCTCCCCCTTAGGCAATCTAAGTTCTCAAGCCTTACGTCATACTTTTTCCAGAGCTCTTTGAGCTTTTTCTCCTCAAGCTCTCTGAGCTTCTTTTCTTTAAGGACAAGCCTAGCGTAGCGCTTTACCCTCTTAAAGGGAAGAACACCACCGGGAACGTAGTCCAGAACATTAACAACGGCGTAAGTCTTCTCTCCAAACTGAGCTATGAGCACTTCACCCTTTTTCGGCTTCCCCTCTGCAAAGAGGAGAGCTCCCACCGGGTCTTTCGTATCCTTAAAGTAGAACTTTGGCTGTGCCCTAAAGTTTGCAAAGCGTCTGGCAACTTCCTGCCAGGGTTTACCACTCTCAAGGAGCTTCTTAACTTCTTTCGCCTTTTTCTTGCTGTCAACTAAGATAACAACAGCCTTTACCCTGTCTGGCATATAAAACTTGTTCCTGTTCTGCTGGTAGAACTCTTTTACCTCATCGGGGGTTATCCTGATACTCTTCTCAAGGTCTTTCCTGAATACCTCAATAGCCTTACTGGCGAAGTACTCGGTTAACATCCTCTGAAATTCAGGGTTCTTATCAAGTCCGGCCTTTAAAGCCTTTCTGTAGAAGTACTCCTGGAAGAACCTCTCCTTTAAACGCTCCTTTGCAAACTTTTCCTTCTCTCCTTTTCTTATCTTCTCAGAGAGTTCAATACCGCAACAGCTAATAGTAAGAACGTCTCCTTTCCTCTTAAACTTCAGTTTCTTCTCCACCTCGCCGTAAATAGAGGCAACAGCTTCGTCGTAGTGTTTTACCTTCAGTTCATTCCTTATGAAGTCCTTATCTCCCTTACTCATCTTGGAGGGGTCTTTCTTCGGAAAAAGCTCCTTAAACCGCTCCACTATCTCCTGGTCTGTAACAGGTTTTACCCGCTTTGCTGCCTCTTCCGACACAAAAAGGCGGGATAGGTAATCTTTCTTAAAGGCCTCAATCTCTTTATCAAGACCGTACTTCTTCGCAAGTCCGGAATCCTCAACGTACTTCACCACCAACCTGCGGTTAATCATCCTTTTAAGGAGCTCCTCAGGGTGAGCCGAGAAGAAAGATTTAGACTTGTTGCTCAAGAGACTTTCAACGTATCTATAATCGGCAAGGGTTACCTTTAAGCCTTTTCCCTCTGCAAGAACCGTATCGGGAGAACAGACCTTGTTCTTCTTCTCCTGCTGAAGGGAGATTTTCTCTGAAACACTTCCACTTTCACTGCTGTGGTTGTTACCCTGCCCCATACAGGCAGATAAGAGAACAAGACAGGAGAGAATCAGGAATTTCCTCATAGAAACCTCCAGGAGTTTTTAAAAGTATATGAAAAAGCCCCGGCCTCTTCTAAAGAGACCGGGGCTGAAACCGGAAAACACTCTTAGTGCTTCCTCTTCTTTCTAAAGCCAAAGAGTCCCAGAAGTCCAGAGAGAAGAACTCCAAGGTTCAGAAGGCCGCTTCCGGCAGGTGTAGCAGGAGCAACGGAACATCCACCTCCACCGCCACCTGTAACAGTTGTAGTTGTGGTTGTAGGCGTAGTTGCAGCTTCTCCGAGAACAACAGTGATAGGAGTTTCAGCCCTTGTAACAGCCTTCGTGCAGGGGTAGTTAACAACGAATACACCATCCTTGTAGGTAGGTTTACAGGTAATAGTCTCTCCGTTAACTGTGATGTAAGCAACAGCTTTATCCGGGTCAACCAAACCATCAACATTAAACTCTACAGTAAAGCTCTCCTTATCTGTTGTTAGCTCAACTCCAACAACTGCCTTCGTAAGGTTGGTCGTGGAAACAATCTTCAGAAGCTCTTGAGGCGTAAGAGCTGTAGAAATAACCGCATCTTGAGCCTTAACATAAATCGGAGACTCCTTACCATCAACAACAACTGTTGCGGTCATCTGGGTTCCATCGTTGTTCTCAACGTTAATATCGGAAGGAACAACAACTTCAGTTCCTAACTTCCTCATGAGTGAGAAAGCAAGCTCTCCCTCTCCCGGCACCTCTTCAGCCATAGCTGCGGTATTAATTGTAAGAACACCTTCTACCGGATCGTAGGCTGCCCATCCCTTCAGAATCGCATCCTTAACAGAGATGGAAGCCGGCTGGAACTGTGCCTTATCAACCTCGTAGTAAACATTGCTGCCTTTAGAAACTCTAACCTTATGTATCTTAGCGTAGTTGATGTAGAGATCTGCAGGATCTGCAACCTTAAGGTCTGCGAGTTTAAAGTCCATCTTGAGGATGTACTCGGAAGGAATAATTGGAGTAAAGATAGCAACAAGGTCTGACGTTCCTGCAGAGAGTATCTCGTCTGCAAGGTGCTCAAATCCTAAGAGCTCCGTCATTTCGTTCTTCAGCCTATAGACGAGAGCTCTCCTCGGAACTTCATCGTTCTCAAGGGCTTCTGTTTCAACTTCTGTTTCAACTCCTTCAATCTTCATCTTCCAGGTAGATTCTTTGCCGGGAAGGGCAAATGCGATACCTTCTATTCCGGAGCTCTCAACGGGAATCGGAACAAGGTGCCTGTCAATGTCTATTCCGTTTGTAAGAGCATTAACAAGGATGTCTCCCGCAGTTGTATACATAACCTTAATGTTTTTCTCCTGGCCGGCAACCTTAATTGTCATAGTTCCGTAAACCGGGTTGCCGTTCTCATCTTCAGGAGAGTTGAAGAAGACCCTTACAGCATTCTTGTAAGCCTCTGTTGGAATTGCAGAAGGAACGGTGACGATTTCTCTACCGAGACCAAAGAACTTAATGTGGCCGTTTGAATCTTTCTTAATCAAAGAACTGAGAGTGCTGCTGCTCTGAATGTCAGACATATTGGCTTCAGGAAGTCTTCCGTTCTTAGCATCGTGGCAAACTTCACAGTTGAGTGTTTCACCGTTAACCGTTGCACCTGCACCAAGGGCGTACTCTTTGGGAAGAACGCCGTGGTCTATGCTAAAGGGAGCTGTCCAGATGTAGAAGACAGGGTCAGGATTGTGGACTCCCTCTTTCTTAAGAACATCTATGAGAGCACTTCTCATTGCTTCATACTCGGCATTTGTATCTATCTCCGGCAGAAGATCTCCGTTGTCGTCACAGATCCAGTCTCCTTTTATAGTCTTAACACAAACCTTTCCGTTATGGATGTAGTAAGCAGGAACGTTCTTTCCGGCATAGTTAGATTTAACTTCACCATCTAAAGCGGCGGCGATTTCACGGGTGTAGAGAACTTTTCCTGTTGACTTGTCATACCAGGTTACGAGGGTAAGCGGATCCGCAAGCCTGTACATGAACTTCTGACCGCCGGGAGTATCTGGCCTGAAGCCGTTGTTGATGATAACCGGCGCCCATGCCCATGGGAAAGAAATGTCTGGAACATCCCATATACCGAAGTTTTTATTTTCAAGCCTTAAAGCAGCCTGCCTTGGGTCAAAGTCTGCCTGGTAGATTGGAACAACTATATCCTTGCCGTTGTCGGTTCTGGCTATACAGAAGGGCTGAGGAGCTCCATACCCACCAATTGGCATAAACGGTCCAAATCCGGGTATAAACATGTTCTCTGGAAGCTTTTGAACTGTTTCATTAGCAAGATCATATCCAAGAATCCTATTGTCAAAGTTGTAGGAGTATCCAAGAACATCATAGAAGGTTCTGAAAGTCCAGTGGGTTTTAAACGGAATATGGCAAACTTCGCAGGAAATCTTATCCATGTGAATAGCAGCATTCCCTTCCGGGCCAAAAGCACTCCTGTGAACTTCGGCAGCCAACTGTCTTGAACCGCCAAAGTGACAGTCTAAACAGGTCTTAAGAGACGGGTTGTAGTCTAAGGACTGATCCCAGTGGCCACCCCAGTCGTTTCCTTTCAGGAAATCGTGGTGGATAGGATGGTACTGCTTCTCTTCCGGAGATAACGTTCCCTCTCCGTGGCAGGAGAGACATGTTAAACCGGCACCATCTTTACTGTCAAAGTGAACGTCATAACCAATTGGAATATCGTCATTTATGGAGAGAACAGACTTTGCTGTAATCATCTTCTTATAAGCTGCATCAAATCCTTGAGACTGAAGGGTTTGCTGAAGTTCTGTCGGTTCAAGGTTTTCTCCGTTATCACTTCCTCTGTGAATATCGTAGGAAAATACATCTCCCCTCTTAACTATCTCAGCAGCAAGGCCTAAAGTTCCTTTTCTTGTAACCCAGGCGTATGTATCGCTTCCATCTGGAAGTTTTCCATCTTTGTAGGGAATTGCCATGTGGCAGTAGGAACAGACGTAACCCCAGTCTCTATTAGCATCTGAGCCTTCAGCAGGTGTTGTCATCTTTGGATAGGGATAGCTTGCATCTCCAAGTTTCTCAGGAACAGAGTAGTTGTAATTTTCTGGAGGAACTTCTGTTGAAGGTGTATCTTTATCTCCAACTCTGTTCTCAAGAATGGGAAGATCAACTTCTCCTTTAGAGTTGAACTCGTCCTTCTCATAGTAAACTTCCGGTTTCCAGACGCCGTCTTCCTTAACAAAGCGGACATAGGCAAGAGGAACGCCGTCACCATCTGTATCAACGCCCATTAAGTCGGCCGTTGAGATGTATTTGAAGAAGAATCCAGCAAAAGTTCTATAAACAACATCCCCATTATCATCGTGGAACGTTGCAGCACCGCCGTTTACGTAAACATCTCCGCCATCTTTATCTGCTGTAGATGCAGGGTGCTCAAAGTAGGCCACCCTTGCAACTTCCCTTGTTGCACCGTTGGCGTTGTTGGGATAGATGAAGAACTTTGACCAGGTTCCATTGTTGTTCTTAATAGCGTTCAGCTGGTCATCTGAAAGGCCGTAGAGGGTTTTGAGAACAGAAAGTGGAACGGAGTTGTAGTAGGCAGAGTCAACTTTTGCAACCGTTTTATAGATAGGATTACCGTTTTGATCTTTTCCTACTTCTATTTTTTCACCAACTTTTGGAGGAATTCCAAGAGATAGAACGATAGTTTCACCGTCTGAGGAAATTCCCCTAAAGACCATAACTCTCGGGTTTGAAGGCATTATGGGTTGCTGAACGTAGCCGTTAATTTCAGTTTTTATTTTTGAATTAGCATCTGCCTTTGAGTGGCACATGAAACAGTCTGTATCATTTACACCGGAACGGGCAAAATTGAAGAGCCCAGGCTTTCCTATGTAACCTGCTCCAACTTCGTAGTCAGAGTATCCAAACAGGTCTCCATCAAAGGGGATAAAAGAGTTTATCTGAGCAAGGATCTGGTCATCACGAATAAACCAATCCTTAGTTTTAAGCTCATTGAATAAATTCTCTCCGAGCCTTTCCTTTAAAACTTCATCTAAAGGCTTGTTTTCCCTTCCAAATTCAGCAGCACCACCGCCTGCGTGACATGAGTTACAGGTGATGTTGTGGGTTGGAGTTCCCATGTCAAAGTTGAAACCTTTGTAGGCAGAAGGGTCTGCAGGGTTGATTCCGTCAACTGCTCCATCTGGAACTGCAGGATCTTGAAGTGGTTTCTTAGCCGCCAACTGGCGGTAGGAAGGTGGTCACCAGCCCCCGTAGTGGGACTTGGAGCGGAAGTATCTCATCTTGAGAACAACGTTTGTAACGAAGTCCTTGGCTCCCGTATCATCCCCGTAGGTTTTCCTGTTGTCCATCCATCCCATGTCGTGGAGACCAATAGCTCCGTGGTGAGAAGCTCTGATATCTGTGATGATGTTCTCATGACACTGGCCGCAAGTCTTTTCAAAGCTTATGGGAGTTCCTTTGTAAAGGGTTACATCGTTGCCGTCTTTGTCTTTTACAGTGATAGTGTCTGGAGTTGTGGTTGTATCAAATTGGCTTTTAAAGCTATCTGGGTTGTCAATTACGTTTTTCTCAACGTTTCCGTAGATGTCAATGAGCTTTACAGACGGGTGCTGTGCCAGACCCTGAGATGATAAAAGTGCAGACATTATAAAGCCTGTCGTCAGGGAGAGGCTACTCCTCTTCCACTTCCTTCCCATAGCTAACCCTCCAGAAATTTACAAAATGTTTACAATTCCGCTTCTGTCATTTTACCAAAGTTTGATAAAAAGGGAAATATGTTAGGAATTTCTTATATTCTGTGGAAAATGGGGAAGTCATTGAGTTGAAATTGAGAAGGGTAGGGAAAACCTACCCTTCAAGTGAACGTTCTACAAGTTCTCTGAACTTTTTATAGGCAGTGTCAAGTTTTGACAGGTCTTTTACGCCACCCTGGGCAAGGTCGGGTCTGCCTCCTCCTTTTCCGCCAAGAATCGGTGCAATTTCTCTGATAAGGTCTCCAGCCTTGAGTTTACCTGCGAGGTCTTTCGTGAGGGCTATTAAAAGAGAAGCTCTGCCGTCTTTAAGGCCTACCAGCATAACAGCTGCAGAGCCGGCCTTGTTCCTTATAACGTCTGCAACTTCTGCAAGCTCTTTTCCACCAAAGCCTTCAAGTTTTGCAGATATTACTTTTACGCCGTTTACAGTGGGAGCTCCCCTCACAATCTCATCAACCTGAGCCGTTGCAAGCTTCCTCTTTAACCTCTCAAGCTCTTTCTCCTTCTCCTTCAGCTCCTCTTTCAGTTTCTCAACTTTCTGAACCAACTGTTCTTCAGGTGCTTGGAGTGATTTCCTTAACTCTTTAATCAGGCTCTCCTTTTCCCCCACATACCGGGAAGCTTCCTCTCCAACAACAGCTTCAATGCGCCTTGTTCCCGAGGAAACTGAAGACTCGGAAACTACCTTGAAAAACCCTATATCACCGCTCCTGTTTACGTGGGTTCCTCCGCAGAGCTCTACGCTAACTCCTCCAACATCAACAACCCTAACAATATCTCCATACTTTTCCCCAAACAGGGCTATGGCTCCCTTGTTTAGAGCTTCATCAATGGGCATCTCCTCAATTCTTACAGGGTAGTTGTTAAGTATCCAGGTATAGACCAGATCCTCTACCGCTTTAAGCTCGTCTTCAGTTGGAGCCTCAAAGTGGGTAAAATCAAAACGGAGTTTATCGGGCATTACCAGAGAGCCTGCCTGCTTTACGTGGTTTCCGAGAACTTCTCTTAACGCTTTGTGGAGGAGGTGGGTTGCCGTATGTGCTCTTGTTATTGCCCTTCTTCTCTTCTCGTCAACAACGGCGTTAACGTATTCCCCGGTTCTAACCTCTCCCTTAACGACCTTGACCTTATGGCCAATTAACTTCTCGGTTATGTTCTGGGTATCAAGAACTCTGCAATAGCAGTTGTTACCTTCTAAAATTCCGGTGTCTCCAACCTGACCGCCCTTTTCAGGGTAGAAAGGCGTTCTATCAAGAATTACAACTCCTTCCTCTCCTTCTTTAAGGGAATCGGCCAGCGTTTCGCCTTTCAGTACTCCTACAACTTTTGCATACTCCTCTAAACGCTCGTAACCTGTAAAGAGGGTTGGAAACTTCTCAGAGAGCTCCTGAATTTCAGATGAAACAACTTTCTGAACTCCTCCCTTCCAGCTCTTCCTTGCCCGTTCTTTCTGCTCCTCAAGGAGCTCCTCAAACCTCTTAACGTCAACTCTCATATTCTCATCGTTTGCAACTTCTAAAATGAGGTCTAAGGGAAATCCGAATGTATCGTAGAGCTTGAAGGCCTCTTCTCCGGGAATTGTGTCTTTCCCTTCCTCTTTTAACTTCTCTATAAGCTCCTGAAGGATGAAGAGCCCTTTCTCAACGGTTCTGGCAAAACGCTCCTCTTCTTTCTTAACAACCCTCTTTACAAGGTCTCTGTTGAGCTCTAACTCCGGGTAGGCATCTTTCATCATCTCAACAACAACGTCAACACCTTCAAAGAGGAATGGTCTATCTATACCTAAAAGCCTTCCGTGTCTTGAAGCCCTCCTGATAATTCTCCTGAGAACGTAGCCCCTTCCTTCATTTGCCGGTAGAACTCCGTCTGAGATAAGAAATGTCATAGCCCTTAAGTGGTCTGCAATTACCCTCATTGAAGTTGACGTTTTTTCGTCTTTTCCGTAAGGAATACCAGAAACTTCAGAAGCCCACTTAACTAAGGGAAAGAGAAGATCTGTTTCGTAGTTTGAAGGAACGTTTTGGAGAACTGAAGCTATACGCTCTAAACCCATTCCCGTGTCTATTGAGGGTTTTGCAAGGGGGTGGAGCTCCCCATTTTCATCTCTCTCATACTGCATAAAAACAAGGTTCCATATTTCCAGATACCTGTCACAGTCGCAGGTTCCAATGCCACAGTTCTCTCCACAGGCAAACTCCTCTCCCCTGTCGTAGTAGATCTCACTACAGGGTCCGCACGGTCCTGTATCACCCATTGCCCAGAAGTTGTCCTTCTCTCCCAGCCTGTAAATCTTTTCTTCAGGAAGTCCTATAACCTTGTTCCATATCTCAAAGGCCTCATCGTCTTTTTCGTAAACTGAAACGTAGAGCCTCTCAACGGGAAGATTGAAGATTTCTGTAACAAGCTCCCAGGCAAACTCTATAGCCTCTCTTTTGAAGTAATCTCCGAAGGAGAAGTTCCCTAACATCTCAAAGAAGGTATGGTGTCGGCCGGTTTTTCCAACGTTCTCAAGGTCGTTGTGTTTGCCACCAGCCCTCATACACTTCTGACACGACGTCGCCCTCTTAAAGGGCGGCTTCTCTTTGCCCAAAAAGTAGTCTTTAAACTGGACCATTCCGGCGTTTGTAAAGAGAAGCGTAGGGTCATTTTTTGGAATGAGAGGGGAGCTCTTCACCCGAACATGTCCCTTATCCTCAAAAAATCTTAAAAAAGCCTCTCTAATCTCGTTTCCGCTCCACTTCATGACTTCTCCGGCTGGAAAGTTTCGGCTATTTTACCTTTTTAAGGATGTGGCTGACCTCGGAAAAGGAAAAGCCCCTCTGGAGAAGAAACCTTTTAAGCTGCTCTCTGCTTTTCCTTGATGAGAGTTTACTTATCTCTTTTTCTATGTAGGTATAGTCAAAGGGAGTTGTAAGCTCAACTTCTCTTATAACTTCTTCCGGAAATCCCAAGCTCCTAAGGTGGTAGGCAATTTTCCGCTTTCCCCAGCCCTTTTCAACCTTTCTCAAAAAATACCGGCGGGCAGATTCAATCTCGTTGATGTAGCCGGATTTGAGGAGCTCCCTCTTGAGGAGCTCCAGCTCTTCCTTCTCCAGCTCAGGAAAGCGCTCTTTAACTTTTCTTTCAAGTGCAGAGAGGGAGTAGTCCCTCTTTCCAAGAAGCGACAGAGCGTAAGTGAAAGCCTCTTTAAAAGTGCTCCTCTCCACTTGAAACAATACCCTCCATCTTTAGACGCAGGTCGTCGGGGTGGGTAGCGTGCTTTAGAGCCTCTTCTTCAGTTATAAATCCTCTTCTCCAGAGGTCGTAAAGGGACTGGTCAAAGGTCTGAGAACCGTAAACCTCTTTACCTTTCTCAATGAAATCGGGAATTTCGTCTGTAATCTCCGGGTTCATAATACGCTCTTTCATCGCTTCAGTAACAACCATTACCTCAACCGCAGGAACCCTTCCCTTTCCGTCTGCTGTAGGAATAAGCCTTTGAGATATAGTAGCCTTTAAAACTGAAGCAAGCTGGAATCTTATGGCCTGCTGTTCGTGGAGTGGGAAAAAGGAAATAATCCTGTTTATCGTTTCCTTGGCGTCAAGTGTGTGGAGAGTTGAATAAACCATGTGACCGGTTTCAGCAGCGTCAAGGGCAGTTCTAACAGTCTCCACGTCCCTCATCTCTCCAACCAGAATAACGTCGGGGTCTTCACGGAGAGCTGCCCTCAAAGCCGAACTGAAACTTTCTGCATCGTCACCTATCTCTCTCTGGTAGAAGAGGCACTTTTTGTCTCTGTGAAGGTACTCTATAGGATCTTCAATCGTTATAACTACTCGCGAATCTTTCTCGTTCAGCTCTTCAAGCATTGCAGCAAGAGTAGTTGACTTTCCAGAACCGGTTGTTCCAGTAACGAGAACAAGTCCCCTCTGGTAGAGTGCTATCTCTTTTAGTACTGGTGGAAGGTTAAGCTCGTCTATTTTAGGCACTCTAACGGGAATTGCCCTCATAACTATGGCAAAAGTCCCTCTCTGACGGAAGATGTTCACCCTGAAGCGGCAAACTCCGGAAAGAGAGTAGGCCAGGTCGATATCCTTTATGTAGGGAAGCTGTTTCTTCTTCTCCAACGGAAGAACCTGTTTCACGTACTCTAAGATGTCCGACTGCCCCAAAGGAGGCAGGTCGGTCTTAACGAGCTTTCCGGCAATTCTAAAGATAGGAGGGGCTTTCACCCTCAGATGAACGTCTGAAGCCCCTATAGTAAAAGCCTTTCTCAGTAAGGAGTTAAGCTCTATCTTCGGTTTCTGATGCTCCGACACCTAAGGCCTCCAGAATTTTAGCTTCAAGCTCTCTTGCAACCTCAGGGTTCTCTTTAAGAAACTGCCTTGCGTTTTCCTTACCCTGACCGAGTCTCATGTCTCCAAAGGAGTACCAGGAACCACTCTTCTTAACGATGCCGAGCTCTTCTCCAAGGTTCAGAAGGTCTGCTTCCCTTGAAATTCCCTCTCCGTAGTAAACCTCAACGATGGCCTCTCTAAAGGGAGGAGCAAGTTTGTTCTTCACTATTTTCACTTTTGCCTTGTGGCCTATTCTCTCGTCTCCCTTACCCTTTATCTGGCCGATGTTTCTTATCTCTATCCTCATTGAGGAGTAGAACTTGAGGGCTCTACCGCCTGTGGTCGTCTCCTGAGGCCCCCCGTAGCCCATCATTCCAATCTTTTCCCTCACCTGGTTGATAAAGATGAGGGCACAGTTGCTCTTACTTACAGCTGCAGTCAGCTTTCTAAGAGCCTGAGACATGAGCCTTGCCTGAAGGCCAACGTGGGAGTCTCCCATATCTCCCTGTATCTCAGCTTCAGGTGTGAGGGCAGCCACCGAGTCAACAACAACAACGTCTACAGCACCGCTGCGAACCAGCGTTTCGGCTATCTCAAGAGCCTGCTCTCCACTGTCTGGCTGGGAAACTAAAAGTTCTTCAAGGTTTATTCCAAGCTTTTTGGCATACGTTGGGTCTAATGCGTGCTCTGCGTCTATAAAGGCAGCAACTCCACCGTCTTTCTGGGCGTTTGCTATAACGTGAAGGGCAAGGGTTGTTTTACCTGAAGATTCAGGTCCGTAGATTTCTGTAATTCTTCCCCGGGGAATTCCACCGATTCCGGTTATCCTATCTATTGCGATGGAACCTGTTGAAATGGCGGGAACTTTCTCAACAGGCTTTTCGCCTAAGAACATTACGGAACCTTCGCCGTATTCCTTCCTGATTCTCTTAAGGGCGTCCTCTAAAACTTTCCTTCTCTCTTCCTGCATAAACACTCCTTCAATTGAGGTTAGTGGCGGAGAGGGCGGGATTTGAACCCGCGGTGCGGGGGTTACCCGCACACCCGATTTCGAGTCGGGCCCGTTAAGCCAGGCTCCGGCACCTCTCCGCTCTATTTAGGTTCTAAGCCTTTTAAAGAACTCTTTTAAGAGCTCTGCAGCTTCGGGGAGCTCCACCTTTTCAACAACCGGCCTGTGGTTGTTCCTCTCGTCTGAGAGTATTGAGTAGAGGCTCTCAACCCCTCCGAACTTCGGGTCTGGAACCGAATAAACGACCCTGCTTATCCTTGACTGAATTATAGCACCGCAACACATAACGCAGGGTTCAACCGTTGAGTAGAGGGTGCAGCCGTTCAGCCTCCAGGAGTTGAGCTTCCGTGAAGCCTCTCTGATTGCCAGAATCTCGGCGTGGGCGGTTGGATCCTGGAGGAACTCCTTTCTGTTGAAAGCCCTTGAAATTATCTCTCCATCTTTAACCACGAGAGCTCCGATGGGGACTTCGCCGTAGGAAAAGGCTTTTCTGGCCTCAGAGAGAGCCTCTTGAAGGAAGTGGAGGTCGGACTTCATGGAGCTCCGAAGAAAGGTTTAAAGTGGCGCGCCCGGCAGGAGTCGAACCTGCAACCTTGGGATCCGTAGTCCCACGCTCTATCCAGTTGAGCTACGGGCGCCCAGCCGGGTATAAATTTATCCCCGCCGTTTAAGTTTTCAACAGATACAAAGTAAAATTTTCCAAACTGTTGAACTGCCGGAGGAAAAGATGGAAATGGAACCGACATACAATCCCCAACTCTTTGAGGATAAATGGTATAGAGAATGGCTTGAAAAAGGATACTTCCACGCCGACGAGAAAAAAGTTCTTTCCGGAGAGAAAAAGAAGTTTAGCGTAGTTCTCCCTCCGCCAAACGTTACAGGAGTTCTCCACGTAGGCCACGCCCTCAACTCAACACTTCAAGACGTTATCTGCCGCTGGAAGAGGATGAAGGGTTACGAGGTCTGCTGGGTTCCGGGAACAGACCACGCAGGAATTGCAACCCAGTGGGTTGTAGAGAGGGAGCTGGCGAAAGAGGGACTGACGAGGCACGACGTTGGAAGGGAAGAGTTCTTAGAGAGAGTCTGGGAGTGGAAAGAGCAGTACGGAAGCAGAATTATCAACCAGCTTAAGAAACTGGGGACTTCCTGCGACTGGGATAGAGAAAGGTTCACAATGGACGAGGGCTTTTCAAAGGCAGTTAGAAGAGCCTTCGTTACCCTTTATAGAGAAGGTTTAATCTACAGGGGAAAGAGGCTCATAAACTGGTGCCCAAGGTGTCACACAGCCCTTTCAGACCTTGAGGTTGAACACGAAGAAGAACAGGGAAAACTCTGGTACATAAAGTACCCTCTGGTTGATGGAGAAGGTTACATAGTTGTAGCCACAACAAGGCCTGAAACCCTTTTAGGAGACGTCGCCGTTGCCGTTAACCCGAACGATGAGAGGTATAAACACCTCATAGGCAAAAAGGTTCGCCTTCCCATAGTTGGAAGGGAGATTCCCATAATTGCAGATGAATACGTTGACCCTGAGTTTGGAACGGGAGCCGTTAAGATAACTCCTGCCCACGACTTCAACGACTTTGAGGTAGGCCAGAGGCACGGCCTTGAGGCCATTCAGGTAATGGACGACTGGGGAAGAATAACCGTCCCTCCGTTTAAGGGAATGGACAGGTTTGAAGCAAGAGAGGCCATTGTTTCACTTCTTAAAGAAGAAAAACTCCTTGAGAAGGAAGAACCCCACACACACGCGGTAGGCCACTGCTACAGGTGTAAAACCGTTGTTGAACCTTACCTTTCAGATCAGTGGTTTGTGAAGACAAAACCCCTTGCAGAAAAGCCGATAGAGGCTGTTAAGTCGGGAGAAGTCAAGTTCATTCCAAAGCAGTGGGAGAACACATTCTTTGACTGGATGTACAACATAAAGGACTGGTGCATCTCAAGGCAGATCTGGTGGGGCCACAGAATTCCAGCCTGGTACTGCTTAGACTGCGGCCACGTAAACGTTTCAGAGGAAGAGCCTGAAAAGTGTGAAGCCTGTGGAAGTAAAAACTTGAAGCAGGATGAGGACGTTCTTGACACCTGGTTCAGCTCGTCTCTCTGGCCTTTCGGAGTTTTCGGTTGGCCTGAGGAAACAGACGACCTTAAAGCCTTCTACCCGACAGACCTTTTAGTTACAGGATTTGACATCATCTTCTTCTGGGTAGCCCGTATGATGATGATGGGTTATCACTTTACAGGTAAAAGGCCGTTTGCAGACGTTTACGTCCACGCCCTCGTAAGAGATGAGAAAGGCCAGAAGATGAGTAAAACAAAGGGGAACGTTATTGATCCGTTGGAGATGGTAGAGAAGTACGGAGCCGACACTCTAAGGTTTACCCTTACGGCTCTGGCTGCTCAGGGAAGGGATATAAGGCTCTCAGAGAGAATAATTGAAGGCTACAGACACTTCGCAAACAAAGTGTGGAACGTTGCAAGGTTCGTTCTAACTGCAACAGAAGGAATTAAAGAGAACGGCACAGTAGACTACGCCCCTGAGGATGAGTGGATCCTTACAAAGCTCTCTGAAACTGTAGAAGCCGTTGACAGAGAACTCTCTGCCTACAGGTTCAACGACGCAGCCAAGGCTATATACCAGTTTATCTGGAACGAGCTTGCAGACTGGTACGTTGAGTTCACAAAACAGAGACTCTACAGGGGAAGCGATAAGGAGAAGAGAGCTGCAGCCCATACACTACTAAGGGTTTTAAGGGATGCGATGAAGCTCCTCCACCCCATAATGCCCTTCATAACTGAGGAGATTTACCAGAAACTTCCCAACAGAGATGCAGAATCTATCGTTATAGCACCATGGCCCAGCGATACCTGCTGCAGGTTCCCGGAAACGGCGGAGCTTGTTGAAACGGTTAAAGAGATAATAAGAGGAATAAGGAATGTTAAGGCAGAGCTGAACATACCGCCTTCTACAGAGGTTGAGGTTGGAGTAAGAACGAACAACAACAAACTATTAGAAGTTATAGGGAAAATGGCTCCGTCCATAAAACAGATGGCAAGGGTAGGGGAGCTCCACAAAGTGGAAGAGCCACCGCCGGGAAGCGTCTCATTCTTCCTTCCGGGTGTTGAAGTTTACGTTAAGGTCGGAGAGCTGATAGACGTTGAGAAGGAGATTGAGAGGATTAAGAAGAAGTTAGAGAAGCTCCAGAAAGAGGTTGCAAAGCTTGAGAAGAAGCTCTCAAACAGGAATTTCTTAGAGAGAGCTCCAAAAGAGGTTGTTGAGAAGAACAAAGAGGAGCTGAGAGAACTGTCTGAAGTTGTGAAGAAACTTGAAGGAACACTCCGTCAGCTGAAGAACATGAAATAAGGGGGGACTTTCCTCCCCCTTTACTAAATTAAAAAATTTTTATGATAGACTTTATATTAGAATAGTAGCAGGAAAACCGGGTAGGGGAAGTTTGTGGAGAAAACCGATCCAAAAAAACTGCAGGGGATACTCAACAGGATATTTAACTTATTTTACCACAACCTGTTAAACCTTCCACACCTCTCCTCATTTTTTCCGTCCCCACACATGTTCAAAGGACTCGTTCAGAAGCAGTCTTCTCTAATGGCGAACCTCCTCCTTGATAAGGAAAATTCCCTGAAAAACTACGAAAGCGTAATCCTTCTGCACCACAAAATAGGGCTACCGCAGGAAGACTTCATAGACTCAATGGAATTCATAAAAGGGCAGCTTCTGAACCTGTCGGAAAAGGGGAAAATTCCCGCCTCGCCTCAGAAGATTGAATCACTGTTCCACGAACTTACAGAGCTCAGCTACGAGATATACCTGACGGAAGACTTTAAAGAGCTGAGGAAAACCTGGGAGAAGTTCTTAGCCTACATTCCCGAGATAGCATCAGACCAGATTAAACTCCTTGAAGCTTTAGAGCAGGCCTGTTTAATAAGGGGAGAGGAGAAAAGCCAGACAGCTCAGGAACTGATAGCGTTTCTTATAAAAAACGTCTCCTGCTTTGAGGCCAACCACTACTTCTCGTCTGCCGATTTTCTCCTGAAATCCTACAGCGCAAGGGACGTGAGCCTGGCACTTCAAAAACTGAACGAGGAGCTCTACAATCTGGTCTGCCACTTAACAAAATACATCAGGAACAGAAACTACAAGTATGCCTACAGAACCTGGGCAAGGCTTTCGGAAAAGTCTAAACTGTTGCTCCTTTACTCCATATTTCTCAAGTATAAGTGGGAAGTCAGCAAAGAAAAATCTCTGAGCGAATTCCTCCTTGACCCTCTGTTTGAGGAAAAGATATTCAGCCTAATTTTCATTCCAGCAGATATAGACAAAATCGCAATAAGAGTTTTTAAGATATTCTCGTTAAATCTGATAAAACTCATAAATGAAAGTAGCTACGGTATAGGAACTGCCTTTATCCACGAAGACAGAGAAAGGGAAATATACAGATGCTACGTTATTTACTTAACAGAAAGGGAAAAAAGAGATTGGATAAAATCTTCCATTAAGAAAGCAGAAGAGATAACCTGCCAGAAACTCTCAATATCTGAAGAACAGCTAAATAAATACATTAAAGCGGTAGTTATTTCAGGAGATACTGTAAAGCTTTCAGCCATAGCCCGAGAGGATTTCCCGATTTTCATAGACTCAATAGAGGAAACTGTTAAGGAGAATTTCCCATCAAAAACAGTTGTTGAGATATCAGACCTTTCAGAAACAATAAACGAGTTTCAGGAAGTAATTGCCGCCGTAAAATTATTAAAAGAACCTGAAACCGAAAACTACCTTAAACTCTACGGCCAGCCGATAATAAACCTTAAATCGGAAGAGAGAGAGGGAATAGAAGTTCTCTCAAGAATCGTTCTACTAAACAGAAAACTAATTCCTCCGTATAAGTTCCTGAAGATTGTTAAAAAGTTAAAACTCACATCCAACTTTGACAGAGCAGTCCTCCACAAGCTTAAACAGTTTATTGAAAACTGCGACGAAAAAGAAAACTGCAAAATCTTTGTTAATCTCTACCCAACCTCCTGCTACAACCACGAAGTTCTTGAGAAACTCAATCAGGTTAAAGAGATAGCCTCTAAAAGAGGTATAGAAGTATTGGCTGAAGTTATAGAGACGGAAGACGTTGACATAGGAAAAGTAATCCCCTCTTTAACTTCTCACAACTTTCAGATTGCCATTGACGATTTTGGAACGGGATACTCCAACTTTGAAAGGATTGCACAGCTCGTAGAGTATGAGAGCCTGAAATACATAAAAATAGACGGAAGCCTCGTTAAAAAGGCAAAAAAAGATAAGGTGTTTAAAGCTATTGTAGAAACGATAACCTCCCTTGCAAATAAACTAGGTAAAAACGTGATTTATGAATTTATTGAAGATGAGGAGCTCCTCTCAACACTCAAGAAAATAGGAAAGGGAAGTGCCCTGGGGCAGGGCTACTTCCTCGGGAAACCTGAACCTATTGAAAACTTCCTTTAAGGCCTACTCTTTCTAACAAGCTTCAGGATAAGGGCCTTCTGGGTGTGGAGCCTGTTCTCTGCCTGATCCCAGACAACTGAACGCTCACCTTCAATCACTTCGTCTGCAACTTCCTCACCCCTGTGGGCGGGGAGGCAGTGCATAAAGAGGAAGTCCGGCTTTGCGTGTTTAACAAGTTCAGAGTTGACCTGATAGGGCATAAATATTCTCTTTCTCTTCTCGGCTTCCTCTTCCTGACCCATTGATGCCCAAACGTCTGTATAGACAACGTCTGCATCTTTTACAGCTTCAATAGGGTCGTGGGTAACAACTATTTCAGCTCCTGTCTCTTTAGCTATCTCTTTAGCAGCCTCAACGTATTTTGGAAGAGGCTCATAACCTTCAGGAGTTGCTGCGTAGAACTTCATCCCCGTGTATGCTGCACCTACGAGCCAGGAGTTGCACATGTTGTTCCCATCGCCAAGGTAGGCAACTTTTAAGCCTTCAAGTTTTCTCTTATACTCCCAGATGGTAAAGAGGTCTGCAAGAACCTGACAGGGGTGTTCTTCATCGGTTAAGGCGTTTATGACTGGAACGTCTGAGTAGCGGGCAAGCTCCTCAACCCTTTCCTGACCGAAAGTTCTGATGACTATAAGGTCAACGTAGCGGGAGAGAACCCTTGCTGTGTCCTTTATCGGTTCGCCACGGCCTAACTGGGAGCTCCTCGTATCCATATAAACGCCGTGCCCCCCAAGCTGGTAAACCCCAACTTCAAATGAAACCCTCGTTCTGGTAGAGGGTTTCTCAAAGATGAGGGCGGCGGTAAAGCCGTCTAAAGGTCTGTAGATTTCTCCCTTTTTTACCTTCTCCTTCAAAAACGCAGAGAGCGACAGTATGTTCTCTATGAATAACCTGTCGGCGTCAAGCATGGATATAAAATCTTTCATTACTCTCTCCTCCTGAGTCCTGTAAGGAGAATCTTAACCTGATTCTGGAGGAACTCAAGGCCACTTTCAAGCTTCTCTACGTGGGTATTAAGTTCACTTATTCTACTTACCACTCTTAAGTACTCCGCTTCCAGCTCTTCTAACCTTTCTGCCAGCTGTTTCAGCGAGTAGAAGAGAGCTCCCACCACAAAAAAGACAAGAGCAACTACTATAAGGTTTAGTATGAGTAATAACTGAACCATTCAACTATCCTCCCCTTTCCCACCTTATCCTTTAGCGTATCGGCTTCTGCCTGAGATAGATTATAAAAAAGCGTTTCTCCTGCAGGAAAGGTAAAGAGGATAGAGGGATATTTACCTCCATTCTCAGAAATAATCACTCCATAGGTTAATCCTTTCAGATCAAAACAGTACCTGGTCACAGATTCCGAGGAGACAACTCTACCGGGAAGAACCAGAGATTCTATCTTCCAGGGGAACTTTACGTTTTCTTCCCCAACTTTTAAACTGTTTTTCTTAAAATTTATACAAACTTCTTTGGAACTTCCCGGAGTAAAGGCAGAAGAAAACAGAGAAGAGATTTTTATTTTAAAACTGCTATCGGAGTTCAAATCCGATTTAACAATAACGGGGAACAGGAGAGTCAGAAGTAGAGAGAGAAGAGTAAGAACTATAACCAGCTCAAGAAGCGTAAATCCTCTCCTCAAGTATCTATCTCCACCTTTTTAGAGGTTACAACAACCTTTCCGTCAACGCAGAAGTTGGAGACCGGACATTCGTTCAGTTTAGGCCTTTCTCCGTCTTTCCTGTAGTGGCAGCCGTGCTTGGAGAGAAGCCACAAAGGTCTAAACATCTCTATCGGGGCAATTCCCGTTCCCTTCAGCCCCTCTCTCCAGACCTCTATCACCTTTTTCTTAACGGTCTCTGTTATTCCTTTTGAGGAATATTTTCCCGTTATACAGCCGGTTGTAAATGTAGCCCTCGTAACATGGACATCTACAGGTATGGGGAGCTCCTCCACCCTTTTAAGAGGCAGTTGAACTTTCTCCTTCAGGCTTCTTATCCAGTGGGGAAAAATTTTTGTACCAGAAAGGGAGGGAAACTCCTCTTTTCTGTTCTTCAGGAAATCCTCAAACATAGAAACTGTATCGTACTCGTACTCTTCAAAGAGAGTAGTAATACTACCATTATACTTCTCTGAAAGTGTTCTGGAAATGGTAAACCAAATGTCTGTATCTTTATTCTTTTTCTTGGCAAGGCCGTGTTTTGTAAGTGCCTTCAAAAGTTCGTCCCTTCCTCTTTCAACAACGGCAGACGGATTAAAAACCCAGTTAACTTCGTCATCCTGAAGTGTGTTAAGGGAGCTCTGCCAGAGTTCCTCGGCGTTCCTCATGTAGTCAAGGGCTGTTGTGTAGGTAACGACCAGAAGAAAACCCTCTCTGTCAAGCTTTTCTGCCAAGTTTTTAACTACGTCGTCGGGGAGTTCCTTATGCCCAAAAATACCCTCTCCTTTAAGAGCATCCAAGAGATGAAGCCCCACCTCCTTAGCCCTATCGGGATTAAGCACAAGATTGGCCTTCATTTTTTAAACTCCAGTTAAGGTTTACTGTAATATAATACACTGATACCCTTTCCTCCGGGGGGAATATTGGGCTTACTTGACTTTTTCAGGAAAAAAGGTGAAGAAGACCTCTTCCTGGAAGCTGTAAAAGACCAGGACTACATGACCGTAGTAAAGCTGGGAAGAGCCCTCCTTGAGAAGAATCCCGACAACATCTCAGTTCTCAACCCCTACGTTGACGCTCTGGTTAAACTGGGAAGGAAAGACGAGGCCGTTTCAACCCTTATATCGTTTGCCGAAAGAAAGTTAGAAGAAGAGTATTACGACGTAGCAATACCTATACTCAAAAAAGCTCTAAGAATAGATCCTTTCAACCTGAAGATCATTAAGCTCCTTGTTAATTCCTTCTGGAGGAAGGAGCTTTACTACGACGCGTTTAACGTTCTCCTTGAAGCATTCAGGAAACTGGACGAGTCGGGGGTGAACACCTCACTCCTTCGGGATATGATAGAAAACTTTCTGAAGGATACATTCCATCCCGTTTTTTACGAAAAGTACGGCGATGTTCTCCTTGAAAAAGGAAATAGCGAAAATGCCCTTGTAAACTTCATCCTTGCCGGAAACATGTACATCAACCTTAAAAACTACCCAGCAGCACTTAGAACTTTCCTGAAAGCCAGAAAGATCAGACCGACTGAAGCCCTTGACAAACACCTCATTGAAACCGTCTCTTACATGGACAACCCGGAAGTTAAATCAATCCTGATTACGCTGCTTCAGGAACACAAAGACGACTTCAATTTCCTGACATTTACCGTTTCTCAGTTCAAAGAGACAGGAAAATTGAGCTACCTTAAATCAATAGTTTCCAGCATACCCATTCCAAAACTGAAATATACCCTGCTGGCGCTGATTAACTACGAGTTAGGAGAAGTTGAAGAAGGACAAGAGTACCTGAATAAGATTCAGCTGATAGACAGAAACCTCTACGAAAGAATCGTAGGTTATCTGAAGGCTCAGAAACTGGAAGAGACTTTCTCCTTCTCAGCTGAACCGACCCAGGAGGAGCTCCCCGAACCTGAGCAGATTCTAGAGGTTCTGGACCAGGTTCTTGACATAAACGAGCTGGTTAACGACTTCCTGAAGAAGGAGGTAGAGGAACCTCCTAAGAAGATAAAAGAGGAAGTTTTAACACTTAAACAAAACAAAGACGGCAAGAGGCTCCTCTCCGCCGCTGAAGCTCTCATGGGAATTGGAAACCTTGAGAAGGCAGAGGAAGAAGCGAGAGAAGCCCTTGATACAGAGTCCAGACCACGGGCTGCAGTGTTGCTCTCCGAGATACTGAAACAGCAGAAAAGAGAGAAAGATGCAATAGTGTTCCTCATTGACGAGCTGAAGAGGAGCGACTACTCTGAAGAAGAGAAAGCAAGGCTGAAGGTTAAACTCGGAGAGATATACCAAAGCATGGGAGATAGGGATAGAGCTCTCTCCTGGTACAGAGAAGCTCAGAAAGTTCTCAACGACGAAGTTCTTAAGGAAAAGATAGAGGAACTTGAAAAGGAAACAGTTTAAATCCCTCTACGTTCACGTTCCGTTCTGCAGAAAGAAGTGTAAGTACTGTGACTTCTTCTCTGGTAACTTTCCTCAGTTTAAGCCACACTACCGGAGAGCACTTCTGAGGGAGCTCTCCCTCAGAAGCCCTGAATTCTCACAGTTCCCTACTATCTACTTTGGCGGTGGAACACCTTCAACCATGGAGCCCAACTTCTTTGAGCCCATACTTGCCAAAGTGGGACAGTTCTCTGAAGTAACTGTTGAGTTCAACCCAGAAGACGTCGCGAAGTGGAAGCTGAGGGAGCTCTCCCTTATAGGCGTAAACAGAATCAGCCTTGGAGTTCAAAGTTTCTCCAAAGAGAGACTCAAAGTTCTGGGAAGGGTACAGACCCCTCAGGAGAACCTGAAAGCCGTTGAAACGGTCTGTTCCATCTTTAGAAACGTCTCTATTGACCTCATCTACGGCATTCCCGGCCAGACAGTTGAGGAGTTCCTGAAAGACCTAAAAACAGCAGTTTCCTTCCCCATAAAGCACATCTCCCTTTACGCACTAACCGTTTATGAGGAGACCCCTCTCTTTAGAGAAGTTGCCTCTAAAAGGGTGGAGCTCCCCCCCGAAGAAACGGTATTCAAAATGTACTCCGAGGCTGTTTCACTCTTAGAATCTCATGGGTTAAAACGCTACGAAATATCAAACTTTGCAATTCCCGGATTTGAAAGTAAACACAACCTTACCTACTGGAAACTTGAAAACTACTTGGGGATAGGAGCGTCTGCCGCCTCGTTCCAGACGAACAGGTACTGGAAAAATGCAGGCAACCTTGAAAGATACGTGGAGAGCCTGGAAAGGGATGAGCTTCCCGTTGAAGAAGAAGAGACCTACACGGAAGAAGAGGTTCTAAAGCTTAAACTCATTATGGGTCTGAGACTCACAGAGGGAGTCAACCTCAAAGATTTGAAACTTGCAGAAAAGTTTGAAGAGGCAGTAGAAAAATCAGAAAGAATAAAAAGCATTCTGGAAGAAGGACTTGCAGAGTATAGAAACGGCCAGCTGAAGCTGAAAGGTAGAGGCTTCTTCGTCTCAAACTCAGTGATATCTGAGCTGGTAGAGTTCCTTTTTTAAGACGCATTTAGTCTTAAAAGAGGGTTAAGATTTAAAAGAGGAGGTTAAAGTGGAGAGAAGAGAGGCTGAAGAGATACTTAAGGAAGAAGCTTCAAAAATAACAAAAGAAGATGTTGAAAAGGTCTTAAAGAAACAACCACAGATAGAGAAGAAGCTCAAAGGCCCACTTAAGCGGTTCTTTACAGACGTGAAAGACCTTTTCTCACTCTTGAAAGACTTCCTATCTGGAGAGTACAAAGAGGTTCCGTGGCTTACTGTGGCAGCGGCTGCTGCTGCGCTCCTCTATATACTTAACCCCTTTGACGTCATCCCCGACTTCATACCTGTAATCGGCCAGGTTGACGATGCCCTTGTTGTAAGCGTCTGCCTCTACCTGATAGAAGAAGACCTTGAGAGGTACAGACGCTGGAAGAGGAGAAGAGGAAATGGTAAGGTGGATTCTGAAGGAGGCAATAAAGCTTCTGGGGAATAAAAGCGTGAAAGTTCCTGTCTTTGGAGTGTGCCCCCGGTGTGGCCACTCACTCTACCTGGTGACAACGGCAATAGGAAACTACATAGTCTGCTCAAACCCGAAGTGTAGCTATTTCTCAAAGGTAAAGAGCCAGGCTTCTAACTGAGCCTGATCCAGACATGTGAACCACCAGACGGACATCCAGAAGAATAAGGAATTACAGAGCAGTAAACAACCTTCCCGCACTTCTTACACTGGTACGGATGAGTTCCCGGTTTCGGAGTAATCCCTCCTCTGTTACAGACCCTGTGCCAGTAGTGGGAACCGAAAGAACAGCATGAAGAGACAGGAACTCCTGTACTTTCAACGACAGCTCCGCAACGGGAACAGATAAAAACTGCCACAGCCCCCTCCTTTAAAATCTTTTCTCTCAGTTTAAGAGCCCAATACCCCGGAATGCGGCTCATAACCGGAGTTTTTTCAGGAGGGAGCTCCTCACATCAAAAAACCTCTTAAGCTCTTTCTTAAAGGCCCCAAACCTTTCCCTGTTGACTTTCAGGCTGTAGCTCAGCCCGGGAAACTCTCTCTTTATCTTCTTCTCCTTAGCTACCTCTATGTCATCCTCAGTTGGGGGGGAGACGGAGAGGAGCTCGTCTAAAATAAGCCAGCTGACAAACCGGTAGCTGGGATAACCCACAAGAAGAACTTCCACCTCATCTTCAAAGAGCCTGTAGTTGAACTGGGTGGGGTAAAGGAGTATTCCGTGTTCAGGCCTGACGTCTCTGTAGTAGTCGGCAGGAAGGCGAACCTTCAGGATAAATGGCTCCCTGTCAAAGAGGAAAAAAACATCTTTAAACTTCTGCCTGTAGTAGTCTGGAAGGTCTACATCTGTAAAACTCAGGGCTTTCATCTTCTGAACGAGTAGAGATCTGTGCTGTTTTGTCTTTAAATCAACACTTGAAAGGTAAAAAACGCCGTTGTAGGTAAAGAGCTTTATCGGGAAAATCTCTTTCTGATAGCCTGCATAGTTAACGATAAGCCCTCTCTTTCCAACTATAGCCTTAAAAATCATCTGAAGGGTCCCGTTTGAGATAAAGGCAAACCTCTCTACGGGAACTGGAAGGTAGTCAAAGGACTCCTTTGCAATCTCTTTCTTTTCCCGATCTAAACTCTTTCCCAGCCGCTCTACAGCCCTTAAAGCAGGCTTTAAAACCTCAATCTCCCTGTATTTCCTTGGAACAAAAGAGATTAAGGTAAAGAGGGAGATGAGCTCTTCCTCAGAGTATGAAACGAAATAGGGAAAGGCCTTAAGGTTTATCCTCCACTCGTCAGGCTTTTTACCTTTTGTCCTAAAGAACCGCCTCTCAACGTACCCACCCTCTAAAAGGTCAGAGAGTGCCCTCTGAAGCCTTTTTCTTTCAGCCCGCTCCTTTCCGGAGTTTCCATTCAGAACTCTTTTCTTAACCAGCTCTTTGAAAATCTCCGTTGTTGTTATAAATTTCCCTCCCCTCTCAGAAAGAACTTTAAGTACTTCAACAATCAGGCTGACCTTTTGCAACTTCTCCCTCCCGGAAGAATATTTTAAATCAACCCTTAAAGGAGGAAAATTGGAGAGGACAAAGTTTCAGAAAGTTCTGGAAATAGCGGCTTCTGTAATCGGGGTTCTGGCTCTTTTGATAACCGCCCTTGGCTACCCTCAGGTGGGCTTCGTTGTTGCTCTTTTTGCCTCAGCACTATACGCCACTTACGGCTACCTTACAAAACAGTACGGAATAATGGTCAGCTCACTCATATACGGAGCCGTTGAAGTTGTAGGTATAATCAGGTGGGTTTTCCTGGGAGTCAACAATGGAAGTTAAAAAGCTGAAAATACTGCTTTCAAACGACGACGGAATAAGGTCTGACGGTTTAAAGGCGCTTTACGAGGTACTTTCTGAGTTTGCAGACGTTGTTGTTGTTGCCCCCGACAGAGAGAGAAGCGCCATAGGTAGAGCTCTCACTCTCCACAGGCCTTTAAGGTGTGAACAGGTTGACGAGAACTGGTTTGCAGTAGACGGAACGCCAACCAGCTGCGTTTACATAGGTATCCACGCCATAATGAAAGGCCAGAAGCCCGATATGGTAATCGGCGGGATAAACAGGGGTCCCAACCTTGGGGAAGATATAACCTACTCTGGAACCGTCTCCATCGCCATGGAGGGAGCTCTCCTTGGCATCCCTTCAATCGCCTTTTCACTTGCAACATTTAAAGACTTTCTCTGGAAGGATGCAGCAGAGTGGGCAAAGAGGATAACCCTTAGAGCCTACAGTCAGGGAATTCCTGAAGGGTGCTGTTTAAATGTAAACATTCCAAACCTGCCAAAGGATGAGATAAAGGGAGTTCAGATAACTAAACAGGGAAGAAAGGACTATACAGAAAAGGTTGAAGAGAGGAGAGACCCGTGGGGGAGGGTATACTACTGGATAGGGGGAGAGGAACCAAACTGGAAGGCAGAACCGGGAACCGACTACTGGGCCGTTAAAAACGGCTACGTTTCTATAACGCCTATACACTTAGACCTTACAGACTACAGGGCACTGGAAATTCTTAAAAAATACGAGTGGTAGATGGAATTCCTGTCAATAGCTTTCTGGAAGAGTTTAGCCCTCAAATACGGAGTTTACGCACTGGCCTTAAACGCCTTTATTGAGGCCATCTTCTTCCCCATTCCTCCAGACGTTCTACTCTTAACACTCTCAATAACAAACCCTAAAGGTGCCTTCCTCTACGCCGCCGTAGCTACCCTCTTTTCAGCCCTGGGGGGAGTTGTTGGCTACTACGTCGGTTATTTCGGTGGGAAACCGTTGGCGGAGAGGTTCTTCGGAAAGGAGAAGGTTGCAAAAGTCCACAGGCTCTACGAGTCTTACGAGAGCTTAATCATCCTCCTTGCAGGGTTTACACCGCTACCCTACAAGCTCTTTACAGTTACGTCGGGAGTCCTCTTTGCATCTTTAAAAAAGCTCTTCATCTTCTCTCTAATCGGAAGGGGAAGTAGATTTTTCGCCGAGGCCGCCATCATCTACTTCTTCGGAAAAGAGGTTCAGGAATTCGTTATCAGGAACATTAATATACTTTCACTTGTAGGGGGAGCTCTCCTCCTGCTGGCCTTTCTAATCTACAGAAGGTACAGAAAAGGAGTTCTGCCGTGAGCAGGAGACGGTTCTTTAAGATGCTTGGGAAATCCTTAGTTCAGGCAGCTGCAGAGTTTACCTACGAGGTTTCAAAGCCTAACAAAACTTTCATAAGGCCGCCGGGAAGCGCCAACGAGGAGACCTTTTTAGCCCTCTGTAACAAGTGTGGAAAGTGTATAGAAGCCTGCCCTACGGGTGTTCTTGACAGGGTAAAGGAGATGAACCCGATAGTTTTTGACACCCCTTTTATGAACTTTGAGAGCAACTACTGCGAGCAGTGTTACGCTTGTACAGAGGCCTGCCCTTCGGGAGCTCTTTCTAAGGAGAACCTAAAAAAATTCAGATACGTTGCAAAACTTGACAAAAACAGGTGCGTTGCCTTTCAGGACGTTTTCTGTCAGAGCTGCTACTGGAGCTGCCCGGAAATGGACAAGGCAATAACGTTAATAGACTTTAACTACCCGGAGTTCCACTCAGAACACTGTAAGGGGTGTGGCAGGTGTGCACACGCCTGTCCGACAATACCAAAGTCAATAACCATCGTAAAGGTAAAGAATGAAAACTCTTAAAGTTCAGGAAGCCCTTAAGGAGTTAAAAGGGAAGTGGCGCTGGAAAAAGGTGCTCATCTACGGAGAGGAGAGCTACCTTACAGACCAGTTCCTCAAAAAACTTGAAGAGAGAGAAAAACTTGAGAAGTTCTACCCCGACTCCTTAGAGGAGTTCTTCAGCTTCACAGGGAGCTCCATCTTCGGAGACTCCTCCGTTCCCGTAGTTGTTCATGCAGAGGAGCTCCCGGGAAAACTCAGAAAAAAGGCAGAGAGAGAAAGATTCGTTAAAAAACTGAAAAGCCTTGATTCCTTTGTGGTTGCAGCCTTCAGCAACTTAGACTACAGAACGCTAAAGGGAGAGCTCTTCTCGGCAATCTCCGAAGTAGTAGATGTTACAGTAATCTCTGAACCGCTATCCCAAAAGACAACGCTGGGGTTGATAAAGAAAAAGCTGTCTCAGAAGGGAACAGTAAAGCCTGAGGTTCTAACGATAATAGCAGAGAAAGTCGGGAACGACCTTTGGGAACTGAAGAACGAAACAGACAAACTCCTCTGCTATCCCGGAGAGCTAACCGAAGAGGTGGTGGAGCTCCTTCTAACAAGCACTCCGAAATTTGACCCGTTTGAAATCCTCTACACTCTGCTAGAGGGAAAGAGAGACCAGTTCATCTCCCGAGTTTTATACCTTATCGCCGAAGGAACAGACCCACTCCAGCTGATAGGACTGCTCCAGACTCAGGTTCGCCAGCTGGTAAAGGTTGCGTCAGGTCAAACGGTAAAGCTGCCACCTCAGGCGTTAAACAGAGTAAAACAGTACAGCAGGAAACTGGGAGTTAAAAAAGGGTTGAAACTTCTTAAACTCCTAAACGAGACAGAGTTTGCGATAAAAACCGGAAAGTCAACGGGAGAAGAAGCTTTAACTTCTCTGGCCTTCAAAGACGTTGACTGAAACTATAAATTTCCTTCAAAACCTTAAGGAGGTTATATGCACACACTCCTTGCTTTCGTAGTCGCCCTCGGAATTCTCATATTCGTCCATGAGCTCGGTCACTTTATTGCCGCAAGGCTTTTCGGAGTTAGAGTAGAAACGTTCTCCATCGGATTCGGTCCCAAACTTTTTAAGTTCCGCTGCTGTGAAACTGAATTTGCAGTTAGCCTTATTCCACTTGGTGGATACGTAAAAATGGCCGGAGAAGACCCGGACAAGCCGGCAAAGTCCCCCGACGAGTTCTACGCAAAACCGCCCTGGCAGAGAATTGTAATAGCCCTTGCAGGTCCCATCATGAACCTCCTTTTAGCCGTCATCTTCTTCGCAACCTCGTACACAATCGGCAGGTACATCCCCTCCTATCAGGTTGAAGCTGCAAAGGTGGGGTTCGCCCTCTCTAAAGGAGTTCCGCTAAAGCCGGGAGACGTTATAGTTGAGGCAAACGGAAAGCCGGTTAAGAACTGGAAGGAACTCCAGCAGATAGTAGCCCTGAATCCCAACAGGGAGATTACTCTGGAGGTAAAGAGAGACGGAAAACTTGAAGAGGTGAAAGTTCACACCGGAATGGACAAAAACGGCGTGGGGACTCTTCCGGTAATTCCAGCAATAAAGCCAACAATAGGAAAGGTCATAAAGGGTTCTCCTGCAGAAAACGCCGGACTGAAACCAGGAGACGTTATCCTGAAGATAAACGGAAAAGAAATAACCCGGTGGGAACAGGTTGTTGAACTGATAGGGAAGAGTAAAGGGAAGCCTGTTAAACTCTTGATTTTGAGAAACGGGAAAACCCTTAAGATAACTGTAAAGCCCCACCTGAACGAAAAACTGGGAAGGTACACGATTGGAATCGTTCCAAAAATCAACCTGGTATTTGTAAAGTACTCTCCACCAGAAGCCCTAAAGAAGGGAATAGAGGAGTTTAAGAACCAAACGGTTCTCTTCTTTACGTTCCTCTACAAACTGATTACAGGCCAGGCCTCCATTAAGAGCCTTGGAGGTCCCATACTCATTGCAGAGGTTGCAGGAAAAGCTGCAGAGGCTGGAATCTCAAACTTCATCTACTTCATGGGCTTCATCAGCCTCCAGTTAGGTTACTTCAACCTGCTACCCCTTCCCGTTTTAGACGGTGGACTGATACTCCTGTTCCTTATAGAGCTCCTCAGAAGAAAGCCTGTATCTCCTCAGTTTAGAGAGAAGTTCCAGCAGGTTGGACTTGCCCTGATAGGCCTTCTTATGGCAATAGTCTTCTACAACGACATTATGAGGCTGGTTCACTGATGGGAAAGAAAGAGAGGTTAGATAAAGTTTTAGTTGAAAAAGGGCTTGTTAAGAGCCGTGAGAGGGCAAAAGCCCTGATAATGGCGGGAAAGGTCCTTGTTGACGGGAAAGTTGTTGACAAGGCGGGAGCTCCTGTCTCCCCAGATTCAAAAATTGAGATTAAGGGAGAGGACATCCCTTACGTTTCCCGTGGAGGCCTTAAGTTAAAAACGGCAATAGACGAGTTCGGCCTCAACGTTGAGGGCTTCACCTGCTTAGACGTTGGAGCCTCCACCGGCGGGTTTACAGACTGCCTCCTCCAGCACGGAGCAAAAAAGGTTTACGCGGTAGACGTTGGAAAGGGACAGCTTGACTGGAAGCTGAGAAACGACGAGAGAGTAATCTCAATTGAGGGTTTCAACGCAAGGTATTTAACGGAAAAAGATGTTCCGGAAAAGGTTGACCTGATAGTTATTGACGTTTCATTTATCTCTTTAGAGAAGATCCTTCCGGTAGTTAAACAGTTTTTAAAACCGGGGGCAAAAATCGTTGCACTGATAAAGCCCCAGTTTGAGCTGACAAAGAGGGAGGTTGACAGGGGTAAAGGAGTGATAAGAGAACCGGAGCTCCACAGAAAGGCCATACTAAAAATTCTCAACTTTGCCCGTTCAATCGGCCTCTACCCCGAAAAACTGACCCTATCAAAACCCCGAGGCCCTAAAGGGAACAAAGAGTTTTTAGTCCTTCTCTCTCAAAGAGCTGAAGACAATAAAATAAGCGAAAAAACTGTAGAAAGAGTAGTTTATAATGATCATAATTTAACAGAAAATTTAAAGTTATGAATTCCCATAGTTCAGGTGGAAAAATATCACTGTTAGGAACAGCTATAGCTGCTATCATAGCTGTATCCATGTCAGAAAGGTGTTTTTCTTGAAAATAATAGCTCACGATTTAAAAGATTTTGCCCAAAAAGGAAAAAATGCATAAAAATCCTTTGGGCAGGAATAACTTCTTTTGGAGCCATTTGTATTTTTGCTTGATGCGATATCCTGTAGTATAGTGGAACTATGTTCCAATAATCAGTTTAATAGCTGGTATGATATTCTTATCATGCCAACTGTTTCCTTAGGAGAGTTTGTTTACTTAAAAATTTGGGTAATTTTTACAATACTTTCCTATTTTTATTTGAGCTTAAATCCCTCAAATTCTGAAAAGAAAAATACATAAACATTGTGAAATCCCCTTCTTCTGTTCCTGTCGGCTCCCCTGAAGATTACAACGTCTATTCCAAGCTCTCTACAGACAGGGCAGCTGCACTTTTTCCAGATTTTGCTCTCAAGGAGCTCCCTATAGAGCTCCCTGTATCTCTCCTCTTTAAACTCGTTCCTCAAAAAGAGCCTGTCGTAGGCGATTATCTCCTCAAGGAGCTCCCCGTAGTCCTTTAACTCTCCCCTGTCATACTCCCTCAAGCCCTTTAAAATCCTCCTCTCCATCTCTTCAACGTTTAAAGGGAGCTCCCTTGCCTTTTTCCTGAGCCTGGGGTTTTTACAGTCTGGAACCCTTATAGATGAGTACCAGTTTCCGTCAACTCCTAAATAGTTCTTCGTTGCCTTGAGCCAGGCTTTCCTTAAATAAGAAGCGCTGTCAAAACTGTAGATTGACAGATCTCTCATAAGAGGAAGGAGCTCCCTCCTCAAAACCCCCAAAAGGTGGAACTTCGCCTTTTTCAAAAGCCCTTTCTCTTTCAGAGCTAAAAGGAGCTCCGCAATAAACTCCGTTCTCCTTGGAACAAGCCCCCCAAGGGCTATAAAGTCGTATCCCATATCTATCAGGTTTCCAACGCTGTCTGTGTAGGTCTCAACTGAGTAGCCCTGAGCTGCCCCAACTGGGTGAAAACCTTTAGCCTTCTTTAAGAACTCCTCTCCGTTTTCAAGGCTTATCTGCCTTCTGAACTCAAGCTCCTCCTCAGAGAGCTCTATCTTTACCTTTCCCCTGCTCCTCTTTTTGCTCTTATAAGAAAAAACCTCTTCTTTCCCCTCTTCAACTAAAATCACGTCTGAACAGATGTGATCAACGGAAATTCCGTAAGAAAAACCTAAAAGGGAGTAAGTCTTAACCGCCTCATCAACAGATAAGAGAGGCTCCTTTTCGTTAACGTAGGTAAAGGCCCCGCAGTCTCCCATAACGGGAAAACCCAAAGAGTCAACCCTCAAATACTCCTTAACGTTCTCAATCCCCCTTATTGTCGGCCTTCCGTTAACCTTTAAGAGTTTCAGCTTGAATTCAAACATACCAAGGCTCAAGAGGATTCCGTCGTAGGGGGGCGGTTTAAATATCTCGTGGGCAAAGAGAGAGTTCTCATAGCCTCCAGAGTAGGTATCTGTAATCGGGTCAAAATCTCTGTGAACCCAGTCTTCCCAGTAGGGGAGGAAGAACTTCATCGGCCACTCCCGGCTTTAAGTGGCCTGAATTATATCTCTCCCTTTAGGACAGCAGAACCTGAAATCACACGCTTTACAGGTCTTTACGTCTGGGGCTTCAGGGAAAGGCCAGCTGTTCTTACTTTTACACTCCTCAATCTTCTTCAGAACCCCCTTAACCTCCTCCCAAAATCCCTCTTCCTGTTCAGGGTCAAAGAACTCCAGCGGTTCAGGGTCTTTTTCCAGGTATTCGTTCAGAAAACAGAGAGCTAATCTGCTGACTTTCTTCCCCTTCTGAGAAAGCATCATACCGTAGAACTTGAGCTGCTTCTGGTAGGTCTCAAGGAGTCTCTCCCTCCCTTCCCTTTTCGGGTTCTTCATAGACTTGAAGTCCCAGATTTCCAGGCCTCCTTCCCCTCTTAAGAGAACGTCTATAACTCCTTTCAGGTAAAAGCCCTCTTTTTTGACGCTAACGGGGAGCTCCGCCCTCTCCACCCTCCCGTAAAACTCCTCACCTTTAACCTCAACAAACTTCTTAACAATCGAAAAAGCCCTTTTAACCTTATCTTCTTCAGGCCTTGGAACTCCGGCAACCTCTAAAGAAGAGCAAACAACCTTGAAAAGTTCCTCAATTTCATCTTCAGAGGGAACCCTTCCGTTCTTCTTGAAGAAGATGTAAACCTGCCGGAGGGTTCTGTGGATTGCCGTTCCAAACCACTCCTGAACGGCAGAAGATGAGGCAAAGTTGTAGAACTTCCTGTAGCCATAGAGCCTTGGGCAGAGGAGGAAAGAGACAACGTCTCCCGTAAACGAGTAGAGCCTCGGCTTCCCCTTCAAAGACCTGCCTGAAAAATCTTTAAACTCAAGCTCGCTGAGCTTCAGCTTCCCACTTCCTCCCCTGTATGCCTTCCTCTTCCTCTCGTCCCCTCCCGGGTAGATTGAAGAGAACTCTCCCTTTTTAACTTTTTCCCTTCCGTCAAGGATTATCAAAAGCTGCTGAGCCCTTGAGTAGGCAACGTAGAGCTTCCTCTTTATGGTGTTTATATCCACCGGCGGGGGGAGGAGCTCCGCCACCTCGTCATCAACGTAAGGTCTTATCAGCTCGTTAACCTTCTCTATCTCTTCCTCTTTAAGCCAGTCAACGGCAACGAAAACAACGGGAAACTCAAGCCCCTTAGCCTGGTGAATCGTCATAACGGGAAAGTGGTTTTCAAGGAGGAATTCAGGGGGAATCTCAGGGTCATCAATACTCTCAACAAAAGGAACGAAGACGGAGGAGAACTTCTCGGGGAGCTCCCCCCTCTCGTAAACATCCTCAAGCTGAGAGATAAAACCGGAAAGGTGTGAAACGTCAAAGAGAACCTCAGGGTCTTCACTGTCTAAGTAGCCCAAAAGTGAGGCAACTCTGTAGTAGGCCTCAAGGAGGTTTGTATTTCCATCGTCATAATCCCTTTTTATCCTTTTAACCTCTTCCTTCTCGTCGTCTCTCAAATCAAAGAGCTTACTCTTATCTCCCCTTAAAACAAAGTCCAGAAGCCTCAGAAGTTTCCTGCTCCTCTTCTTCCTGCCGAAACTCCTTGACCTCGGGTTATAAACTTTTATTCCCCTCTTCTCCAGCTCCTTCTTGAGCTTTAAGACGAACGAAGACTCCTCCTCCTTAGCAGACGGAACCAAAAGAACAGCATCTGAAAACTTTGTAATGCGCCTACTATCCTTCAGGAACTGAACTATATCTGCAACTTTTTTGGCAAGCTCCTCCTTGTTTCCTTTCCTCAGGTATTCCACCCGAACTCCATCTCCTTCAGGGCCAAAGTGGGCAAGTTTCACCTTTCCTTTAACCCTTTCTGGCCGGAGCTCTGAAAACTCATTGATGTAGTAGTTCAGAAAATCAACGATATCTTTAACAGACCGGTAGTTCTTCATTAGAAAGATTTTTTTAAAGGGCTTTTTCAGCTTCCTCTTTACTCTCTCCTCAAACTTTATGAAGCTCTTAACGGTTGCTCCCCTAAAGCTGAAGAGGGACTGGTCTTCATCTCCAACAACAACAAAGCTCTTACACCGGGAAGCGATTTTAAAGTAGATAGACTCATCCAGCGGGTTTGTGTCCTGATACTCGTCAACCAAAAGGTGGTCTAACTGTGAAAGGAACCTCTCTCCCGGTTCTGAAGCTAAAAATTTCAGGAAGAGCTTTTCAACGCCGTTAAAGTCAATAAAGCTGTTTCTCTCAAGGAAATCCTCATAAATCCTGTAAATCTCTGCCCCCTCCCGAACCGCCGGGTTTTCTGAACGCTCCATCTCTTCAAGGTCGGGGCTGTAGAGGGAAATTCTCTCTATCAGTGTCTCTACCTTTCCAAACAGCAGCCTTTTCTCCTTTCCAGCCCAATCCTCACCGAAAGAATAGGAGAAGAAGTTTGGAAAATCGGAAAACCTGTCCTTAAAGAGGTCGTAGAGGAGAACCCTTCGGCCAAAGTCCTCAAGGAGCCTTCTCTTCTGAATCTCCTCATAGCCGAACTCTTCCATTACCTGAAAGCAGAGGGAGTGGAGAGTTCCGCAGTAAACACCTAAAGGGTCAACACCCTCATCCTGAGCCTTTTCCAAGAGCCTTACCTCAAACTCCTCGGCCGCTTTCCTTGTGAACGTGACTATCATTATGGATTCAGGGAGAGTTCCCTTTTTAAGGAGCTCCACAACCCTGCTTACAAGGGCTTCCGTCTTTCCAGTCCCCGGCCCTGCAACAACCTGAAGAACTCCCTCTTCAAACTCAACAACTGCCTTCTGTTCAGCGTTCAGCTTCAAAGCCAACTTCCCTTAAAACCTCCTCCAGTTTCCCTATGTCTCCCATGTTCCCGTAGCCGAAAACTATTAGCTCTTTGCCAAGGAGCTCCGCCGCCTTCTCTATACAGTTCAGATACTCCTTCCTTGCCCCTCCCCTATAGTAAACGATAACGTCAAAGTTTTTCAGACAGGAAAGGAGGGTTGGGAGGAGCTCCCCGCACCTCTCTTCCGTCATTACCGCCTCATACGGCTCAATCTCCTCATCGCCTGAAATAAGGCCGTAACCGGCACTCAGAATAAAAAAAGGAACTCCAAGCTCCTTAGACCTTCTATAAAGGTGCCTTATCCTTGCAGACTTGTAGAGCTTCCCTGCCGGAAGTTTCCTGTCTTCCTTCTTCCCTCCACAGGCCGTAACAAGTGCAATCTTCTTCAATTTTCTCCTCAGAAATCACAGTTTTTTATTTTTAAAAACCGGAACATACTTACTTCACTACTTTAAACTGTTCACCAAAATGTTCCTTCAATAACTTTATAGCTTCTTCTTTTAGTTCCGGAGACGTAAACTCAACAGTAATTTGGAATCTCCTTTCAGTTCCTAACTTTTTAATAGAATTTTTCGCCGTTTCTTCAACCAAGATTTTCCACTTATCAAAATCTTCAACTCTTTTAGCATTCTCAATGTTATCTTCTATCTCCTTCTCATACTGGTCAAGCCTTATTTTCTCCCAATCCATCTTTTCCTCTTAAATAGCGTTTAGTATACTTCCGGCTCGGATAAGCTGTTATCAATCTTAATTTATCACCTCGTTTCTCAAAGGGAACAACCCACACATAACCCTTAAGTTTTACTATCAACAACTTCTGCTTCGGATACTTTTCTCTGTTAGGATGGTAAAGAATATCTATTAAACCACCTGAAGCTAAGGCTCTTACAACTTCCTCAAAAGAGACGTTTCTCTCCCTTTTCAGTTTTTCATTCTTCTTTTCATCCCATTCAAACACCATAAATCCCTTTTTCTGTCTCTTTAGAGTTTAATAATTTAACCCAAACTGCCCTTTTTCAAGGAGAGACTATGAGGCTGAGCTTTCCTCTGCCGGGAAGTGTAGGGAGCTCCGTTATCTACACCTACTACGCCTTTACGCTTATCTGCATAGTGGCCTCAACCTACATCTACCTTTCGTTCTGGGAGCTCCTCAAAATCATAATTTTCTACTACTTCGGCAAATTCCTTTTTAAGCAGGGATACAAACTCTCAATAAAACTCTACTGCATGAACCTGATAAGAAAACTGAAAAAGACGGCAAACTACAAGGAGAAAATAAGAGTAATCGTTTTAGACGTTCCCATTCCCAACGCATTCGCCTTTAGAAGCGAGGGAACTTTCGGAATTTTTGGAAAACACAAAAAATACATAGCGGTAACAACAGAAATCGTAAAAATGTCAAACAAAGACGAGCTCAACTTCGTTCTAGCCCACGAGTTTGCCCATCACTACAAAAACCACATAATTGTTGCGGCAATCTCCTACGCCCTCTCTCAGGTTTCACTGGCTCAAATTCTCCTCTATCCCCTCTCCATCTTCTCTCTCCTCTCAACCGCCGTAATAGCAATCACCGCCGTTATATCAAGAAGACAGGAAAAAGAGGCCGACAGGCTCGCCGCAGAGTTCCTGAAAAAAGCCAAACTCCCCTGCCACGGCGGAATAACCCTCTTTAAGAAATTCAAAAAATTTGAGGAAAAAGCCAGCGACAGCATACTCTCAAAAATCATTGACTTCTTCACGGCAGACCACCCGACATTAGAGGAGAGAATACGGGAGCTCTCCACCCTCTGCCAGAAAAAGAAACCATGATAAAATACATATTAATTACTCTATTAGAAAATAGAGGAATAAGTTGAACCTTGAAAAACTATTTAAATTTCCATTTTACAGGATATTTTTCTCGCTAATCATTGGTATCATAGCATTAGAAGGTTTCATTTTGGGCTATAATTACAAGTTTAAAAATAACAATCAAACAATTGATGGTATTCTAGTCAAAATACAAGAACAATATTCAAAGAGTAAATATAAAAAGAAAGATGATACAGAGGAAAAAGATAAAAAGAAAGATACAGAGATTAAAAGGAAACCTGAGAATTTAAAGGTAGAAATCGGTAAGTATAAAGTATACATAAAATTTAATTCGTGGTCAGGTTATGTTTTCTTTACATATTGTTTATTTACTACATTAGTAGGAGAAATATTTTGTTCTACGGCAGATATACTTTTGGGTTTTCTTTTCGGATACAATCCAATTTTCTGTGAAGATTTTTTAGAAAATTGTCTCCCTTGGGAAGAAAATTCAGGAAATTCTGAAGACAAAAATACAAACTTAAAAATCAAAGTATCCGATCTTAAAAATTTAGAAGAAAAAATTTTAGAATTTTCAGAAATGCATTTCATTTTATCAAGGAATATGGCAGGTCTAGCACTTGTATTATCTATTCTTTTCAGCCTATTAAGCCCAACAGGATTGATAATTACTATTGCAAATTTATCATTTCTAATACTACATGCTATCTATAGAGATAGCTACAGCGCAGTTATTATTAGTATTATAACCATAGTATCTATAATCTATCTCCTAACACAAACAGTAATATTAGGAATCTTTACTTCCTTTATTCTAGGCTTAGAAATACTAAGTATTATTTACAGAATCCAAGCAAACAGAATAATTATTCATAGCATAAATAAAGAACGAATCAGTTAAGAAACTTTCTCTTTAAATCATTAACCATTCTTAAGTATAAAGATTTAGCTTCCTCATATTTACCGTTCTCTATAAGCCTTAAACAACTTTTAAGATACTTATTCCAGATATCTACGTAAACTTTGTACTTCTCAGGAAGAGGATTAATTGATTCAACAATCAAAGGAGCAACGGTATAATACTCCTCAATCAGTTTTTCTCCATCTGGCTGTTTTAAAAGCCATTCATCTCTAAATCTTCTAAACGTATTAAGCTCGTAGCAGTTATCTCCTTTACCAAGAGAAAGACAGGTTGCTGTAGTTATAAAACAACCGCCTACATCCTGCCAGCTGTTAACCGTTGAATTCCGAACAGTCGGTTTCTTACTTTCCCCATTATATTTTACTAATTTAACATTTGAGTTAGTAACCACAACAAATGAAGAATTTACAAAAAGGACATCTATAAATGAGTTTTCAACTGTTAACTTGGCATTGTTTTGAACCTCAATTCCTCTTTGATTTTCAAGAAACTGGCAGCTATAAACCTCTGCTGCGCTGTCATTAAAACATACTATTCCTAGCCCCTTACCATCAGGAGCTTTGTGTTTTTCAAACTTTGAGTTCTTGACTTTTAATTTGGCACTTTTCTGGATATTAATCCCTCTTTGATTTTCAAGAAACTGGCAGCTATAAACCTCTGCTGCGCTGTCATCAAAACATACTATTCCAGAACC
>WFYG01000042.1 GCA_015490195.1 Thermovibrio sp.
AGCTTTGTTCTTACATCCACCTGGGTTGGCAGGACTTCAGAGTAGTTTGGAACCAAGAGAACGTCGTCAAACGTAAGGGCTTCCTTAACCTCTCTGCCGAGCATATTTTCCTCCTTGAAAACTTTAGGGAATTATAGTTTTGCTGATAGAATAGGGCAAGTAGGAGGTGGAGTTTGTCTGAGAAGAAGCTCTGGGGCGGTCGGTTCAAGGAGAGCACGAACAAGTTAGTTGAGGAGTTTACAGAGTCTGTTTCCTACGATAAGAGGTTAGCTCCCTTTGACATAGCCGGAAGTGTTGCCCACGTAAAGATGCTTGAAAAACAGGGAATACTGAAACCTGAAGAGGCTCAGAAGATAATTGAGGGACTAAACCAGGTTCTCAAGGAAATTGAAGAGGGGCGTTTTCAGTGGAAGAGGGAGCTTGAAGACGTCCATATGAACGTTGAAAAGAGGCTGACTGAAATTGTTGGCCCGGTTGGAGGGAAACTACACACTGGTAGGTCAAGGAACGACCAGGTTGCAACAGATGTCAGGCTCTACGTAAGGAAAGAGATTGAGGAGATTTTAGACCTATTAAAGGCTCTCCGCAGGGCCTTCTGGAAGCAGGCTAAGGAAAACTTAGACGTTGTTATGCCGGGATACACCCACCTCCAGATAGCCCAGCCGGTTCTCTACTCCCACCACATGCTGGCCTACTACTGGATGTTTAAGAGGGATGAAGAAAGGTTCAAGGATACTCTGAAGAGGGTAAACGTTTCACCCTTAGGCTCTGCAGCCCTCGCAGGAACGAGCTACCCGCTGGATAGAGAATTTACAGCTAATCTACTGGGGTTTGAAGGAGTAACAAGGAACAGCATGGATGCAGTAAGCGACAGAGACTTTGTTGCTGAAACAATTTTCAACTGCGCAATGGTTATGATGCACCTCTCAAGGCTCTCTGAGGAGCTTGTTCTTTGGTCAACAGAGGAATTTGGGTTTGTGGAGCTCCCCGACGCTTTCTGCACCGGAAGTTCAATAATGCCCCAGAAGAAAAACCCCGACGTTTCAGAGCTCACAAGAGGGAAAACAGGAAGAGTTTACGGAGACCTGGTCGCAATTCTCACCGTTCTCAAAGGGCTTCCTCTCACATACAACAGAGACCTCCAGGAAGACAAAGAGCCCCTCTTTGACGCAATAGATACGGTAAAACTCTCCCTCAAAGTCAACACGCTGATTGTTGAGGGAATGAAGCCCAGAAAGGAGAGGATGAGAGAGCAAGCAAAGAAAGGCTTTTCCTTAGCAACAGACGTTGCAGACTACCTTGCCAAGAAAGGAGTTCCATTTAGAGAAGCCCACAGGATTGTCGGAGAGCTTGTTGCTTACTGCTTAGACAAAGGAAAAGGACTTGAAGACCTCTCTTTAGACGAGTTCAAACAGTTCTCAGACAGGTTTGACGAAGACGTCTTAAACCTTATGAGCGTTGAGGGTTCAATAAACAGCAGAAATGTAGTTGGCGGAACGGCAAGAGAGCAGGTAGAGAAGGAAATAGAGCGAATTAGAGAGGAAGAAGGCTTTGAGTAAGAAGCAGGCGTGGTTTAAGCTTGCAAAGTATGATCTTGAAACTGCTAAAGCGATGTATGAGACGGGTAGATTTAGATACGTTCCATTTATGTGCCAGCAGGCTATAGAGAAACTCTTTAAAGGTTTAATCGCCGAAAATTCATTTCCTCCGCGCATTCATGACCTCGTAAGGTTAGCAGAACTTGCAAAATTAGAGTTTAAAGAGGAAGAACTTTTAATGCTGGAAAAACTCTCTTCTCTATATCTCCGTATCAGATATTTTCCTGATGAAGAAATATCTCGCTACAGTGTAGAAAAATTTTTATTTTAGAGTTTACGGAGGATCTGTGTTACAGATTCTTGAAAGAGATAGAGTGATAGATTTGGCGAGAAAATTTACTAAGAAATTGATAGAGTCTGGCTTTATACCTGTTAAAGAGGTTTATCTCTACGGCTCCTACATCTGCGGAATCCCCGATGAATGGAGCGATATTGACATAGCAGTTATCACAGATAGGGACCTTGATTTTGAAAGTTTGATTGAGATTGAAGCAAAAGTAAGAATGTTTGCCAGAAAAATAGATAGCAGGATAGAACCGTTAATCTTCACTCCATCTGATGAGCTTGGATTTGTTGAATCAGAGGTTAAAAAAGGTATTAGAATCTACCCGGAGGTTTGAAATGATAAGGTTTGAGCCCTCCTTTTTTTTAGAGAGGAACAGGGATATAGATGAGGTTACGCTCAGGGCAATAGCGAGGGAAGTCAGGAAAGACATTCTTAAGATGACCTCTGAAGCTCAGTCTGGGCACCCCGGCGGAGCAATGTCTGCAGCAGACATAATCGTAACGCTCTACTACTACAAAATGAGACACAACCCGGAAAACCCAAAGTGGGAAAAGAGGGACAGGTTCGTCCTCTCAAAAGGACACGTCTGCCCAGCCCTCTACTCAGTCCTTGCAAGAACAGGCTACTTCCCGCTGGAAAAGCTCCACGAGTTCAGGAAAATAGACGGAGATTTGCAGGGACACCCAGACATGAAGAAAACTCCAGGAATTGAGATAAGCACAGGCTCTTTAGGGCACGGAATCGGAGCAGCCGTTGGAATGGCCTTAGGACTGAAACTTGATAAGAGCGACAGCAGAGTTTACTGCATGATTGGAGACGGAGAGGCACAGGAGGGAAGCGTTTGGGAAGCAAGCATGGCAGCTTCCCACTACAACCTTGACAACCTCGTTGTTATTCTTGACAACAACAACCTACAGATAGACGGCCCTGTTGACGACGTAATGTCTATCTACCCGGCAGTTGAGAAGTGGAAAGCCTTTGGTTGGCACGTTATTGAGATAAACGGCCACGACTTTAAAGAGATAAAAGCAGCCTTAGACGAGGCCGACAGCGTTAAGTTCAAGCCAACAATGATAGTTGCAAAAACTGTTAAAGGTAAAGGCGTTTCATTTATGGAGAACAGGGCAGAGTGGCACGGAAAGGCTCTCCCGCCGGATCTACTGAAAGAGGCTTTAAAAGAGCTGGGAGAGATCGTTTAAGGAGGAAAGGATGGAGAAAGTAAGTCTGAGGGATGCCTACGGAGAGACATTAGTTGAGCTTGGGAAGGAGGATGAGAGAATAGTTGTTTTAGACGCAGACCTTTCAGGTTCAACGAAAACTGCAAAGTTTGCAAAGGCTTTCCCTGAAAGGTTTTTCAACTTCGGAATTGCAGAAATTGATATGATGAACGCGGCTGCAGGCCTTGCTACAACTGGGAAGATTCCCTTTGTGAGCACTTTTGCAATATTTGGAACAGGAAGGGCATGGGAAGCTGTTAGACAGACAATATGTTATCCAAACTTGAACGTAAAGATCGTTTGTACCCACGGTGGAATAACTGTAGGAGAGGATGGCGCTACCCACCAGGCATTAGAGGATGTTGCCAACATGAGGAACATTCCCAACATGAGGGTTATTGTTCCAGCAGACGACATAGAGACAAGAGAGGTTATCAGGAGAATCGCTTATACAGACGGTCCCTTCTACGTTAGGCTCTCAAGGGAAAAGTTCCCAAGGATATTTGACGAGAGCTACAGGTTTGAAATTGGAAAAGGCCACGTTCTCAGAGAAGGTGAGGACGTTACGGTAATAGCAAACGGCGTTATGACCTCCTTTGCACTCCTTGCAGCAGAAAACCTGGAGAAAGAAGGAATTTCAGTTGAAGTAATTCACATGCCAACTGTTAAACCTATAGATACGGAACTTATAGTAAAATCGGCAAGCAAAACGGGAGCTGTTGTTACGGCAGAAGAGCACTCAATAATAGGGGGATTGGGTTCTGCTGTGGCTGAAGTTCTGGTAGAGAACTTTCCAGTTCCTATGGAAAGACTTGGAACACCTGACGTTTTCGGGCGCTCAGGTAAAGGGTGGGAGCTCCTCCACTACTTCGGCCTTGACGAAAAGGGAATTGCAGAAAAGGTCAAAAAAGTAATAGCGAGGAAAAAATGAGAACAGGACTTAAGAAGGCTCTTTTCTTCTTTACTCTTTTTCTATTTGTGATTTTAGTCGGTAAGAGCTCCATCTCTGCAACAATGAAGCAGAACTCGTCAGAAGAAGAGCTCAAATACATCAGGCTATTTATGGAAGCCTATCAGCTAGTGAAGGAAAAATACGTAGAGAAGAAGAGTCCCAAAGTTTTGTTTGAAGGTGCAATTCAGGGGATGCTTAACAAATTAGACCCCCACTGTACCCTCTTTACACCTGAACAGTTAAAAGAGTTCCAGATAGAAACTACTGGAGAGTTTGGGGGACTTGGAATTCAAATAACTAAGACAAAAGACGGAAAGCTACTGATAATAGCTCCCATAGAAGATACCCCGGCCTACAGAGCCGGCATAAAACCGGGAGATATAATAGTCAAAATTGACGATAAGAAGGTTACTCCCGACATGAGCCTTATGGATGCTGTTAAACTGATGAGGGGTAAGCCGGGAACCAAAATAACGATCTGGATATGGAGAAAGGGCTGGGCTGAGCCCAAACCTTTCACAATTACAAGGGCAATAATAAAGATTAAGAGCGTTAAATACAGAATTTTACCGGGAGACATAGGGTACATAAGATTCACAATGTTCCAGAGAACTTCTGTTGATGAGTTCAAGAAAGCCCTTGAAGCCCTTGAGAAGGATAAGAAACTCCAGGGAATTATTGTTGACGTTAGGAACAACCCGGGAGGGCTGTTAGACTCGGCTGTTGCAATAAGTGACTTCTTCCTGCCAAAAGGAAAACTCATCGTTTACACAAAAGGAAGGATTCCAGAGAGTATTAAGAAATACTACTCTCTCCACGACCCAATAGTTCCAACAGACATTCCTGTTGTTATGCTTGTAAACGGCGGAACGGCAAGCGCTGCTGAGATTCTGACGGGAGCTCTCCGGTACAACGACAGAGCAGTAGTTGTTGGGGAGAAAACCTTCGGAAAAGGTTCCGTTCAGACCCTCTACCCTCTGGACATGGGATACGCAATTAAGATAACAACGGCCAAGTACTACATGCCTAACCACAAGTGTATAGACGGTAAGGGAATAGAACCTGACATTGTTGTAAAACTCTCCAAGGAAGACATTGAGACCCTTAAGAAAGAGTTCAAGGAGATGGAAGAGCACCCGGAAAAGACCGAAGAGATAAGGAAGCAGCAGGAGAAAAGGATAGACAACCAGCTGAAGAGGGCAATTGAGGTTATCAAAGAGTTCCACCTCTTTAAGATGATGACCCAGAACGAGAAGGAGGGTAAAAAGGCGGCGTGATATTTACCCTCCACGGCTGGAGTTTTGATAGGAGAGTATGGAGAAGAACCCTTTTTGAAGATGGGATACACCTGGAGCTCCCCGGCCACGGGGAGTCTCCTTTTAAGTCAACTGATCTTTTAGACCTTGCCGAAGAGATAGCAGAAAAAATAAACGGCAGAGCCACGCTGGTAGGCTGGTCTTTAGGAGCAACCGTTTTCCTGATAGCTGGAGCTCTCCATCCTGAAAAAGTTGAAAAACTGATACTGCTGGCCCCAACTTTAAGTTTTTCTGGCATATCACAGCCTGAAGTCGTTGTTGAACGGTTCTTAAGAAAGCTCAGAAGAGATTTCTGGAAATCGGTTAAAAAGTTTAGAACTCTCTGCACAGGTGAAGAGTTCCCGATTCCAAAACTCCAACCAGAGGTGGCTACACAGCTCCTTGAAAGTTTCTCCCGGTTTGACCTCTCAGCTTACGCAGAAAAGGTTAAATTCCCGGTAGAGATATTGGTGGGGGAGGAGGATTCAATTACGGGGATTGCAGGAGCTCTCTCTCTCTTTAAAAAGCTTAAAAAAGCGAGAATCACTGTTTACCCGGAAAGAGACCACTTCACCCTCCTTTACTCACTTTACGTCTGAGCTTCTGCTCCCGGTGTTCAACGTAGACCTCGTACTGAGGAAACTCCTGGGCAACCCTGTTTGCGAGAACTTCGGCGAAAACCACAGACCTGTGCTGTCCCCCTGTACAGCCAACGGCGTAAGTTATGTAAGCCTTTCCCTCCCGTTCGTAAAGAGGAAGAGTAAGTTTGACAAAATCCAGAATGGTCTCAAGGGTCTTTCTTGACTCCTCGTAGCTCATGACAAACTCTTCAACTTCAGACTCCATTCCCGTCTTTTCTTTTAGGTGGGAAACGAAGTGCGGATTGGGAAGAAATCTAACGTCAAAAACGTTGTCTGCAGTGTGGGGAATGCCATACTTAAAGCCAAAAGAAAGGAAGTTAACCTGAAGCTGGGGTTTACCGGTCTCAAGGAGCTCCTTTATCAGCCTTTTAAGATCGTGGTAGGTAAGGTTTGTCGTGTTTATAATCTTGTCAAACGACCCCTTAAGCTTCTGGTAAAATTCCTTTTCCCTCTCTATCAGTCTCTCTAAACTCTCGTCGGGGTAGTACCGCTGGAATGGGTGGGGACGGCGGGTTTCTTTAAATCTGTTAATAAGAGTATCTTTATCAGCGGTGAAGTACCATATTTCAACCTCTGGAAACTCCTCTTTTATCTTTTTAAAGAGCTCTCCGGCAGACTCTTTAAACTCCGGATTTCTAACATCGGTAACGAGAGCTGCCCTCTCAATTTCCGGATTTCTTTCAACAAGAGAGAGTAGCTCCAGCACAAGAGCAGGAGGAACGTTATCTATACAGTAGAAACCGAAATCTTCCAGATGTTTTATAGCACTAGACTTTCCCGCTCCAGCTTCTCCCGTTATTATCAGAACCTTCTTCATCTCTTTATCTCCAGAACCTTAACGTCGTTCATCATAAATTCGGGAACAAAGAGCTTTCCTCTGTAGTAACCAATGTCGGCAGGAGAAATAAGACCCTTTGCAAGGAGTGAAACCCTGCCGTTTTTAAGAGCGTAAATCCTGCCTGCAGAGAAGTCAGAGAAGATTATCGTTCCGTCTTCAGCTACGACCACTCCGTCTAAGTTCTCAAACCCCGAAGCAAGAGTTTTTACAGAGCCGTCTATCTCTAGAACTTTACCCCCTCCCCAGCTTACAACAACCATCTTTCCATCGGGTGTAAACGCTATTCCGTTGGGTCCCTGAAGCTCAGAGCTCTTGAGGTAGACCTTAACCGAGTAGTTATCTGCATCTATCTGGTAGATTGTGTTTGTTTGAGTGTCTGAAACGTAAACCTTTCCATCGTGAGCAGCAGTATCGTTGAGGAACTCGGCTCCAGGAATATTAATAATTTTTAAAGTTTTTCCGGTTTCAGGGTCTGCAACAACAACACGGTCTATGTCGGCAACGAAGAGCTTTCTCCTGCAGAAAGTTATCCCCTTTGGAGCGTTAAGACCTGTTATGAACTTATCTTTCTGAATTCTCCCGTTAAGATCCGCTAGCGTAATGTATCCGTCTCCGTCTTTTCTGTCTGGTGGCAGGCCGCCAATGTTTGAGATGTAGAGTCTGCCATTGAATACCTGTGCACTCTCAGGGGTTTTAAGTCCCTGGTTGATGTTAAAAAGGAAAACAACTGCAGCAAAAAGAGCAGTAACACCTGCAACTATCCCCATTTCAGTTTCTCCCTTAAGGTTTGGTAGTAGGACTTTTTAGGGTCTCTGAGAATTAATAGGTCGTAAGGGGATCGGGTTATCTCTATCAGGTCGCCGAGGCGGAGCTCTATCCCCTCCTGACCATCAAAGACAACCATAACGTTCTCGCTCTCTGTCTTCAAACTGGCTGTAATACAGACTTCTCCCTTAAGAACAAGAGGCCTGAGGGTTAAAGTGTGGGGACAGATGGGAGTAAGGAGCATCGCGTTAAGGGTGGGGTAGATGATGGGACCACCGGCGGAGAGAGAATAAGCCGTTGAACCTGTGGGGGTTGCCACTATAACACCGTCTCCTCTGAAAGTGGTTACGTACTCTCCGTCTGCCTTTATCTCAACTTCAATAATCCTGGCGAGAGTATCCCTCTTTATTGCAACTTCGTTTACGCACCTGTAGATGGAAACATGACCGTTCCTCCGAACTACCTTTACCCTCAGAACAGGCCTGTTCTCAACGACAAACTCTCCTTTGAGGAGTCTTTCTATACACTCGTCTATCTCGTCAATTGAGATCTCGGTAAGGAAACCGAGAGTTCCAAAGTTAATTCCTAACAGGGGAACAGGTCTTTTGTCTATAAGTTTGGCAACCGTCAGGAAAGTTCCGTCTCCGCCGAGAACAAGAATCACATCAACTTTGTCAGGCAGGAGCAGTCTATCTATGACTTTTACCTCTTCCCCGCACCAGTCACTTCCAACCAGCCTGCAGGACTCCTCGTCTGTATAAACCTTTACCTCCTTTTCAAGGAGCTTCTTAACTACTCTTTTAAACCCCTCTCCACTTTCGGGTTTTGTGGGGTTCGCAACTACCCCAACCCTCTTATACGCCGGCTTTCCTTCTGTCATGACCCTCCACCTTTACAATTTGGCACATATCGTAGATACGGGATTCCGTCCTCTCGTCAAACTTATCGGAGAAGGTCTCTCCCGATATATCGTCAAACCTCAGGTTTGTTGTAATTATGGTAGGCAGACTCCTGGTGTAGCGGTAGTTGATAATCTCTGCAAGGATGTCCTTCGCCCACTCGGTGTTCCTCTCAGCTCCCACATCGTCTAAAACCAGGAGCGGAGCCTTCCTTACAGAATCCAGAATCTCCGACGACGAGGCTTTCCCCTCGTAAGAGCTCTTTAGGTCTATAAGAAGACCTCTGAAGTCACAGAAAACTCCTTTCAATCCTTTGTGCTCTATAACGTTCCTCAGAGTAGCCACCGAAAGGTGCGTTTTTCCCGTCCCGGGAGGTCCAAAGAGAAGAATTCCCCTGTTTACAAAGGGGAACTTTGAGAAGAAATCTACGCAGACTCTGAGAGCTTTCAGCTGAAAAGGTGTTTCAGGGGAGAAGTTCTTAAAACGGCAGTTCCTGTACCTGACAGGTACGCCGGAGCTTTCAAGGTAGAGCTTTGAGAGCCTCTTAAACTGGCACCTGCAACGTTTCGCAACTCGTTGACCTTCTACCTCTTCAATAACCCAGCCGGTTCCCCGGCATATTTGACACTCCAAGTTTTACCCCTTAGACTTCAACTGTTAGCTTACTCTAATTATAGTCCGGAGAGTGGAATGGAGCTGAAGGAGAAGGTAATCTTTGGTGAAAGGATAACAGAAGAGGAAGCTCTGAAACTGCTTAAAGACGAGGATCTCTTAACCCTTGGTCAGCTTGCCAATCTCGTTAGGAACAGAATCCACCCGGAGAAGGAAGTAACGTTTGTAATAGACAGGAACATAAACTACACAAACGTGTGCGTCTGCAGGTGCAGGTTTTGTGCCTTTTACAGGGAAAAGGGAGCTCCCGATGCCTACGTAATAGACAAGGAAACACTTAGGAAAAAGATTCAGGAAACTATAGACCTTGGAGGAACTGCTATTCTCATTCAGGGAGGCCTCCACCCAGACCTTGGAATTGAGTACTACGAGGAGCTCCTTTCATTCATAAAAAGTGAATTCCCACAGATTCACGTTCACGGATTTTCCGCTCCAGAGGTTGTTCATATATCAAGGGTTTCAGGCCTTTCCATTGAAGAGGTTATAAGACGGCTAAAAGAGGCAGGCCTTGGGTCAATTCCCGGCGGCGGAGCTGAGATCTTAGTTGACAGGGTAAGAGAGAGAATTGCCCCCAACAAGGCAAAAACAAAGGAGTGGTCAGAAGTTCACAGAACTGCCCATAAACTTGGTCTCAGAACCACGGCAACGATGATGTTCGGCAGTTTAGATACCGATGAAGATATTGTAGAGCACCTGAGGGTTATAAGGGAGCTCCAGGACGAAACCGGTGGCTTTACAGCCTTTATCCCGTGGAGCTACCAACCTGACAACACAGAGCTTGGGAAAGAGGTGAAAGAGAAAGCCAGCGGAGAAAGGTATCTGAGAGTTCTTGCCGTCTCCAGAATCTACCTTGACAACTTCCAGAACGTTCAGGCTTCGTGGGTAACTCAGGGCGGAAAGATGGCGCAGGTGGCCTTAAAGTTTGGAGCAAACGATTTTGGCTCCCTTATGATAGAGGAAAACGTTGTTGCGGCAGCAGGTGTAAAGTTTAGAATGCCGCTGTCTGAAATCCTGAGGCTGATAAGAGATGCTGGCTACACGCCCGTTCAGAGAGACACGCTCTACAACAAAATTAAGCGTTTCTAAAAAGTAACCTTTTAACGTGGCTTACGTAGTTGCGCATTATGAACTTCATTACGTTGAAGTTGGCCTTTAGAATTTGACCGCCAACCACAAGTCCTTCTCTTTTCTCCTCTTCCCACAAAACCTTAACAGTTAAAACTTTCCTTTCCTGAATTAAGGTAAGGAACTCCCCTTTTTTAATAACTCCTCTTTTCTGTCCTCTTAAAAGGAGTTTCAGTCCTTTTAAGCTCATATCAAGTATAAAAATGTGCTTCAGGGTAGTAGAACCACTTTGAAGAGTAAACTCTCCAACTTCTTCAGGGCAGAAAGAGAACCTCTCAAACAGACGCCTGTCCCTTATTACTTCATCACCAACAATAATTAAACATTTACCGTCCTTAACTTCTTTTGCGTAAGCTTTAACTATGTTAAAACGGCCACCGTTAAATAGCTCAAGTATAAAGAACTCCCTTTCACTGAGAAGATTTTCAATACCAGGAGGAAGGAAATTGTAGGCCTCCAACTCATTTTCAGAAATTTTGCGAACTTTAAAACTGAAAAGAAGAGGCAGCTCTAGAAAACTCTTAAACTTAGAACACTTAACTTTATCAAAGATAATGCCATCATACCTCATTGCAGCTTCATCCGTTCAACCAGCTTCTCAAACGCGTCAGCTACCTTCTCTGTATACTCTTCAAACTCTTCAAAGAGTTTGTTGTCAACCTTACCGCTCTTTGCCTGCTCAACAACCTCTCTTGCAACCCTAAACGCAGATTCAAGGTTTTCCTGAAGGAGGTTCACTACGTCGGTAAGGTCAACCCTCTTAAGCTGGCGGAGCTCCCTGTCAAGCCACTCCTTAAGAGGCGACTGATCAAACTCTAAAAGAAGGGGATTTTCAAGGGAAGAGGGAAGTTTTGCGAGCCAGTCTGAAAAGAGCTCCATCCCTTTTATAACGACAGAAAGTTCTCCAATGTTAAAGTAGGAGAGATTCTCGTGAACAGTCTTTATTGAGGAACGGGTTGAGAATATCCTGTTCTGAAGTTTCCTGAATATCTCCTGGAATCCGTTTATTTCTTTATTTATAGCGGAAATGTTATCCCTTACAGTATCAAGAGCACTAACCTGCTGGTTAATTGAGAAGAGAACGTTGTTTGTAACTTCAATGAGGGATTCTACAGACTCCCTTATCGCCTTAAGAACCTCCTCCGTTTTTGCCATTTCTGACTTAACATTTATTGCCTCTGTAGCCCTCTCCTCAAGGTTTTTAGAAAAGTCCTCTATCTGATTGATTATGTTCCCTACTATCTGGCCTATTTCCTCGGCAGAAGTTACCGTTCTGGCTGCAAGCTTCCTAACCTCCTCTGCAACAACGGCAAATCCTCTTCCGGCCTCTCCAGCCCTTGCAGCCTCTATTGCGGCGTTAAGAGCAAGAAGGTTCGTCTGGTCTGCAATACTTTTAATAGTCTCAACGACATTCTGAATCTTTACAGAACTTTGCTGGAGCTCTTCAATCTGATTCCTCAGAGAGATAACCCGATCTGCAAGCTCCTGAACGTCGTTAACTGACTTTGAAACGATACTTGCTCCCTTTTCAGTTTCTGAGTCAACCCTCTTAACTTCTTCAGAAGAAACGTTTATAAGCCTGTTTACATCTGCGATTGAACTGGCAAGAACTTCAGACGAAACAGAGAGCTCCATAAATCTATCTTTAACATCTTTATTTTTCAGATCAGTATTAAAGAGCTCAGCAACAAGTATACTGGCCTCTGTTGAGACCTTTGCAGAGAGCTCCTCAAGCTCTTTAAAGGTCTCCCTTATCCAGCCAAGGAATTTGTTAAACTCCTTTGCAAGCTCCCCCAGCTCATCATCCCTCTTAACCTGAAGCTCCTTAGTAAGGTCTCCCTTCTCTATCTCTTTCATAGTTCTGGCCATCTCGTTCAAAGGAGCAATTATCGCCCTGTAGGTACTGAGAGCTCCAATACCGATAATTATCAAGCTAAAGAGAGGAATAACTCTTACAATATCCTCAGCAAAGAGGAGGCTTTCTCTCGCATCCTTCTTAATCTTCTCCTCTAAAACCTCAAGCTCCCTTTCCTTTTCCCGAAGCGCTTCTACAATCTGTTCCGGCGACTGCCCCTCTTTAACGGCAGAAATGGCAGAAAGAAGAAGCGAGTAAACCTTCGTGGCCTCAGGCGTGGAGTAGCTGTTTATTTTTTCAGCAGCCGACTCAAGCCTCTTTAGAGCTCTGTCCGTCTCTCCCTTCCAAATCAATGATTCAGTATTCAAAACCACATTCTCAACTTTAGCAACGACTTCTCCAAGCCAATACTTACTCCGATAACTCTCAATTTTGTGGTAAGCAAACTCTGTAAGGAGAAGAATCATCAAAACTTCCCCTATCAGAGAAACAATAAGCTTCGTCTTAATCTTCATTCCTCTCTCCTCTCCATCTGTTCTATATCTTTAGCCTCTAGCTTTATTATCGTAACAAATTCGTATAATTCAAGAGCTTAAAAGGAGGTGCTCTTGAGTAAGCGCTTTAAGCTCAAAATAGAAAAGCTGGTGTACGGCGGAAGAGGGCTGGGAAGACTCAACGGTAGAGCAGTTTTTGTTCCATTCACCGCCCCAGGAGACTTAGTAGTTGTAGAGGAAAAAAGCAGGAAGAGCGGATACAGCGAAGCAGAAGTTATCAAAATCTTAGAAAGGAGTAGAGACAGGGTAAAGCCCCTGTGCCCCTACTTTGGAAGGTGCGGAGGCTGCGACTGGCAACATATAAAGTACGAAAAACAGGTAGAGTACAAAAGGGCGATACTGGAGGAGAATCTCCAGAAGATAGGAAAGATAAAGAAACCTAACGTTGAAGAGGTAATTTCTTCACCCTCTCCGTGGCACTACAGAAACAGGGCTCAGATAAAGGTAAAGAATGGAAAAGTGGGCTTTTTTGCAAAGAACTCCCACCAAGTTGTTGACATAGATAAGTGTCCTCTCCTTAAAGAAGACATAGCGGAGATTTTTCCTAGGCTTAAGGAGCTCCTTACACTCCTCCCATCTGAACCTTCAGAGTTCCACGTCTACTCTTCTGGGAAAGGTGAGGTTCTCCTGAAAATCGTTTTTCAGGGAAGGTTTAAGCGGTTTGAGATTCCCGTTGAAAAGTTAAGGGAAATTCTCAAAGTTAACCTTGTGGGCTACGGAATCTACAGGCAGTCAAACGGGTTTCCTGAAAGGGTAAGGTTTTTCGGAAAGGACTTCTCATACGAGCTCACGGAGAAGTTCAAGTTCAGGGTAAGTGCCGACTCCTTCTTCCAAGTAAACAGGTTCCAGCTTGAGAACCTGATAAATAGGGTTTCAAAGGTTGCAATGGAGCACCAGTACATGCTTGCAGGAGACCTCTACTGCGGGGTTGGAACACTGACAATTCCGGTGGGAAGATACGTTCATAGGGCTTTTGGAATAGAGGCCAACTTCTCAGCAGTCAGCGACGCCCTCTACAACAAGGATATAAACGGACTGAGGAACGTTAGTTTCTACTGTAGGGAGACGGAAGAGGGGCTTCCCATACTGAAAGAGCACAACCCAGACCTTGTGATCGTTGACCCGCCAAGGAACGGTCTTAACGAGAAGATAATCAGAACAATAGCGAACCTTTCAAGGCTCAGAAAAATTGTTTACGTCTCCTGTAACCCATCAACGCTGGCAAGGGACATAGCAACCTTCCACCGCTACGGGATAAACATGGAGAAAGCAAAGGTGATAGACATGTTTCCGCAAACGTTTCACGTTGAGACAATAGCCTACTTAAGGAAGGTTCGGTGATGCTGAAGATGGAGCTCTTCGGAGTTGAGTTTGAGAACCCGGTCTGGACGGCCTCGGGAACGTTCGGTTTTGGGCTTGAATACGCTCCATACATGGATTTAAACAGGGTTGGAGCCGTTTGCGTTAAGGGTCTTTCAATAAAGCCGAGGGAAGGGAACGAGCCGCCGAGGATATGGGAGACTCCATGCGGAATGTTAAACGCCATAGGCTTACAGAACCCGGGAGTTGAATACTTTGTTGAGAAGATTGTTCCGGAGCTTAAAAACTATAAGTGCAGGGTTGTTGCAAATATCTACGGCTCAACGGTTGATGAGTATGTTGCTGTAGCAGAAGCCCTCAAAGGAGTTGACGGCGTTGACGCTATTGAGCTCAACATCTCCTGCCCTAACGTTAAGAAGGGTGGGCTTGCATTTGGCGTTGACCCTGTTGAGGCTGCAAAGCTTACAGAGACTGTGAAAAAGGCAACAGATAAACCTGTAATTGTTAAGCTCTCACCAAACGTTACAGACATAGTTGAAATAGCAAGGGCAATAGAGTCTGCCGGGGCAGACGCCCTATCTGCCATTAACACGCTCCTTGGAATGGCAATAGACATAAGGAGAAGAAAACCGAAAATTAAGAACAGATTCGGAGGGCTCTCTGGCCCTGCGATTAAGCCTGTTGCCGTGAGGATGGTCTATCAGGTGGCTAAAGCAGTTTCTATCCCTGTAATTGGAATTGGTGGGATTTCAACCTGGGAAGACGCAGTTGAGTTCTTCTTAGCAGGTGCTTCAGCGGTTCAGGTTGGAACTGCAAACTTCTTTAACCCAAAGGCCGTTGAGGAGATAGTTGAGGGACTTGAGAAATACCTGAAGGAGATGGGATACTCCCACATCTCTGAGCTCATTGGAGACCTGAGGGAGTAACTAATTTAGTCTGTAGTGAATTGTTAAATCTGTCTCAAACTTTCCGCCTGGTGGGGGCGGGAAGTGGCACTTTTTAAGGGTTTTAACAGCCGCCTTTTTAAGAATTTCAGAATCTGACGAGAGAACAGAAACTGAAAGGAGCTCCCCACCCTTCCCTATAACAATTTTCAACCTTACCCTACCCTCTATTCCCATTCTCCTTGCAATCAACGGGTAGAACTTGTTTTTTTCAACTTCCCGAAGAACCAGTTTCAGGTAGTTTTCTCTATCCTTTCCAGCTGCTTTTTTCCCTTTGCTCTCTTTCGGTTTTTGCGGAGCTCCCGCCACACCACCGGAAATTGGACTTCCAGAAACCATATTTCCTGCTTTCCCTACCGCTGTCTCCTCTCTGTGGAGGGGAGGAGAACTCCCGCCCTCTCTTTTTAACGCCTTTTCTGACTTATAAAAACTTTCCGATTTTAAACTCTTTGCCGTTTTACCTGAAAAACTTTTTCCAGCAATCGGTCTATTCTGATCTCTCTCTTCAGCTTTCAAAACTTTTTGTTGCTTTAACCTTTTAGTATTTCTAGCAACTCCCTGAGAAACTATCTTTCTACTCACTCTTTTAGACTCAATTTTACGCTTATTCTGTCTATGTAATCTGACATTTCTCATTCTTTTAACTGCCCTTTTCCTAACAACAACTCTTTTCTCACTACAAACTTTATTCTTACCATCTAAACTTTTCCGAGAACCTATCTTTTTCCGGGATTTCCCTGTTTTAAGAGGCTTCTGTGGTGAGGCCGTTTCAAAAGAAATGCTCACAACTGAACTCTTCTCAGGTCTTACAGGCCTAAACAGGATGAGAAATCCAAAAACGGCAAGGTTTAAAAGGAAGGAAATCAGAAGGGAAATGAGGAAAGTTTTACGGAACTCCATAGTAAAGGCCGGAGCTTAGAGCTCCGGCACAGTATTGAGTTTCAGCTCTTTTCCAACAAAGTCTGCAACCTTGAGGATGGTCTCCTCGTCAAAGGCTCTTCCAATAAACTGAACGCCAACGGGAAGGCCTTTGCTGTCAAAGCCGCAAGGGACAGAGATTCCTGGAAGACCTGCAAGGTTAACAGCAATGGTAAATATGTCTGAGAGATACATTTTTATCGGGTCGTCTGTCTTCTCTCCAATCTTAAAGGCCGTTTCAGGTGTAACGGGAGTGATGAGGAAGTCAACTTTCCCAAAGGCGTTCTGGAATCCCTGATAGATGAGAGTTCTGACTTTCTGGGCTTTCAGGTAGTAGGCGTCGTAGTAGCCGGCGCTTAGCGTGTAGGTTCCAATCATGATACGCCTTTTAACCTCGTCTCCAAAACCCTCAGCCCTCGTTTTGCAGTACATGTCAATCAGGTCTTTATAGTTTTCAGCCCTGTAGGTGTAGCGGACTCCGTCGTAACGGCCAAGGTTTGATGAAGCCTCTGCCGGAGCTATGATGTAGTAGGTCTCAACGGCGTATTTTGTGTTTGGAAGTGAAACCTCCTCAACAGAGACGCCGTTTTTCTCAAGGAGCTCCGCAACCTTTAAAACGTTTTCTTTAACTTCCGGGTCAACCCCCTCAACGAAGTATTCCTTTGGAAGGCCGGCCTTTAATCCTTTAACCTCTCCGTTAAGAGCTTCTAAGAAGTTCGGAACCGGAATCTTTGCGCTGGTTGCGTCTTTTGAGTCCTGACCTGAAATGATATTCAACAGGTATGCTGCGTCTTCAACGGTTTTTGTTATGGGGCCAATCTGGTCTAAAGAGGAGGCAAAGGCCGTTAAGCCGTACCTTGAGACCCTGCCGTATGTAGGTTTAAGCCCTACAACTCCACAGAACGCCGCAGGCTGGCGGATTGAACCTCCGGTATCTGAACCTAAAGAGGCAAGGGCTGAGCGGGCAGAAACGGCTGCTGCCGAACCTCCAGAAGAGCCTCCGGGAACCCTCTCTAAATCCCACGGATTCTTGGTTGGGCCAAAGTAGGAGGTTTCCGTTGATGAGCCCATTGCGAACTCGTCCAAGTTGTTCTTCCCGACAAATATGGCTCCTTTCTCCCTGAGCCTCTTTATAACTGTTGCGTCGTAGGGGGAGACAAAGTTTTCAAGGATTTTTGATGCGCAGGTCATCCTTACGTTTTCAACGTTTATGTTGTCCTTAATTGAGAGGGGGATTCCAAAGAGCTCCGGAACTTCATCTTCAGAGAGTTTTGCAAGCTCTTCGTCTGCAATCTTTGCCTTTCTCCTTGCCTTTTCATCTGTAACCGTTATGTAGGCGTTAAGCTTACTTTCAGTCTCCTCTATCCTCTTTAAAACGGCCTCTACAAGCTCAGAGGGTTTCAGCTCTTTTCTCTTTATGAGGGTGTGGAGCTCCCTCAAGTTTTTATTTAGCAGTTCCATCTCCTCCTCCTACTTCTTAACCACTTTTGGAACGATGAAGAACTCTCCGTTGGTTTCAGGGGCGTTCATAAAGGTCTTCTCCCTGGGAAGGCTGAGGCCGGGAATGTCTTCCCTCAAAACGTTCTCAGGGGGAACAACGGAGAACTTGGGGTCAATTCCCTCAGTATCAAGCTCGTTTAGCTTCTCAACGAAGTTCAGGATCTCTGAGAGCTGCTCTCTGAACTTCTCAATCTCCTCCTCACGGAGCTCTATCCTTGCAAGCTTTGCTATGTGGAGAACTTCCTCTCTGCTCAGCTTCATCTCTTACTCCTCAAATAGGCTTTTATTCCTCTTCCAATCTCCTCAATGAGCCGCTTCATGTAGGGATCTGACGAGTGGGAAACTATTTTAACATCAGGGCTGAGCTCTACCTCTCCTGTAAAAACCGCCCCTTCCAACCACTTTATAAAGTCAATCCCGTTTCCCCCAAAGGGGGCAAACTCCTCCATGTAGTTGTCAAGGTCTAAAACCTCTATCTCTTTCCCGTGCTTTCTCACAAGCTCTTTCAGGTCGTTAACTGTCCTTACAACGATATAATCTTCAGACGGCGGATCTCTCCAGTCGTCAAGGTAGACTTTCAAAACGGCCTCCGGAGGAAACTTTGGGGAAAATTGTAGTCCTTATTGACGGGAAGGAAAGGGAAGTTGAGTTTAAAGGGAAAAGAATCAGAGTAGATAAGCTCTTGAAGTCTATGGGGATATTTCCCGAAACGGCCGTTGTTGTGAAAGAGGGGGCGCTCCTCTGCGACGACGAGCTCCTTGAAGACGGAGAAAAGGTAAAAGTGGTCGTTGCAACCTCTAAGGGGTAAAGATGGAACAGAGTATTTCAAAACTTGCAGGAGTTTTCCACAAATACGCCATAAAGGACAAACCTTACAGTGAAATATCAAAACTTGAAGAAAAGGCGATAGAGGAAGGCTTGACGGAAAGAGAGAGGAAATTCATGAGAAGGGTAATGGCTTTAGATGTTGGATTTAAGAGGATTGGAGTTGCCCTCTCAGACCCTTTAAGGCTTACGGCATCTCCCTACAAGGTAATTGAGAGGAAGAGCAACAGGGAGACCTTTGGGGAGCTCCTCTCAATAATCAGGGAGAAATCTGTTTCAGACGTAGTTGTCGGCATTCCAGTAAACAGTGAAGGGAAAAAGACAAAAATCGGAGAGAAGATAGAGAAGTTTGCAGAGAAGTTTAAAAAGTTCCTTGAAGATGAAGGGGTAGAAGTTAAATTTCACTTTGTAGATGAGTCCTACTCAACCCTTGAGGCTAAGGAGCTCATGAGGTCTTTGGGAAAAGAGAAAGAAACAGTAGACGACGTTGCTGCTGCCTTAATTCTTAAGGAATGGCTTGAGAGGGAGAAATGAAGAGGAAAAGGAGCGTTAAGGAGATATTAGAAAGGAGAAAGAGGAGAACCTTTGACCACAGCAACGAGGTTCTAATAGGAAAGGTTGTTGGAGTTCACGGAATAAAGGGAGAGGTGAAGGTAAAGTCTGAATCGGACATCTTTGAGAGGCAGATTGAGGCGACTCCAGAAGTTTCCCTCTACAGGGGAACAAAACACGAGCGTTTAGAGATTGAAGAGATTAGACCCTACAAGGACATATACCTTATAAAGTTCAAGGGAATTGAGGACAGGAGCTCCGCCGAAGAGAGAATGGGCGGGGAAATCTACATAAAGAAAGAGGAGCAGGTTCCCTTAGAGGAGGGAGAGTTTTACTACCACCAGCTCATCGGACTTAAAGTTCTTGACGAGAACGGAAGGGAGGTTGGAACCGTAAAGTCTATCTTTGAACAGCCTGCGAGCCACATTTTAGAAGTTGAAACTCCCAAAGGGAAAACAATTCTCATTCCCTTTATTGAACAGTTCGTAAAGGAGGTTGACCTGAAAGAGGGAAAAATAGTCGTCTCACTCATTGAGGGGATGGAGGAGTAGCTTGAGGATAGATGTTCTCACCGTTCTTCCCGGCCTCTTTGACTGTTTCTTGAGGGAAGGGATAATCGGAAAGGCCGTTTCTTCGGGGAAGATAGAGGTAAACGTTGTTAACATAAGGGACTTTGCTACAGACAAGCACAGGGTTGTTGACGACGTCCCTTATGGCGGCGGGCCGGGAATGGTTCTAAAGCCAGAGCCCATCTTCAGGGCTTACGACCACCTGACATCAGAAGGGGAGAAACCCTTTGTAATCCTCACAGAGCCGTGGGGAGAGCGGTTCAATCAGGAGATGGCTGTGGAGCTCTCTAAGAAAAACCGCCTTATGATTATCTGCGGCCGATACGAGGGGGTTGACGAGAGGGTAAAGGCGATAGTTGACAGAGAGGTCTCTATTGGGGATTACGTTCTTACGGGAGGGGAGCTCCCCGCAATGGTCATAATGGACGCAGTAATAAGGCTCATTCCCAGAGTTCTTGGGAACGAGGAGAGTTTACGGGCAGACTCATTTATGGATAGAGGCCTTCTTGGATACCCAAACTACACAAGGCCTGCAGAGTTCAGAGGGATGAAAGTTCCGGAGGTCCTCCTTTCCGGCCACCACAAAAAGATAGAGCTATGGAGGAAGGAGCAGAGCTTGAGGAAAACCTTAGAGAGGAAGCCGGAGCTCATAGAGAAACTCAAAAAAGAAGGGAAATTGACAGAAGAAGAGCTTGAAATCCTTGAGAGAATAGAGAAGGAGAGAAAGGGTGAGAGTTGAAATCTACGACAAGGGGAACAATCTGATTGCAGGCTGGGAAGTTGATGAAGAGACCTGCGAGAGGTTCAGCCAGTTAGACAACAACAGTCTTCTGTTTGAGATAGCAACAGGAATAGCAGTTGCCCTAAAAGAGGAAACGGGGGTTGAGCTAACTCCCAACATGGTTATAAACGAAATTGGAAAGGTTGTTGTCTGCGGAAGGGAGATAAAACTGGTTTAGGCGGGAAACTCCCGCCGTTAGATACCTCAGCCAAAGGCCGTGCAGGAACCACCTGAAGAACCTGACGAGTCGCTTCCACCAATTGCACAGGCAGAAATCTTCTTAACAACCTTGTCGCTTCCGCACTTTGGGCACTTTACCTGGCTTACCTGAGAGGCAGATATGACAAACTTCTCAAACTCCTCTCCACACTCAGAGCACCTAAACTCGTAGATGGGCATTACAACCTCCCTGAAGGATTTTGCAGGGTTCTAATATAAGAACACTCCTACGGTTTGAGGGAGCTCTCTCCCTTTTTCAGCTTCCTGTAGGCACGCCAGAGGTCGTAATCCCTCTGAAGGTTCAGCCAGAACTGGGGGGTTGTTCCAAAGAACTCAGAGAGCTTTATGGCCATTTCAGGAGATATGCCTCTCTTACAGTTAACTATGTCGTGGACGGTTCTGAAGTTGACTCCCAATCTCCTTGCAAGCTCAGACTGAGTAAGGTTCATCGGTTTTAAAAACTCCTCAAGGAGTATCTCTCCCGGATGGACGGGAGGAACCTCCCTCTCAAATAGGGGAACGTAAGGGTAAGTCTTAGCCATAACAGTCTCCTAAACGGTTAGCCGTGGTAGTCTTCCACTTTCACTTCAAAGGCATCGCCATCTTCAAACTTAAAGGTAATCCTCCACTAGTCGTTAATCCTTATGCTGTAGTAACCTGCTCTGTCTCCCTTAAGGGGCTCAAAACGGTTTCCCGGAGGAACCTTTAAGTCGCTTAAGGACTCAGCTTTATCAACCATTTCAAGTTTCCTGAGAGCTCTCCTCCAGATATCCGGCGGTAGTTTCCTGCACCGGCCTGTTTTAAAAAGCTCTCTGGTCTCTCTATCTCCAAAGGAGCGTATCAAAATTGGCTACCTGTTATGAATTTATGCATCATAATAGCAGAAAGAGGCTGTAAAGTATAATTTGAAAATTCAGGAGTTGTTATGGCCGTTTACGCTTTAATTGTTGTTGCCGTTTCAGTCTATGTTCTGTTCAGAATCTTAAAGAGAAACGAGTGCGAAGACTCGTGCACGTTAGAGGTTGGAAATGAAGAGCCTTTCGGAGCTGAGAGAGGAGATAGACAGGATAGATAGGGAGCTCCTCACACTTTTAAACCGCCGGGCGAAGCTTGCCCAGGAAGTTGGAGAGATAAAGAGGAAGAAAGGACTTCCCTTTTACGTTCCCGGAAGGGAGGCAAAGATCCTTGCAAAACTTGAGGAGCTCAACCAGGGGCCGCTACCGCCTGAGAGTATAAGGGCAATTTTCAGGGAGATAATTTCAGCATGCAGAGCTTTAGAAGAACCCACAAAAGTAGCTTTCCTTGGGCCGCAGGCAACCTTTACACACTTGGCCGCACTTAAACACTTTGGAACCTCATCGGATTTAAGGGCTAAAGACTCAATAGACGAGGTCTTTGACGAGGTTGAGAAGGGGCGGGTTGACTACGGAGTTGTCCCGATAGAGAACTCAATTGAGGGAATTGTTAACTATACGATAGACATGTTCTTAGACACAGACCTTAAAATCAGCGGAGAGGTTTTTGTTCCTGTAAACCTCCACCTTATGAGTAAGGAGGGAGAGCTCTCTGCTATTAAAAAGGTCTACTCCCACAGGCATGCAATAGCCCAGGCAAGGAAGTGGCTTTCGGAGAACCTCCCAAACGTTGAGGTAGAGGAGGTTTCAAGCACTGCAAAAGCTGCAGAGATTGCAAGTAGGGAACCGGGAGCCGCCGCAATTGCAAGTGAAGCAGCCGCTCTCCTCTACGACCTGAACATACTTGCGAAGAACATTCAGGAGCTCTCCAAAAACTTCACCCGTTTCCTGATAATCGGGAAATCGGACTCAGAGTTCCCATCTGGGAGGGATAAGACATCAATCATGTTCAGCACTCGCCACGAGGCGGGAGCTCTCTTTAAAGCCCTCCAACCATTTGCAGTTTACGACGTAAACCTCTCTAAAATTGAATCCCGCCCAACGAAGAAGAAGCCCTGGGAATACGTCTTTTTCGTTGATATAGAGGGACACAGGAAGGAAGAGAGAGTTGCAAAAGCCCTATCGGAGCTTGAAAAGGGCTGCAGCTTCTTCAAAATCTTAGGTTCCTACCCGGCCGGATTTAAGGAGTGAGATATGAGAGAAGCAGAAATTAGCAGGGAAACAAAGGAAACAAACGTTTACATCAGCCTGAACCTTGACGGAACAGGCTCTTACTCTGTAAAAACAGACATCCCATTTCTCTCCCATATGTTAGAGCTTTTTTCAAAACACTCCCTCATAGACCTGAAAGTTGTTGCAACGGGAGACACCGACGTTGACCACCACCATTTGATTGAAGACGTGGGAATCGTTTTAGGAGAGGCGATAAGGAAAGCTCTAAGGGATAAGAAAGGAATAAACCGATACGGATTCTTTACTCTACCGATGGACGAGACACTTATCTCCGCCGCTATAGACCTCTCTGATAGGCCTTACTTTGTCTATAACGGTTTTCCGGAGTTTACGAGCTTAATGGGAATTGAGTTTGACCTCTTCAGGGAGTTCTGGAAGTCCTTTGCAAACTCATTAAAGTGCAACCTACACATAAACTGCCACTACGGTAAGAACCTCCACCACATGGCAGAGGGAACCTTTAAGTGCGTTGCCAGAGCCCTCAGAATGGCGATAGAAGTTGACCCGAGGGTAAAGGGAATTCCGTCAACAAAGGGAAAAATTTAAAGGGCGGGGAGGCCCCGCCAAATTACCTCCAGAAGATGTCAAACCTGTCAAGGTTCACGAGCCTGCTCCAGGCTAAGATAAAGTCTCTAACGAACCTCTCCAAAGAACTCTCAAAGGCGTAAACCTCTGAAACTGCACGGAGCTCCGTATCTGCAGCCAGTATCAGGTCAAAACGGGTAGCCCTCCACTTTGGTTCTCCCGTTCTCCTGTCAAAGCCAATGAAGTGGAGCTCCTCATCATCAACAGCTTTCCACTTAACTTCAGGGTCTAAGAGGTTTACGAAATAATCGTTTGTTAGTGTAAACTCTTTATCTGTAAGAACTCCTTCTCGGCTTTTTCTGTAGTTTCCGCCTAAAACCCTCAGTCCTCCTGTCAGAACAACCATTTCTGGCGGAGTAAGAGTTAGGAGTTGCGCCTTGTCTAAGAAGAGCTCCTCCGGGAGAAAGAGCTCTGTGTTCCGAGGTAGGTAGTTCCTGAAGCCGTCAACTTTTGGCTCAAATTCTCTGTAGAACTCCACATCTATCTGCTCCTGCTCTGCGTCAACCCTTCCAGGGTAGAAGGGAACTTCAACGTCAAAGCCTGCGTTCTTTGCTGCAACTTCTACTGCAAGGTTTCCAGCAATGACCAGAAGGTCTGAAAGTGAAACTTTCCTTTCACTCTCTGAGTTAAACTCCTCCTTAACCTTCCTAAGGGCTTTGAGAACTCTCTCAACTGTCTCTGGCTCGTTTACCTCCCAGCTTTTCATCGGCTCAAGGAATATCTTCCCGCCGTTTACTCCGCCCCTCTTGTCTGAGTCCCTGTATGAAGAGGCAGCAGACCAGGCAACGTAGAGGTAGTCTCTCAGGGGAACATCAGTTTCAAGGACTTTTTCTTTAAGAGCTTTAGCGTCATCACCGTTTATTGGCTCTCCCTCAGGCTCCGGGAGTGGGTCCTGCCAGGGAAAGACCTTCTCAGGTTTTTCTTTCCAGAGATACCTTGAAAGAGGCCCCAAGTCTCTATGGGTCAATTTGAACCAGGCCCTTGCGAAGGCTTTCTCAAACTCTTCGGGATTCTCAAGGAACCTTAGGGCAATCTCTCTGTAAACAGGGTCAAACTTTATGGCAAGGTCTGTTGTGAGCATCATCGGTTTGTGTTTCTTGCTAGGGTCAAAGGCGTCTGGAATCTCAGCGGGGGCATCTTTTGCAACCCACTGGTAGAGTCCCGCAGGGCTCTTGGTCAGCTCGTAGTCGTAGGCAAAGAGGTTCCTTAAGAAGTCAAGGCTCCACTTTACAGGGGTTCTGGTCCAGGTGAGCTCAAAACCGCTTGTTATCGTATCGGGCCCCTTCCCCGTTCCGCAGCTATTCCTCCAGCCAAAGCCCGCTTCCTCAACTGGGGCTTCGTCTGGCGGCTCTCCCAAACAGGAAATAGGGCCTGCACCGTGGCACTTACCAAAGGAGTGGCCTCCAGCTATGAGGGCAACGGTTTCTTCGTCGTCCATCCCCATCAGTCTGAAGGACTCCCTTATCTCCTTTGCAGACTCTACCGGATCCGGGTTTCCCTTAGGCCCTTCTGGGTTAACGTAGATGAGCCCCATTGTTGAAGCTGCGGCGGGGAGCTCCTCAGGCTTCTCCTCCTTCAGCCTCTTCTCCTCCGCCATAACCTCAAGCTCTTTCTGGTAGTAGACGTCCTCCTCAAAGTAGAAAGTATCAACCCTTCCGCCTGCAAAGCCTAAAGTCTTAAAGCCCATGTCCTCAAGGGCAACGTTCCCTGCCAAAATAACAAGGTCTCCCCAGGAGATTCTCTCTCCGAACTTCCTCTTTACAGGCCAGAGGAGCCTTAGAGCTTTGTCAAGGTTTGTGTTGTCGGGCCAGTCAAGGATGGGATAGAGCCTTATGAGGCCGCTGTTTGCTCCCCTCCTTCCGTCTTTAACCCTGTAGGTTCCTGCGCTGTGCCAGGCAAGGCGAACGAAGAGAGGTCCGTAGTGGCCAAAGTCTGCAGGCCACCACTCCTTTGAGTCCCTGAGAACTTTTCTTATCTCCTCTTTGACCTCGTTGATGTTGAGCTCCTCAAAGAGCTCTCTGTAGTTGACGTTCCTCAGCGGGTTTGACTTCTCGTTCCTCTGGTTGAGGAACCTGACAGGTAGCTTTTTCCTCTTTCTTCCCATGGTACCCTCCGGTGGCTGGTTTAACTCTAAATTAGTGCCACTTATTTTCAATAACAATAAGTTATCAAACAGCTACAGCTTCAAACGAAACGCCGATAACTTTTGAAACTCCAGGGGTTTCCATAGTTACTCCGAAGAGGGCGTCGGCAACTTCCATAGTCAGTTTGTTGTGTGTGATGATTATCACCTGAGTGTTTAGAGCCATCTGCTTAAGGAGCTCCGTAAACCTCACGGTGTTCGCGTCGTCTAAGGCGGCGTCAACCTCATCTAAAACGATGAAAGGAGCTGGTCTTACGGAGTAGAGGGCGTAGAGGAACGTAAGTGCAACAAGGGTTCTTTCACCACCAGAGAGGAGATTTAGGTTTGAGTGGCGTTTTCCCGGTGGTTTAA
>WFYG01000043.1 GCA_015490195.1 Thermovibrio sp.
TCTGAATTTTCCCTTGCAGTTCCCTTAGCCCTTGAGCCAAAGAGGTAAATGCAGCAGTTGGGAAGGTATTTAGAAACTATCTCTACTATTTTCTTCAGTATCTCTTCGTCTGTTAGAGGTCTAACCCTTATCAACTACAGGCTCCGCTATCAGATCAACGTTACTCGCAAGGTCTGTTATTCTGGCCTTTACAAACTCTCCCGGCCTGAAGTTCCCTTCAAGGTAGATAATTCCATCTATCTCGTAGGCGTTCCTGTAGCTTCTTGCCTCTACAAAGCCAGGCATTTCTGAAGAGGGAGAGTCAACGATTAGCTCAAACTCTCTTCCAATTAAATCCCTATGCTTTTTCTCGTATATCCAGAACTGGGTCTCCTCAAGGAGAGAAAGCCTTGACTCTTTTACCTCCTCCGGAAGGTCTCCAAGCTTGTAGGCGGCCGTTCCCTCTTCCCTGTAGTATTTGAAGAAGCCCACCCAGTCAAGCTCTGCCTCTTTTATGAAGGAGTGGAGCTCCTCAAACTCCGCCTCTCCCTCTGTTGGGAAGCCAACTATAAATGTTGTTCTGATGGCAACTCCGGGAATCCTCCTCCTCAGCTTCTCTATGAGATTTTCTGCAAATTTCCTTGAGTATTTCCTTCCCATAGAGGCAAGGACTTTGTCGTTTATGTGCTGGAGTGGAACGTCAAAGTATTTAAGGACTTTCTCAGAAGAAGCTACAAAGTCTATAAGTGAATCTGTTATGTGGGATGGATAGGTATACATAAGCCTTATCCACCTAATACCCTCAATCTTTTCAAGCTCTTTCAGGAGTTTGACAAGACCCTCTTTTTCGCCTCTGTCGTAGAGGTAGGCGGTTGTGTCCTGAGCTATAACGTAGAGCTCTTTCACTCCAAGGTCTGCAAGCCTCTTGGCTTCGTCAACAAGCTCTTCAATTGGTCTGCTCCTTAAAGGCCCTCTGATTAGGGGAATGGCACAGTAGGTGCAGCCGTTTGAACACCCCTCAGAGATTTTCAGGTAGGCAAGGTGTTTTGGAGTGAGAATCTCCCTTAAAAGGTATGGCTTCTGGAAAGAGGCCTTTCTGTTTAAAATCTTCTCAACGCTTGAAAGGAGCTCGTTTACGCCGATGAATGCGTCAACTTCGGGGAGCTCCCTCTTTAACTCCTCCTTATACCTCTGGTAGAGACAACCTGCAACAACAACCCTCTTCTCAGGAGAGTTTTTCTTCTCCTCTATGGCGTTGAGAATCTCGTCTATTGACTCCTCCTTAGCAGGCTGGATAAATCCGCAGGTGTTAACAAGGATTACGTCGGCATCCTCCAAACTGTTCACGAACTCAACGTCTCCTGTAGCCTTTAAGAGGCCAACCATGGTTTCAGTATCAACAAGGTTTTTAGGGCAGCCAAGGCTTATAACCGCAACCTTTTTCTTCAACTCACTCTCCCTCAGTAAACCTTTATTCCGGTTCCCTCCTTAATCTTACCAACAACCTGAACCCAGGGCTCTCCTTTTTCGCTGAGCCTTGAGAGGAGCTCCGGTAATTTCTCCTCAGGAACGGCAATTAAAAGTCCACCGGAAGTTTGCGGGTCAAAGAAGAGCATCTTCAAATCTTCATCAAAACCTTCTGGAAACTCCACCGCATCCCCAACGTAGTCAACGTTGTCGTATGTAGCAGCAGGCAGAAGCCCCATAGAGGCGTACTCTTTAGCTCCGGGAAGGAGCTTAAAGGCAGAGGAATCTATTTCTGCTGAAACTCCGCTGAACTTGACCATCTCGTAGAGGTGCCCTAAAAAGCCAAACCCTGTAACGTCTGTGCAGGCACTTACTCCAACTGAAACCATAGCCTCAGAGGCAGATTTATTAAGGTGGGTCATAACCTCAGAAACAGCCTTTACCTCCTCATCTGATGCCATATCTGCCTTTATAGCAGTTGTCAAAACGCCGATTCCCAAAGGCTTTGTGTAGACAAGAACGTCTCCCGGCTTAGCCGTTGAGTTCCTGACAATCCTTTCAGGGTGAGCGATGCCTGTAACAGAAAGGCCAAATTTTGTTTCAAGGTCGTCAACTGTGTGGCCTCCAACAAGGGAAACTCCGGCCTCTTTTAACTTTTCAGCTCCTCCCTTTAAAATCTCTGCCAGGTAGTCCATGGGAACCTTGCAGGTGTCAAACATAACAAGGTTTATTGCCGTTATGGGCTTTCCTCCCATTGCGTAGACGTCTGAGAGGGCGTTTGCAACGGCAACCTGGCCGTAAACGAAGGGATCGTCAACAACGGGAGTAATAAAGTCCGCAGTTTGAATCAGAGCTATCTCGTCTGTAAGTCTGTAGACTCCGGCATCCTCAGCCGTTTCAATTCCAACAATCACGTTCTCATCTACAGGGAAAGAGACCTTACTTAAAACATCTGAAAGCCCGACCGGGCTGAGCTTTGCCCCTCAGCCGGAAGCTCTAACGGTCTGTGTCAGCTTGAACTTCTTACTCAACTATCTTTCCCTCCGCTTTCAGTCTCTTTATGAGGTGGTCTTCCTCTCCAGCTTCCGCCCACCCTTTAGCCCTTAAGATGCAGCTGTCACACCTCATACAGGGAACTTCCTCTCCTCTGTAGCAGGAGATTGAGTAGGAGTAGTCGGCACCTAAAGAGAGACCAAGCTTTATGATTTCGCCCTTTGTGAGGTTTATAAGGGGAGCATGAATCTTCCATTGCTTTCCTTCTGCTCCAAGCTTTGTTCCTCTATTTAAGGCTTCTTCCATGGCAGAGAGGAACTCGGGGCGGCAGTCTGGGTATCCACTGTAGTCAACGGCGTTCCAGCCTCCAACAAGGTGTGTAGTCCCTCTGCTCTCAGCGTAGGCTGCAGCGATGGAGATAAAGACTCCGTTTCTAAAGGGAACGTAGGTTATGGGAATCCCTCTCTCCTTTACCTCTTCAACAGAGCGGGTTTCAGGAACTTCTAAGTTCTTATCTGTAAGAGCAGAAGCTCCAAACTTTGATAAATCAACCTCAAAGAGAATGTGCTCCTTCACTCCGGCGTTTTTTGCCGTAATCTTTGCCATCTCTATCTCTATGGAGTGCCTCTGGCCGTAGTAGAAGGTGATGGCGTAAACTTCCTCAAACTGTTTTTTTGCCCAGTAGAGGGCTGTTGTTGAGTCAAGACCTCCTGAGAATATGACCACTGCCGATTTCATACTTTCTCCCAAAAGAGTTTTAAGGCTAAGGATATAATAATACCCGTAAACCGGATTTAAGGAGGGTCTTATTCCTCTTGACCTTTCCGTTGATAGGAAGAGAGAGGAGCGGTTTTTAGAGGAGCTCCGCCAAATCGTCTTAAATCTCTTAAACGGTAAAAATTGCAGAGTCTACCTGTTTGGCTCACGGGCGAAAGGGAATTACCGCCGCTCCTCCGATGCCGACATAGCCGTAGAGGGTTTGACTGAAGAAGAATTTAATAGGTTTAAGCTCCTCTTAGATGAGACGGTTGAGGGGAGCTCCATCCCTTTCACCGTTGACGTTGTTAACCTGAACAGCGTTTCGGAGGAGTTTAAAAGGGAGATTCTCAAAGAGGGTATCAGGTGGAAATAAAAATCTCCTTTCCCACGTTTACCGCCGTGAGGTTGTGGAGTCTGTTCTACCCAAACTCAAAAACTACTTAGAGCTGATGAAGTCTGCTCTTTCCCGGTTTAAAGAAGTTTTAGAGTAAAGGCTTTTCCAAATTTGACGACCCATAAACAACAAAA
>WFYG01000044.1 GCA_015490195.1 Thermovibrio sp.
TCCTCCGTTAGGGAGATGTACCTTGACGGGCTCAGGTTGAAGTCGTTCTCCTCAGCCTCTTCCCTGGTTATAATTTTGCTGAACCCTTCAACCTCCTCCCAGTTTCTGTAAACCCTAATAACTTTATCTATTCCCTCTTTCGTTAAGAAGTTCTTAGCTCTCCTCTTCTCATACTCGTTTGAGGCATTTATAAGGAGAATCTCCCCTTTGTGCCCCTTGTTCCTGTTCAAGACAATTATCACTCCCGGGGCAGGCGTGTTGTAGAAGAGATTCTGGGGGAGCAGTATCACGGCTTCAATGAAATCGTTTTCAACAAAGGCCTTCCTTATATCCCTTTCCCTGTTTCTTCCCTCTGCTCCGCTTCCCCTTGAAACGCTCCCGGTGTCAAGGACAACTGCAGCCCTTCCGTTCTCTTTTAAGGATGCCAGAACGTGCTGGAGCCATCCCCAGTCGGCAGTTGAAGATGGCGGGAAGCCGAAGATAAACCTGCCGTAAGGGTCGTTCTCGTATGTTGACTGGGGAAAGTCCTGGTTCCACATAGGGTTTGTAGCTATCAGGTCAAACTTCTTTAAGGAACCGTCAGCTTCTTTAAAGGCCGGGTGGTTCATCGTATCACCGAGGGCAACCTCTGCTCTCATATCGTGGATAAAGATGTTCATCTTGGCCATTGCGTACGTAAATGGTATGTTCTCCTGGCCGTAAAACTTCAGGTCTGCAACAGTTTTTCCTTTAAACTTCTCCTTAAAGAAAAGCTGTGTTTTTATTAAAAGCCCTCCGGAACCCAAGCAGGGGTCGTAAACAGACTGACCGGGTTCAGGGTCTAAGAGCTTTGCAATGAGCATTCCAACCTCTTTTGGAGTATAGAACTCTCCGGCCGACTGCCCCGACCCCTCTGCAAATTTCCTTATTAAGTACTCGTAAGCGTCTCCTATTATGTCGGGTGAAACGTCCTTAAGCCCAAGTCTGTGTTTGCTCAGAACGTTTACGAGCTCGTGGAGCCTCTCGTCGCTTACTATCCTCTTCCCCGCCTGGGTTGCGTTGTAGTCAACGATGTCTATTACTCCGGAGAGCTCCGGGTTCTCCTTTGCGACAGCCCTTACAGCGTCTGTCAGGTACATTCCCAGTCCCCTAACGGGGTGCTTCTTTATATTCTCCCACCTTGCAATTTCCGGGATGTAAAACCTTACATACTCTTTAGGAACTGTTTTGAGGATTTCATCTACTATTTCAGTGCCTCCAAGCTTTTTGGAGAGCTCCTCAACCTCATCCTCAAAAACGTCTGAAAGCCTCTTGAGGAAAATGAGGGGAAGTATGTACTCCTTATACCTCGGAGCGTCTACCTCTCCCCTTATCTTACAGGCTGCCTCCCAGAGCCAATTCTCAAGGGTTTTTAAGTCCATCTTCCCTTCCTCTCCTGAAATTTCTTCCTGTATTGTAGTTATAACGGGTGGAGCTCCCCTTTTCTGACATCCGTTAAATTTCTACCCCAAACCTGTGGTTATCTATCAGCCTCGTGTTCCCAACAAATACGGCAAGGGCAATAACGTCTCCCTCTTTTACCTCTTTAACAGGTTTAAGGTTTTCAGGGTCAACTATCTCAACGTAGTCAACCTTTTTAACGTGGGGGTGGGAGAGGATAAACTCCCTAACCTTCTCCTTTATAACTTCTGGGTTCCTCTCTCCCCTCTCAAAGAGCTCCTCTGCCAGCTTCAGCCCCCTGTAGAGTGAAAGGGCCGACTCCCTCTCTTCAGGTGAGAGGTATGTGTTCCTTGAGCTCATCGCAAGGCCGTCTTTTTCCCTCACTATCGGGCAGCCAACAATTTCAACAGGAATGTTTAAGTCCTTAACCAGCCTCTTTATAACCTGTAGCTGCTGGTAGTCCTTCTCACCAAAGTATGCCCTTGTGGGCTGGACTATGTTTAAGAGCTTCGTAACGACAGTTGCAACTCCCCTGAAATGGCCTGGCCTTTTTGCGCCACAGAGCCCTTCGGTTAATCCCAGAACTTCAACGTAGGTTGAGAAGCCTTCTGGATACATCTCTGAGACCGATGGAATAAATAGGTAGTCAACCTCTTCATCTATCAGCAGCTTCCTGTCCCTCTCCTCGTCCCTTGGGTACCTCTCGTAGTCCTCGTTTGGTCCGAACTGTGTAGGGTTTACAAATATGCTTACAACAACGATGTCGTTCTTCTCTCTTGCCCTCCTTACAAGGCTTAAGTGCCCTTCGTGGAGATATCCCATTGTCGGGACAAAGCCCACTTCCTTCCCGGTTTTGCAGTAGCTTCTTGATATGGCCTGCATCTCTTTAACTGATTTAACTACCCTCATTGAGCTCTCCCTCTGCAATCAGTTTTCCTTTAACTATACCGGCTCCGAGCAGTATTACCGTTGCCGAGTAGTACATCCAGATGAGGAAGATAATGACTGCTGCAAACGAGCTGTACAGAATGCTTACTTTGGAGACGTTGAGGATGAACCAGACAAAGAACCTTTCAAAAATTGCTAGTATGAAGAATATAAGGACGGAGATTTTGAAGACGGTTTTAAAAGGGATGCTTACGGGAAGCAGGAAGTAGTAGATGGATGTAAGGACTATGAAAAGGAGAAAGGGAGGTACCAGGGAAGAGAGGGAGGAGAGCTCCGGGAACTGCGGCAGGAGTGCGGCGATTATGTAGTGGGCAACGTAGAAGACGAACATCAAAGCCCACAGCAGGAAGATAACGAGTATGACAACTATATGCCTGTACAGGAAGCCTGCCGGGTTTTCAGCTCCGAGAATTTCACAGAAAGAGCGTTCTATTGAGGTGAAGATTCCCCTTGAGAACCAGAGCATGACCAGAGCAGCGGTTCCACTTATTATTCCGGAGTTGTTTATGACCTTTTGAAACTGTTCAATTATCGGTTTTAAGGGGGAGTTGAGAAACTCTTGGGGAATAAACTCCTGGAAGTTAACGTGAAAGACCACCATTCCCAGGAAGAAGAGGAAGATGAAGAGGGGGATTATTGACATAAGTGTGTAGTAGGCGATTGAGGCGGCGTAGAACATGTAGTCGCTCTCAATCAGGTCGCAGACGGCAAAGGAGATGTAGGATAGGAAAGAGCCTTTTTTAAGTAACCTTCTGCATATCATCCCTTTAGGGCTCTCGTGACGATTTTAACTCTTTCTTCCATCTTCTTTCTGTCTTTTTCCCCGCTGAAGAAGGTAAGGAGCTCCTCTGGTGAAACGTCTAAACTTCCCCTCTCCTCAATCAGCTGACAGGCCTTTTCAGAAAGGGCTAAGAGCTTTTTACACCTCTTTGTGGCCTTAAAACGGCACTCTTTAACCTGCCCGTTTTCCTCTTTTATAAAGAACTGTAGCCTGTGGCATCCCTCTTTCACTTCCGGTAGAGCTTTAAAACCTTCAGGCGCTTCTGCCGTGAAGTGTTCCATTCCGTTTTTCAGGAACTCAGACACTTTCACCTTCCACCTCCTTCAGCAGAACAAAGTCGTCTCTGTGGATACAGAGTTTGCTCCTCTCCATCTCTTCGCTGCTACATTTAACGATCCCCTTTCCTATAAGCTCACCGCTCTCGGAGAGAACTTCAACGGCATCACCTTTTTCAAATTTTCCCTCTACCTTCTTTACCCCTTTAGACAGGAGGCTCTTTCCCATTTTAACGATTGCCTCCTCTGCTCCTCTGTCTATGAAAACTCTCCCTTTAGGTTGCATTAAGTATAGGATTCTGTAGCCTTTTGCCTTTAATCTCTTTTTGGGGATGAATAGGGTTCCGACTCTCTCCCCGTTTATTATCCGCTTAAGGACTTCCCTCTCCTTTCCTCCTGCTATTATCACAGGAATACCTTTCCTTGCAGCCTTTAGGGCAGCTTCAACTTTTGTTCCCATTCCACCTGTTCCAAAAGCCGTTTTACAGGAGAAGTCGCACCTTTTAAAGAGTTCATCTTCGTTTTCAACAAAGGGAATGAGCTCTGCGTCTGGGTTTGAGGTCGGGTCTTTATCGTAGATTCCGTTTGCCGTTGTGAGGATTATCAGAAGGTCGGCGTTGACCAGTACGGATACGTGGGCGGAGAGGTTGTCGTTGTCCCCTATCTTAATCTCCTCAACGGAGACGGTGTCGTTCTCGTTTACTACCGGAATGACCCCGAACTTTAGCAATGCCTCAAAGGTGTTTTTAGCATTGAAGAACCGCTCCTTTGGCCTTAGGTCTTCTGCCGTTAAAAGAACCTGAGCGACTTCTGTTCCGAACCGTTTAAAAGCCTTCCTGTACTCAGCCATCAGATAGGGCTGGCCTACGGCGGAGAGTGCCTGCTTCTCTGAAAGTGAGAAAGGTTTCCTGTTGAGCCCCAGAGCCTTTATCCCTGCAAGAACGGCTCCGGAGCTTACCAGGATAACTTCTCTTCCGTTCCGGCGGAGCTCCTCAACCTGACGGGAGAGCTCCTCTATAAACTCACTGTTTAATCCCTCTTCTCCCGCAAGGAGCTGAGAGCCCACCTTAACCACTATCCTCTTTGCTTTCTTTAGCATTCTCCATCTCCTTCAGCTTTCGGGAGACAAACCTCATGAGCTCTTTCATCCCTTCACCCGTTACGGCAGAAACGGCAAAGAAAGGATACCCTTTTTCTGCAAAGTGTTTCTTTAGCCTCTCTACAACACTTCTGTCTGAAAGGGCATCAATCTTTGTCCCCACAACTATCTGGGGTTTCTTAGTGAGTTCTGGGGAGTAGAGGGAGAGCTCCCTGTTTATCGCCTCAAAAGCCTCTTCGGGGGTTCTCGTCTGGTCTGTTAAGTCAATCAGGTGGAGGAGGAGCTTTGTCCTCTCAGCGTGCCTTAAAAACTCGTGTCCTAACCCTTTTCCTCTGTGGGCTCCCTCTATGAGCCCCGGGATGTCTGCAACAACGAAGGAGTGGCCGTCAACCTCCGTTACCCCTAAAATCGGCCTTAGCGTTGTAAACGGGTAGTTTGCAATTTCCGGTTTTGCGGCAGAGATTCTTGAGAGGAACGTTGACTTCCCTGCGTTTGGGAAACCTACAAGGCCAACATCTGCAAGGAGCTTCAACTCAAGCTCAATCCACCGTTCTTCTCCCGGTTCTCCCGGTTCTGCAAAGTCTGGAGCCTGGCGAGTAGGAGTTGCAAACTCTGCGTTTCCTCTTCCTCCCCTTCCGCCTCTTGCAACAACTAACCTCTGGCCGTGTTCTGTTAAATCCCCTAAAACCTCTCCCGTTTCGGCATCTTTAACAACTGTGCCGACGGGAACCTTAATTATCAGGTCTTTACCGCTCTTTCCGCTCCTCTTGTTTCCCTCTCCGTGGCGCCCCCTTTCGGCTTTATAGTGGCGCTTGTACTTAAAGTCTAAAAGAGTGTGGACGTTCCTGTCTGCCTCAAGGATAACGTCTCCTCCCTTTCCACCGCTTCCGCCGGCAGGTCCCCCTTTTGGAACGAACTTCTCCCGCCTGAAGGCAACACAGCCGTTGCCTCCGTGCCCTCCCTGGACAAATATTTTAGCTCTATCAATGAACTGTGCCATTATCTCCTCCTTAATACGGTTACGGAACAAAGGTAGGTTTTTTAAAAAACAATTTCAACGGAGGAAAAAATGAAGAGAGCCTTGGTTTTTCTGATGATTCTATTTGCTTTCCTCATTCCCGTTTCAGGCTGCTTTAAGAAGGGTGAGGAACCAAGGGTAAACAGGGCTGTTTTAAAGGAGCTCCACTACAGAGGCCTTAAATTCTACGAGACTGTGGGAGGCCACACGCTAAGGCGCCACATTGGGAAGGGCTACAAGTGGCTGGTTGAGAGGCTCAAACATGAGCCGAGGTTAAAGTACGCAAGCTCCTTTTACGACTATGAAACTGCCGAAAGGGTGGTTGAGGCGGCTATCTCACAGAACGCTGAGAAGTTGAAGCGCTGGCTCTCAGATCCCCACTCTCCCGACAAACTGGTTCTCATCTACAGAGGAGAAAAGCCTATAGGCATAAAAGTTGAAAGAGGGGAGAAACGGTTTATAGAATCAATCTGTAAAGATGCCAGAGTGGTGTTGAAAAAAGACAAAAGGTTTGGTTACATAGTCCTGACGGCATATCCAACTTAACTGGAGGAGGTTGTGGACTACGAAAAGGAGAAGAGGTTTGAGGAGACTTATCCCTTCTTCTACTCCCTCCTGGCATCTTTCTCCTACGGTGTAGAAGAGGGGAAGTCCGACTGGGACATCGTTAGAGAAGAGGTTAGAGACTGTGAAACTGCAGAGAAACTCCTTCAGGAGATTGAGATTTTCCTGAAAAACAGGCCTTCTGACTTTGAGCATGTTATAGGAGACGTTGCAAACTACTATTTTGACGACACCAACAGTTTCCTGCGGTGGGTGGAACAGGTAAAGAGATACGTGGAGTCTTTAAAGAGGAGACTCTGTGGATAGAGAAGTTGACCTGTCAACTTTCTTAAACGAGAGGTGTCGGTTCTACCAGTTTAAAAAGGGTTTCAGGTTTGGAACCGACACCTTTTTACTTACAGACTTTTTAAGACTAAAGGGAAAGGAAAAGCTGATAGATTTAGGAACAGGCTGCGGCATTATTCCCATTCTTCTGCTGCTTAAACATCCGGAGCTTAAGGCTGTTGGCGTTGACATTTTAGAGGAGAACGTTGAGATTGCCCTGAAAAATGCAGAAATTAACGGCGTTTTAGAGAGATTTACAGCAGTTAAGTTGAACGTAAAAGATATAAAAAAGCGCTTTAAACCCACCTCATTTGATGTTGTTGTCAGCAATCCTCCTTTTATTGAGTTGGGAAAAGGGAGCGTTTCCGAAAACAGACTGAGAGCCTACGCAAGGCAGGAGATAGCAGCTAACCTTGAAGACTTTATAAAGGCTGCTCAGTACCTGCTTAAAAACAAAGGAAAGTTTTACCTTCTCCTTCCTGTTTACAGGTTTGTTGATACCGTTTCACTTCTGAGGGAAAAGAACCTGGAACCTAAAAGACTCCGATTTATCTACCCGTGCCCGGGAAGGGAGGCTAACCTCTTCCTCCTTGAGTCTGTGAAGGGGGGAGGCAAGGGAATATCGGTGGAGCCACCTCTTACGGTATACAGAGACTGTCATACCAGAGAGTACACAGAGGAAGTTGACAGGAAGTATAGCTCTTTCCTGCCTTAAGTCCTTTTTTGAACTTCACTACAAAATGGTCTAAAATTCCGTGAACCTGAGCCATCTGGAGGAGAATGTGGGAAAGAGAGTTGTTCTTGCCTACTCCGGCGGACTTGACACCTCTGTCATTGTTAGGTGGCTTACAGACAGAGGGTATGAGGTTATTACCTACACTGCAGACGTCGGCCAGGGGGAGGAGCTTGACGAGATTCCTGAAAAGGCCAAGGCTTCAGGAGCTGTAGAAGCAATAGTTGACGACATAAAAGAGGAGTTTGCAAGGGAGTACTGTATGCCCCTTATGAGGGCGGGAGCTCTTTATGAGGGCAAGTACACCCTCATCAGCGCCCTTTCAAGGCCTTTAATCGCTAAAAAGCTTGTTGAAGTAGCCCACAGGGTTGGTGCCGATTACGTTGCCCATGGCTCTACAGGTAAGGGAAACGACCAGGTAAGGTTTGAGGCCTCCGTATGGGCTTTAGACCCTGACATTGAGGTCCTTGCCCCCGTAAGGGAGTGGGAGTTTAAGTCCCGTGAGGAGGAGATAGAGTACGCCCAGAAGCACGGAATTCCGGTAGTTGCAACAAAAGAAAAGCCCTACTCTTACGACAGAAACCTTTGGGGCGTGGCTATAGAGGCCGGTCCACTTGAAGATCCATACACAGAACCTCCTGAAGATGCCTTTGTTCTTACGGTTTCCCCAGAAAAGGCTCCAGACGAACCTGAGTATGTTGAGATAGAGTTTGAAGAGGGAACTCCCGTTGCAGTAAACGGAAAGCGGTACAATGAACTCTGGAAGCTTATCTGGGACTTAAACGAGATTGCTGGAAAGCACGGCTACGGCCGTATAGATATGGTTGAGAACAGACTTGTCGGTATTAAGTCAAGGGAGGTTTACGAATCTCCGGCAGGTCTTCTTCTGATAAGGGCTTATGACGAGATAGAGAGCCTGGTTTTAGACAGGTTTACCTACCACTACAAGCAGAGCCACGTTAAACACCCTTATGCAGAGGCTGTTTATGAAGCCCTATGGTTTACGCCTCTTAGAGAAGCGTTAGATGCCTTTAACAACCAGATAGCAGAGCTGGTTACCGGAACGGTTAAGTTCAAACTTTACAAGGGAATTGCACAGGTTGTTGGAAGGAAATCTCCTAACTCTCTCTACTCCGAAGACCTTGCAACCTACAGCCCGAAAGATGTTTTTGACCATAGAGCAGGGGCAGCCTTTACCAAGGTTTGGAGTCTGCCTTTAAAGGTTATGGGAAGAGTTAGAAAGAAAGGAGGGGAAAGATGAAATACCAGATTGAGAAGCAGGGAGACGTTGTATATAGGCTCACTATAGAGGGAGAGCCTGAAGAGGTAAAGAAAGAGGTTGAGGCTATCTGCAGGGAGATAGGCAAGAGGGCTAAAGTTCCCGGTTTCAGACCTGGAAAGGCGCCGGCTTCAGTTATCAAAAAGTACTATGCCGACGACATTAAGTCTGCTCTCTTAAGGAGCTACATTCCCGTTAAGCTTGCAGAAGTTGTTGAGAAGGAGAACCTGAAGCTTGTTAGCGACCCTGCTGTAGAGTCCTTTGACTTAGACCTTAAGAATAACCAGCTCAAAGTTGTTCTCCTCTTAGAAATTAAGCCAGAAATAGACCTTAAGCCTGAAGACTACAGGGGAATTAAGGTTAAGAAGGTTAAGAGGGAGCTCTCTGAGCGGGACGTAGAGAAGGTTATAGAGGGACTGAGGAATCAAGCTGCTACCTGGGAAGAGGTGGAAAGGGAAGCAAAAGAGGGAGACCTCGTTGAGCTTGAGTACGAAACTCAAATAGAGGGCGATGAGAACGTTCATAAGGGAGAAGTTTCTGTAGTTCTTGGACAGAACCAGCTCTGGCCTGAAGTTGAGAAGGCGGTTTTAGGTAAGAAGGCAGGAGAAGAGGGAGAGATTGAGTTTACAGCTCCCGAGGATGAGAAGTACGGAGAGGCAAAGGGTAAGAAAGTAAAGATTAAGTTTAAAGTGAAGGCTGTTAAAGAGAGGAAACTTCCTGAAGTTGATGATGAGTTTGCCAAAAAGTTTGGCTTTGAAAGCGTTGAAGATATGAAGAAGAAGATAATGGAAGACCTTGAAACCGCTGAAACCATAAGAGAGCAGGAAGAGGTTGAAGACCAGATTGTTGAGGAGCTCCTCAAGAAGGTGAACGTTCCCGTTCCACCCTCTATGCTTGACCTTGAGATAAGGGCTCAGGCCCAGAACCAGCTCAACAGACTTGCCCAGATAGGCGTTGACGTTCGCCAGCTGAGCCCTGAAGGTATTGTTGAAATGGTTAGGCCAACTGCAGAAAAGACCGTTAAGGTAAAACTTCTCCTTGAGAAGGTTGCTGAGCTTGAAGGAATTGAGGTTACAGACGAAGACATAGAGAAGGAGATTCAAAAGCTTGCAGATGCAGCTTTCGGAGGAGACTACGTTCAGGCGAGGCAGTCTTTGGAGGAGAGAGGTCTCCTTCCTATGATTAAGGAGGACATTCTGAGACAGAAGGCCTTAGACAGGCTCATTGAACTTGCAGATATTGAAGAGGTAGAAGCTTCTGAAGAGGAAGCTCAGAAAACGGAAGAGGCTGAAAATCCTGCAGGAGCAGAAGAGAACAGAGAAGGTTAATTCCGCTCCCCCCCTTTGGGGGAGTATTTTTCAAATCTATACCGGAGCTCCCTTAAGGTTAAGCCCAATAGCTTGGCAGCTTTTGTCTTGTTTCCCTCTGCCATTTCAAGGGCTTTGAATAGATATTCCTTCTCAATTTCTGCAAGGAGTTCTTTAAGGTTCACTCCCTCTTCTGGAATTTCTACCCCCTTCTCACTTTTCACCTCTCCAGTAGAAGAGTAACCGCTACCAAGGATTCCGTCTTCTGAAAGAATTACCTCTCTCTCAACGATGTTGCGGAGCTCCCTTACGTTCCCCTCTAAAGGCAGCCCCGTCAGGTAGTCAATAAACCCTTTTGAAATTCGCTTAATCTCCTTGCCGTACTTCTTGCTGAACTCTCTTGCAAAGAACTCAACCAGTAAAGGAATGTCCTCTTTCCTCTCCCTCAGAGGGGGTACCTCTATAACTATTGTTGCCAGCCGGTAGTAGAGGTCTTCCCTGAAACGCCCCTTTTTTATCTCCTCTTTTAAGTTCTTGTTTGTTGCTGCAACAACTCTTACATCAACTTCTCTCTCCTCAGTTGATCCTAAGGGTATAAACCTTCTTGTCTCTAAAAAACGGAGGAGTTTCGCCTGTAAGGGTAGAGGCATGTCGCCTATCTCGTCTAAAAAGAGAGTGCCGCCGTTTGCCTTCTCTATAAGTCCCTTTTTGTCGGAGACAGCCCCGGTAAAGGCTCCTTTTTTGTAGCCGAAAAGTTCACTCTCTAAGAGCTCCGGCGGCAGTGCGGCGCAGTTAATGGCTACGAACGGTCTGTTTTTTCTAGGGCTCAGGTGGTGAATGGCCTTTGCAACCAGCTCTTTTCCGCTGCCGCTCTCCCCCAGTATCAGAACGTTAACATCGTAGGGAGCAATCTTCTTTATCGTCTCTTTCAGCTTCTCTACCGGTTTAGAGCGTCCAACAATTTCTGGAATTGCCGTTTCTACAGGTCTCTTTTTAAGCTCTATCTTGTCTGTAACGTTCCTTAATATCAGTTTTAAATCTTCAAGCTTAAAGGGTTTCTCTACGTAGTCGTAAACTCCTAGTTCAAAGGCTTCTTTAACGGTCTCTGTTGAGGCGAAAGCGGTTATTATTATCACTTCTGTTTCAGGTTTCTCTCTCTTCAACTTCCTTACAAGTTCCATTCCAGAGCCGTCTGGTAGCCTGAGGTCAACCAGCGCCAGGTCATAGTCGTTTTCATTTATCTTCTCCATTCCTTCCTGCAACGTTCCTGCCTCGTCTATCTCGTAGTTAAAGTTGGACAGGATTATTGAGAGTATCTCCCTAAGAGAACTCTCGTCTTCAAGTATTAGAGCTCTCATCGTTTGGCTCCCTCTTTATTCTTAGTGTAAACGAAGCACCCCCTAAAGGACTTCTTCTTAAAAAGACGAAACCGCCGTGTTCAAGGGCAAACTTCCTGACGACAGAGAGTCCGAGGCCTGAACCCTCTTTCCTCTTTGAGAAGAAAGGTTCAAAAACTCTGTCCCACTCCTCTTCCGGTATGCCGGGGCCGTCATCTTCAACTGTTATGTCAATCCACTCACCGTTTTCTTTTACGCTTATCCTTACGGTGCTCTTTGCCCAGTAGAGGGCATTTCTTATCAGATTATCTAATGCAGAGTAGAAGCTTTTGGGCTCAACCACTGCAGATACGTCGTCTCCCTCAACCCTACACTCTTTTGAGTTGTTCAGTCTGTTACACACCTCTTTAACCACTTCTTTAACCTTAACGGGGCTTTTTTCAGATGATATAGGCCTTGCAAGGCTAAGAAAGTCTTTAATAATTGAGTCAAGCCGTTCTGTTTCGTTGAGGACGATGTTTAGCAGTCTCTGGTTCTGGTGCCCGTTGGCAAGGAGCTCCACCGCTCCCTTTATGGAAGCCAGAGGGTTTTTCAGCTCGTGTGCTAAGTTTGCGCTTATTTCGTACAGCCTTTTGTAGAAAGCGGTCTCTTCCTGTAGTTTTTTAAGTTCCTTAAGGTATTCCTCCTGACTTTCCAGCTTCTCTTTTATCTTCTGGGCAAAGAAAGAGATAAGGATGAGTCCCAGTTCGTTGAGGAAGAACTGTATTAATTTATCAAGAGTAATGAGTTTTATCTCTATCAAGAAATAGACAATCTGTAACGTTAGTGCAGTTACGAGCGTTGCCAGACTCTGTGCCCGGTTCAGAAAGAGGGAGGAGAAGAGAATGGGAAAAAAGAGAAAAAGGGAGAAGAAGCCGTACGAGAAGGCTCCTTTAATAACCAGCAGGAACAGGAAGAGTTCGTCTAAAAGGAATTCAAAGAGGAGAGCTTTCTTCCCTGTTAGAAATAGAATCAGGCTGACAACCGAGTAAACGGTTAGAACGGTCAGAGAAAACTTATCTATAATGTGTCTGTTGAGGGAGTAGATAGATAGCAGAAGAACAAGCAGGCCGGTAGAGAACGAGAACCGGCCTACCTTATATATAAGGTAGAGTTTTTCAAAGATTGCGTTAACTCTGTACTCCAAGCTCCTTCTCTAAAGCTGTTTCGTAGAGTTCCTCTGCTACTTTAATGGGAAGGTTAACGAGCTCTTTTCCTTTGTGTCTAATAACTCCTTTGCTTCCTCTAACCTTTCCTATAACCTTTGCAGGAACGGTTCTCTTCTTGAAGAAATCTAAAACCTCTTCAACTTTTTCGGGAGAGACAGAAATAACAATTCGGCTCTGATCTTCTCCGAAGAGGAGGAAGTCGCTCCTTATGTCGTCGTCAAGTTCAACCTCAAATCCGAGGCCTTTCTCAAAGGCAGACTCAAACAGGTTTACGGCAAGTCCCCCTTCAGAAACGTCGTGGGCGTGTTTAATCAACCCTTTCTGTATCGCCTCAACAATCGCTTCCTGAAGTGTTTTCTCAAACCTTAAATCAACTGTTTGTCCGGTTCCCTTAAACTCACCTGTTTGAAGTTTCTGATACTCTGAGCCCGAGATGTTTCCTGTATTCTCTCCGAGCAGAATAATTACGTCCCCCTCTTCTTTAAAGTAAGATGTCATTCTCTTCTCAACATTTTCAAGAACGCCAACGCAAACAACTGTTGGGGTTGGGAAAACTGCCCTCTTGCCCTCGTCTGTCTTTGTCTCGTTGTAAAAGCTCACATTCCCGCTGACCACGGGAGTTTCAAGGACTTTGCAGGCGTCTGCCATTCCGTCTGTTGCCTTTACAAACTGCCACATTATTTCAGGGTCTTCAGGGCTTCCAAAGTTCAGACAGTCTGTTATTGCCCTTGGAACAGCCCCGGAGCAGGCAACGTTCCTTGCCGCCTCTGCAACTGCTATCTTTCCACCCTCGTAGGGGTTCAGGTAGCAGTATCTTGAGTTGCAGTCGCTGCTTATGGCAATTCCCTTTCCTGTTCCCTTAATCCTTAAAACCGCTGCGTCTGAGCCGGGGTAAACTACAGTGTTTATCTGGACCATGTGGTCGTACTGCTCCCATACCCACCGCTTGCTTGCAATTGTTGGAGAGGAGAGGAGCTTTCTAACAACTTCGTTGTAGTCTTCAGGTTCGGGAACTGTGTTCTGGTCGTATTTTTTGTTCTCTAAAATGTATTTAGGAACTTTAAAGGGTCTGTAGTAAACGGGGGCTTCGTCTGTGAGGGCTTTTATGGGGAGCTCCGCCACAACCTCGCCGTGCCAGAAAAGTTTAAGAACAGGCTCTTCAATAACCTCTCCAATTACCGTTGCGTCAAGCCCCCACATCCTGAAAACGTCCATTATCTCTTCTTCTTTACCCTTTTCACAGACTACTAACATTCTCTCCTGAGACTCAGAGAGCATAATCTTGTAGGGAGTCATCCCCTCTTCACGGGTGGGAACCTTATCTAAGTAGAGAACAACTCCAACTCCTCCCCGGGAAGCCATCTCAACGGAAGATGACGTTAAACCTGCAGCTCCCATATCCTGAATAGCGACGATTCCTTCCTTCTCCATCGCTTCCAGACAGGCCTCAATGAGGAGTTTCTCCATGAACGGGTCGCCAACCTGAACGTTTACCTTCTTCTCAACCTCTTCCTCAGATGAGAACTCCTCAGAGGCCATCGTTGCTCCGTGGATTCCGTCCCTTCCCGTTTTTGCCCCAACGTAGATGACCGGGTTTCCAACTCCTGCAGCCCTTGCGTAGAAAATCTTGTCCTTCTTAACAACTCCAAGTGCAAAGGCGTTTACAAGGGGGTTGGTCTGGTAGCAGGAGTCAAAGTAGACCTCTCCGCCAACCGTTGGAACCCCAACACAGTTCCCGTAGTGGCTTATTCCAGAAACAACTCCCTTTGTTACGTATCTCATCTTGGGGTCGTGGAGCTCCCCAAACCTCAGTGAGTCCATGCAGGCAATCGGCCTTGCTCCCATAGTGAAAACGTCTCTTAATATTCCCCCAACTCCCGTTGCCGCACCGTTAAAGGGCTCTATGTAGGACGGGTGGTTGTGGGACTCAACCTTAAAGACCACGCAGGTTTCAGTTTCCTCGTCTACCATTATTATCCCTGCGTTCTCTCCGGGTCCCTGAACGACCCAGGGGGCTTCAGTTGGAAATTTCTTAAGGTGAGGGCGGGAAGACTTGTAGGAACAGTGTTCAGACCACATTGCAGAGAATATTCCAAGCTCAACCAAGTTGGGCTCCCTTCCAAGGAGCTCCACTATTTTCTGGTACTCTTCCCACGTAACGTGCTGTTCTATAACTCTCCTGTCCATTAATTGCTCCCTGAAACAGTTGTGATAACGTATTATACGTTGAATTTAACCGCCCACAAACTTAAATTTGCCACGAGAAAAAAACGTGCAGGAGGGAGAAATGGCAGTAGTAGGATTTGCCAAACTTGAAGCCCTTATGAGGAAAGCTGCCGGCCTTGACATTGACAAGAACAAGGCCAAAGAGATTACAGACATCGTAGAGAAGAAACTCTACGACCTTCTCCTGATAGGGGAGAGGAACGCCAAGTACAATAACAGAGAAGTTATCTGGGAGTGCGACGTTCCTCTTACAAAGGGATTCTTGGAGTCTATGCAGAAGTTCAGAGAGCTTGAAGAGGAGCTCCCCCTTCAGGACGTTCTTGACTTCCTCGCAACAAAGCCACCTCTTAAATACCCGCTTGAGGCAGAGCTTGAGAAAAAACTCCCAGAAATTGTTGGAACTCTCCTCTACATCCTTGCAAGGATTATGAAAGAGGTTGACCCCGGATGCAGACAGCCTTCCAGCGAAGACATTGAGAGAGCGGGAAGAATCTTAGACCTTACAATGTAACCTTTAGGGGGATCTTCCCCCTGTTTCTCAAGGAGGTAAATTGGAAAAGCCAAACCTTCAGATGACCTTAAGGGAATGTCTGGAAAAGTTCCCACAGCTGAAAGATAAACTCTACGAGCTGGTTGAGGAGTGTATCTACTGCGAGGGCTTTAAGGACGAACCTCTTGAAGAGGTTTTCAGAGCCCACAGGTTAGACCCGGAAAAGGCCTTAAAGGAGCTTGAGAGAGCTCTGGAGGAGTGATGGAATTTCCCTACTATTCTGCCGTTAAAACCGTTGCAGAACTTATGTGCTGCAGTGCAATAACTGCTCCGAAGGGGAAGGGGGTAAACCTTCTTTACACCAAAATCTTTGAGGGAGATGAGAAGGACTCAGTAGCAGACCTTATGGAGAAGATAGGAAGGGAAAAGAACCTTTCTTTTTTCATTAGAGACGCTAAGAACGTCAGGGATTCCCTTTTGGTTGTGTTTATAGGAACAGAAGTTAAACCCAGAGGTGTGCCTTTTTGCGGTTTCTGCGGCTTTGAGAACTGTGAAAAGTCTTTTGCTGCAGGAGCTTACTGCGCCTATGCCGTAGGAGACCTAGGAATAGCGATAGGTTCTGCCGTTAAGCTGGCCTCAGAGAACAACCTAGACAACAGAATTATGTTCTCCTTTGGAAAGGCAGCCATCGTTGGAGGGTTCGTTCCAGATAAAATTAAGCTCGGCTACGGAATTTCCCTTTCAGTTTCTGGGAAGAACATTTTCTTTGACAGGAAGTTTTGATGGAGAACGTGGCCTGGATAGTGGTTCCTTCAGGGGAGACGGTTACAACCGTTGCTGCTCCCGTTTCTTCCCTCGTTGAGAACAGGGAGCTCCTTAAGAAAAAACCCCTCTGGATTCACTTCAGGCGTATGGACGAAACCGTTGAAGAACTGCTCTCTGAAGAGTTTGACATAAACGAACTCTCAATTGAAGACTGTAAGTCTGAAGCCCGTTCAAAGGCGGAACACTTTGAGAACTACCTCTTTATGCTCCTCATCTACTTTGACGGGGGGATAAGCCGTCAAAAAAAGCTCTGCCTCTTCTGGGGTAGGGATTTTGTTCTTACCATAGGGAGCCGGAGGCTCTTTGAAGAAGCGAAAAAAGAGCTGATGCTTGAGGAAAAGCCCTTTGAAGAAGGAGTTGAGAAGATAGTCTGGATAATCTCTTCACTCATAACCGACAAGTTCAAGTACGTAACAGACCTTTTAGAAGATCAGGCAGACGAGATAGAGGCAAAGGTCTTTAAGGAGCAGAGCCCGGAACTCCTTGAAGACATTTCAGACCTTTCCTACGAGATACTGACCTTAAGGAGAACCCTCAAACAGGTAAGGGATGCCTACAAATTCGCAATGTCCTTTTCGGCTAAGTTTGCAAGCCCTGAAAACATCCACTACTTTAGAGACCTGTTAGACGAGATAAGTATCCTTTACGATAGAGCGGAGACGCTTCACGAGTTTATACAGAACGTCCTTAACGTTTTTTCTTCACTTATTAATTTCAAACTCAACGACATTATGAAAACTCTTACAATATTTGTAGCCGTTCTTGAGCCTCTAATGTTCATCTCCTCCTACTACGGAATGAATGTAGAAAACCTTCCGCTTGCCTCAAAGCCTTACGGAATACTGATAATTTCTCTCTTTATGCTTTTTCTCAGTTTTGGCCTTCTTATTTACTTTAGAAGGAAGAATTGGATTTAGGGAACTGGATTGAGAGTTCTGGTATATCAGACAGCCTTTTTAGGGGATCTTATACTGACCTCTCCTCTCCTTAAGTCTATCCACAAAACCTTTCCTGAATCTAAAGTTCATCTTCTCCTCAGGAGAGGTTTTGAGGATGTGTTTAAGGGGTTTGAGTTTGTAAGCCCCATTCCTGTTTCAAAACCGTTTCCTCTCTCCCTCTCCAGGCTGGTAAGGGAGCTCTCCCCAGATATCGCAATTTCACCCCACCGCTCCCACAGAGCTTCGCTGACCCTTTTCCTGTCAAGAGTTCCCAGGAGGATAGGCTTTGATAGAGCCGGTTTCTCGTTTCTCTACACAGACAGAGTTCCCCACAGGTTCCAAAGAGGGCTCCACGAGGTTGAGAGGAACCTCTCACTTCTCAAGCCCCTTGAGGGGGAGCTAACAGTTATCTACGACAGAGAGCCGGAGCTCCCCGTACCAGAGATAGAAGTTGAAAAGGTTCTAAAGAAGTTCTCTCTGAAAAGACCTTACGTTGTTGTTGCCCCCGGCTCTGTTTGGCCTACAAAGGCATGGCTTCCGGAGTACTACGGAGAGGTCATTAAACATTTCAGTAAAAAAGGCTTTGCCGTTGTGATTGTAGGTTCCAAGGGAGACTTACCGTACTGTAACAAAGCCTGTGAATTTTCAGACAGGGGAGCTCTTAACCTATGTGGAAAGACCAGTTTGAGGGAGTTCTTCTCTTTAGTAAAGGGGGCAGAACTTGTGATCTCAAACGACTCCTCGCCGGTTCACGTTGCAGTCTCCGTTAAAACCCCCGTAGTAGAGATTTACGGAGCAACTGTTCCCGACTTTGGTTTCTACCCCTACGGCAAGGGAGAGGTAGTGCAGCTGGAAGGACTCCAGTGCCGTCCGTGTGGAATTCACGGAGGAAAGAGATGTCCTGAGGGGCACTTCAGGTGTATGGTTGACTTAAAGCCGGAGATAGTTATAGAGAAAGCAGAAAAACTTTTGTCTGCGATTTAAAACTTGGTATATTTCCCTCACCTAAACATCAGATACGGGAGGCGGTTAAATGAACGTTAGGGTAACTCCACTTGATACCCAGCCTGTTTACAGGCAGGAGATTGAAATCGTTGAGAGGAAAGGGCTGGGACATCCCGACACCATATGCGACGCCCTTGCCGAGAAACTCTCTGCGGAGCTCTGTAAGTTCTACTACGAGAAGTTCGGTTTCGTTCTTCACCACAACGTAGATAAAAACCTCTTAGTTGGTGGTAGCGCTCTTCCAAAATTTGGCGGTGGAGAAGTAACGGAGCCCATAGAGATCTTCCTGTCTGGAAGAGCAATAAAGGAGTACAAAGGATTAAAAGTACCCGTTGACGAAATAGCTGTTGAGGGTGCGAAGGAGTGGCTTAAAGAGAACATTCACGCCATAGATCCGGAAAAACACGTAAGAATACACACCTACATAAGGCCGGGATCTGTTGACCTTGTTGATATATATATGAGGCAACTTAAAGAAGGACTTCCCCTTTCAAACGATACCTCCTTCGGTGTAGGATACGCTCCCTTTGACGACCTTGAAAACGTCGTTTACCATGTGGAAAAGAAGCTCAACGCCAAGGAGTTTAAGAAGTCCCATCCAGAAGTTGGCGAAGACATAAAGGTTATGGGCGTAAGGATCGGAGAGAAGATAAAGATAACTATAGCCTGTGCCTTTGTTGACAAGTTTGTTAAAGACATTAACGACTACGTTGAAAAGAGAGAGAACGTAAGGAAGACAGCTTTTGAGGTGGCAAAGGAATTTACAGAGAGAGAGGTTGAGGTAGACATAAACACCGGTGATGATGTTGAAAATGCCAACGTTTACATCACCGTTACCGGAACCTCTGCTGAGGCTGGAGACGACGGAGAAGTTGGAAGAGGAAACAGAGTTAACGGTCTTATAACACCTTACAGGCCTATGAGCCTTGAAGCTGCTGCCGGTAAGAACCCCATAACCCATGTTGGAAAGCTCTACAACATAACGGCCAACGAGATTGCAAAAGAGGTTATAAAGGAGATTTCAGAAGTTGAAGAGGCTTATGTTTACATGGTTAGTCAGATAGGTAAGCCTGTTAACCAGCCTCTGGCTGTTGACGTTAAGGTGAGGAGCTCCCAGCCTTCCAGCTCTTTCCAGAAGAGAGTAGAGGAAATAGTAAACGATAAACTCGCAGAGATGAAGGACATCTGGAAGAGACTCGTAAGTGGAGAGATAACCGTTTACTAATAGAGGGGAGGGGTTACCTCCCCCCTTTAAAACTACCTGGTAACGAGAACCTCTCTCTTCAACTGCTCTGAGAGTTCCTTTAAAACAGATGAGTTCTCAAGTTTTTGGGGTCTGTTTCACCGTTTACGTTAATAATCACAAGCCCTCCGTATCCCTTAACGTAGGCGTTGATAAAGTCGTAAACTGCTCCTACAACCGTTAACTTACCCTCTTTAGTAAGGAGTTTTTTTAGCATCCTTTTTCTCAAAAATGGCTTTTAAAGGTATATTTACCTTCAGCCTCTGTTTTTAGTATAGAGTAGTTGATAATCTTTGCCAAATTTTAAGGAATCTTAGTTTAATTAATTGAACTTTATGCTTTAAGAAGCCTTTAATTGGTATTTTTTTCTTTCTTTAACTAAAGATTAAACTCTTCTCTTGAAGAGATTTCCTTCCTTTCCCGAGGTGTAGGTTGTCTTCTCTCCAAAAAGTTCTCTCTCTAAGTCTTCAAAGAACGAGATACCGTTCACTATAAGTGCAGAGATTGTTCTATTAAGTGATTGGAGTTCTTTCAGCAGCTCCTTTTCTTTCTCAAGCTCCTCTATTTCAAAAGAGGAGATTTTTAAAAGAAGTTCCCTCTTTTCCTCCTGAATTCTCTCAAACCGCTCTATCTCATTTATGGGGAAAGAGAGGAGGAGTTTTCTCTCCTCCTCCATGATTTCTTTAAGTTTTGAGAGTAACTCTCTTGCCGTCATGTCTAATCTACGAACATTCTTATGGTGTCAAGGACTTCTCTCTGTCTGTCCATAACGTACCTGTGGAGAAGGTTTCTAAAACGCTGGTGTAGATTAGCGAAACGGACTCCAACCTTTTCTTTGTCTTCTACAGGTTCTATAGACCTTACTTCAGCTTCAGACGAGAAATTTCCGTAGGGGAGAAAGACCTCAAGTTTGAGTTTATCTCCGGGTGAAAAAGCGTTTTTGGGAGCCAGGAATCCTATTCCGTTTTCAGATAGGTCTCTAACCGGATACTCCTGCCCCTCTAAGGCCACCTTAACGGGGAGTTTTGAGGAGACTGTAACCCTTGGAAACTCTCTGCTGAACCTTGGTTCTTCAAAAGGTTTAAACATTGTGGTCTCTATAAACTTGTCGCTGTGGTATGTTACGTCTGAGGTCAGAATCCTTTTCTGGTTATAGACAGGGTCGTGGAAGTAGGTATAGACTCTTCCAAAGCTTCCTACTGCTAGCTTCAGTTTCGGGTGGCTTTCCCACTGGACAAACTTATCTTCAAGTGAAAGAGGCTTCACTTTTGCTCTTACCGGGAGTTCCTCGTAGAAACTTATAAGTTCAACAGGTTTCTTCTCTGCTATTAGATTCCTGATCCACTCTTCAATCCTTTTTTCGGCACTCACTTCCTTACTTTCCCCCTTAAGATGTCTTGCCAAATTTTACACTAATGCCTAAATTACGATACCGTCAGTTCGGGGCATAGCTCAGCTTGGTTAGAGCGCGTGCCTTGGGAGCACGAGGTCGCCCGTTCAAATCGGGCTGCCCCGACCATTCTTCAGGGCCCGTAGCTCAGCTGGATAGAGCAACGGACTTCTAATCCGTAGGTCGGAGGTTCGAATCCTCCCGGGCCCGCCACTTCAGAATCTTTCTCTTCTGTAGTAGCTCAAAGTAAAGAATTCCAACATACTCCCTGAAGCCGTTCATTGAGTCCTGCAGGTAATCTACCCTTGGAAGATAGGAATACCAACTGTACTTTTCCCTGTAAACTCTGTAGTCTGCAGGAACCGGAGTAACTTTGAATCCAACGTCTCTGAAAATCATTACGCTTCTTGGTATGTGATAGGCAGAAGTAACAAGACAGATTTCCTTTATTCCTCTTCTGGCAAGTATTTGGTAGGAGTAAATTCCGTTTTCAAAGGTGTTTCTGCTTCTTCTCTCTTCAGTTATCTTCTCGGCAGAAACGCCTATCGTTTCTAAGAACCGCGCCATGGCTTCTGCCTCGCTTTCGGCTTCAGTTCCGTAAACATTCCCGCCGGAAACCAGAATGGGGAGCTCCCTCTTTTTGTAGAGCTTAAACGCCTCGTAGAGCCTTTTTGCAACGGCCGGCCTTACGGAAGCCCTGCCGTTTTCCGCCGGAGAGTGGGGAATCTCCCCTCCGCCCAGAACTACAATGTATTGGCAGTTAACTTTTGAAAACTCTGGGTGAGGGTAGGCGTTTTCAAGGGGAGAGAGTATCAAGTCTTTTCCCGGCTCTGTTGAGATGAAGTAAATGAATAAAAGAGAAAAAGATAGAAGGATTAGTCCGATTTTCCTTTTCCTCAGAAGGGAAAAGAAAAGGGAGAGAAAAAGGAGAAGGACAAAGAGGCCGGGTAGAACCAGGAAAACACCCAACGTTTTTGAGAGTATGAAGAGCATATCCTATCAGTCGGTCTCTACTGAAACGTTTTCTGGTTTTATCTTCGCAAACCGTCTTTTCCCAACCTGAAGGATAGTTTCGCCTTTTAGAACATCTATCTTAATCTGGTCGTCAAGAATTTTCTTTCCGTTTACTCTTACGCCTCCTCCTTTTATCTGGCGCCTTCCTTCACTGGTTGACTTTACAAGGCCTGCCTCTTTTAAAAGGCGAGGAAGCCAGACCGGGTTTTCTGGAACTTTCACTTTGGGCTCTGGGATGTTCTCGGGGAGCTCCCTCCTTGAGAAAACCCTCTCAAAGTGCTCCCTCGCCCTCTTTGCAGCTTCCTCTCCGTGGAAGGTTTTAACAATTGTTTCGGCAAGCCTTTTCTTCGCCTCCATCGGGTGGAGCCTTCCTTCCTTTACAGCTCTTTCCATTTCCTCAATCTCTTCCTCAGGAACCCTTGTAACAAGCCTGTAGTAACGCCACATCAGGTCGTCTGAAATCCTCATAACTTTTCCAAACTGCTCCTTAGGGGGCTCCAGAATTCCTATGTAGTTTCCCAGAGACTTGCTCATCTTCTGGACGCCGTCAAGCCCCTCTAAGATGGGCATCATAATGCAGACCTGTTCTTCCTGACCAAACTCCCTCTGAAGGTGCCTTCCAACTAATAGGTTGAACTTCTGATCTGTTCCACCAAGCTCAACGTCTGCCTTAAGCTCAACAGAGTCGTAACCTTGAAGAAGCGGGTAGATGAACTCGTGGATGTGGATGGGTCTTCCCTCCCTGAAACGCTTGGAAAAGTCATCCCTCTCAAGCATTCTTGCAACTGTGTATTTGGACGTAAGTTTTATAAGGTCTGCAGCCGTCATTGAGCCGAGCCACTCGCTATTGAAGACAACAACGGTTTTTTCCGGGTCTAAAATCTTAAAAACCTGCTGGGCGTAGGTCTCTGCGTTTTTCAAAACCTGCTCTCTGGTTAATGGGGGCCTTGTTTCGTTCTTCCCCGTTGGGTCTCCAATCATTGCCGTAAAGTCGCCAATCAGAAAGTAGACCTCGTGGCCTAACTCCTGAAAGTCCCTCAGTTTCCAGAGTAGAACGGTGTGGCCTAAGTGAAGGTCTGGTGCTGTTGGGTCAAATCCCGCCTTTACCCTCAGCTTCCTTCCGCTCTTTAGCTTCTCTAAGAGCTCCTCTTCGTTTATTATCTCAGCGGTTCCCCGCTTTATGATTTTCAGCTGCTCTTCCGGCCTCATTTTCTCCTTCTCCGCTAAGGTTTATCTCCATTGCCGTCTCGTCGCAGTTTGGAAATTTAACACAGTTTATGCAGTCTCTCCAGATTTTGTGGGGGAGGAGCTCCTTATCTATAACCCTGAAACCCAGCTTTTTGAAGAAATCAACCTGATAGGTAAGTGTAAAAACCCTGTTTATACCAAGCTCCTCTGCCTCTTTAAGGGCTGTTTTGACGAGGGAGCTCCCTATTCCCCTCCTCGTGTGCTCTTGAGAAACCGCTAAAGACCTTATCTCCGCAAGGTTCTCCCAGAAAACAGTTAGGGCGCAGGTCCCAAGTATTTTTCCATCTTCCTCGTAAACCCAGAAATCCCTGATGTTCTCATAAATACTGTGGATAGTCCTCGGAAGCATAAGGCCCAACTTTGCATACTCGTTTATGAGAAACTGAATAGCCTCGGCGTCCTTTATCCTTGCCTTTCTTATCTTCCCCTTCAATCACTCCTCTCCCATCCTCAAAACTTTAACAGGGTCTGTCTTTGCCGCCTTCAGAGAGGGGTAGATTGTGGCTCCGACGCTTATCAGTATAGCAGCAACGGCGGCAACAATGCAGTCCAAAGGGTGGAGCTTAAAGGGCAGGTGGTCTATGTAGTAAACGTCGGGAGGAAGCGGTATCAGTTTAAACTTCTCTCCCAGGAGTGAGACAGAGATTCCTATGAACTCCCCAATTACAGTTCCTATCAGGCCGATTATGAATCCCTGAAATACGAATACTTTTAGAATGAACCCGTTGAGAGCTCCTACTGTTTTCAGTATTGCAATCTCCCTTGCTCTTGAGTTTACGTTCATCATTAAGAGGCTTGAGATGTTGAAAGAGGCAACTATAACAATAAGGGTTAGAATGAGGAACATTGCGAGTTTTTCTAATTTCAGTGCAGAGAATAGGCTCTTATTTAGAGATATCCAATCTTCAGCTGTGTAGTCTTTTCCCAGAGCCTTCTCTATTTCCCTTTCTACCTTCTTTACATTTTCCAACCTGTCAACCTTTACCATTATTCCCGTTGCAACATCTCCAAATCCAAAGTCTTTCTGAACAGTCTTAAAGTGGGCAAGGATTAATGAAGAGTCAAACTGATACATTCCAACTTCAAATATCCCAACAACTGTGTAGGTAGCAGTTCTGGGAATTATCCCGAATGGCGTTCTTCTTCCCATAGGGGAAATGAGCTTTATCCTATCTCCTAAGGTAACTCCAAGGGTATCTGCAAGCTGTTTTCCTATTACAACTCCCCGTTTACTCCTTTTGAAGATCTCCCAGTCTCCAAGTATCAGGTGCTTCGGTATTGACGTAACCTGAGGCTCCTTGTCTGGAATGCACCCCCGGAGAGCTCCGCTTGAAGCGGAGGTAACGGAACTGCTCGCAGCCATTACGGGAACGTAGATAAAGGGCTCTGTTCCAACAACGTGCTTCAGTTCAGAAATTTTCCTCTCTGCGTAGTCGTAACGGTAGAAAGGCTTCCCGTCTTTCCTCATGACAATTATGTCTGCGTTTGCAGAGAGGAGCCTCTCTTTTATGGCGTCCTGAAACCCTGTCATTACCGAGTTAACTATTATGAGGGCGGCAACACCCACAACTACGCCCAGAACGGCAATGATAAAGGCAAAGGAGAGGTAGCCCTTACGGAGGCTCAAACCTCTAAGGGCTAGCCATCTTAAAAGCGGGTTCATTCTTCCTTCTTCTCCGTTTCAACTTCACAGATCTCCTCTCCGCACCTCTTCTCCGGGCGGAGCTGAGGGAACAGGAGAACCTCCCTGATTGAATCCTTATCTGTAAAGAGCATTACAAGCCTGTCTATTCCGATTCCCTCGCCGGCAGTTGGGGGCATTCCGTACTCAAGTGCCGTTATGAAGTCGGCATCGTACTCCATTGCCTCTTCGTCTCCTTTTGCCTTTTCTTCAAGCTGCTGTTTGAACCTCTCTTCCTGCTCTTTCGGGTTGTTGAGCTCCGTATAGGCGTTTGCAATCTCCCTTCCGAAGACAAAGAGCTCAAACCTTTCAACTAATTCAGGGTTCCCTCTTTTCTCCTTTGCTAATGGAGAGATGGCCTTGGGGAAGTCTATAACAAATGTTGGCTGGATGAGTTCAGGCTCAACCAGGGCTTCAAAGAGCTCCTGGACTCTCTTAAAGTGGGAAAGCTCCTCAGCCCTCTCTATTCCTAACTCTTTTGCCTTTGCAAGGACTTTCTCCTCATCGTGAAGGAGCTCTTCTTCTGTAAGTCCGGTTTTCCTGGAGAGCTCCCCAAGGTATGAAATCCTCCTGAAGGGCCTCTCAAAGGAGATTTTCGTTCCCTGATACTCTATCTCACGAACGCCTTTTCCAAATATCTCGTCTAAGAGGAACTCAAAGAGCTCCTCGGTCATCTCCATGAGGTCGTTGTAGTCGGCGTAGGCCATGTACCATTCAATCATTGTAAACTCGGGGTTGTGGCGGGTTGATATCCCCTCGTTCCTGAAGTTCTTTCCAAGCTCGTAAACCCTCTCAAAACCGCCAACTAACAGCCTCTTCAGGTAGAGCTCCGGTGCAATCCTCAGGTAAACATCTATGTCTAATGCGTTGTAGTGGGTAATGAAGGGCCTTGCGGCGGCTCCAGAGGCTATGGGCTGCAGGATGGGGGTTTCAACCTCAATAAAACCTCTGCTATCCAGGAACTCCCTTATCTTTTTGATTACCTTTGTTCTCGTCCTGAAAATCTCCCGAACTTCCGGGTTAACGATTAAATCTAAATACCTCTGGCGGTAACGCTTCTCTGTATCCTTTAAGCCGTGCCACTTCTCGGGGAGAGGCCTTAGAGATTTTGTAAGAGGAACTAGCTCCTTAACCTCTAAAGTGAGCTCTCCGGTTCTCGTTCTAAAGAGAGTTCCTTTAACTCCAACAATGTCTCCAATATCTATCAGCTTTTTGAAAACTTTGTTATAGAAGTCTGCTCCAACTGTGTCTCTCCTTATGTAGCACTGAATTTTTCCAGACTCGTCCTGAATGTGGAAAAAGGCAGCCTTTCCCATAATCCTCATAGACATGATACGGCCGGCCAGTGAAAACTCCTCTTTGGGGAGCTCCTCACTCTCCCTTTCTTCTTCATTCTTTACTTTTCCGAACTTTCCAAGGAGCTCCCCGGCCTTAGCGTTAACCTCGTACCTGTATGCGTAGGGTTCATATCCGAGCTCTTTTAGCTTTTCAATCTTCTCCTTCCTCTGCTCTAAAATCTTCTCTTCAGCCATACTCCTCTCCTTTATCTGAAAGTAAACCTGACAATTTTAATACTTGCTTTTTGTATAATCCAAAGGGCTTAAGAAACAACTTTAAAATCCTGAGGCTGAGTAAATTGTTTGTAAAACTCCTTGAGGCAATAGGCAGTGCCGTTCTCTCATTCTTAGAGTTCTGGGGAAGGTGGTTTCTGCTTTCTGTTAAGGCACTCTCACTTGCATTTAAAAAACCTTTAAGGATAAAGAGGTACATCTACTACCTTGCAGATATAGGAGCAGGTTCAACGCCGGTTGTGGGAATTACATCTCTCTTTACAGGGGGAGTTATAGCCCTTGAGACCTACAACGCATTCCATAGGTTCAACGCAGAGTATATGATAGGCGCAGTTGTCGCAATTTCAATGGCCAGAGAGCTTGCACCTGTCCTCTCTGCACTCCTTGTAACAGCCCGTTCAGGTTCAGCAATGGCTGCAGAGATCGGAACCATGAGGGTAACGGAGCAGATAGACGCTTTAGAAATGATGGCCGTTAACCCGGTTAAGTTCCTGATAACTCCCAGAATCTACATGTCAATCGTCTCTTTAGTTCTCCTTACGATAATTGCCGACATAATAGGCTACATAGGTGGCTATTTGGTAAGCGTTTACCTCTTTGGAGTTAATAAAGTTCTCTTTATCCGATACACACAGAACCTTGCAGAGATGGACGACGTCTATCACGGCCTCATAAAGGCGGCGGTTTTCGGATTTCTCCTTTCAACGATCAGCTGCCTCTACGGCTACTACACAAGAGGCGGAGCAAAGGGAGTTGGAGAATCTACAACCAAAGCAGTTGTTTCATCATCTATGGCAATTCTCATATTTGATTACCTGATTACATACATTTTGAGGCTCTTTAACCTATGAGAGAGAAGGCAATTGTTGTTGAAAACCTGAAAAAGCGTTTCGGAAACAAGGTTGTTCACGACGGGGTCTCGTTTACTGTTTACGACGGAGAAATATTCGTCATTATGGGGCCTTCCGGAACGGGAAAGAGCGTTCTCCTAAAACAGATTGCAAGGCTCATTGAGCCAGACGAGGGAAAAATTCTTGTTTACGGAATGGACGTTTTAAACCTGAAGGATGAAGAGCTTGAGAAGTTCAGGGAGACTCTGACTTACGTTTTCCAGAGCGGAGCTCTCTTTGACTCCTACCCGGTCTGGTACAACGTGGCCTTTTACCTGATAGAGAAAAAGGGAGTAAAGGAGAAGATTGCAAGAGAAAGAGCCAGCTACTACCTCTCCCTTTTGGGGCTTTCTGGAACAGAGGACCTGTACCCGTCGGAGCTCTCCGGCGGTATGAGGAAGAGGGTTGCTGTGGCGAGAGCTCTCTGCATGAACCCAAAGTGTATTCTCTTTGACGAGCCCACCAGTGGTTTAGACCCTGTTATGACCGCAATCTTTGACAGGCTTATAATTAGACTCAGAAACGAGTTCAACAAAACCTGCGTTGTTGTAAGCCACGACGTTAACAGCGCCTTCAGGATAGCAGACAGAATTGGCATACTGTTTAAGGGAAAAATGGTTGAAATAGGAACGCCGGAAGAGATAAGGAACAGCCGGAACCCTGTTGTAAAACAGTTCATCAACGGAGAGCCGGAAGGGCCAATAACAGAAGTTCTGGAGCAGGAAAATGGGTAAACTCTCTTTAGAGGCAAAGGTCGGAGCCTTTGTTGTGGCCGGACTTGTAGGCCTCGGGATAATAGCAACAACATTAGAACCTCTGAAATTCCAAAGGGGGAAAGTTTCACAAGTTTACAAAATTTACTTCAGAAACGCCGCCGGCCTTGAAAAAGACGCCCCCGTAAGGGTTGCCGGAGTTACGGTAGGTAAAGTTTTAAGCGTTGGAGTAAAGGACGGCAGAGCGGAAGTTGAGATAGTCTTCACAAAACCGGTTAAACTCTACAAAAACGCCGTCGCAAAGATTGAAACGATGGGACTTATGGGAGAAAAGTACGTTGAGATAGAGCCCGGCCACCCACCTGCTCCACCCCTTCCCCCCGGCTCAATGATAGAGAACACACAGGTTCCAGCCTCTATGGACGAAGTAATGTCTTCACTGAATCAGCTCTTAACAAAGTTCAACCAGGCACTAATAACTCCCGACGGTAAGAACAGACTTGCAATTATTATGGACAGAGTTGCACAGCTTACTAAAAGCGTAAACTCTGTTGTTAACAACTTAAACACTGTAGTAACAGAGAACAGAGAAAACATTAAGAAAGTCCTTGAAAACGCCCTTGCACTTTCAGAAATGTTAAAAGAGGATCTTCCACAGATACTTGATAACGTTAACACTCTCACAACTCAGCTTTCCGAAATGGCCCTTGAAAACAGACAGGATATAAGACAAATAGTTGTTAATCTAAAAGAAGCTACTGCGAAAGCCCCTCAGATAGCCCAGAACCTTGACCGTTTGACCCAGAAGCTGCAGAAACTTCTCAACCAGAAAAATACCAAAAACATTGAAGAGACTCTGGCCAACATAAAGGCTACAACAGCAGAACTTAAAGGGCTCCTTGCAAAGGTTAACGAAGGTGAGGGAACTGTAGGAAAACTGTTTACCGACGAAAAGCTCTACAAAAACCTCGTTAAAACCACGGAAACTTTGGGGAAACTTGCCCAGAAAGTTGAAAACACTAAAACTTACATTGGCTTTAGAGGAGATGTAAACACGAGAACAGGGGAAGGTAGAGGAATTTTCACTCTTAAAATAGTTCCGGCAAAAACCCACTATTACTTGCTTGAGGTTGTAGGGGATTCTCAGGGTAAAGTAGAGAGGAAAAAGTACTACATAACGACAGGCACTGCTCCCCACTGGGAAGAAGAAATAGAGACCAACTACAGAACAGAGTTCACTCTCCAGTACGCAAGAGTTTTTGAGGACAAGTGGTTCCACCCCGGTTCAAAAATAGTTCTAAGGGGCGGTTTAAAAGAAAGTACAGGGGGCTTTGGCTTAGACTACATCTACAGCCCAAAACTCATGTTCACATCAGACCTTTGGGATACAGGAAGGAAAGATTCAGATGGAGACGACATACCACCCCATTTAAGAATTGGTGCTAAATACTTCTTCAAGAGGAACTGGTTTGTTTATGGCGGTGGAGATGAGCTCCTCTACCACAAGTGGCGTGGTGCGTACCTTGGGTTCGGTGTTCTCTTTGGAGACGACGATATTAAGTACCTCTTAGGTTCAATGCCCGGGGGTATCAAGTGATAGCCGTTGTTGACTATGGAATGGGAAACTTAAGGAGCGTGAGCAAGGCGATAGAGCACGTTGGTGCAGACGTTAAAATAACGAGGAACCCTCAAGACCTGAAAGATGCCAAAGGAATTGTCCTTCCGGGAGTTGGAGCCTTTAAAGACGCAGTAAGGAATCTAAAAGAGTTCGGCCTCTGGGAAATTATTATCAGAGAAGTTGAAAAGGGGAAGCCATTTTTGGGTATCTGCCTGGGGCTTCAACTCCTCTTTGAGAAGAGCTATGAGTTTGGAGAGACGGAGGGCTTCGGTTTTATAGAGGGAGAAGTTGTAAGGTTTGAACTTCCAAAAGAGTTCAAGATTCCCCATATGGGCTGGAACCAGGTTTATAAGAAGAAGGATTCGGAGCTCCTCAAAAACATAAAAGAGGGAGAGTTCTTCTACTTTGTCCACTCCTATTACGTAAGGCCGGAAAATAAAAACGTTGTCCTAACGGAAACAGACTACGGCATCTACTTTACCTCTTCCATTGAGAAGGAAAACATCTTCGCCACACAGTTCCATCCGGAGAAGAGCCAGAAGGCAGGTCAGAAACTCCTTAAGAATTTCGTTAGTATAGTAGAGAAGGCTTAGTAAATTTAGAGGAGTGAGCCGTTTCTCGGTTTTGGGAGCTCCTGCAGAACTTCCATAGTTTCGTTTGATATACTCTTACCATTGGGAGGGGATTTTGAGGTTCAGAGTTCTCTTTGAAACGCCAAAACTACCTGTTATTTACAGGCATAGAGTCGTATCTCTTATTAAGGAAGCCCTGAAAAGGTCTGACCCTGAACTTAAAGCCGATTTCTACGACAGGACAACACCAAAGCCCTTTACTTTCAACATTTCTTTCCCTCAAAACTACAGAATGGTAAAAGAGCCGGTTCAGATAGATTCAGAGTTTACCCCCGAGAAATTCCCTCAGTTAAAAGAGATGCCTGTTTTTGAGTTTGAGGAGGGAGCTCCCCTCTCCCTCTGGATAAGCTCCTCAGACTACCGGTTTCTAATCTCACTCTTCAACGGGCTTATAAGTATGGAAGAGTTTGACTTCAGCGGAAATGAAGAGATGCTGGTGGGCGGAGAGAGGCTCAAATGGAAGTTTAAGAGAGTCTTTCCAATCAGAAACAGACCAATAACAAAAGATGAAATAACTGTAAAAACCTGCTCGCCAATTCTGGTTGAGAAGAAAGAAGAAACCGGGAAAGTCCCTGTAACCGTTGAATCCCAGGAGTTTCCAGAGGCCTTTACAATACTGACAGAGAAGATATTTGAAACGTTACACGGGAGAGCTCCCAAACGGCCAATAACTCTAAAACCATTAAAGGCGAAGTCAAAAAAGATAAAACACACGTTCAAAGGCTTCAGGGAGAGAACCGGTCTTCCAATAATGACCTTAACAGTAAACGAGGGTTTCTTCAAGTTAACCGGAGACCCTGAAGACCTGAACCTTCTGGTAATGACAGGCTTAGGCGCCAGAACCGGCGAAGGCTTTGGAATGGTGGAGGTTGTAGGGTAGTGGAGAGGGTTTACATAGCAGATTGGCTCTACAATGCAGGAATAGTAGGGTTCCTCAGAGCTCTCGGCGGCCACGATATTGAGAACGGGAAACTTTTAGACGCCAGCGGTAGAGAGATTAAAGGGGTAGAAATAGGCGACAACTACTTTGAGTTTGATAGAGAAGCTGTGGAGGGATTTACCGGGAAATTTCTAAGAGCTGCAGCTGAGAAGCACTATCAGTTTTACATAAAACCTTACTTTGAAAGCATTTCAACTTCAGTTTCTTCAGATCTTGATAAAGCAAAAGAACTCAGGAAAAGATTACAGAATTTCGTTAAAAAACTGGAGTTTAAAGTTGAAATACCTGAAATTACAAAGAAAAACTTTGATGAAGATGTTGAGAGGCTAAAGTCATTTATTAAAAAGTTAAAAGAATATTTAGGAGAACTTCCATCAGAGGAAGTTCTGACTTTTTCAACAAGTTGGATTAGTAAAGATTTAATGAATTTGTCCAATAAACTTAGAACAAAAGAATATAAAGAACTAACTCCTGGAGAGAAGATACAGAAACTTATAGATACGCAGGTTAAAAGGTTGATTTTAAAACCCTCTAAAAAACTAATTATACCATGTATTATTTGTGAAGGTAGGAGTGCTATTAAAGATTTAACTTTTTCCACATCTCTTTCTGCTTTTGCAGGATTTAATGAAGATAACATAAACTTTATTTATCTTTACACCAGAAATAGACAACTTCCCATATGTGAAATCTGCAACGCTATTCTCTTTTCTGCTTCTTTAGGATTTGTTCCTATTGGTAATTATTACGATAACAGATTTCTCTTTGTTAACAACAGTGCGTCTGTAGAGGAACTGTTTAAGGATAACTTAAGGCTTGAATCCATTCTCAGGAAAGAGAGAGAAAACCCACTGATTGAATTTTTTACTGAAAAAGTGATACTTGCTCATGAAAGAACTTCTCCATTAACCCTCAGCGGTATATCCGTTATTGAACTTGAGGCACAGAAACCCAGAGTTAAAAACTTTAACGTTTCCTACGAAAAAGCAAGACTGTTTACGCAGGAAAAACTCACAGAAAATTTAAGGAAACTGGGCAAAGCTTCATTTAAACTGAAGGAAGGAAAGGCAAGTAAAACTGTAAGCCTTCTTGAGGAAATCGTTAACCAGCTTCTTACAGATTCTATATCCTTTACGTTTATCTACAAACTATTTAGGTACTACCTGAAAGATAGAAACAACAAAAATAAACCGAGCAGCGACGTTGAAGTTTATTTCAACCCTTTCCAGATTTTTCAGATTTTGAACACTTACTTTCAATACCTTAAACTCTTTGGCGGAGGGAGTATGAAAACTCTTGAGGAAAGGGAGCTCCGACAGGCGTGGAGAAAAGGGAAAGAGCTCCGCAGTTTCTTTGAAGATGCTCGTCAGGAAAACAAGATTGATTCAATAGCGTTTAAACTCTTAAACGCCTTAAGAACTTCTAACTATCCCCGTTTTATGGACATTCTCCTCAGAGTTTATGCCGGTTTTTCAAAAGAGGTTCCGTATTTTCTGGTTAAAGGAGCCCAAAACCCGGAAATTTTTCAGCTCCTTGGCTACAGCTTTGTGGCTGGCTTTTTAGGAGAGGAGAAAAACAGTTCTGAAAGGGAGGAGGAATGAAACCGAGAGCCATTACCCTAACAGTTGTTTTTGACGCTATGAGCGGAAACTACGGTGAGACAGTTGGAAATGTCTCTGAACTTAAGAAGATATCTAAAAAGGGAAACCTCTATTCATTTATTTCCCGTCAGGCGATAAGGTATGAGCTCTGGAAATTTCTAAAGAATCAGTTTGGAATAGATACTTCAGACTACTGGAATGCTATTTCTGAGGAACTATATAAACAGATTGTTGATAGTAGTTTTTACTTTACAATTCGCTCGGGAATGATAGCGCTAAGAATAGCGCTGTCTAATACTTCGGATAAAAAATTTAAAAAACTCAAGTCGTCTCTTAATAAAATTGAACTGTGGGAGAAGAAAACACCTGAAGAGCTTAGATTTTCTAATAGATCAGAACTACTGTCTGACTTTAAGAGAGATTTTCCTGATTTCTTAAATCTACTTGATAGAACTTCTCAAGAAGAAGAAAAGAATAAAAAACAAAAAGATAATGTAATAATCACTTCATTAAAGGAGATTTGGAGGTTGTTAACTGTTGAGAGTGAGAGAGAGGTGGTTCCTCCGCCAGAGATACTCCACGCCGAGCAGGAAGTTGTTCAGTTCCACCCGTCTGTTAACGCACTGAGCTGTGTTGAGGCAGATCTTTTCGGCTACATGAAAACTCAACAGGGAGAGAACGCAGCAACCCGTTCTGCAGTTGTAAGGCTCTCTCCGGCTATCTCCCTTGAGCCGATGCTCTTAGACACAGAGTTCGGAACCAACAAGAACTTTGCAGATAGAACAGGTGCAAATCCCAATCCGTACCAGTTTGAGCACCACTCTTCCCTCTACACCTATACTGTAACCGTTGGCCTTGACAGGCTTGGCTGTGAGTTTGACAGGAGCGGAAGGAAAGTGGCGGAGCTCCCAAAAGAGGAGAAGCTCAGGAGGGTAGAGATGGTTTTAGATGCGATTCCATTTTTAGTTAGAGAGGTAAAGGGAAGAACTGAAAACCTCTCTCCCCTCTTTGTCATAGGAGGAGTTTACCCGGTTAAAAACCCATTCTTTGTGGGAAGGGTCAACGTAAGTTACAACCGCAACACTGATAAATACTCGGTAAACACTGCTGTTTTAAACAGCATCTTCGGTTTAGCCTTTAAAGGAGAGCCTGTTGGCAGGTATACCCACTGCGGCTTTGTAGATGGATTTTGGGAGAATGACTTTGAGAGAGAGCTCCAGCTACCAGAGGGTAACTTCGTTGGAGATATTTCCGGATTTTTCAACAGGGTTAAAGAAGAAGTCAAGAAGGGGCTGGAGTAGACAATGGAAGTTTTGAAAATTAAACTCTACCAGCCTGTTGCCTGTTACAGAAAGCCTCTCTCTTTTGGGGTAGTTGAAACCTTTCTCCTTCCTCCTTTCTCAACAATCAAAGGTTGGATTCACTATACGGCAGACGTAGAGAGAGAGCATTCTATGAAAGTTAGCATTCACGGTAGCTTTGGAACCGTAGGTTACCAGCTTCAGAAGTTTAAGAAGTTTGACAGAAAAAGGGAAGGACAGCCGGAAGTTCCCGGTTTTGGTAAGACCCTAATAAGCTCTCCTATTTATGTTCAGGAGCTCTTTGATGTTAACCTCACGATTTACGTATCAGCAGATAAGAAACTCCTTCAAAAGTTCCGTGAAAACCTTTTGATAAAGGATTTTATCTCCCTTGGAAGGAGAGAAGACCTTGCTCTCCTTGTTGAGGAGCCTAAACCTGTAGAGCTTGTACCCTTTAAAGCTCCTCGGTTTCTTCGCATTAGAGAGCTCACCTATTTAACAAGAGAAACTGCTAAAAAATTAAGACTCAGCGGAACCTACTACAGACTCGGAATCTGCTACGATGAAAAACTTAAAAAGCTTGTAGGATGGCGTTATTTCCTGAAAAAGGAAGATTTCCTCTTAACTGCTCCTGCATCAAGACGGATAGGAAAAGACCTTGACTTTATATACGTTGATCCTGAAGATGGTAGAGCAGTTGAAATGGTAAATCTGGAGGCCTGTAGTGAAACTTCTGGCGAAGGTAATTAAGAAAAAAGGAGAGAAAACTTACCAGACTATTGAGGAACACACAGAGGAGCTCCTCAAAAACCTTAAAGTTCTTAAAAGTCTTTATGGAAACGAGATTGAGGAAAATCTGGGAAAAGAAACTGGAAATTTCTGGGAGCTCCTCAAAAAAGCGGCTCTCTACCACGATTTAGGAAAAGCTTCCTCTCATTTTCAATATAAAATTAAAAAGAGTTTAGGTTGGAAAGAAAAACTTAAAAAGCCGGAAGGAAGAGAGATTCCTCACAACTATCTCTCTGCCATCTTTCTCCTTGGAGATAATGCTTTTAATTTTGACCTGTGGGATGTTCTTCTCTTTGCCGTTGCTTTCCACCACGACAGAGAGCTTGACTTTTCGCTGGAGCGATTTTTAGAAGGCTATAAAGATTTAAAGGGAAATTTCCCATATTTGACGAATTTCCTGAATAAACACGGAGAAAAATTCGGGAAGATAGACGAGCTGGCACTTGAAGATGTCTACAGAATTCTTTTAGAGCTCTACGACATCTACAACTCGGGAGCTCCCTACAGCCGTTTAAAAAATTACTGGAACAGTATAGCCTCTGAGAGGACAATCATTTTTACAAAAGGCCTCCTCCATAAACTTGATCATTCTGCCTCAGCCGGGGTTTCCGTAGAGATAGAGCCGATAAAAGGAAAAGATGAGATTGTTTTAAAGAAACTTTCAGAAAATCTGGGAAAAAAGATAGCGTTTAAGCCGTTTCAGATTAAAGGAAAAGAGAAAGCTGGAGAAAACCTGATAGTTGCTGCTCCAACAGGAAGCGGAAAAACGGAGTTCGCTCTTAACTGGGCTAAAGATAGAAAAACTTTTTATACCCTTCCGGTTAGAACCTCTGTTAATGCCATGTTTAGGCGTTTAAATAATTACTTCCCAAATAGAGTGGCTCTTCTCCATGGAGATGCTGCCGCTGAATACCTTCTAAGCTCTGAAGATGAAGGCCTTGAGGCTAACTTTATCCAGTATAACCTATCGCTTCAGCTCTCCATGCCGGTTACAGTCTCAACTGCCGACCAGCTTTTTACATCAGTTTTTAAGTATCCAGGGTTTGAGAAGCTCTACTCAACAATGAGCTACTCATCAGTTGTAGTTGACGAACCGCAGGGCTATTCACCAGATACCCTTGCCTGCATAGTTCAAGGTATAAAAGAGGTTTCCGAGCTTGGCGGAAAGTTCTGTGTAATGAGCGCAACCCTTTTTCCATTCCTTCAAGATGAATTGAAAAACTTTGACGTTTTGGAGAATAGGGAGCTCTACGAAGAATACCCGAGAAAACACCAGATTGAGGTCGTAGAAGACTCCATTCTCAGTTCCGCCGGTCTCATCTCCTCTCTGGTAGGTTCTGGGAAAAGGATTCTCGTTATTGTAAACACTGTTCCTCGGGCAAAAGAGATTTACAGGCTCTTAAAAGGTAGCGTGGGAGCTCCCGTTAAACTCCTCCACTCTCGTTTTATCCAGAGAGACCGTTCCCGCCTTGAAGATGAAATCTACAGAGACCAAAAGAAAAACGCTCCAGTAGTTTGGATAACCACTCAGCTTGCAGAGGCCTCTTTAGACATAGACTACGACGTTCTAATCACAGAAGCGGCCTCTTTTGATTCGCTTGTCCAAAGAATGGGTAGAGTTTACAGAAAAAGAACTTACGAAGAAGAGACTCCCAACGTTTACATCTACACGGAAGCCTCAGGAGTTGGTTCAAACTCCGTTTACCATAAAGAACTCGTTGATGCAGCAGTTGAAGCTCTAAAACCTTTTTCCGGAAAGACTCTCAGAGAGATTGAAAAGTTTGAGATTATGAGAGAGCTCTACTCTTCTTCTCAAATTCAGAATACAGACTTTTACAGGGAATTTAAAGACAACATTGACCTTCTAAAATATGGATTCAGGTCAAAAAACAGGCAGGAGGCTCAAAGATTCTTCAGAAGAATTGCAAATATTTCTGCCATTCCAGAAGATATTTATAGAAGAATGAGAGAAACCATAGAAAGCTGCATAAATACTGTTCAAGACTACGCGCTAGACCGGAAAGAACGCTTAAAAGCTCTTTACAGACTGAAAGAGTTAACAGTAAACGTTCCCGTTTTTCTCCTGCAGAGAAACAGAGATGCTTCTGTAGTAAAACTTCCCGGATTCAAAAAACACGGAATTTTCCTGATAAATCTTCCTTACTCTGTAAACCTTGGCCTTGAAGATAACCATGAAGAAGGAAATGATGTTGAGTTTATCTGATTTTGAAGAGGCAAGGATAACGGGAATAAAAGTTAACTACTATTTTGTCTGTAAAAGGAAGCTGTGGCTCTTTTCAAGGGGATTGGCCTTTGAGAGTTCCTCTGAAAAGGTAGCGCTGGGAAAGTTGCTCCACGAAATTGTCTATCCAACAAGTAAAAGGAAAGAGGTTCTTATAAATAACCTGATTCGGATAGATGTCGTTTCGCGGAAAGCAGTTAGAGAAACGAAATTCTCCTCAAAGATGGAAGAGGCAGACAGATGGCAGGTTTACTACTATCTGTTTTACTTAGAACAGCTTGGGATTAAGCGGGAAGGGGAAATTGCCTACCCGAAGGAGAAGAGAGTTGAGAGGATAAAGCTTACAGATGAGATAAGGAAGAAGTTGATTGAGATTCTGGAGGATATTGAGAGGATAGTTTCCCTCCCGAAACCTCCAGAGGCGGAAAAACAATCTTATTGTAGAGCCTGTGCTTACTACGATTTCTGCTTCTCGGAAGATTAGATGGAAAGGATTTACATATTTTCGCCTGGAAGATTAAGAAGAAAAGAGAATACCCTCTCTTTTGAGGGGGAAAAGGGAAGGAAGTTTATTCCCGTTGAAGGGTTAAAGGAGATTTACCTCTTCTCTGAGATTGATTTGAACAGTAAAGTTTTGAACTTCCTGTCTCAGAACGGAGTTATCCTCCACGTTTTCAACTATTACGGCTACTATTCCGGAAGTTTTATTCCAAGAAAATCTGCTGTTTCAGGATTTTTAACTGTTAAACAGGTTGAGCACTACTTAGGCAGCGAAAAGAGGACATTCCTGGCTGCATCTTTTGTTGAAGGGGCAATTTACCACTCAATCAGAAACCTGAAAAAGAGAGGAGTTGATGAAAGTGAGGTTGAAGAGTTGAGGGAGCTCCCTCATAAACTCTACAGAGCTTCTTCTGTTCCTGAAATTATGGCTGTAGAGGGAATGGCAAAGGAGATTTACTACTCCCTTTTTGATTCCCTGATTGAAGACAATTTCTTTAAACTAAAAAAGAGAGAGAAGAGACCTCCCTCTAACCCTGCGAACGCTTTGATTTCCTTTGTAAACTCAATGATTTATACGGCAACTCTTTCGGAAATTTACAAAACCCAGCTTGACCCGACCATAAGCTACCTTCACGAACCCTCAACCGGCAGGTTTTCTCTCTCTTTAGATATTTCAGAGATTTTCAAGCCTCTGGTTGGAGATTCTGTGATTCTTTCACTTATAAAGGGAAAGAAGCTGAACAAGAAAGATTTTGATAGCTCTTTAAACTATGCATATCTAACAGAATCAGGCAGGAAAAAAGTGGTTTCGGCAGTGAAGGAAAAGTTAGATACAACTGTTAAACACAGGAAACTAAAAAGAAAGGTCTCACACAGATACTTGATTCGGCTTGAGTGCTATAAGCTCATCAAACATTTAATAGGAGAATCTGTTTATAAACCTTTAAAAGCGTGGTGGTGATGTTTGTTGTTGTAACCTACGATGTTGACGTTAAGAGAATTGATAGAGTAAGAAAAACGTTGAGGAAGTATCTCTGTTGGGTTCAGAACTCGGTTTTTGAGGGAGAGATTACAGTCTCAAACCTTGCAAGGTGTAAGGCGGAGCTCTCCCGGATAATAGAGGAAGAGGATTCAGTTTACTTTTACGTTATGAGGAGAGCTCCCAACAAAGAAGTTTTAGGAGTCCTTAAAAACCCAATAGATGATATTATTTAAATCCCGGAGTTAGTATATCCAAACTCTGCAGCGAAACCGTTTTTTCTTCAATCTTGCTCAATTGCCTATCCATCAAAGGTTTAAGCCATCTTTATTAGATGTTCATAAAAAACTTATACTTCCGTCGCTGCACTTGACTGTCTCTTCACTATCCTATATACTTGAAGTTAGATACTGTAGCTCTTTGACTATTAGAATAAGCTAAATCTGGTGTTTTATCTGAACTAGTGGGATTTAAACCGATTTATGGAGCCTTTTATCTCATCAAGGCTCCAATAGTTTTATCTGAACTAGTGGGATTTAAACATGAACTTTCTGCCGCAGACAGGACAGGTTTTCTCTGGTTTTATCTGAACTAGTGGGATTTAAACTTTATTTCGCTCCTGCTTTTATCGGTTGCTACTTTATGTTTTATCTGAACTAGTGGGATTTAAACTTTACTTGCAAAGAGAAGGAATGTCCGATATGTAAGTTTTATCTGAACTAGTGGGATTTAAACCCTTATAGTGGTTTATTATCTTCACTACTGAAATATAGTTTTATCTGAACTAGTGGGATTTAAACATCTATGTTAGAAATGCTACATTAATTCATAGAATTGTTTTATCTGAACTAGTGGGATTTAAACGGAAGACAAAAGACGGCAAGCTAATGAACAACTGGGTTTTATCTGAACTAGTGGGATTTAAACTTGTTACACGTGAGCCTTAAAGGCTCAGGTTCACCGGTTTTATCTGAACTAGTGGGATTTAAACTTAAAATATGAGGGAGGCATTTAACCTCCCTCATTGGTTTTATCTGAACTAGTGGGATTTAAACCAACTCTGTGCATGAAGTAGGCTCCGGCGGCTCCTCGTTTTATCTGAACTAGTGGGATTTAAACTAAAAACACAACTAAAAACGACTTTGTTGACGCCAAAGTTTTATCTGAACTAGTGGGATTTAAACCAAAAGAGGCTGAAGAATACACGGGGCTGTGTTTCAGTTTTATCTGAACTAGTGGGATTTAAACTTCTAAGGCTCTCTGAAACGCCTTCTTCTTAATGCCCAGTTTTATCTGAACTAGTGGGATTTAAACCTTCTATTGCTTTTTCGTAAATACTCTTTTTGAAAGTTTTATCTGAACTAGTGGGATTTAAACCACTAAACGCGCAAGGGAATGGAAAAGACTCGTGAGAGTTTTATCTGAACTAGTGGGATTTAAACGGAGCCTGGAGGACATCGCAAACATCAAAAGAAGTGTAAGTTTTATCTGAACTAGTGGGATTTAAACTAAACAAAAGGGGCTTATCGGAACCCTCAAAGAGAGTTTTATCTGAACTAGTGGGATTTAAACAGGTCAAAGGTTTCGTCTCCGTTGTCTCCAAAGTCGTTTTATCTGAACTAGTGGGATTTAAACCAAGGAGTACGGTTCAGGAGTATAAGTTGGGCTTAGGAGTTTTATCTGAACTAGTGGGATTTAAACCAATCTGTTCATACTTTGAGAGTAGCTCGGCAAGGGTTTTATCTGAACTAGTGGGATTTAAACCTTCCTGGGCTGCCGTGAACGCCTGCATCCCAGAGAGGTTTTATCTGAACTAGTGGGATTTAAACTATTGACCCTGTAGAGGAGCTCCCGGACGAAGTAGCAGGTTTTATCTGAACTAGTGGGATTTAAACTCTTTTTTCTACTCTCCCCCGGACTATGAGGAAATTGGTTTTATCTGAACTAGTGGGATTTAAACTGTTCACGAGTTAAACAGGTTGTCTGAGGAGGGAATAGGTTTTATCTGAACTAGTGGGATTTGGGATTTTTGTTTGTTTTCTTGTCGTACCAGCAGGCCAGGATGTAGAGTATTGCTAATGCGGGAGAGAGAGCAATAACAATAAGAGCAACTATAAGCGCTATTACTACGCTGAAGATGCACAGAGCCCAGAACCAGCCTAGTATTGTTTCAACTGTTGCCATTTCACTTCCTAAATCTAATCCTGAATTTTTTAAGGGCTTTCTACCTGAGACTCAAATTGTTGGAGGAGTTTGCGATAATAGAATCAGATACCCTGTTCTGGAGGGAGTATGTCTCTTTTTGGAGCTCTCACGGCTGCAAGTCAGGCTCTTCTCTCTCAAAAGATTGGTATAACAACAACAAATAGAAATCTGAGTAATGTCTATACAGACGGCTACTCCCGGGAAGCTCCGGTATTTGCTGACGTTCCGGGAATGGGAGTTCAGGTTGAGACGGTAAAGAGGATTTTCAGCAGAGCCTACTTTAAACGTCTTGTAGATGAAAACGGGGAGTATTCCCAGTTTTCTGCCTATAAGAACGTTCTCTCTCAGGTAGAGAGCCTTTTTAACGAGCCTATGGGAAGCGGTCTTTCCGATGCTATTAACCAGTTTTTCAACTCGCTTAACGACATAGCCGTTAAACCAGATGACTTAGCTGCCAGAGAGAACTTTCTGGCTGTTGCTAAAACCCTCGTTGGAAGGATCAGGGATACTTACTCTTCCCTTGAAGAGATTGAAACCACTTCTGTTTCTCACCTAAAAGACGTTGTTTCAGAAGTTAACAGGCTTACAGAGAAGCTTGCAGAAATAAATAAGAACATGCTCCTGTATAAAGACTCCTCCGAGCGTTATAACCAGTACCTTGATGAGAGGGATAGGACGCTAAAAGAGCTCAGTTCACTGGTTGACGTTAAGGTGGTTTACCTTCCGGATGAACGGGTCAGGGTTTTTACTGCTAAAGGTTTCCCCCTGGTTTCTGAAGAGAGGAGTTTTGACCTCTCTGTTGAGGAGTCGGCAGCCGGCGTTACAGTTCTTGCAGACGGTGTAGACGTAACGGGTGATTTTGCTAAAGGGGAGGTGGGGGGAACCATTGCGGGCATAAAGGCCATTGAGGAATTTAAGCAGAAGTTGAATAACCTGGTTTCAACCTTTGCAGAGAAGGTTAACCAGCAGCACGAGGCAGGTTACGACCTTTACGGTGATACGGGGGTTGCTCTCTTCTCTTCCGACAACGGCCAGCCGATAGACGCTTCAAATATAACTCTTGCTTTTGATGATCCTAAGAAGGTTGCAGCAGCCTCTGATCCCAACTATCTGGCTTCTGACAACACAAACGTTAAAAACCTTATCGGTCTTGGAGATGAGAAGTTCAACGAGCTTTCAGACCTGAGTTTTGCGGAGTATTATGGAACTAAAATAGCCTCCTCTATCGGTTCTGAGGTTAAATCGGTAGATGACCTTTTAAAGGCCTCTCAGTTCAGGCTTGATGCTATTGAGGAAAAGGTTAAGGAGCTCTCAGGTGTTAACGTGGACGAGGAGCTTGTAAACTTAACGAGGTATCAGAGAGCTTATAAGGCTGCAGCAAGGGTCGTTACCGTAACTGACGAGCTTCTTCAAACCGTTTTAGGTATGGTGGGGTAGGTTATGAGTATGAGGGTAACAGACGGAATGATATACGACATACTCCTCAGGTACGACAGGCTTAGAGAGGAGCAGCTGAAGAGGAGTACGGAGGAGCTCTCCTCAGGAAAGGCTATTCTCAAACCCTCAGACAACCCTGTTGACTTTGCAAGAGCTCTAAGGCTTCAGCGTTTTGTTGACCATATTGAGAGATTCAACAGAAACATTGACCTTACGGACAACACACTAAAAACTGCCGAAACGGCCATGACTTCTGCTATTAACATCCTTCAGGAGGCGAGGGTTAAGATAGTTCAGGTTCTGAACACGGGAGCTCTCAACGGAGAGGACGCAAAAGTTCTGGCTGACTACTTTAGAAATGTTGCCGCCTACGTTGTTAACATGGCAAACACGAAGATAGGAGATTCTTACCTGTTTGGAGGGGTTAAGACCCAAAGTGCTCCCTTTTCTTCAGACGGAACTTACAACGGGGAGACTCAGGAAACGACTGTTCCAGTTGCCGGCGGAGTAGAGATTAACACCACCTTTAACGGCTCAGACTACTTTGGAGTCAACGGAGTAACCAACAGAATAACGGTTGTTGAGGTTCTCAACAGGATTGCAGACCTTATTGAGACTGGAGACTTAAACGCTCTGAATACTGAAACCGTTCAGGTTGACCTGGGAGATGGCGTTGAGAATCTGAAACTTCTTGATGCCTTTGACAAAGGTCTATCACAGATAGAAACCTACCGTTCAGTGCTGGGAACCCAGCAGAGGGTTGTTGAGGATATAAAAAACCAGAATGATGCTGTTGCTGTTCACTTTAAAGAGTTAAAATCAAAGATAGAGGATGCAGATTACACGGGGGTAATTGCCGATTATGAGAAGGCAAAAACGGCCTATCAGGCATTACTGGCTGCAATTACTCAGACTCAGAACCTTTCTCTCCTTAACTACTTTAAGTAGGAGTTAAATGCACCTTTTCAGCTGTTACGTTGATGTTGAGCGGTTTTTAGGAGAGCCTGTTAAAGAGCTGGTTCACTTCCTTATCTGTCTTCGTAGAAAAGAGCGGTTTCCCGTTATTACCCATATAGCGCGTTTTTTTCAGTACGTTGACCATGTTAATCAGTTTCACCGGTTTAAAAAAGAGAAGAAAGAGGAGTTTTTGGGCGCTCTTCCCATATCCGTTGCCGAAAAGAGAATCCTCTGGAATCTGATAGAGAACTTTTTCCTTAAACACGCCGAGAACTCCTCAGGTAGACCTATACCGCAGGACGACGTTGTCTCTCTGAGGAAGGGAAGGCTTTTTGAAGAGCTGGTTTTTCACCTGGGGCCTGTTGAGAAAGGAAGGGTGGAGCTCCTCTCAATGCACTGTCAACCTATGGTAAACAGGGAAAGGTTGAGGATTTTCTGCGGGAAGAGGGAGCTCTCCGGGAAGAATGTTGACGTTGCCTTCTGGGGGAAACACTACGTTGAGGCCTACGAGTGTAAGGGAAACGTTGAGTTCTTTATGAGGCTGGCATTCCACGGCGGCGAAAAGGCGAGGAAAGTGAGGGAGAAGATACTCTACCTGAACCAGCTGGCCTACCAGCTTAGGAGATACTTTGAAACGAAAATTTACCTTGCAAGCTTTGCCCCCAACATAGACCTTGACTGGTGCAGGAAGACTGCCCTTGAGTGGGTGAGGGAGTGCGGAGCTCCCAAACTTGACTTTGAAATCATAACCGTTAACGAGTTTTTAAAAGAGATAACAGCGTAAGTTTTAAACTCCTTAAAGAAAAAAAACTCCTCAATGTTAAAATTACCAGAAAATTACAGGGAAGGAAGAGTGAAAAGGCTTTTATTTTCCGCTTTAACTGTTTCTCTTCTCTTTTCCGGGTTCCCTTCAGTTTTACCTGTTAGAGCTTATGCTCAACATCTGAAAGTTCCTATTCCTAAACCTTTTGGCCTTGAGGTTGGAAAGACTACAGAGGAAGAGTTTAAAAAGTTTATTGCCAGGAAAGGCTGGGATGTGGTTGCTTCTGGCTATAGAATCATCAGGGACAATATAACCAATCCCAACATTACCGGTTACAAAGTTAAGGGATTACCCTTAGAGAAGCTTGATAGCGCCTATTTCTGGTTTTACAAAGGAAAGTTAATGAAAATAGACTATAGACTTTCAGAGGATATGGCAAAGAGCACCTTTAAAACTTACTACGACCTGTTGGTTAAGAAGTATGGTTCTCCAGTCAGGTATCGGCCACCAAACCTTCAGGACGGAGAGGCTGTCTGGAACATTAGAGGAGTAAAAATCCTTCTCTACGTTCCCTGGGTCAGCTCTACAACCTACCTTCAGTACATAGATCCTGAGCTTAACAGAAAGGCAGACATTTCAGACAGGGAGGTTTACAGGAAAATAACAGCCCGGAAAGCAAAGAACAATCAGGGAATTTAAGGGTCTATCAGCTTTTCAACTTCAGAGAGGACCTCCTCAAGGGATTTGCCAGTTGTGTCAATTATAGTGGCTCCATCTGGAACTCTGAGGGGGGCGAAGGGTCTGTTCTCGTCCTGTCTGTCCCTCTCTATAACCTCTTTTAGAACTTGTTCGTAGCTTACGTTAAAACCTTTCTTTTTCAGCTCCTCGTACCGTCTCCTTGCTCTCTCTTCAGGGCTTGCTGTCAGGTAGATTTTCAGCTCTGCGTTGGGGAAGATGTAGGTTCCTGCGTCTCTGCCGTCTATTACTATCTTTTTCCCTTCCGCCATATGTCTTAGGAGTTTTACAACTATCTCCCTTACTTCTGGAAACTGGGCAACCTGAGAGGCTAAAAGGCCGCCTTCTGGAGTTCTTATCTTTTCGGTTACGTCTTTCCCGTTTAACAGGACTCTGCCGTCTGGCAGGAGCTCAATTTTCAGGCTTTCCGCAACTTTTAAAACGGCCTCTCTATCCTTCAGGTCAACTCCTGATAGCTTACAGCCGTAGCCGATTGCTCTGTAGAGAGCTCCCGAGTCTAAGTGGACGTATCCAAACCGTTTTGCTATCTCCTTTGCCAGGGTGCTCTTTCCAGCTCCTGCAGGTCCGTCTATCGTGATTATTCTGGGGTTTATCAACGCTCCCTCTCTATCTCTGAAAGTGTTTTCCGGTAGAGTTCTTTCAGTTTCTCGCTGATTTTGACGGGATATTCTATCTTCCTATCTATTCTTTTTATTTCATCCGGCAGCTTTGAGAACCTGTCAAGGAAATACTCTCTTGCCTCTTTCAGCGTTGGAAGTTCTTTTATCGTTTTGCCGTTTTCCATTACTTTCTCAAGAAGCGGTTCTCCGGGGAGCTCCTCTCCAAAAACTCCAACAACGTCGCAGTCTTCGTTTCTGAAAACCTGCTTCTTTCCCGGGTACATCTTCTTCCCTGAGCTTGTCTTCATTACAGGTTTCCCGTTGAACTCAACAAGTTTGTAAACAAAGTCTATGTAGGGAGAATCTGCAGATGTTCCAAGCTTTGTTCCAACTCCAAAGGCGTCAACGGGAGCTCCTCTTTCTAAAATCTCCTTTATTCTGTACTCGTCCAAACCGCCGCTGACTATGATTTTCGTCTCTTTGAATTCTGCTTCGTCTAACAGTTTTCTGGCGATTTTAGAGAGCTCCACAACGTCTCCGCTGTCAAGCCTTATCCCTTTAAGGGGAACTCCCATCTCTTTTGCAACTCTTATCGCCCTTTTAATTCCTTCAATGGTATCGTAGGTGTCAACAAGCAGAATACCGTTGTTGGGGAACGCCTCAAGGTAGGCTCTGAAGGCCTCTTCTTCACTCTCAAATGCCATTATGAAGGAATGGGCAACTGTTCCGACTACCGGAATTCCGTAAACCTTCCCTGCCAGAACGTTTGACGTTGCGTCAAAGCCGGCCAGATAGGAACTCCTTGCAACCTTCATTCCGGCATCAAACCCGTGGGTTCTTCTGAGTGAAAAGTCTGCGAGCTTTTTCCCTTCGGCAACGGAGAAGACCCTTGCTGCTTTTGTGGCTATGAGGGACGAGATGAGAACCTGGTTCATAATGGCCGTCTCAAAGAGCTGGGCTTCGTAAATGGGAGCTTCAACCCTTAAAACAGGCTCGTTCTGGAAGAATATCTCCCCCTCTCTTACTGCATAAAGATTTCCTGTAAACCTGAAACTTTTGAGAAAGTCTAAAAAGTCATCTGAAAAGAGCTTTAAAGAGTGGAGGTAGTCAATGTCGCTTTCAGAGAGCCTGTAGTCCTGGAGGAGCTCCACAACGTCGTTTAAACCAGCAAACACTAAGTAATTCCTGTTTTTAGGAAGCTCTCTCACAAAGAGCTCAAATGAAGCCCACTCCGTCTTCCCGGCCTTCAGGTAGGCGTTCATCATCGTTAACTCGTAAAGATCCGTAAAGAGTGGTGAGGTCCTCATCACCTGCTCCTCTTAACGCCGATTTTTGGACAGTAAGGCTCAATGGGGCACTGTGAACACTTTGGAGACGTTGGGTGGCAGATGTGCTGTCCTAAAGAGACCAGAAGGTCGTTTATCTCAATCCAGAACTCTTTGGGGAGTTTCTCTCTCAACGCAAACTCCGTCTCCTCCGGGGTTTTCGTCTTAACGTACCCCAGCCTGTTCATTATCCTGTGGACGTGGGTGTCAACGCAGATTCCCGGCTTTCCGTATCCTAAAGTTATCACGAGGTTGGCCGTCTTCCTTCCAACGCCGGGGAGCTTGAGGAGCTCCTCTAAATCGTCTGGAACTCTTCCGCCGTACTTCTCAATGAGTATTTTGGCTATCTCTTTAAGGTTTTTGGCTTTGCGCCTGTAAAATCCCACCGGGTAGATGAGGGAAGCAATTTCATCTTCTTCAAGTTTCAGGAGTTTTTCCGGCGTGTCGGCAACCTGAAAGAGCCTCTCTGCAGCCTTTGCCGTAACCTCGTCTTTCGTTCTGAGGGAGAGAACCGTTGCAACTAAAATCTCAAAAGGGTCGCTTCCGGTTTGAGACATCAGTGTTACTATGGGAACGTTCCACTTCTCCTTCTCTTTCCTCAGTATCTCAACGATTTTTCTAATCCTCTCTTCTTCCTTCAAGGCCATCTACACACTCCTTGAGTTTCAGTAGTCTACTTATTAACTCTGGAAACTCCTTCAGTGGAACCATGTTGGGCCCGTCTGAAAGTGCCCTCTCGGGCTGGGGGTGGGTTTCAAAGAAGAGGCCGTCAACTCCAACTCCAACTGCAGCCCTTGAAAGGTATGGAACGAACTCCCTGTCTCCTCCGCTGGCCTTTCCAAGTCCTCCCGGCCTTTGAACCGAGTGGGTTGCGTCAAAAATAACTTTATCTGCAAACTCTCTCATTATGGGGAATGAGCGAAAATCTACAACTAAGTTGTTGTAGCCAAATGTTGTTCCTCTCTCTGTGAGCCACACCTCTTTTGCGGAGCTCTCTTTTAACTTCTCAACAACATTTTTCATATCCCACGGAGCCATGAACTGACCTTTCTTTACATTTACGGTCTTTCCCGTTCTTGCTGCGGCAATTAAGAGGTCTGTCTGTCGGCACAGGAATGCCGGAATCTGGACAACGTCAACTACCTCTCCAACCGGTTCCGCCTGCCAGCTCTCATGTATGTCTGTTGTTAGGAGAAGGCCAAATTTTTCCTTTACCTCTGCAAGTATCTCAAGGCCTTTCTCAAGGCCGGGGCCGCGGTAGGACTTAATGGAGCTCCTGTTGGCCTTGTCAAAAGAGGCCTTGAAGATAAACCTGTGCTGTGGGAAACGGTGCTGGAGCTCCGCCACAACTTCTGCAACTTCAAAAACTGTATCTCTATCTTCAATAACGCATGGTCCCGCTATTACTATCATTCCTCCTCCAGTCCTGCAGCCTTTTTGAGCCTCTTAACCTCCTCAGGAGTAAGCTCCCTGTAGGCTCCCTTTGGCAAATCACCAAGCTTTATGGGGCCAACGGCAACCCTTTTCAGCTTTAAAACGCCGTGGTCAAACCTGTCAAAGAACCGCCGGACAACTCTGTTCTTTCCCTGGTCTATTGTTATCTGAACGTAGGTGTTTCTTCCCGTTTTGGAAGGGTGAAGAAGCTTAACGTCTAACGGCTTTATGAAGAACTTTTTACCCTTATCGTCAACGAGGAGAGCTCCCTTCCTCATCCTCTCAACCTCCGCCGGCTTAACCCTGCCCTTCACTTTGGCTATGTAGGTTTTGGGAACGTGGTATCTTGGGTGGGCCAGTCTGTCTGCAAGCTCTCCGTCGTTTGTCATTATGAGGAGCCCTTCGGTGTTGTAGTCAAGTCTTCCCACCGGAAAGAGGCGAACCGGATACTTCCTGAAGTAGTCGGCAACTATCGGCCGTCTGTCGCCGGGAGCTCTCTCCATTGCCGTAAGAACTCCCTGGGGTTTGTTGAATGCGATGTAAACAAACTTTTTAGGAAGTCTTACTCTTTCTCCATCAACCTTTACAACGTCCTTTTTAGGGTCAACTTCGGTGGCAGGGTTTGTAACGATTTCACTGTTAACCTCAACTCTTCCCTGCTTTATTATCTCCTCAACTTTCCTCCTTGCTCCAAAACCTGCGTATGCTAAAAACTTGTTCAGTCTCATTATTTCCTCCTCTAAAATCATTATAGAATTAAAACTAAGAACCCTCTTTTTGAGGTTGTTATGGATGAAAAAGAGCTTTTATCAAAGATAGACTATTCTGTCCTTAAGGCTACAACTACAGAGGAGGACGTTTTTAGGGCGGCTGAGAGGACAAAAGAGTTAGGTTTTGCTACGGTTTGTGTCTTTCCAAAACACGTTAAGATTGCAAGAGTCGTCCTTCCCGGAGAAAGGGTCTGTTCTGTTGTGGCCTTCCCTCTCTCTTCTGTTCCATCTCAGCTGAAACTGGCTGAAGCTCTCTTTGCCGCCGAGGAGGGAGCAGGGGAGCTTGACGTTGTTGTTGACATTGGAGCCGTTAAAGAGGGAAACTGGAAGAGGGTTGAAGAGGAACTTGTGGAGCTAAGAAACAACCTTTCAGACAGAATTTTGAAGCTGATAATGGAGTGTTGTTACCTTACTGAGGAGGAAAAGGTAACTCTGTGCCGCTTGGCAGTTGAAACCGGCTGGGACTACGTTAAAACCTCTACAGGTTACGGGACTTACGGCGCCACCGTTGGAGATGTTGAGCTTCTCCTGAGGTGTTCTGAAGGTAGAGTGAAGGTTAAGGCTGCAGGAGGAATAAAGAGTTTAGACCTTGCCAGACAGTTCCTTGAAGCGGGAGCAGACAGGATTGGAACGAGCTCGGCGGTTGAGATTGCAAAAGAGCTGCTGCACCGTTGGTAAGTTTGAGGCCTTCCACAGAGGTCACAGGAAGCTGATTGAGAAGGCTAAAGAGCTGTGTGGTACCGTTAGGGTAATATCAATAAGGGGAAAGGGAGAGGAGCTCTTCACAGACGAAGAGAGAAAGGAGATTGCAGAAAAGCTAGGGGTAGAGCTCCTTAATATTCCCTTTTCTGAAGTAAAGAACCTCTCTTCCCGTGAGTTCTTTGAGAGGTTGAAAAATTGGGGGTGTGGCGTTCTGGTTGTTGGAGAGGATTGGCGATTTGGAAGGGGCAGAGAGGGAAATATAGAAACTGCCAAAACTTTGGGAGAGGAGTTTGGAATAGAGGTTGTTACGGTTCCCCCTGAAACTGAAAACGGAGAAAAGATAGGGACAAGTAGAGTGAGGGAGCTCCTCTCCCAGGGAAAAGTAGCGGAGGCTAACAGGCTTTTAGGTTTTCCCTACTTTGCGACGGGAGTGGTTGTAAGAGGTAGCTCAAAGGGTAGAGAAATCGGCTTCCCTACGGTAAACGTAAAACCTTTTAAGGAGTTCCCTCTACCTTTTGGAGTTTACGCTGTAAATCTGGTAGTTGATGTGGAAAACTACAGGGGAGTTGCCAACTACGGGAGAGCTCCCACTCTAAAAAACACAGAGCCGCTGATTGAAGTCTACGTTCCAGGAAAGGAACTCCCGCCTCTCTACGGAAAAACCGTTAAAGTAGAATTCCTCAGTTTTCTAAGGCCTGAAAAGCGTTTTAAATCGGTTGAAGAGTTAGTAAACCAGATTAAATTAGATTTAGAAAATCTAAAAGAATTTTGGAGGTTAAACTGTGGAGCAGGAAAGTAAGGGATTTAAGTCCGGTTATGTTGCAATTCTTGGAAGGCCAAACGTCGGTAAGTCAACGCTTTTAAACAGCCTTCTAGGAACAAAGGTTGCAATAGTTACAGACAAACCCCAAACGACTCGCCATAGAATCGTTGGTGTTAAACACATGGAGGGAGCTCAGATAGTTTTCCTTGACACTCCGGGAATTCACAAGGAGAAGTTTGAGCTGAACAGGTACATGAACGAGATAGCCTTTAGCGTTATTCCCGACGCAGACATAATCCTCTTCCTCATAGATGCAAGGGCAGGCCTTACAGAGGCCGATAGGAAGATACTCCAGAAAATAGGAGAGGAGAAGAGGAAAGACACGAAGGTTATTGTCGTAATAAACAAGATAGACGGAGTTCAGAAAGAGGAGCTCCTCCCCCTTATAGAGGAGATAAGCAAAGAGTTCCCATTTGTTGACGAGATCGTTCCCATTTCTGCTACGAGGGGAACAAACCTTGACAGGCTCTTGGAACTCCTCGTTAAGTACCTTCCAGAAGGTCCCAAGTACTATGAAGACCACATGGTTACAGACCAGCCTCTAGACCAGTTCATAGCCGAGATAATAAGAGAGAAGATAATGCTCTTAACCAGAGACGAAGTTCCACACGCTACAACCGTTCAGGTTGTCAACATACAGCCTGGAGACAAAAACCCTGACATGCTGGTAATAGATGCCGACATAATCGTTGAGAAAGAGTCTCAAAAACCGATAATCATCGGTAAAGGCGGGCAAAAACTGAAAAAAATAGGCCAGCTTGCAAGGGAAGAGCTTGAGCAGCTCCTTGGAAAAAGGGTTTACCTGAGACTGTGGGTTAAGGTAAAGGAGGACTGGAGGAGCAGACCTGAACAGCTTAGAGGCCTCGGCTATTCTTACTAATAGGGAGGAGGGAATTGAACAGGAGGCTTAAAGCGTTTCTGATATACGCCTACGTATTTATCTTTCTCTACATGTTGAACAGCCTTATAACCTGGTTTTTTATGCTGAAACACCTCTCTCCGTGGCTTGGAACAGCTATAGAAGCTTTGATAATGGTTTTCGGTCTGTTCCTTGCCTTCAAGAAACTGATGGAGCGTTACTACGGCGTTGAAGATGGTAAACAGATTACTTTAGCCTGGCTCTTTCACTTTGTCCCCTTTATCGTTCTCTCCTTTGTCCTATTTCTCCTCCTTATAAAGGCAATACCTAACCCTTCACTTGCCGTTTTTATTTACCTTAACGCCGACATTGTTGTTCTCTACTTTACTTTTAACTTTGCAGTTAAAAAGTTTATAGAGGAAAAAGTTGGCTAAGTACATTCAGGGTGCCGCTTTCTATCTCTTTGTCTATCTGCTCCTTGGCCTTATAAATTCGGTAATTCTTTACATTTTTACGAAGATTTTCCACGTCTATCCGGCAATAACCTTTGCCTTCCTTCTTTTCCTTTCGGTTTTTGTTCTTTTCTTCAGTTTTGAGAAATCTGTAGAGCTCTTTTCGGGCTTTAAGCCTTCAAGGAAAAGGTTAACTGCTGCCTGGGCTCTCCAGTTCTTTCTTTTCATCTTTTTAGCAACAGTTGTAGAGAAGTGGCTGGCAGGTAACCTTTCAAACCCCAGGCTCTTTAAGATACTCACCGTTTTTGTCAACTTTATCCTTTTCTTCTTAACCTACTGGCTCTCTACAAAACTCATCATCTTTAGAGGTGAGAATGAGGCTTGATAAGCTCCTCTCTAACGCAGGTTTTGGAGCAAGGTCTCAGGTGAAGAGGCTTATAAGGAAAGGCCACGTAACTGTAAACGGAGAGGTTGTTAAGGATCCCGGCTTTCACGTTGATCCGGAAAAGGATGAAGTTCTCGTTGACGGGGAGCCTGTACTTTACGAAGAGAACTACTACATCGTTCTAAACAAACCTGCCGGTTACGTAACCTCAACTAAAGACAGGGAACTTACAGTTATGGAGCTCCTCTCAGACATCCCCCGTTTTGAGAAGCTCTTTCCGGTGGGAAGGCTTGACAAAGACGCCGAGGGTCTGCTTCTTCTGACGACAGACGGAGAGCTTGCACACAGACTCACTCATCCCAGGTGGAAAGTTCCTAAAAAGTACTACGTTGTTGTTGAGGGAAAACTTACGGAGGAAGCAGTTGAGCCGCTGCGAAAGGGAATAGAGCTGAAGAATTTTAAAGCCAGGCCGGCAAAAGTAAAAATACTGAAGGCCGGCGACGAGGAGTCGGAGGCGGAAATAGAGATAACGGAAGGCAAGTACCATCAGGTAAAGAGGATGTTCGCTGCCGTAGGACACCCGGTTAAGTACTTAAAGAGGGTAGAGTTTGGCGGTTTGAAGTTGGGGGAACTCCCCACCGGCCAGTACAGACACCTGACCGAAGGGGAGCTAAGAGCCCTTAAAGCTTTGTTAGGCCTTAAGGAGTAGGTTTAAGGACTCTTTACAAATTCGTTTTTGTAATACTTATAGATCTCCTCAAGTTTCATTCTCATCATGTTGTCAACAAGTCCCGGGCTGAAGCCGGCGATGTCTATTAAGGCTTCCCTGATGATGAATATGTAGCCTTCAACAGTTAGAGCTATCAGGAAGTCAACGAGTTTTGAGAATGAGTGGAAGACTTTTACCGCTTCCTCCGGAGGGAAGAACTCTGAAGATTTTTTAAGGAAGTTCATCTTTAGCCTGTTAGCCATAAAAATCATTATATCGTTATCTATTTTCCAGTAAACGTGGATAAGACCTACAAAAAACTGAAACTCGTAGAACTTCTCGTCAATATTTCCAGAAACCAACTGCTCGTACCACTTTTTGTTCTTAGATTTAATCTGTTCTACCGGGATTTTTTCAAAAACTTTAGCAGTTTTTGGGTAGGATAAGAGTATATTGTAGAAATCGTCCATAAGATCGTCTGCCCAGCTCAGGAGAGTCTCTTTCCGTTCTTTCAGAATATCTATATCTTCTTGCTTTACGCCTATTAAATGTTTTGCATCCTCTAATATTTCATGTAGTCTTTTTTTAGCATGTTCAAGGATTTCCATCCTTTTCACCCTCCGTTAATTTTATTTTACTATCTTAGACTAAAGTATAACTTCCTGTTATCAGAAAGTGAATAGCGAATTAGTATCTAAGTGTAATTTTGCAAAAAAGGGAAGAGGAAGGGAGAAGAGATAGAGGAGGGAGAGGTGGTTACTCCTTCTTTAATTTAACGTCTGCGTGAACGTCCATCTGAGGATAAGGTATAGAAATGTCTTCTCTTACTCCTCCAGCCTCTACTACGTCTCCAACTTTGAAGAGTCTGAAGAAGAGAATAAAGATTGCCGAGCTGAAATTTGAGAGGCTGTTCTGGAAGGCAAGGCCTGCAGCAAGGCCGACGGCACCTATTACGGCGGCAAATGATGTTGTGTTAACCCCTAAAGTGCCAAGGACGGCTATGATTACTAAAATCAGGATGCCAAAGTAGGTTAGGCTCTTTAAAAATCTGCTTAGGGTTTCGTCGGTCTCTGTTTTCTGAAGTGCTTTTTCAACGAGCCTTGCGATGATCTGGGCTGCCCACCTTCCGATAATAAATACAAGTAGGGCTCTACCGATTTTTACAGCCCAGTCGGTAACTAAGGGAATGAGTTCCTTAAACACTATTCTCCCCTCCTTTCTTTTATTTTTTTTATTATAGATTCTAAAGTTAGTAATTTTAATACTCTGTTTGTTTTATGAAGTTTTAAACTTCTCTGCAGCTGCCCCTGTAACACACTTTCAGTTTCTCCAGTTTCTCGTTTTTCTCTGTTAGCCTGTAAGGTCTAAAGGGGAGTTCTTTCAGTTTCTTCTCCCTTCCCTCAACTCTCTGGAATTCCCAGTAGATGACGAGGGCTTCAAGGCTTGACGCAGCGGCAGAAGGGTGTTTTTTAAGAAGATTTGAAAGACTATCCAGGCTCTTTTCAAGGGTTTTTCTGAACAGGTTTTCTCCCGTAAGGTGGTAGAGAAGTGATAGGTTCTGAAGCATTACTCCGTTGGCGCAAGGGTAAGCTCCGTCTAAAAGCTCTTTCTGTTTTATGGGGAGCTCTCCTCCGGTTGAGATGAAGAAGTTCCCTGAAGTTTCATCGTAGAAGAGTTTTATCGCTTTTTCTGTTAGCAGGGCGGCTTTCTTTAGGAGCTCCTCTTCCCTCGTTACCAAGTAGAGCTCTAAAACTCCCCTTACGGTAAACGCGTAGTCGTCTAATACTCCTTTCTCTTTCGGCTCGCCGTCGTAAACTGCGTGGTAGAGCTCTCCGTTTCTGTAGTGGGTTTCAAAAATCTGGCTGTAGAGTTTCTGAGCCGCTTTAAGGAGTTGGTCGTCTTTTGTGCTTCTGTAGGCTGAAACGATTCCCCACAGGAGATATCCGTTCCAGTCTGTCAGTATCTTCTCGTCCCTTAATGGTTTAACCCTTTTCTCCCTTTCAGAGAGGAGTTTTCCGTCAACTTCTCTCTTCTTTTTAAGGAGCTCCCTTAGCTCCATTCCCAATTCATCTGCTACCCTCTCAAGGTCTCTGCCGATAAAGGGCAGGTTGTAGCCGTTTTCGTAGTTCCCTTCAGGTGAGAGGTTGTATAAGTGCTTTGAGAACTCAAGCTCCTCTGAACTTAAGACCTTTTTAAGCTCGTCCCACCTCCACAAGTAGTACCTTCCCTCTTCCCCTTCTGAGTCTGCATCCTGTGCCGAGTAGAATGTTCCGTATGGGCTCTCCATTTCCCTTTTGAGGTACTGGAGTATTCCGTTTACAGTTTCCTTAAAGAGCCAGTAACCGCTGTAACTGTAAGCTGTTGAGTAGGCAACGAGAAGCCCTGCTTGGTCGTAGAGCATCTTCTCAAAGTGGGGAATGAACCACATACCGTCAACGGAGTATCTGTGGAACCCCCCTCCTATCTGGTCGTAGATTCCCCCCAACCTCATTGCTTTTAACGTGTAAGCTGCCATCTCAAAGGCTTTCTCCTTACCGTATAGGGCTGAAAGGTTTGTGAGGAGCCAGAGATTGTGGGGCTGGGGAAACTTTGGAGGAGGAGAAAAACCTCCGTTGACCTCGTCAAAACGGCTCTCTATCTCCAACAGGTAAGATTTCACTAACTCCTCAACTTCTGGAACTTTTCCCTGAGACTCTAAGGAGAAGTTCTTTAAGTGTTTGACAACCTCCTCTCCTGCAGAAAGGAGTTTTTCTCTCTCTTCTTTCCACATTCTTGCTATTTCAGAGAGAATTCTCAGAAGTCTTTCTTTCGGAATGTAGGTTCCTGCGAAGAAGGGCTTTCCGTCTGGAGTTGCAATTACCGTTAGCGGCCAGCCGCCGCTGCCCGTCATTGCCTGGCAGGCTTCCATGTAGAACCTGTCAATGTCGGGTCTTTCCTCTCTGTCAACCTTTACAGGGATGAAGTTCTCGTTCAGAATCCTTGCTACCTCTTCATCTTCAAAGCTTTCTCTCTCCATTACGTGGCACCAGTGGCACGATGAGTAACCTATTGAGATAAAGAGGGGTTTCTCCTCTTCTTTTGCCCTTTTGAGGGCCTCTTCTCCCCAGGGGAACCAGTCAACAGGGTTGTAGGCGTGATGTCTCAGGTACAGGCTCTTTTCTTTTATTAACCTGTTTACTTTTCTCATGGCCTAACTCCTACTTATCAAGAATAATTCTCAGTTTAGCATTCCTCTATGGAAATGTCTATAATTATTTCGTCAAAAACAGAAAAAGGAGGAAAAGATGACTTTTGACGAGTACCTGAGGAGTTTTGACTACGAAGAGAGAAAGCGAATGAAGATTGGAACGGAGGAACTCCTTGAGCTCTACGCCAGAGGTGAAGCAGAAATAGTTGACGTCAGGTTTCCTGAAGAGTACGAAGCCTGGCACTTCGGATTTGGAAAACACATACCTTTAAACGAGCTTCCCGACAGGTTCAATGAACTTGACAGGAACAAGGTGATAATCACCGTCTGTCCCCACAAAGACAGGGCCGAGATTGCACGGCTTTACCTTACGTTTAAAGGTTTTAAAGCAAGATACTATACAGAAGGCCTTTTAAAACTTGCAGACTATCTGAGGGGAGACAGGGCAAGGGAGTTTATAGAGAGGATAAAGAGAGGTTAACGGTCTTCCATCTCAAACCATCTGCCGTTGAAGCTTTCAAATAGGTATTTTCCGTTTTCCACTCTGAACCTGTGGGGGAGGAGGGGGACTTTCCCGTAACCTCCGGGGCCGTCTACTGCATAGTAGGGTATTACCAGGGGAGAGAGCCTTTTAAAGAGCTCCCTCAGTATCTTCAGTCCCTCTGTTATCGGTGTTGAGAAGTGCATTACTCCCTTAACGGGGTCGCAGTGGAAAAGGTAGTAAGGGCGAACCTTTATCTTCTGAAGGTTTCTGAAGAGCTTTTCAAGGATTTCAACAGAGTTGTTTACCCCTTTTAAAAGAACCGTCTGGTTGTTTACGGGAGCCCCACTTTTTAAGAGTGCTCTTACGGCTTCCTTCGCTTCTGGTGTTATCTCGTCTGGATGGTTAAAGTGGGTATTCACCCAGACCTTCTCTGCCCTTTCAAGGAGTGAGAGGAGTTCCTTCCTTAAAACTGACTCCGGATCAACTACCGGAACTCTTGTTCCTATTCTCACAACTTCAACATGGGGAATTCTTTTCAGCTCAAATAGGAGCTTTTCAAGGATATCTAACGGCAGCGTCAGTGGATCTCCTCCAGAGATTAGAACGTCTCTGACTCTGCTGTTTGAGGAGATGTAGGAGACGGCCTCCTCTATCTCCCTCTCTGAAATCGTAAACGTTGGTTTCTTCCAGTTTCTCTTTCTCATACAGTAGCGGCAGAGGACGGGGCAGAAGTTTGTCGTAACGAGTAAAACCCTGTCGGGGTACCTGTGGGTGAGTTTTGGAGTTACAGCGTCTCTCTCCTCCATGAGGGGGTCGTCTTCCCCTTCTTTCTGAACTTCCGGGTCAATTTCGCTGAGGGAGGGAAGGAGCATCTTCCTTACTGCCGGTGAACTTTCGGCCAGCTTCAGGTAGTACTCTGTTGACGAAAAGGGGTAGATGAGGGTTACCTTATGGAAAGCCTCCCTCTCCTGTGAGGTGAGGGAGAGGAGTTCCTCAACCTCAGAGAGCTTTCTCAAAACTCTACTCAAACTTCCACCCGCAGGCTTCAAGCTCTCCGTAGATAGAGTCCCTCTGACCAAACCGGACAAACTTAATGGTGTCCCCTTCCATTTTCAGGTAGACCGCTCTGTACTCTCCGTAGGGAGAGGTTACCCTTATCCTGTAGATGTCGTGTTTTGAATCTCTCTTTAAAAGTTTGGAGGTTGTATCTATTCTGGTTAAGGCCGAGATGAAACTGTCAAAGAGAAACGGCCTTACAGATACTTCTTTAACCATGTCTTTTCTGAACCTTTTGGAGAAGAGCACCTTTAACCTATTCTGGCCTGCTGCAAGGCCGGAGACCGAGTTGAGGGCCACTTCAATAAAGAGCTCTACCTTTGATTTGGGCACTTCCTGAGCCTTTAAGTTCTCTATCTGTCTGTCCTTTTCAGCTATTTCGCCTTTCAGCTTTGCTATTTCTGTCTGAAGGTCTTCAATTTTTTCCTTATAACTGTCTATCTGTTTGAGTTCTTTCTCCTTTTTCTCTATCTCTTTCTGTTTCTTCCTGTACTTTGTAAGTTCACTCTGAAGCTGGCTGATTTCCCTGTAAAGTTCCTTTATCTTTCTGTCTTTCCCTTTTAACTTGTCGTTTAGGTTCTTAATCTGGTTTATGAGCTGTTCCCTTCTTGGAGCTTGCTTCTGGGGTCTTTCCCTTTTCTCTTTTATCTCTCTAAGCCTTTTCTCCTCGGCCTCAAGGAAGAACTGTTCTATATCACTAAATCCCTTTTTCATTGCTCTTCTCCTTTGATGAGATAAATTCACAGACGTTATGGGGCTACAGATAGAAAATTTAGGTCACTCCACCTTAAGGGTAAAGCTGGGAAGTTTGGATGTACTAACAGACCCCTTCCTTACCAGATCTGCAGGAGGGGTTCCGCGGGTTGTCCCTCCCGCCTGCTCCCCGGAGGAGGTCTCTCCCCAGCTTGTTCTCGTCTCCCACGCACACTACGACCACCTTGACCTTAAAACACTGAAAAGGATTCCCTCAGAGTTTGTGGTGGTTACCCCTGAAAACTGCGGGAAGGTTTTAAAGGAGTGGGAAGTCGTTGAGCTTAAACCTTTTACCTCCTTTACTTTTGGTGACGTGAAAGTTACGCTGGTTCCTGCAAGGCACAACAGGGGAAGGAACCTTCTCCACCCCGATACCGGCGTTGGGGGTTTTGTTCTTGAGTGGAGCGGCCTTACCGTTTACTTTGCCGGCGACACAGCCTTTTCGGAGCACCTCTACCTGTCAATCTCTGAAAGGTTCAAGGTTGACATTGCTCTCTTTCCTATAGGAGGGTTTATGCCTTTTTTCAGAAGGTTCCACCAAACGCCTGAAGAAGCTGTTAAGGGGTTTAAAATACTGAACGCCAGGTGGTTGATACCGATACACTACGGAAGTTGGCACGTTATTCCATTCCTTGTGAAGAGGGAGAGAGCACTTGAAAGGCTCCTGTCCTACAGTTATATTTCAAACGTTAGCGATAAGGTTGTTGTTCTCGGGACGGGAAGCTGCTGGAGTTTAGAGAAGTGATGAGGTTAAAGAAGCTTATTATTGGCGTTTTCCTGATAACTGCTGTTGTTTGCGGAGGAGTTGACCTTTCAGGCTTTTCAACCGGGTATAACTCCTCTCCGAAGGCAGCTTTCCTTATCTCTTCCCCCCAGAGTGAAGAACTGACCTCTCAGGAGGTTTCGCTTCCTACAGAGAGAGAGGTTAGTACGGAACTCCGCTACAACTTTACATTAAAAATATCTCACCGTTTTAACTCTTTTCCTCCCAGAGCTTCACCTCCTTCTGCGTGAGATAACCTTTTTACTCTAACTGAATTCAAAAAAAATCAGGAGGTGAAGCTGTGATTAACGCTATTCTTACAAAAATTCTCGGAAGTAAAAACGAAAGAGAAATAAAGAAAATTAGGCCTTTAGTTGACAGAATAAACGCTCTTGAGAAGGAGTTTGAGAAAAAGAGCAAAGAGGAGCTCCAGTCTCTAACGGCAAAGTGGCGTTCCGAGCTTGAGAAGATAGGGGAGGCTGAGGAGCAGTTCCGCTACATGGACAAAATACTTCCAGAGGCCTTTGCTGCCGTTAGAGAGGCAGCAAAGAGAATAAAAGGAATGCGCCACTACGACGTTCAGTTAATTGGAGGGATCGTCCTCCACCAGGGAAAAATAGCGGAGATGAAAACGGGAGAGGGTAAGACCCTCGTTGCTACCCTTCCTGCCTACCTGAACGCCCTTGCCGGAAGAGGAGTTCACATAGTTACAGTTAACGACTACCTGGCAAAACGTGACGCCGAGTGGATGGCACCGATATACAACTACCTGGGGTTGTCTGTAGGTTACCTCCAAAACCAGATGGAGAAAGACGAAAGAAAGGAGATGTACTCCAGAGACATTACCTACGGAACCAACTCTGAGTTTGGATTTGACTACCTAAGAGACAACATGGTCTTCTCAAAAGAGGATAAGGTTCAGAGGGAGCTCTTCTACGCCATCGTTGACGAGGCAGACTCGGTTCTCATAGACGAGGCCAGAACTCCCCTTATCATTTCCGGTCCTTCTGAAGAGAGCGTTGACGTTTACTACATCGCCGACGGTATAGTGAGACAGCTCCAGAAGGATAAGCACTTTAAAGTTGAAGAGAAGACGAAAACCGCAACCCTTACAGATGAAGGTATAAGGAAGGTTGAAGAGATAGTTAAACAGATAACCGGAATGAAAGAGTTTAACCTCTACGACCCGAAGTTCTCAGACCTCCTCCACGCAATAATCCAGTCTCTTAGGGCTCACCACCTCTTCCACAGAGACATTGACTACGTTGTGAAAGATGGAAAGGTGATAATTGTTGACGAGTTTACAGGCCGTATTATGCCTGGAAGGCGCTGGAGCGACGGTCTCCATCAGGCCGTTGAGGCTAAAGAGGGAGTTAAGATAGAGGCTGAAAACCAGACCCTTGCAACTATAACAATTCAAAACTACTTCAGGCTCTACAAGAAACTTGCAGGAATGACAGGAACTGCAGAGACTGAAGCTGCAGAGCTCAAGGAGATTTATGGCCTTGACGTTGTTGTAATTCCAACAAACAAGCCCGTTATAAGGAAAGACCATCCAGACCTGATATACAAGACGAAAAAGGCCAAGTTCAACGCCGTTATAAAGGAGATTGAGAAGAACTACAGAATTGGAAGGCCTGTTCTTGTCGGAACCAACTCCATTGAGGACTCTGAATACCTGTCAAGGCTCCTTAAGAGAAAGGGCATTCCCCATCAGGTTCTAAATGCAAAGCACCACGAGAGGGAAGCTGAAATTGTTGCTCAGGCTGGAAGGCTTGGAGCTGTAACGATTGCTACCAACATGGCAGGTAGGGGAACCGATATTCTCCTTGGTGGAAATCCTGAATTCCTTGCTAAGAGGGAACTTAAAGAGAAGGGAATAACCCCTGAAAAAGTTGGAGAGGAGAAGTATCAGGAGATTTACCAGGAGACCCTGAAAAAGTATAAAGAGATAACAGAGAAGGAGAAAGAGAAGGTTAAGGAGCTTGGTGGCCTTTACATAATTGGAACTGAGAGGAACGAGTCAAGGAGGGTTGACAATCAGCTGAGGGGAAGGGCCGGAAGACAGGGTGACCCCGGTGAGTCAAGGTTCTTCCTCTCTTTAGAGGACAACCTCTTGAGGCTTTTCGGTTCAGACAGAATTAAGAAGATGATGGAGATGATGAACGTTCCGGAAGACGAGCCCATAACCCACAAGATGGTCAGCAAAGCTCTTGAGAACGCCCAGAGGAGGGTTGAGGAGCAGAACTTCCAGATAAGGAAGAGGCTCCTTGAGTACGACGAGGTTTACAACGTTCAGAGGAAAGTTGTTTACGAACAGAGGAACAAAATACTAGAAGGTGAAAGCCTTAAAGATGAGATCCTCGGTTTCTTTGAAGATGTAGCCTGGGAACTGGTTGACTCCTTTGCTCCTGAAACTGTCCTTCCCGATGAGTGGAGACTTGAAGAGTTAAAGAAGACCCTTGAAGCCCGTTTCGGTTTTGATTTCCCGATTCCTGTGAAGTACGAGGAGCTGATGAACCTTGAGATGGAGGGAGCTCCCACCGACAGAGAGAAACTTGCAAAGCTCATCTACGACACCCTCATTGAGAAGTACCGGGAGCTTGAGAAGCTCGTAGGTGAGGGACAACTGAGGGAGATAGAGAGGATGATTCTCCTTGATAGGCTTGACCACTACTGGAGAGAGCACCTCAGAGCTCTTGACCACATAAAGGAGAGTATAGGCTGGAGAGGATACGGACAGAGAGACCCGGTAGTTGAGTTTAAGAAGGAGGCCTACCAGCTCTTTGAGGATTTCCTCTCAAACGTTGAAAACGGAGCTGTTGATTCACTGATGAACTACTACAGGTACGTGAAAGAGCAGATTGAAGCGGAAGGTGCTCTGGCGTAGCTGTGTTAAAATCTTAGTTCACCGAATGAGGGAGAGGTAGGAGTGAGAAAGCTGGTAATCTGTGCTGTCTTTCTTATCGTTTCTTCAGTTCCTGCTTTCTCTCAGGTTTACGTTGTAAAGAGGGGAGACACCCTTATAAAAATAGCCAGGAAATTCCATACTTCTGTTTCAAAGATAAGAAGGATTAATCACCTAAAAGGTTACAGAATAAGGGTAGGACAGAGGCTCTACATACCTTCCCGTTTTCACTCCGTAAGGTGGTATCGGAAATTCAGACCGAAGAAAAGCCTTGAGACTATAGAGTTTCTGGAAGAGAAGTCAGAAAAAGCAAAGTCAAAAATCGTTTCTGAAGAAATATACCCGATAACGGATGTGGTATATAAAGAATCAGAAAAACTTTCAGATGTTTTATCAATTCCTCTAAATGTTAAGTACGATAACTGGAGCCTTTCTATACTAAATGATCCTGAATATAAAGGAACCTTTTTTCGGATACTTGTTAACATCTTTAAAAGTTTGAAGAACACACCCTATGTTTTTGGGGGAAACAATCCAAAATTTGGGCTGGACTGTTCCTCTTTTACCATGTACGTTTATAGAAAGCTTGGAATTAAACTACCGAGAACGGCAAGAGCACAGTTTAATGTGGGATTACCTGTTGATAGGAGACACCTTAAAGTTGGAGATTTGGTCTTCTTCAGAACCTACGCCAGCTATCCTTCCCATGTGGGTATATACATAGGAAACGGTAGGTTTATTCACTTCTCTTCTATGTATCATGGCTTAGCAATTTCTTCTCTTAACGACAGATACTTCAGGCGCAGATTTATTGGGGCAAAGAGGGTGTTAAGTGAGAAAAAGGTGAAGGAAATAGTTGATAAACTTTATGCTAAGAGAGATTAAAGAACAGAAATAAAGGAGGTAGTGCGATGAACACAAGACAGCTTCTAAAGGGTGCTCTGGCCGTAGCTACCCTTGTAACGCTCGCCTCTGCACCGGTTTCAGCTTCTGTAACGGCGACTCAGAAGGATTTTTCTGTTGCAGAGTCGCTTCAGAAGGTTTTTGAGTCTGTTGCAGAGAAGGTTAAACCTGCAGTTGTTAACATTAGCACTGTTTCAGAGATAAAAATAAACCACCCTCCTATTCCTCCTGAGTTCAGGGATTTCTTCCATCAATTCGGCTTTCCGTTTCCTGAAATTCCTGAGCAATTTCAGATGAGAGCTCTCGGTTCAGGGTTTATCGTTAAAGAGAAGGACGGCTGGGCTTACATTCTTACTAATAACCACGTGATATCTCATGCAAAAGTTATAAAGGTTAAGCTGAGTGATGGCTCTGTTTATAGGGCTAAGGTCGTAGGTAGAGATCCAAAAACAGATGTTGCTCTTATCAAGATAAAGGTAGGTAGTAAGAAGGTTCCTACAGTTCAGCTTGGTAATTCCGACGACATAAAAGTTGGTGAGTTCGTTATTGCAGTGGGTAACCCTTACGGCCTGAACTGGACTGTAACTCACGGAATCATCTCTGCTAAAGGAAGGCACGGTTTAGGTCTTAACCCAATTGAAGACTTTATCCAGACCGATGCAGCTATTAACCCGGGCAACAGCGGTGGTCCTCTGTGTGACATTCACGGTAGGGTTATAGGGATAAACACAGCCATCGTTAGAAATGCTCAGGGGCTTGGTTTTGCTGTTCCCATAAATATTGCAAAGAAGGTAATGAACGACCTTCTTAAGTACGGAAAGGTTATAAGGGGCTGGCTTGGAGTTTACATTGAGGATGTTTCTCCTGAACTTGCCCAGAAGTTTGGAGTTAAACACGGGGTTCTTGTAACAAAGGTTATGCCCGGTTCTCCTGCAGAGAAGGGTGGCCTTAAGAGCGGCGATATTATCGTTAAGTTTAACGGAGAGCCTGTTAAGAACGTTACGGATCTGCAGCTTAAAGTTATAAACACTCCTCCAGGGAAGAAGGTGAAGATTACCGTTATTAGAAACGGGGCAGAAAAGGTTCTTACCGTGAAAATAGGTCAGATGCCGGGAAGCGTTAATGTTGCTACTACCGACCTTATGAGTAAGTATGGCATTTCTGTCCAGAAACTTACTCCTGAGCTCCGCAAGAAACTGGGAGTTCCAGATTGGATTAAACACGGTCTGCTCGTTACTTCTGTTAAGCCGGGTTCACCTGCAGATGATGCTGGACTTCGTGAAGGAGATATTATTGTTGAAGCTGGAGTTACTCCCAGAACCATGAAGCCGGTTAAGAGCGTTGACGACCTTGTAAACATTCTGAATCAGGCCGGTAACTCTGGTGTTCTTCTGAAAGTTATAAGAGGAGAAGGTGTAATCTACGTTGTTCTCAACCCGGAGGAATAGAATGGAAGAGAAGGAGTTCTTCTTAGAAGACGAGGAGAATCAGATTTTTGACGATAGTGTGGGAGCTCCCTCTGGAGAGGGGGAGTTTTCCCTCTTTGACCAGGAGATAGACCCGTCTCTCATAGAGTCTTTTGTACCCGATAAAGACTCTTTAGATGCTTTTCTGAAGGCTATATCAAAGATTCCTCTTCTTTCAAGAGAGGAGGAGATAGAGCTGGCAAAGAGGGCAAAAGCCGGCGACAAAGAGGCTCTGAAGAAGCTTGTAGAGTCAAACTTGAGATTTGTTGTCAGCGTTGCTAAAAAATACCTTGGATGCGGACTGCCCCTTCACGACCTGATAGCCGAAGGGATTCTTGGATTGATAGAGGCTGCAAGGCGATTTGACCCTGATAAGGGGGTTAAGTTCATCTCATACGCCGTATGGTGGATCAGGCAGTCCATTATGCAGGCTCTTGCCCAGCAAACGGGAGCTGTAAAAATACCGGTTAAACAGGCAGTTCTTGTAAACAAGATTACCAGATCTTATGGAGAGCTCCTTAAAAAACTCGGCCGTGAGCCGACAACCGAGGAGCTTGCAGAGTACGTTGGGATGGAGCCGAAAGAGATAGAAAGGCTTCTCTCAATCTGCCAGGTGCCTCTTTCCCTGGATACGCCCATCGGAGATGAAGAGGATACAACCTTTAAAGACTTCCTTAAGGGAGAGGGTACTGCTGAGGTAGAAGAGAAAGTTGTTCAGGAAGAGCTCAAACAGAGCATTCAGGAGATGCTTGAACAGCTGACTCCTCAAGAGAAGAAGATAATCATAATGCGTTTCGGACTTGATGGAAACGAGCCCAAGACCCTTAGAGAGATAGGGGAGAAGTTGGGAATAAGCCGTGAAAGGGTTCGTCAGCTTGAGACAAGGGCTAAGAAGAAAATGAAAGAGTACGCTTTAAGAAAGAAACTTAACGTTTTTTTGAACTAATGCTGCTGCCCTTTTCGGGCAGTTTCTCCTTCCTCTTCACTTCAATTTTTCTTTTGTTTTCCTCTTTCGGAACTGCAACTTTTATGTAAATTTCAACCCTTCGGTTTCTTGCCTGCAGGATGGGATTATTCCAGGTATAAAGAGGTCTTGTTGTGTCGTACCCCACGGCTTCCAGTCGGGAGGGGTTTACACCTTCTGAAACTAGATACCTTACAACGGTAGTTGCCCTTCTTATAGAGAGATCCCAGCTATCCTGGATGTAAGGCATCGGAACGGAAGGTTCACCTTTACTTGTATGTCCTTCAACTACAACTTCGTAGTTACCCTTCAGGTGTTTTATAATGTTTGCTATTCTGTCAAGGGCTCTCTTTGCCTGGGGGGTTAGTTTCAGAGAGTTCTCTTTAAAAAGAACTCTGTTGAAGAGTCTTATCATAACGTAGTTCTTTGCTACCACTATCTGGTATCCTGAAACTGGAAGCATCTGCCTCAGAATTTTCTCTATTTTCTTTGCAAGGTCGGTTGTGTATATCTGGATAGGTTTTACCACCGAGAGCTGTTCAAAAGTCTGAGCCTTTTCACCCTGAAAGTAGGAGAGAAATTTTCGGGCTTTCGTTATGTCAAGGGTTGACATTGAGTAGAGAAGAATAAAGAAGGTAAGAAGAAGGGACATAAGGTCGCTGAAGCTGGTAAGCCACGCCGGAACAGATTTACATTCCTCTTTCTTCTTCCTTGCCATCTTCCTCTCACATAGGTAGATGGATGACGATTTCTATCCTTCGGTTTTTTGCTCTTCCTTCCTTCGTGTTATTAGGAGCTATTGGTCTGTAGGAGCCGCAGCCTGCAGCCGACAGCTTCTTGGGGTTGTAGCCGCACTGGATAAAGAGTCTTAATATACTCGTAGCTCTGGCGGCAGAGAGCTCCCAGTTGGAAGGAAATCTTTTACTTCTTATAGGGGTGTTGTCTGTGTAACCTTCTATCGTTATCGGCAGATCAAGTTCTTTCAGTTTCTTACACAACTCCATGATTACCGGAATCGCCTGAGGATAAGGTCTGTCGCTTCCAGGGGGAAAAAGCTTGTCTGTATTTATCCTGAGCCGTATATTCGTTCCAAATTTTGCTATTTCAGAGTTTATACCCATTCTCTTGAGCATTTCTCTTATCTCGTGTAACTTTTCCTCTATTGCTTTTCTACTCCTCATTTTTGGGTACATGTTGGGCATTTGAACTGGTATGTTCTTTCCCTGAATAACCTTCTCTTCGTATATAACGTAGTGGCCGCCAAACGCTTCTATGATTCCCTTTATTGCCTGATAAAACTTTTCAAGGGATATAGTTGACATTGAATAGAGGAGAATAAAGAAGGTGAGAAGAAGAGACATCAGGTCACCGAAACTGGTAAGCCAGGCTGGAGGAGCCTTACACTCCTCCTTCTTCTTTCTTGCCATTTAATTATCCCTCTTTAACTTCAACTCCAAATAGTCCTGCCAGTTTCTGGCGAAGAATGTTAGGGTTAATCCCCTTCTCTATAGCTTCTGCGGTAAGTATGTAGGCTTCAAGGAAGAGCATTTTCAGGTCTTTGTAGTACTTGAGTTTCTTGGCCACCGGAATACAGAGAGTGTTTGCAAGGATAGCTCCGTACAGGGTTGTGATCATAGCTACGGCCATACCGGGACCAAGAGCTGAAGGGTCTGAAAGGTTCTGGAGCATCTGAATAAGACCTATCAGCGTTCCTATCATACCGAAGGCGGGAAAGAGGTCGGCGAGAGACTCCCACACCGATGCTTCTGTGGAGAGCTTCTGCTCTATCTGTGCCATAGAGCTCTCAGCGGTACTCTTTATCTCTTCCGCTTCAAGGCCGTCTATTAGCATCCTCATTATGTTTCCAAGGAATGGGTCTTTTGCGTAGAACTGGTCTATGTCTGATTCTAAAGCAAGTATGCCTTCCTTACGGGCTTTTTTTGCAATTTCTGTCAGGAACTCAACGGTTTCTAGGGGGTCTCCAACTTCTGGTTTTATAACTTTAAGTATAGCTTTAAGACCTCCTATAAACTCACCGAGAGGATAGCCTGCAAGTCCTGCAGCCAGTCCGCCTCCAACGGTGATGAGGAGTGAAGGGACGTTGATGAATGCACCGGGACTCCCTCCGATGACTATTGAACCAATAATCAGTAAATAGGCTGCGGCGATACCTATTAGCGTTGCTATGTCCATGTTTCACCGCCTTCTTTTTCTGGTTTGGCCAGCAGAAGGCCTTTATCCATTTTCGGCGTTATTTTAGTTGTTTTTAGGCAGTAAGGAGTTTACTGCCGTCTGAGTCGTTGTTCCGACTGGCTGATAAATATAAATTAACGAATATGGTGTAGGGGAATAGTAGGTGAGTTCTGCCATGAGGGGGGAATCGGTTACCTGTCTGTTTCCTGTGGAAGCTTAAGACAGAGATAAGGTTGGCATTTTGTTTAAGTTAATTAAGACAAATTGTGTCTCAAAAAGACGATAATATTCCTGTGTAGGGAATCTTTCCCTGATGCCCCACATTAGCCGTCCCATCGGCTGCCACAGGCAGCCTGAAAGCCCCTCACCTGGAGGGGCCTCTTTAAACTGTATAATTGCACTATGGTTTTTGCTGTTTTTCTTTTGATTCTTTTACTGTTCCCTTTACAGGTTTTTTCGCTCTCTCTTAACAGTGCAGAGATTTTTGTTTCTTCTCTACACTCAGGAAAGTTCTGTTCGGCAGATTTCAGAAGGCTTTTTTCTACAGATATAGGAGAATCTGCTATTCTCCTTTACCTTGATAAGTGTTCCAGTTTAAAGGGAGTAAAGGAACCAGACAACCCTTACGGTAAGCTGAAACTTGCTGCTCTTTTAATGAGGGAAGGTAAAAGAGAAGAGGCAAAGAGAATCTACCTTAAGCTCTTCTCTCACAGTAACAATTTTGATGAAGAGATTCTCTTCTTAAATCTTGGTGATGCTAACTATCTTTTTAAACCTGAAGTTTTAAGGCGTAAGGTGTGGATTGCTGCGAGACGGGGGAATACCGATACGGCTCTCTTTTACCTTTCGTACTTAAGAAATGACCCGTACTACACCTATTTACTTGCTTATGTGTTTTTAAAGGAAGGAAAGAGAAAAGAAGCCAGATTTTTGTTTTCTTCTTCTGTTCCTGAAGAGCGTTACTTTTTCTTGATGTACTTGACTAAGGGACTCTATGGTAAGTTTGAGTTTTACCGTAAGCTTATGGAGAGTTCAGCCTCTAAATCTTTTAAAAGAGTTGCCACTGTCTATATACTTGACAGACTGTTTCAGGAAGATGTAGGACTTTTCAGGAGAGCTCTTTCTTACGCCAGAGCTTTTCCGGGAATATACAGGTACTACCTTGCCCGTTACTATGCCTTGGTGGGTAAGTGCTCCGGTTTAAAGGCACTTTCTGCAAGATCTGAGACTGCAGCTGCTCTTTATGCTGTTTGTTCGGGGAAGAGGTGGAAAGGGTACAGGCTTGACTTCTATAAGCTTTTGCTCTCTCCACCTGATAGTTTTCCCTATAGCAGGAAGGGGATGTTTTCCGATCTGAAGCTTAAAGATAGTGGTCTTTCCTACCTCTACAGGAAGGGATTCTGTAGCGTGATTTCTTTCATAAAGAGGCCTTCTCCTCAGAACGCCCTTGCCCAGTACCTCTGCGGGAACTACAGAGAAGGGATAAAGCTTGCTGCTCCTTTTAAAGAGAAACTTCAGAAATATCCTTACCTGCTTCCCGTTCTATACCCGAAGCCTCCTGTTTTCGGTGATGATGTTGTTTCACTTGCCATTGCAAGGCAGGAGAGCCTGTTTGACGAGAGAGCTCTTTCAAGGAGCGGAGCTATAGGACTAATGCAGATAATGCCTTTTACGGGAAAGGCCATTGCCAGAAGGCTCAAAGTTAAAGGCTTTAAGGTTCGTCACCTCTACAACCCTGAAGTGAACTACAGGTTCGGTTCCTACTACATCCACACCCTCCTGAAAAGGTTTAAACTCTTTCCCCTTGCTGCAGCTGCTTATAACTGCGGTCCCGGCAGAGTAAAGAGGGCTCTAAAGAAGTTCGGAGCAGTCAGAACGCCTCAGGATTTGATACTCTTTACAGAGGTTTATATCCCGTTTCAGGAGACTAGGGATTATGTAAAGAGGACTTACGTTAACCTCTATTACTACTCAAACCTTTACGGAAAGGGGACGGAGTGGAAGATTTTCTCAAAGCACTAATAGAGGACGGCTACAAGAAAAACACGATAGATACCTACAGGCGGGTTCTCAGATACTTTCACTCTTTTTTAGACCTTTACGGCTACGACCTTACAGACTTTGACGAGGATAAACTGTACGGTTACTTTTCCTCCCGTTACAGAACCGAGAAGAGCTTTAGAACTGCCATGTCTGCCATTCAGCACTACCTGAAGTTTAAGGGTATAAAGAGACGCTTAAGGTTCGTTCCTCCTGAATCTTCCGAGTTCCAGGAGTTTAGACCCGTAAATGACGAGGAGTTTAAGTCTCTCAACTCCCAGCTCTCAAAACTCAAGTCGGAAGACCTGAAAACAGCTCTCCTTATGATTTTCAGGCTCGGCCTCTCTCCAGCAGAAATAGGGAAGCTGAAGGTGAGTTCCTACGGTCACTTTATGGGGATTCCCGTTCTTACAGAGAAGAAGATAAAACGGTTCGTTATAGACGAGGAAATTAAGGAGCGGCTTGAGGAGAAAAAGTTTGAGAAGCTTCCGATAGCTCCTCTTCTTGACGTAAGGCCTTCAACTATTAAGGTTACTTTTCATAGGATAATGAAACAGTTAGGTTTAAACCTGACGGTTGCCGACTTTAAGGACAACTACGTGGCGGAGCTCCTCAAAATCGGCCTTCCCATTGACATAGTCGTGGAGTACTCCGGGAGGAGCCTGGAGAGGGTTTCTTACATCAACAGAGTTCTAAACCTTCAGAGTAAAGCGGAAGTTATTGAGAAAAAGCTGAAAAAGAGGAGTCAGTAGGTGTTATCGTTAGCTTAACGCTTCTGTTAAGTGGGGAGACCCTTGAGATGAATATCTCCTCTCCGTCTGTGAAGGTTGCCACCTCTCCCAGTTTTGTGAGCTCCAGAACTGCAAGGAAGTAGGTTATTGCCTCCAGTTTACAGGAGCTTTTTTTAAGGAGCTCTGAGAAGGGAATGAGATAGTTCTCCCTCATCAATCCTCTTATTTCTTCCATTTTGTCTGAAACTTTAAAGCTTTCAGACGAGATCTTAATTCCAACCTTCAGTTTCTTCGGCCTTTTTCTCTCAAACAGGTTTAAGAGCGCGTTTTTCAGGTCTTCCGGCGTGTTTGCTATCTTTACCTTTTCCTGAAATTGGAAGATAAGGTCTGAAGGGTCGTGTTTCAGGTACTTTGCTGCTTCTTCTTCTAACTTCTCAAGCTCCTGTGCGGCTTTTTTTGATTTTAAATATTCCTCAATTATCTGAACTAACTCTTTCCGCGGGTCTTCCTCTTCTTCTTTTGGAATCAGGTATTCAGACTTTATCCGTGCAAGGGTTGCCGCCATAAGGAGGAACTCTGAAGCTAAGGGAATGTTTAGCTCTTGCATTCTGTAGATGTATTTGAGGAACTCCTCTGTAATTTCTGCTATCGGGATGTCGTATATGCTTACTTCCCTCTTTTTTATCAGGTAGATGAGCAGGTCTAAAGGTCCTTCAAAAACCGGCGTCTCTATTTTTATTGCCATTTAAAGACTATCCCCTTATGGCAGCTATCAGGTTCGCAAATTCGGTTGTGAGGAGCTCCATCACATCGTCTATTGAGATGAGGCCTACTAGCTTTCCCTCCTTATTTACAACTATTAGACGGCGAACGGCAGCTTCTCTAAAGGTTTTTGTTAGCTCAAAAAAGGAGGCGTCTTCCCTTATGGTTATAGGGTCTTTCGTCATCACTTCCCTTACTGGTGTATCAGGAATCTTTTCCTTTCCCACAACTCTCAGGGCTATGTCCCTGTCGGTTATAATTCCTACAGGCCTGTCTCCATCAATTACAACGAGGCTTCCTACCATTTTGTCTTCCATACGCTTTGCAGCAAGTTTGACCGGATCATCAGGTTCAATTACTACGACTTTTCGTTTTATCAGCTCTTTAACCGGCATCTCTCCCTCCTGAAAGGCTGTTTTCAACTTTAATATTAGTTCGGAGGGAGATGGGGTGTAAAGGAGGGAGGGGACTCCTTACCCCTCCTTGGATATACCTTTCAGAATTAAAACGTACCTTGGGTGGTTAATGTTATACATAGCGGGGAACTTCTGGTATATAGGGCCGGCGTATATAGTCTTTCCGTTTTCCTTAACCTCTACCAGAATTGCCGGGTTCTGGGGCTCGTTGGAGGCTGAAGTATAGCCATTGTCAAGAACAAGGTGAGGAACGATGTAGAGGACTTTAATCTCCAGCCCTCCGTACTTAACGGTCTCTCCGTTGTGGACTTTAAACTCCTTTACAACTTTTCCTGACGTTTTGTCTACTATGTCCAGCGTAGCGCTTTTCCAGGTTTTTGTAACTTCCTTGGGAATTCTTATAGGTCTGTCAAACTTTGTCATGTTTTTCCCTGAGTGCATGGCCATTATGTTCTTGTCTACCTGAGGATGACCAGGAGGCATTCCCATGTTCATGTTTCCGTTTATTGGAGGGTGTCCTGGTGGAAGTTTAGGATGGCCGGGAGGTAGGTTGCTGTTTTCGCTTTTCTGGTTGTTTAAGGCTGTTAGAGGTTCCGGCATGGGGGCTTTTTCTGTTTCAGCCTGAGAGGTTTTCTCCATGCTCTCTTTTTTACCGCAGGAAGAGACGGCGGCGGTTGATAACCCTACTAAAAGGGCAAGTAGTGCTGCTCTCAGTTTCATCGCACTCTCCTTTAAGCTTTGATTTAGAGAACAATTCTATCAAACGCGGAATTTATACTTATAGTTATTTTCTATTCCAGCTATTGATTAGTAAAATTCGCTAATAAAGTGTTTTCGGAGGCGGTATGGAGAGGAGAGAGTTCTTGAAGATTGCCGGATTGACTGTTCTGGTTGGTGCTGGCCTGAAGATTAAAGACTCTTCCGGCAGAGAGGAGATGTTCAAGCCCGTTCTCATATTTGACCAGGGAAAGTGTATGAGCTGTAAGGCCTGTATGGCCGCCTGTCAGCTTGAGCACGGCCTCAACGAAACACCTGAGGTAAACCTTTTCTGGATAAAAGAGAAAGAGATCGGAGAGTATCCAAAGGCAAAGCTGGTCTTCAGCCAGGAGAAGATCTGCGTCCAGTGTTTTGACCACCCCTGTGTCTCTGCCTGTCCCTTTGGAGCCATCTCTGTTAAAGATGGTGGAGTTGTTGTTATAGACGAGGAGAAGTGTACAGGGTGTGAGAAGTGCGTTCCTGCCTGCCCCTTTGACGGCATAGTTATGGATAAGGGGAACAAAGCGAGAAAGTGCGACCTCTGTTTTGAGAGAGCTGTTAAAGGAGGAGACATCCCAAGGTGCGTTTCTGTGTGCCCCAGCGGAGCTCTCGTCTTTGGGAACCTCTACAAACCTACAGGGCCTCTGGCACAGCTCCTTAAAGCAAGGCCGGAAGTGAGGAGAGCTCTCCTAAAAAGCCACCACGCAGAGATAGTTCCAGAGGTTGAAAAAGTTAACCCTTACGCCTACCCCGAAACCAAAAAGCCCAAAGGAGACAGGATTGTTAATACCGTTTGCCTTGCCTGTAACGCTCGTTGCGGATTGAGGGTAGCCGTTAAAGATGGAAGGCTCGTTCAGGTTGATGGAAACCCCTACCACCCGTACAACCGTTCAGGAAAGGAGATTCCGTACGACACCCCTGTGGAAAAGAGCTTTAAGGCAGTTGCAACAACCTGCGCAAAGCCCCAGATGGATAACGACTACCTCTACAACCCTTACAGGATTACACAGCCCTTAAAGAGGATTGGAAAGAGAGGAGAGGGCAGGTTCAAGCCCATAAGCTGGGAGCAGCTCATAAGGGAGGTTTCTGAAGGAGGATACCTTTTTAAAGAGATTGGAGATAACCGTTACTACCCGGGGATAAAGGACGTTCTTTCAGATGAGCCTGTTGACCCGGGAGCTCCCGAGCTTGGCCCTAAAAGAAACCAGCTTGTCTGGTTTACAGGCCGCTCTCAGGCTGGAAGGAGCCACTTCATAAAAAGGTGGGTCTTCAACGCCATAGGTTCAAAGAACTACATAGCCCATACAGACATCTGCGGAATCGGCTTCAGGATGGGCAACTACGCCCTTTCAGATGGAAAGCAGGTTGAGTTTAAGGCCGACTACTGGAACAGCAAGTATATGCTGGTCTTTGGTTCAAACATCTACTCTGCACAGCAGCCCGGAGTAAACACCTCTGGAGCAATAATTGCAAGGAGGATTGCGGCAGGAGAACTGAAACTTGTTCTCATAGACCCGAGAGCTCCCAAGGCGGTAGCCCACGCCCACAGGTGGCTCCCCGTTAAGCCCACAAAAGACGGAGCCCTTGCAATGGGCTTCATAAGGGTGATGCTTGAAAACGGCTGGTACGATAAAGACTTCCTCTCTATTCCTTCTATGAAAGCTGCCAAAAAGGCCGGGAGGAACGTCTACACAAACGCTACCCACCTTGTAATCGTTGATGAGAACCACCCCGAAGCTGGAAGGGTTCTAAGAGTTAAAGACGTTAAAGGACTCAAAGGAAAGCCGGGCGAGGAGGTTGTTATAGACCCTGAAACCAAAAGACCCGTTCCTGCAGGAAGTGTTGAGAGAGCTCTCCTTGAGTGGGAGGGAGAGGTAAACGGCATTAAGGTGAAGACTGCCTTTTCACTTATGAAAGAGAGCGTTATGAAGCACCCCCTCTCCTTCTACGCTGAGGAGTCTGGAATTGACGAAAAGACAATTAAAGAAGTTGCAAAGGAGTTCTGGGAGCACGCCCCTTACGCTGTAGCCTTTGCCTACCACGGGGGTGGAAACTACGTTGGAGGAACCTATGCAAGCTACGCCCTTGCAATGATGAACGCCCTCGTTGGAAACGTAAACCGGAAAGGTGGGTACCTGTGCAGGGGTAAAGGTGCGGCCAGCTGGCAGACAGGGCTCTACGACCTTAAACACTTCCCGGGAATGAAAAAGCCTAAAGGTGTAAAAATCTCAAGGGAGAAAGCCCGGTACGAGGACTCAACGGAGTTCAAGAAGAAAGGCTACCCGTCAAAACTTCCCTGGTTCTCCTTTACGAAAGGAGGCCTTTCTGTCTCTGCAATCTCCGGAATTGACCAGAAGTATCCCTACCCTGTTAAGGTCATTATCACCTACTTCTCAGACCTCATCTACAGCATGCCCGGTGGAAGGCGCTTTATAGAGACACTGAGCGACCCAGACAAAGTTCCCCTCTACATCTCTGTGGATATATCCATTAACGAGACAAACATCTACGCCGACTACATAGTTCCAGACGTTACATACTTAGAAGGGCACTACGGCTTTCTTACTCCCCACGCTCCGGGCTGTTGGTTTACTGCTGTGAGAACTCCCGTAGTTGAGCCCTTAACGGGAAGAACCGAGGACGGAAGGCCATTCTGTATGGAGACTTTCCTCATAGACGTTGCCCGCTACCTGAAACTTCCCGGCTACGGTGAGAGGGCAATTCCCGGAAAGGACGGAAAACTCTACCCCCTCATCACTCCTGAGGACTACTACCTGAGGGGAATTGCAAATCTTGCCGAGAACGCAAAAGTTAGGAGAGTTCCCCAGGACGAAATCAGATACGTTGAAGAGAACTACTACGTTGCAAGATTTAAGGAAATCCTTCCCAAAAAGCAGTGGGAGAGAGTCTGTACAGTTCTTGTAAGAGGTGGAGTCTTCAGGCCTTACGAGGAGACCTTTGACGGGAACGGAAACTTCAAGTTTGGAATTCCAAAGGTCTGCATCTGGAACGAGAAGTTGGGAACCAGCAGGAACTCTTTAACTGGAGAGAGACTTTGGGGAACACTCCGCTACTACCCCGCAACAACCTACTTTGGGAAGCCTATAGAAGAGGTGGACAGAGATTACCCCTTCAACGTTATAACCTACAAGTCTGCACTTCACACACAGTCAAGGACTATCGTCTACAGGCAGGCGCTCGTCTACGATCCAGACTTTGACTTGAAAGTCAACCCTAAAGATGCCGAGAAGTTAGGTCTTAAAGAGGGTGATAGGGTCAGAGTTTACTCAAGGAGCAACCCAGAAGGAGTTATTACAAAGGTTAAGGTTACAAACCTTGTTCGTCCAGGAACTGTTGCCTACTCCCACCACTTCGGCCACTGGCAGCATGGAGCTTCTCCGGTTTACATAGAGAATGCAGAAAAGGTTCTGGTTGGCGGTAAAAAGGTTGCAAACGGAAACTGGACAAAGGTTGACCCAAGGCGTGGCGTCGGCGTTACAATGAACAGGCTCACAAGGAGGGACGAGGAACTCTACGACCTGCCCCTCGTTGAACCCATTGCCGGAATTCCAGATTTCAGCAGCACAAGGGTAAAAATTGAAAAGGTGGAGGGATAAAATGAGAAAACTTCTAACAGTTGTAGCCGCTGTTCTGGTTTCAACTTCAGCTTTTGGAGCAACCTATCAGCTTACAGAAACTGTTGACGTTAAACCCCAGCCAAACGTAAAACTTGTTGAGATTTGGATACCCGTTCCTTACGAAAACAGGTGGCAGAAGATAGAAAAGATTGAGGTTAGCTCCCCTTACTCCTTCACCCTTCAGAAAGAGGAAGAGTATGGAGACCGGTTCATCTACATAAGAAAAGAGGGAGGAATAAAAGAGCCTTTCAGAGTAAAAGTGAAAGTGGTTGTTGATAGGAAAGAAGTTTCACCAACCAAGAGAAGCTGCCCCGTTCCCCTTCGCTACTACCTTTCAGATAGGTTAGTTCCCGTTGAGAAGTTTAAAAAGCTTGCTGAAACGATAACTGCAGGGAAGAAGACAGACCTTGAGAAGTTAAGGGCGATTTACGACTATGTTGTCTCCCACATGAAGTATCAGAAGACCGGAAAAGGTTGGGGAAGGGGAGACGCCATCTGGGCCTGTTCTGCAAAGCAAGGAAACTGTACAGACTTCCACTCCCTCTTCATAGCTCTCTGCAGGGCTGCCGGAATTCCTGCTCTCTTTGAGATAGGAATTCCCATTAATGGAGACGGGGTTGTTAAGGGATACCACTGTTGGGTTCTGGCCTTTCCGAAAGGCTACACCTACGGTATAGACGCCTCTGAAGCTGCCAAACACCCTGAAAAAAGGAAATACTACTTCGGACACCTCTGCGACCACAGAATTGGAATAACAAGGGGTAGAGACCTTCTCCTCTCACCTGCACAGCACGGAGACAGGATAAACTTCCTCTACAAGGCCTACGAGGAGGTTGACCTTCAGCCCGTAAACGGCGTTTCAACCACCTATACAGTTAAGAGGCTTAAGTAGTTTTCGGGGGAGCTCCCGTCTCCCCCTTCAACTTTGGGCTTCCTTTTAACGCTTCAGGAATTGGCAGGATAACTCTTCCTCAAATTTTTTCTACCCCTTGACAACCTTCTACCTTTCCATATCTTTATTACCAGCAATTAGCACTCTCCTTAGGTGAGTGCTAACAAAACTAAGGGAAGAGGAGGGCGAGATGAAGCTGAAGCCGCTCTACGACAGGGTTGTTGTTAAGAAGATAGAGATGGAGCAGAAGACTGCAGGAGGAATCATCCTTCCAGACACAGCTAAGGAGGAGTCTCAGATCGGGGAGGTTATCGCCGTAGGAGAGGGAAGACTCCTTGAGAACGGCGAAATCAGACCTCTTAAGGTTAAGGAAGGGGACAAGGTCCTCTTCAGCAAGTACGCCGGAAACGAAGTGAAGATTGACGGCGAGGAGCTCCTTGTTATCAGAGAAGAGGACATCCTCGCAATCGTTGAAGAGTAAAACCAAAGAGAGGGAGGTGAGAGATGGCTGGAAAAGAGATTATCTTCGGCAATGACGCAAGGCAAAAGGTAAAGGCAGGTGTAGATAAACTTGCAAACGCCGTTAAGGCTACAATGGGTCCCGGCGGTAGGAACGTTGTCCTTGAGAGGAAGTTCGGTTCTCCACTTGTAACAAAAGACGGTGTTACCGTTGCTAAGGAGATTGAGCTTCCAGACCCTGTTGAGAACATTGGCGCTCAGCTTGTAAAAGAGGTTGCTCAGAAAACTGCCGACAAGGCGGGAGACGGTACAACAACTGCTACAGTTCTTGCTCAGGCTATTTACGGAGACGGTCTCAAGTTCGTAACTGCCGGCGACAACGCCATTGAGCTCAAGAGGGGAATTGACGAGGCCGTTAAGGTAATCGTTGACGAGCTCAAAAAGATTGCCAAGCCTGTAGAGACAAAAGAGCAGATTGCTCAGGTAGCTACAATTTCTGCAAACTACGACCGTGAAATCGGTGAGCTCATCGCCGAAGCTATGGACAAGGTTGGTAAGGAAGGCGTTATCACCGTTGAAGAAGCTAAAGGTCTTGAGACTACCCTTGAAGTTGTTGAGGGTATGCAGTTTGACAGGGGATACCTCTCTCCGTACTTCGTAACAGACCCTGAGAAGATGGAGTGCGTTCTTGAGAATCCGTACATCCTCATCTACGGTAAGAAGATTAGCAACATCAGGGAGCTCCTCCCGGTCCTTGAGCAGGTAGCAAGGGAAGGAAGGCCGCTCCTCATCATCGCTGAGGATGTAGAAGGTGAAGCTCTTGCAACACTTGTAGTTAACAAGCTCCGTGGAACACTCCAAGTATGTGCAGTTAAGGCTCCTGGCTTTGGTGAGAGAAGGAAAGCAATGCTTCAAGACATTGCGGTTCTCACAGGTGGAACTGCAATCCTTGAAGACCTTGGAATCAAGCTTGAAAACGTTACACTTGACATGCTCGGTCAGGCCGACAAGGTTGTTGTTGACAAGGAGCACACAACAATCATCGGCGGCAAAGGAAAGCCAGAAGACATTGAGGCAAGGATCAAGCAGATCAAGGCTGAGCTTGAGAAGGCTACATCTGAGTACGACAAAGAGAAGCTCCAGGAAAGGCTTGCCAAACTTGCTGGTGGCGTAGCCATCATCAAGGTTGGTGCTGCAACAGAAGCCGAGCTCAAGGAAAAGAAGGCAAGGGTTGAAGACGCTCTCCACGCTACAAGGGCTGCAGTTGAGGAAGGTATCGTTCCCGGTGGTGGAACAGCACTCCTTGCAGCATCCCAAAAGCTTGACGACCTTGCGAAAGAGCTTGACGAAAAAGGTGAGATTGACAAGAAGCACGGCGTTGAGATAGTTAAGAAGGCCGTTGAAGCTCCACTGAGGCAGATTGCCGACAATGCCGGTTTTGCTGGACAGGTAGTCGTTGAGAAGGTTAAGGAGCTCATCAAGGAGAAAGGCGTTGAGTGGGGCTTCAACGCAAGGAAAGGTGAATTTGAGAACCTCGTTGAGGCAGGAGTAATTGACCCTGCTAAGGTTGAGAGGGTAGCTATTCAAAACGCATCCTCAGCTGCAGGTCTTCTCCTCACAACAGAGGCTACTGTAACTGAGATACCTGAGAAGGAGGAGAAGGCTCCAGGTGCTGGAATGCCTGAGTTCTAAAATCTAAAGCTTAAATTGAAAAGGTTTCGGGGCGCCTTCGGGTGCCCTTTTTATTAAAGTTAATCGGATATTACTCTATTTTTACCTTCCCTTTTAGCCTTGTAAAGCCTTTCATCTGCAAGCTCAATCACTTTTTTAGAACATTTAGAGCAATCTGCCTCTCTGCAGTCGGCAACACCAAAACTTACTGTTATTCTTCTTCCTGGATAGTTGAAATAGCTGTTTTCAATTAATTTTCTCAGTTTCTCAGCTACAAATTTGGCTTTTTCTTTATCTGTATCTGGAAGAACTATAAGAAACTCCTCTCCTCCGTACCTTCCAACAAATTCTGTTTTTCTGAGGTTTTCTTTAAAAATTTTTCCCAGCTCTTTTAGAACTCTATCTCCTGCCTGGTGGCCGAAGGTGTCGTTTATCTGTTTGAAGTTGTCAATGTCTGCCATTATTACAGAATAGGGTGAACGTTTGCAGTCTACAGACTTAAGTCGTGAAAAGAGAGCTCTCCTTGTTAAAACTCCCGTTAAGTAATCTCTGTCTAAGAGAAGGCGGAGCTCCTCTCTAAACCTGTCCAAAATAAACCTGTAAACGGCAGCTACCGTTGAGAATACTAAATATGCTGTAAAAGCGCTGAACCCTAGTTTATAGGTTTCTTTGCTGAAAAGGATGTAACTACTGTCAAAAAGCTGGAATGACAAAATTAATGAAACTAAAAAGATAGGTGAGTATGTGAAAGAGAGAAAAATTTTGAAGTCAAATAACATACTGGCAAGGAGGGGAATGAGAGGAAACCAGTAGAGACTGTATATTTCTCCCTTTATTAAGTGAAAACAGAGAGCTAAGGTAAGAGCAACTATAGAAGTTAAAGAGGATAAAAACGGTTTTTGGAAAAATTTAAGGAGGATAAACGCAACAAAGTATAAAAAAATAGTGAGGATATTTCCCCAGTAGAAAATTCTGTTTCCGATAAAGGATTCTAAACTGATGAAAACAAGTTCAACTACAAGACCTGTTATTATCGTAAGGAAACTCAGAAACGTTTTGCAGCTTTTAGAGAGCTCCGTAGAGGTAACGGTTCTTGAAAAACAGTTTAGAGTGTTTCTAATCACCAGAGACTCCAGTTAAGGAGGGGGAGCTCCCCCTCTAGTAACATGAACCAAATTTTAGGAGTAGAGCTCTTTTAGCTCCGGATAGAGCGGATGCTTTCCACAGATCTCAAGAACTTCAGATTTTACCCTCTCTATAACAGTTTCGTCGTTTATGTTCTTCAGAACCTCAGCTATCAACTGGGCGATTCTCCTTGCCTCGTCTTCCTTAACTCCCCTTGTAGTTATTGCAGGAGTTCCAATTCTGATTCCGCTCGTTACAAAGGGGCTCCTGGTGTCAAAGGGAATCGTGTTCTTATTTACAGTGATGTTTGCCCTTCCGAGGGCAGCTTCGGCCTCTTTTCCTGTGATTCCCTTGTCTGTTAAATCAACTAACATCAGGTGGTTGTCGGTTCCTCCGGAAACGAGTCTGAAGCCCTGGCACTGGAGCTCCTCAGCCATAGCTTTGGCGTTTTTAACAACCTGCTCCTGATATTTCCTGAAATCTTCAGTTTGAGCCTCTTTGAAGGCAACGGCCTTGGCTGCAATTACGTGCATCAGAGGGCCACCCTGAAGTCCCGGGAAGACGGCCTTGTCTATGTCCTTTGCAAACTCCTCTTTGCACATAACAACGCCGCCCCTTGGACCCCTAAGGGTTTTGTGGGTTGTTGTTGTGACGAAGTGGCACACCTCAATAGGTGATGGGTGCAGTCCTGCAACGACCAGCCCTGCGATGTGGGCGATGTCTGCAAGGAGGAGAGCTCCCACCTCATCTGCAATTTCCCTGAACTTGTTAAAGTCTATAACTCTTGGGTAAGCGGAGGCTCCGCAGATTATGAGTTTAGGCTTGTGCTCCTTTGCTAATTTGTAAACCTGGTCAAAGTCAATCGTTTCTGTGTCTTTCCTCACTCCGTACTGAACAACGTTGAAGTACTTACCCGTCATGTTTACAGGAGAGCCGTGGGAGAGGTGGCCTCCGTGTGAGAGGTTCATTGAAAGGATTGTGTCTCCCGGCTTTAGAACTGCCAGGTAAACGGCCTGGTTTGCCTGTGAGCCTGAGTGGGGTTGAACATTAACGTGGTCTGCCCCAAAGAGCTCCTTACACCTCTTTATTGCAAGCTCCTCTGCAATATCAACACACTCACAGCCTCCGTAGTAGCGTTTCCCCGGATAACCCTCTGCATATTTGTTTGTAAGAACAGACCCTTGAGCTTCCATAACGGCCGGAGAGGTAAAGTTCTCAGAGGCTATGAGCTCAAGGTGTTCGTTCTGCCTCTTATACTCGCATTTGAGCGCTTCAAAGATTTCAGGGTCAACGGCTTTAAGGTTCTTCATCGTCTATTCCTCCACATTCGTTTTCTTCAATCTTGTGAATCTTGTTGATTCTCCTTTCGTGTCTTCCACCGTCAAAAGGAGCTTCAAGCCACGCTTTTACTATCCTCTTTGCAAGCTCCTCTCCTAAAACCCTTCCACCTAAACAGAGGACGTTTGCGTTGTTGTGGCGTCTGCTCATCTCTGCTGCGTAAATGTTGTAGCAGAGGGCTGCCCTTATTCCCTTTACCTTGTTGGCAGCAATGGAGATGCCTATTCCCGTTCCGCAGATGAAGATTCCCCTGTCTGCTTCTCCGTTTACAATTCCTTTAGCGGCCTTGTAGGCAAAGTCCGGGTAGTCAACAGACTCTTCTGAGTAGGTTCCGTAGTCAACATACTCAATACCCAGTTCCTCAAGGTAAGATTTGATAACCTCTTTTAACCTGAATCCTCCGTGGTCGCAGGCGAGGGCTATTCTCATAACTTTCCTCCTTGAGAGTTGACCGAATTATATTACTTTGAGGAGTTTAAATGAGACTGAAACTCTACGTTACAGGCGTTGTTCAGGGAGTTGGCTTTAGGCCTTTCGTATACCGGCTTGCAACAGAGCTTGGTCTTAAAGGCTACGTCTTAAACAGTGAAACGGGAGTTGTAATAGAGGTTGAGGGGGAAAAAGAGCGTTTAGAGGAGTTTCTAAAGAGGCTCCAGAGTGAGAAACCCCCTGCTTCTCAGATTTTCAGCATAGATAAGAAGTTTTTAGAAGAAGTTGGCTACAGCGGTTTTGAGATAAGGAAAAGCGAGAAGAAGGGAGAGGTAAAAGTTGCCGTTCTTCCAGACCTATCAACCTGCAAGGAGTGTCTCTCTGAACTCTTTGACCCTGAAAACAGGCGATACAGGTATCCCTTTATAAACTGTACAAACTGTGGCCCGCGGTTCACAATCATTCTCTCTCTTCCCTACGACAGGCCCAACACAACTATGAAAGACTTTGAGATGTGTGAAAAGTGCAGGGAGGAGTATGAGAACCCTTTAGACAGGAGGTTCCACGCCCAGCCAAACGCCTGCCCTGTATGTGGCCCCCACGTCTGGCTTGTGAACGGGGAAGGGGAAACCGTTGCAGAGAGGGATAAGGCGTTAAAGGTTCTTGTTGAGTGGCTGAAAGAGGGGAAAATTCTGGCAGTTAAGGGGCTCGGAGGGTTTCACCTTATCTGCGATGCAACGAACGAGGAGGCTGTGGCGGAGCTCCGCCGCCGAAAAAGACGCCAGGAGAAGCCCTTTGCCGTTATGTTTAAAGACCTTGAGCAGGTTAGGGAGTTTGCAGAAGTTTCCCCTTTAGAGGAGATAGCCTTAACCTCTGTTGAATCTCCCATCGTTATCCTGAAACAGAAAGAGGGAAACAACCTTGCTCCCTCCGTCTCCCCCGATACGAAAACTGTTGGAGCTTTTCTGCCTTATATGCCCCTCCATCACATAATCCTCAGGGGTTTTGGAAAGCCCATAGTTGCAACGAGCTGCAACGTTACAGATGAGCCGATAATGTTTAAAAACTCTGAAGTTAAGAATGTTCTGGGAAATTTGGTTGACGGAGCTCTCCTCCACAACCGTGAAATTGCAAGGCGGTGCGACGACTCTGTTGTAAAGGTTATGGGAGGGAGAGTCGTTCCTTTCCGTCGCTCCCGTGGTTACGCTCCACTTCCCGTTCTTCTTCCGTTTAAACTGAAACGCCCAGTTCTGGCCTTAGGCCCCCACATGAAAGTTACTGTAGCCCTTGGTAAGGGAAACAGAGTTTACATCTCCCAGCACATAGGAGACATAGATAACCTTAAGGCAGAGGAGTTCTTCAAAGAGACCGTTAAAGACCTTTTGAACCTGTTTGAAATTGAGCCTGAAGTTGTCGTTTCAGACTACCACCTGGGCTACTTCACAACGAAGTTTGGCAGAGAGGTTTTCGGGGAGAGGCTGATTCAGGTTTACCACCACCACGCCCACACAATCTCGGTTATGGCAGAGAACGAGGTTCCTTTAGATAAAAAGGTTATAGCCTTCTCCTTTGACGGCACGGGCTACGGAACCGACGGTAAAATCTGGGGAAGTGAGGTTCTTATTGCCGGCTACACCGAGTTTGAGAGAGCTCTCCACCTCAAATATTTTCCCCTTCCCGGCGGAGACAGGGCGGTTAAAGAACCCTACAGAGTTGCAGTTTCACTTCTAAAGGCTGTTGGGGAAAAACCTGAAGACTACTTAAAAGTTGAACCTGAGAAACTCTCGTTTGTCTCACAGATGGTTGATAAGGGGATAAACTCTCCCTTAACTTCAAGTATGGGAAGGCTCTTTGACGGAGTTTCTGCGCTCCTCGGTATCCGCTACACCGTTAACTACCACGCTCAGGGAGCAATTCTCCTTGAGGAAATCTCCTCAACTTCTAAAGAGACCGGAAGTTATCCTTTTAAAATGGAAAGCGGTGAGATTGACTGGAGAGAGACTCTCCTTGCCGTTCTCTCTGACATTAAGAAAGGAGCTCCCCTTTCAGATGTTGGAATGAAGTTCCACAACACGGTGGTAAAAATGGTTCTGGAGTCTGCCCGAATTCTCAGGGAGAAAACGGGAATTGATACGGTAGCCCTTTCTGGAGGAGTTTTCCAGAATAAAATTCTTACTGAGAAGTGTTTGAGGGAGCTCCCTTCAAAAGGCTTTAAAGTTCTGGTTCACCAGGTTGTTCCACCAAACGACGGTGGTCTCTCTTTAGGACAGGCCGTTTACGGAGGTCTGATTTGAAGAAGATAATTAAGCTTGAGGGGATACCACTTACAGAAGGGCATTCCGGTCTTTTCCTTGAAGTAGAGGAAGGGATTATAAAAAGAGGATTTTACTACGCCCTTGTTCCTGTAAGGGGTTTTGAGACCCTCCTTCTGGGGAAAGATTCAAGAGTGGCTCCAACGATAACCACAAGGATATGCGGCCTTTGTCAGGTAACCCACGCCATAGCCTCGGCAAGGGCAATAGAGAGTGCTGCCGGGATTGAAGTTCCACCAGAGGCCGAGAAACTGAGAGAGGTTTTAGGTCTTGCCGTTCGTATCTACAACAACCTTCTCCACCAGATAATAGTTTCTGAAGACCTCTTCCCAGAAAAGAGGGAGCAGCTTGCTTTTATAAGGGAAGTTCAGGGGGTCAGGAAGTTTGCAGGGACGGTTCTAGAGACTGTAGGAGGTGAGATTATTCACTCTCCAAACGTGAAAGTGGGCGGTATATCAGAACCCTTGGAGGAGCCTGTTAAGGAGAAACTTCTCTTAGAGATAGACAGGGTACTTGAAAAGCTCAAAAACAGTTTTTCCGTTTTCAGGGAGAGTCTGGAAGCCCTCTGGAAAAGAGAGGGGCTCAGTGAGGACTTCGGCAGTCATAGTCTTGGTTACTTTGCCACAGACCTCTACTACGGAAAGCCTGTTTCCTTTGATAAGTTTACCTTTCTTCTTCCTCAGGAACTCCTTGAGGGAGAATTAAAGAGAAGAGTTACGAACCTGTTTCCCCTTTTTGACGGAAAGCCCGTTGAAACGGGACCGAGAGCCAGGGCTGTTCTCTTTAAAGGCTACACTCCCAGAGGTGGAGTTAAGGAGCTCCACCTTTTAAGGGGAGAGGAGAACATAGAAGCACTGTTGAGAATAAGGGAGATTCTGGAGAATGGTAAGTTTGATGGAGAACTCTGGAACCGAAAGACACCTTCATCAGACGGAGAAACCCTTGGAGTTGGTGTCCATGAAGCACCCAGAGGAACAAACGTTCACGCCGTTAAAGTGGATAAAACAGGAAAGATAGTATACTATAAAATTGTAGTTCCAACGGAGCTAAACTTTTTTGCCGTTGGAGAGGCTTTAAGGGGGATTTCTGCAACAAAAGCGGAATACGTTGTGCGAGCTTACGACCCCTGTATTGTCTGTGCTGCCCACTAAATTGGAGAAAAGGAATGTTTTACAGGGATAAGCTCTCCTTTGAAGATGAAGAGTTCAAGTTAAAGGTAGGATTTCTCCACTTCTCAAGTTGTTCCGGCTGTCAGGTGGCTTTCTTTGATATGTTTGAGGAAGCCGTTGAGATTCTTGATACGGTAGAGCTCGTCTATTCTAACATGCTTACTAAGAGGAGAGACCTTCCCCGTATGGACGTCGCTTTTGTAGAGGGAGCTCTCTGTATTGAGGATCCTCACCACCTTCACCTGGTAAAAGAGCTCCAGAAGAAGGCAAAACTCATCGTTGCCGTTGGAGGTTGTGCCTCCTTTGGGGGAGTCAGGCGTCTCTCCTGCGGGAATCAGCTGCCACAACCTCAGCATCAGAGCTTTGTTCCGATAACGGAAGTTGACCTGGTGAAGCCGAAAGTTAAGTATGCCATTCCAGGGTGTCCTCCAAATCCGTCGCTTCTCTACAGCTTTCTTTTGGCCCTCCTTGAGATAAACGAAGACTTCCTCCTTCCTTTTGAACTGATGACCTTCTCAACCAGAGCTTCAGGTATGGATATCTTTGTAGAAGTTGTAAATAAGGGTTTTTGTGTCGGTTGCGGTACCTGTTCAACTGCCTGTCCTACACGGGCTATAACCTACAACTACGAGTGTAGTAGGCCGGCTTTTAATCCGGGCCTCTGCGTCTACTGCGGTTCCTGTCTTGCTGCCTGTCCACAGAGTTTTAAGCCCTACCCTCAACCGACGTACACGTGAGAGGTTAAGAATGGTTGCTCTTAACAGCCGTTTTCTTCTGGGAAAGTACAGAGAGGCATTTGTAGTTGACGGTAAGGGTGAGAATCCGATAAAGGCCATTTTTACCCTTATGTTAAAGTTTGGCCTTATAGATGGCCTGCTTACCGTCAGTAAAGATGGAAACTCACCGCGGCTCATTTTCAAGGCCGAGGACGTTGAAATTCCTGTTAGAAATTCCTGTTTTGGAGTTAACGCACTCCTTAAAAAGGCAGTTCAGAAGTACAGGCTTTCCAGACTTGCAGTTTTTGGTCCCGCCTGCACCTTTGACGGTTTAAACAAAACCCAGTACTTTGGGATTGGGTGTAACTGGACAAAGACAGCAGTAGCCCTCAAGATTAGCTTTCTCTGTCCAGGAGTTCTAACAGATACGGCCTTTTTGTCAGAGGTGGTGGATATAACGGGTAAAAGGGCGGGAGTTTCAAGGTTTTACTTCCAGAAAGGGAAGCTCCACTATCAGCTTAAAACCGGTGAAGAGATAACAGTTCCTCCTTCGTTTCACCACAGGTACGTAAACAGTGCCTGCCGTTACTGTCTTAACCTGTCTGGTAAAGGAACAGACCTGACTGCTGTCTACCTGAAAGAGAGAGATAAAGTACTTCTTATTGTCAGAAGCGAAAGGGGACTCAGCACTCTTGCTCAGGTTCAGAGGAGCTCCCCGTCAACTCTTTACTTCAGGAAGGCCGATAGAAAAGAAGTTGAGTCTCTAATTTCGTTTCTTAAAGAAAAAGTTATCCTAAATATAACTGATATCATAGAGAGAGTAGAACTTGGGTTTCCTGTTCCAAAGTGGAACGACAACAAACTGAGAAAATTTTACAGACTGTGGAACTCTATTGACGTGAACTCAGAAGAGGAGGTGTTCTGATGGCTACCCAGCTAGAAATTTCAGAAGAAAAGTTACTTGAAAGGGCGGAGCTCCTCAAAGTTCTTGGTCATCCTGAAAGACTGGAAATAGTCCTTCTTACCCTTGATAGAGAAATGTGCGTTAAAGAGCTGGTTAAAGTTCTTAAGATCTCCCAGCCGAAAGTCTCCCAGCATGTAGGTTTAATGAAAGAACTCGGGATACTCTCCTTCAGAAAAGAGGGAACGAAAGTTCTTTACAGAACTTCAAGTGAAATTGTTAGAGAGCTTGTAAGTGTTCTTTTTTAGCTAAGATCTGGGTTAAGGTCTCCTCCCGGGTCAGAGTGGGGATACTTTGCTTTTTTAAGCTTGGCGGCTGTTCTCCAGTAGCCAGAAAAGAGATGTATTAAATAAAGAATTCTTTATATTATCTAATACAATTGCTTCTAAATTAATTTCTAAAAATAGAAAATTAGCATACCGTTGACATCTTAATAAGCTTATTCTAAAATGGAGTCAAGGCGGCAAATAAACCTATCAGGAGGGCGCTATGAAAAGAAGCCTTTATATGGGGGGACTACCGGGAGCAATGTCCCGTAGGGGTTTCCTCAGGGCCTGTGCTATAGCTACAGCTGCAATGGGGCTTCCTATGGAAATGATTCCAAAAGTTGCAGAAGCAGCTTCTGATCCGAAAAGGCCCAGTGTAGTGTGGTTACAGTTTCAGGAGTGTACCGGGTGTTCAGAGAGTTTGCTTAGAGCTTCACACCCAGACGTAGCTACACTGATACTTGACCTTATTTCACTTGACTATCATGAAACCCTTATGGCAGCAGCGGGAAAGCAAGCGGAAGAAGACCTTGATAAGGCAATAGAGAAAGGAAACTACATCCTTGTTGTAGAGGGAGGAATTCCACTTAAAGACGGAGGAGTTTACTGTAAAATTGCAGGAAAAACGGCCGTAGAGATTCTGAAGCGTGCGGCTGAAAAAGCCTTAGCAATAATATCTATTGGAACCTGTGCTTCTTACGGTGGTATTCAAGCTGCAAGACCCAACCCGACTGGTGCTGTAGGAGTTTCCGACATTATCAAGGATAAACCTATCATCAACGTTCCAGGATGTCCTCCAAACCCTGAAAACTTCCTGTCAACAGTTCTCTACTACTTAACTTTTAAAAAGCTTCCGCCAACGGATAAGTTTGGAAGACCTTTATTTGCTTACGGAAGGAAGATTCACGACCACTGTGAGAGAAGGCCACACTTTGACGAAGGTCGCTACGTTGAGCAGTTCGGAGACGTTGGCCACAGGCTCGGTTTCTGTCTCTACAAAGTGGGATGTAAAGGGCCCGAAACTTACTCTAACTGTCCCGTAATCAGGTTCAATGATGTAGAGGTATGGCCGGTATCCGTTGGTAACGGATGTTACGGATGTACAGAGCCAAACTTCTGGGATACCATGACTCCGTTCCACAAGAGGTTGCCTAACGTTAGAATACCTGGTGCTGGTAAAGGGATTCAGGCAAGTGCTACAGAGATTGGAAAAGCTGCTCTTGGAGTTACTGCTGCCGCACTTGCAATCCACGCCGGTGTTGGTATAGCTAAAAGACTTGCAACAGGTTCAAAATCTGAAGAGTAAAAAACCCAAAATGGGGAGGTAAGAAATGGCTAACAGAGTAGTAGTTGACCCGATTACGAGGATAGAGGGTCACCTTAGGATAGAGGTTGTTCCTGAAAACGGCTTTATAAAACAAGCTTATTCTTCATCTCAGATGTGGAGGGGAATTGAGGTTATCCTTCAAGGTAGAGACCCAGATGACGCATGGATGTTCGCCCAGAGAATCTGCGGTGTATGTACAACGGTTCACGCAATAGCTTCTGTAAGGTCTATTGAAAACGCTCTTCAATTAGAAGTTCCTTATAATGCTCAAATGGTGAGGAACCTTATAATTGCCGGACACTTGCTTCACGACCACATCGTCCACTTCTACCACCTTTCAGCTTTAGACTGGGTAGACGTTGTTTCTGCCCTTAAGGCAGACCCTCAGAAGGCTGCAAAGATCGCAGAGAGCTACCAGAACTGGAAACTGAACGGAGCTTCTATCTTTAAGGCTGTTCAGGATAAGCTTAAGAAGTTCGTTGAGAGCGGACAGTTAGGTCCGTTTGCCAACGGTTACTGGGGCCACCCTGCAATGAAACTTCCACCAGAGGTTAACTTAATTGCAGTAACCCACTACCTCCAGGCACTTGACTTCCAGAGGAAGGCCGACCAGGCAATTGCAATCCTTGGCGGAAAGAACCCACACATCCAGAACCTTGCAGTAGGTGGCGTTTCAACTGCCATCAACCCAGACAACGAAGCAACCCTCAACATGGAGCGTCTCTACTACATTAAACAGCTCCTTGAAGAGGTCAGAGACTTTGTTCACAACTGCTACGTTCCGGACGTTATCGCAATTGCTGCTTTCTACAAAGACTGGCTCCAGTACGGTAGGGGAGTTGATAACTACCTCGCAGTTCCAGATCTTCCTCAGGATACAAAAGGTGAAGTCTTTGACCTTCCTGGGGGAACTATCTTCGGTGGAGACCTTTCAACAGTTAGGCCTATTAAGAGCTTCAACGATGAGTACTTCATTAAGAACGTAAGGGAGAACATTACCCACGCCTGGTATAAGGGAGACTGGACAAGGCATCCGTGGGATGAGGATACAGTTCCAGACTACACTGGAATGCCGGGTGGCTACGTTGATCCCAACGGTAAGTACTCCTGGACGAAAGCTCCAAGGTTTATGAAGGGGAACGACTACGTCCCAATGCAGGTTGGGCCTCTTGCTCAGATTCTTGTCGGATACGCTCAGGGACATAAGCTCATTAAGAAGTACGTTGACCAGGCACTCTCTGACCTTAAGAGCGTTCTTTCCCTTCTTGGAGAAAGCTCTGACGGTATTGACATCAATGTTCTCCAGTCCACTCCAGGAAGGCACCTTGCAAGGGCCCTCAGGGCTAAGGTTGCTTCCGATCTTGCACTGAAACAGTGGGAGCAGCTTGTTGACAACATTGGCCGTGGCGACCTTGAGATCTACAATCCGCCAAGCTACCCTGCCGGCGAAATTAAGGGTTGTGGTTTCCACGAGGCTCCAAGGGGAACTCTCTCCCACTGGACTGTAATTGAAAACGGTAAGATTAAGAACTACCAGGCAGTTGTTCCTTCAACCTGGAACTCCTCTCCGATGGACGATAAGGGACAGCACGGTCCATACGAGGCATCCCTCATCGGTAACCCACTCGCAGATCCTGAGAAGCCCCTTGAGGTTCTCAGAACTGTTCACTCCTTTGACCCCTGTATCGCCTGTGCCGTTCACCTTGTCGATCCGGAAGGAAACGAGATTACGAAGATTAAAGTCCTTTAATTTCAGGGAGGGAGCTCCCCTCCCTCCTAAAGCCAATGAGGAGGGAAAAAATGGCTGTTTACGAGAAGAAATACGTCTGGAGCATACTCCTGAGGCTCTTTCACTGGACGTTTGCTCCTTCAATATTCACCCTCATAGTTACAGGTCTTTACATCCACTGGCCCTGGACAAACACCTGGCTTGAAGGAAGCCACCAGTTTACAATGGCTACAATGCGCTGGATCCACTTCATAGCTGGAATGCTCTTCACCTGCGCAGTCCTTGCAAGGCTCTACCTGTGGTTCTTCGGTAACAAATACGAGAGGGTCTGGGACTTCCTTCCCATAACCGGCAGAAACATAAAAAACCTCTTTTCAACACTCATTTACTACGCTTACCTTACAGACCACCACGAGGAGAGGCTCGGCCACAACGCCCTTGCCGGAACTGCCTACTTCTTCACAATTCTTCTTGCCATTGTTCAGTTTTTAACAGGCCTCTACCTCCTCTACCCAGAAGGAAGCATCTTTACGTCAATCGGTGCTTCACTTTTCGGAACACAGCAGGAGGCAAGGTTTATCCACTACATCCTTAACTGGTACTTCGCATGGTTTGCAATGGTTCATATCTACATAGTTATCTGGAACGACATCAAACATCCTGAAGGCCTTATCTCATCTATCTTTGACGGTTTTAAATTCGCAAAGAAAGAGCAGTAAATCAAATAGTTCTACAGAAGGGATGGGGGAGTGGGGCTCCCCCATTTTTAATTTGGAGGAAAAATGAAAATTGGTCTTATGGGAGTTGGAAACATTCTTCTGAGAGATGAGGGCTTTGGAGTAAAGCTTCTCTATCTGTTAAAGGCAAAGTACGATTTTCCCGAAAATGTTGTTCTGATAGATGGTGGAACTGCAGGAATTTTCCTCTCTCCTGAAATAGACTACCTTGACAAGCTCTTAATCATTGACGTTGTAAAAGCTAAAGGAGAGCCCGGGGAAATAAAAATATACGAAAAAGAGGATTTCTTCATAGATAAACTTCCCTTGAAGCTCTCTCCCCACCAGTTGGGACTTCAGGAAGTTCTCCTTCTTAATGAAATTAAGGGAACCTGTCCGGAAGATGTAAAACTGATAGGAATTATTCCAAAATCTGTTGAGACTGGAACAGGATTGACACCTGAGCTTGAGGCAAAACTTCCAGAAGTTGAAGGAAGAGTTTTAGAAATTCTTAAAGAGTGGGGAGTAGAGCCAAAGTTAAAGGAAAGGCCGGAAGACCCAAACATCTGGTGGGAAGAAAAGGTAAAGGAGGCTTAAATGTGCGTGGGAGTTCCCATGAAGGTTGTTGAGATTAACTACCCCATGGCCGTTGCGGAGGCGAAAGGGGTTAGAAGAACTATCAGCCTTATGCTTCTTCCAGAAGATGAGGTTAAAGAGGGAGACTACGTGATGGTTCATGTAGGGAACGCTATAGAGAAGATAGACGAGAAGGCGGCAGAGGAGATATGGCAGGCGTTGGATGAGGTTCTTGAAGCCCTTGAAGGGGAAGGGTAATGCACGAAACGTCTCTTGCAATGGGTCTTTTAGACTCCCTGAATCAGATGGCAGAGAAGGAAAAAGCAAAGAAGGTTTTAAAGGTTCGTGTAAAGATAGGGAAGCTTTCAGGAATTGTTGTTGACTCTTTCGTTTTTGCATTTAACGCCCTGAAAGAGCAGTTCCCAAAGTTAGCAGGAGCAGAGCTAATAGTTGAGGAGACGCCGATTCTCTACAGGTGTAACGAGTGTGGTAAGGAGTTTGAAGTTGAGACGGTTTTCTTTCCTGAGTGCCCCCAGTGTGGTTCTATAAATTTAAAACTCCTCTCAGGTGAAGAGCTTGAAGTTGTAGATGCTGAAATAGAGGTGTAGATGAGGGTTAAGGAGATATTCAACAGCGATTTTGCCGTTTACTATGAAAAGTTTATAAACAGGCTTTCAAGCCCTGTTCAGGTCAACAGATGGAGGAGAGCTCTAATAAGGGGAGCTCTCTCTGTAGTTCCAGAGCCTGAGGTTATAGTTGACTTCTGCTCCGGTGCCGGGAATATGGGGGAGCTCCTCCTTGAAGAAAAACCGGGAGTGAAAATTCTGAACTGTGATATAAGCAAACCGCTTCTTCATCTTGCCAGAGAGAGACTGGAAAATAGCGGCTATTATATATGTTCTGATAACAGATTTTTCCCTTTAAGAAATTCTGTAGTTGACGTTCTCTTTTCCTCTTTTTGCGTCAGGAATTCACCGGAACCGTATCTTACAGTTTCAGAGTCTTTGAGAGTTTTGAGAAAAGGTGGTGTTTGGGCTGTTCTTGATTTCTTCAAGCCCAATAAAGGAGACATGTTGTTTAAGTTGAACAACTACCTGTTTAAAAGCTTTATGAATTTGAGCCGCCTTATAACAAAGAGCAAAGAGGCCATTGATTACCTGTTTGAGTCTATAGAGAACTTCTTTACAATGTCTGAATTTGTTGCTCTCCTCAATAAAAGCGGCTTCAGGGTTCTGGCAGCTCAGGAATTCATGGGAGGGGTTGCAGGGGGAGTAATAGCGATAAAGGAGGTAGAAAATGTGTGATGTATGCGGGTGCGGACAGCACGACCACAGCCACGAACACGACCACTTTGTAGTTTCAGACGACACAACTAAGAGGAACGTTGAGATTAAGAAGAGTCTTTTGAGTGAGAACGAAAGGGTTGCACAGTCAAACAGGGAACACTTTGACCGCCACGGGATTCTTGCCATAAACCTTATAAGCTCTCCGGGTTCTGGAAAGACGACTCTCCTTGAGAAGACCATTGAAGCCCTGAAAAATGAGCTGAAGATAGGAGTTCTTGAAGGAGACATTGAAACAGAAAGGGATGCTGAAAGGGTAAGGGCAAAAGGGGCTGCTGCTGTTCAGCTTACAACTGGAGGTGCCTGCCACCTTGAGGCTCCTTTAGTCCACAAAGGATTCCATGCCCTTGAGAAACAGATGGATGGCTACCCTGATGTCCTCTTTATTGAGAACGTTGGAAACCTTGTCTGCCCGTCTTCTTTCTACTTAGGAGAGCACATAAGGGTTGTTCTCATCTCCGTTCCTGAGGGTGAGGACAAGCCGGCCAAGTATCCGAAGGCCTTTAAAACGTCAGATGTTTTCATTATTACAAAGTCAGACCTCCTTCCCTACTTTGACTTTGACGTTGAGAAGGTAAAACAGGAAGCTCTCTCTCTCAATCCGAACCTAAAGGTTTTTGTCGTTTCGGCAAAGACCGGTGAGGGTCTTGAAGATTGGTTCAACTTCCTGAGGGAGAAGGTTTCTGAGAAGAAGGGAGAGAAGGTTAGCGGGGGTTAGAGCTCCCCGCCCTCTCCTTCTCCGGCCCCAAGTACTTTGACAGGTAGTCAACTATCTCCTTCTCCTCTTTCTCTGTTACCTCAAGGCCGTAGTCCTTCATCTCTTCAACTACGTCCTCCCACTCCTTCCTGCTTATTCCCTTTGACTCAATCAGGTTCTTAAGGCCGTGGCAGGCCTGACACTTCCTCTCAACGAGGCATTTCCCCTTACCTTGGGGGAGCTCCCCTGCAGAGACGGCTGAAAAGAGGAAAAGGATAAGAACCGCTGCTCCCACTAAACCACCTCCAGCTCTACTCTATCAACGCCGTTCCACTCGTAACCTTTAGGGTTCCAGCGGGAAGTCCCGTCAAGGGGCTGTCCCCTTCCCCAGTCGTCAATGGCCCTTGAAAGGAGCTCCACTTTTCCCTTTCTAAGCCTCAAGTCGGCCTCCCAGAAGTACCAGCCGTATGGACCGTAGTCCTTGACTATCTTTGCCCTGAGCCAGCTATTCCCCCTATCCGCCGATACGTAAACCTCCCTGATCGGAACGGTTCCGTCGTTGAAGGCAACTCCCCTAACCTTTACGTTTCCGGACTTAACCCTGTCAAACTCCCTCGGGAAGAAAATTACAGACTTTGTTCTCATCCTCCAGTTTGGCCTGCTGTTTTTGGGGGTGAACTGCCTCGGGGAGAGCTCCCCCGGCTTAACGGGAAAGAGGGGAACCCTGTAGGCCTTCTGCTGGAACTTTGATGGGGTCTCAACGTGCGTCAGGCAGATTTCGGTGAGCCACTTTATGTTCATCGTTCCGTAGTAGCCGGGTATGACGAGCCTTACAGGTCCTCCGTGGACTGCCGGTATGGGCTCGCCGTTCATCTCAACGGCCAGAATTGCCCTCCTTACGGCGTCGTGGAAGGGAACGCTGTGGACGAAGTCAGGTCCTCTCCTAATGAGGGGCCTGTCCTTTCCGTCTGCGGTTATGAACCTTACAAACCTTGAAGGTTTCACAGAGAGGTAGTCAAGGACGTCTGAAAGCCTCACCCCCTTCCACCTAACGTTTCCCATTCCTCCGTACTTCCACTGGGTTCCGGGGGTTTTGGCCTTTTTAGCGTAGAACGCTCTTCCGTTCCCTGAACACTGGAGGACGCAGGTAATCTCAACCATATCCATCTTCTTTAGCTCACCTACAGTTATCTTCCCCGGCCTCTCAACAAGCCCCGTAACCCTTACGCTCCAGCTGTCGTCAATGATGGGCGAGAGGGTGGCCATAAAGGAGTTGGGCCCAACTATCGGGAAGTGGTTCCTCGTAAAGAGTATCTCCTTCGGGGTAATCTCGTACTTCCTCAGAAGCTCAAGGGGAGTCTCCATAACGGCAAACCTTGGGCTGTGAACTATCATCCTCGGATCCTTCCCGGGAATGGGAACGGCTTCTGCCCTTGCCGGCCCCCTTCCAAATGTAAAGAGTGCAGCGTAGAAAAGAGAAGCCTTAAGGAAATCTCTCCTGTCCATAACAGCTCCTTCCTCCTCCTTTCCGTTATTATATTATTTTCCCACACAGGAAAGCAGAGAGGTAACAGTTGAGGCTTCTAACCGCCGCACTTACCCTTCTTATTCCCGTTAACGCTTTTGCTTTAACACCTTCTCAGCTGAAAGTTCTAATACTGAAACGCTCTTTAAAGCTAAAAGTTAAGGAAGAGCAGGTTAAA
>WFYG01000045.1 GCA_015490195.1 Thermovibrio sp.
AAACAGCACTTGATTACGCAAAACGTTTTGAAGACATAGGCTTTACAAACCTCAAGTTTTCACTGAAAGGCTCGGAAGTTAAAACTACCGTTATTGCCAACAAACTCTTTGCAGAGAAAACAGACTATCCGATTCATATCGGCATAACAGAGGCTGGAACTTTCATTTCCGGAGCCGTTAAATCGGCTGTTGGAGTTGGAATACTCCTGTATGAAGGAATTGGAGATACCGTAAGAATCTCCCTATCAACTCACCCAAAAGAGGAAGTAAAGATAGCCTACAAAATCCTCTCTTTCTTAGAGCTCAGAAAACGGGGAGTTGAAGTTATTTCCTGTCCTACGTGCGGAAGGTGCCTGGTTGATGTTGAAACGCTGGCGGAGGAGGTTGAGAGAAGATTGGAACACATAGACGTTCCACTGAAGGTTGCAGTTATGGGTTGCGCAGTAAACGGCCCCGGAGAGGCGATGTTTGCCGATGTTGGAATAGCCGGCGCAGGCGACTACTTTATCCTCTTTGTTAAGGGAAAGGTAATAGATAAGCTCTCTCAGTCAGAAGCTTTAGAGAGACTGGTTGAGGAGGCAGAGCGAATTGCAGCCGAAAGGGAAGGTTAAGAGAACGGTCTTTATTGAAGGTTTAAAACTTCACGTTAAGTGCGGAGTTTACCCTGAAGAGAGGAAGTTGGGAGTGGAGATTGAGCTTGATGTTGAAGTTTCCTCAGAGGAGTTTGTTGACTATCAGGAGCTTTACAGGACAGTTCTGGAAGTTTCAGAGGAGACCTATACATACATTGAGGAGTTTCAAGATAACTTGTTGAATAATATTCTTAAAAAATGGAATCCCGATTTTGTTAGAATAAAATCTGTTAAACTTAGTATGCCCTTTCAGAACAGCTTTAAGGGAGCGGGGGTTGAGCTGATATGGGAGAGAGAAAAATAGAGTGCAAACTGCTGAAGCAGGTAAGAGAAAAAAAGAAACTCACTCCTTCCGAACTCCAGAAGATAACGGAGATTGCAAAGGAGGAGCTCCGCTTCCTTGCCAGGAACAACATTCCCCTCATACCGGAAAACTACGTCCTCTGGTTTGAAATATTCTGCTACATACTGGAAAACGACCTGAAGCTCTCAGACCTTGAGATAATGGGGCTCTTTAAGGAGAAATATCCAACTACAACGGAAGTTGAGAACGTTCTTATAGAAGTTGAACCGGAGGAGAAAGAACTTGTAAAAAGGGTAGCTTCTGAGATAGTTTCTGAAATAGACAGTGTAATAGAGAGTCTTGAAAGACACAACCAGAACCTTTCCAGGAAAGAGGAGTCCTTTAAGGAGATAAAGGAGAACGTAGAAGACCGTTCAGTAAAGGACATGGTCGGTCAGGTTCTCGTGGAGCTCCAGGAAATAAGGAAGCAGAACGAAGAGCTCAAAAAACGGCTTGAGGAGGCCAACAGCCAGATAAAAAAGTTAACTGAAGAGCTTGAGGAAAGGAAAAAAGAAGCAACTATTGATTTCCTGACGCAGGTTGCAAACAGAGCAAGCTTTGACAGAGCTCTCTCAGACATGGTCAACGACTTCTACAGAAGGAACTACCCATTTGCTCTGATAATGATTGATATAGACGATTTCAAAAAAATCAACGACACCTATGGCCATCAGGCCGGTGATTACGTTCTCCAGGAGCTTGCACGGGTTCTTAAAAGCCAGCTGAGAGCCAGAGACGTTATAGCCCGCTACGGCGGAGAGGAGTTTGCAATTCTCCTTCCCGGGGTTACCTTCAGCCAGGCTTTGAGAGTCGCAGAGAGGCTCAGGAAGTCAATAGAGAAACACCTCTTCAAATACAAAGACGTTCAGATACCTGTAACGATAAGCCTCGGCGTTGCGATGATGAGAGACGGGCTTGACGAAACGGCGATTGTTGAAAAGGCCGATAAAGCCTTATACCTTGCAAAGCGTTCCGGCAAAAACCAGGTAAAGACAGATCTAGACGTGGAGCTTGAGGAGTGAGAGTTCTTCTTCACATCTGTTGTGCTCCTTGTGCTTGCTACCCTATAAAGTGGCTGAAAGAAAAGGGATACGAAGTAGTAGGTCTCTGGTACAACCCCAACATTCACCCCTGTACAGAGTTCGTTAAGCGTATGGAAACCGTTAAGAAGCTGGAAAGGATAGAGAACATAAAGGTTATCTACTTTGACACCTACGAGCCTGAAAAGTGGTTCAGAGCCGTTGCTTTCAGGGAAGAAAAGCCCGTAAGATGTCAGATCTGCTACTCAATGCGCCTTGAGATGGCGGCAGCTGTGGCAAAGAAGGGAAAGTTTGATGCCTTTACCTCCACTCTTTTCTACTCAAAATACCAAAAGCGGGAACTGATGGTTCCTCTTGCAGAGAGTGCAGCTCAGAAATTCGGAGTGAAATTCCTGAACGTTGACTTCAGGGAAGGATGGAAAGAGGGAATAGAGATTTCAAAGGCAGAGGGTCTCTACCGTCAACAGTACTGCGGCTGTCTCTACTCTGAAAAGGAGCGCTACTGCCCTAAGGGAAAACCGAAGTCTGAGTGGGTTATCGGTCAGGTTCTTGAAGAGGCTGAGAGGGTAATTTCTCACTTTAAATAATAACCTTTATAATTCCTTCAGTTTAAAAACTTTTCAGGAGGCGAACTTGTCAAAAAACCCCTTCTCAGAATCTGAGCGTATCTGGGTTTTAGACGGCGGAATGGGAACAATGCTTATGAAGAAGGGGGTTGACGTTAACTATGCGCCGGAGCTCCTCAACGTAGAAAAACCGGAAGTCTTAAAGGAGATACACTCTGAGTACATAGAGGCGGGAGCAGACATAATTGAAACAAATACCTTCGGCAGCAACAGGATAAAGCTTTCACACTACGGCCTAGAAGATAGAGTGAAAGAACTCACGGCAGCCGGAGTAAAGATTGCAAAGGAAGTTGCCAGAGGGAGAGCTCTCGTTGCCCTCTCTGTAGGTCCCACCGGCGTTTTCGTTGAGCCGGTTGGAGACTACACCTTTGACGAAATTGTTGACGTCTTTAAAGAGCAGATAGAGGCAGGAGCAGAGGCGGGAGCAGATTTAATCCTGATTGAAACCATGTCTGATATAAAAGAGGCAAAGGCTGCAGTTGTTGCGGCTCAGGAGGTCTGCGACCTTCCCGTTATGGTCAGTATGACCTATCAGGAAGACGGAAGAACCCTCCTTGGAACTCCCCCTGAAGTTTCGGCTGCAATCTTTGAGGGTTTTAAAGTTGCCGCAGTTGGAGCCAACTGCTCCTTAGGGCCTGAGAGCTTTGTAGACCTTGTGAAAAGAATGGCATCTGTAACCGAAACTCCCATAGTTGTTTATGCAAACGCCGGCCTCCCGATTCTAAAAGACGGGAAGACAATCTACCCTGAACCTCCTGAAACCTTTGGTGAGTACGCTGTTGAGTTTGTAAAAGCGGGAGCAAACATAATAGGGGGCTGCTGCGGAACGACTCCAGACCACATAAGGGCAATAAAAGAGGCAGTTAAAGACCTGAAGCCAGTAAAGAGAGACCCGATTAGAGGCGTGAAAGTTGCCAGTAGAACAAAACTTGTTTTTTTAGGAAGTGGCCACCCTACAGGGATAATAGGAGAAAGGATAAACCCAACTGGTAAAAAGAGGCTTCAGGAAGCCCTTAAAAAGGGCGACTTCTCGATAGTAAAAGAAGAGGCCAAAAAACAGACAGAGGAGGGAGCAGACCTTTTAGATGTTAACGTTGGCGTTCCCGGAATAGACGAGCCCTCTGCAATGAGAGAGGCCATAAAAGTTGTAATGGAGACGACAGACCTTCCCCTCGTTATTGATAGTAAAGACCCGAAAGCTATTGAAGAAGCCCTGAAAATGTGCGACGGGAGGCCGATCGTTAACTCCTGTTCCGGCGAAGAGAAAGACATAGAAAATATTCTTCCTCTGGTGAAAAAGTACGGAGCCAACGTCCTGCTCCTTGCCATAGACGACGAAGGACTGAAAGAGAAGGCAGATGATAGGGTTGAGATAGTGAAGAGGCTCTTAGGTGAATGTCAAAAGTTAGGAATATCAAAGGACTCAACAGTTGCAGACGTTTTAAACCTTGCAGTCAGCGCAATGCCAGACTCCACCGTTGAAACTTTAAAGGCTATAAGGCTCGTTAAAGAACGGTTTGGAATAGCCACAACTCTGGGAGTAAGCAATGTCTCCTTTGGACTTCCTGCCCGCCCTCTCATAAACTCGGCTTTTATGGCAATGGCCATCTACAACGGCCTTGACTCTGGAATAGTCAATACAGGCGACTCCAGAATGGTTGAGACTATCTACGCTTCAGACGTTCTTGTAGGTAAAGACAGGGGAGCCCAGAGGTTCGTTGAGAAGTTCCAGAACTATAAACCCAAAGGAGAGGATAAAGAGTGCAGGGAGCTCCTCAAAAAAATCTGCCAACTCACCTGCTCTTTTGTCGGAGGAGAGAAGGTCTCTTTAGAGTTTGAGCCCAAAGGAGAGAAAAAGGAAGAGAGGGGGGAGTCTAAAGAGGAAGAGGGAGCTCCCCCCGGCGTTTTAGGTGAAATATTCCGGAAAGTTTTAGAGGGAGACAGGGAGGGAATTGTTGAGCCGACGGAGAGAGCTCTCTCAGAGTTTGATCCGGTTGAGATAAGCGATAGAGCTCTCATTCCTGCCTTAGACGTTGTCGGAAAGCGGTTTGAGAAGGGAGAGATATTCCTTCCCCAGATGCTCAGGTCTGCACAGGCCGTTCAGTCTGCTTTTGAGATTCTAAAGAGGGAAATGAAAAAGAAAGGAGGAGACGTTAAGCTTGGCGGGAAGATAGTTATGGCAACAGTTCACGGAGACGTCCACGAGATAGGGAAAAACATCGTTATAACAATGCTTGAAAACAGCGGTTTTGACGTTGTTGACCTCGGAACTAACGTTCCTCCTGAAAAAGTTGTTGAGGCCGCTAAAAAAGAGAGGGCAGACGTTGTTGGTCTCAGCGCCCTTATGACTACAACCCTTCCCGCCATGGAAGAAACAATTAAAGCCATAAGAGAAGCGGGGCTTGATATACCTGTAATAGTTGGAGGAGCTGTTGTAACTCCCGAGTATGCCGAGTCAATAGGCGGTATTTACGGCGGAGACGCCCAGCAAGCTGTTAAAATTGTCAAAAAACTGCTCAACCTGGAGGAGAAATGAGCTTTAACGAAACAGACTTAAACATTCATAAGGAGATAGAGGAGCTTAAGTCCCTCATAAGAGACGTTCCAGACTTTCCAAAACCCGGAATAGTCTTTAAAGACATAACCCCTCTTCTCCATACACCCTGGGCTTTTCAAAAGGTTATAGACTACATAGGAAACAGATACATCGGTGCAGGAGTTGAGATAGTTGCAGGGATAGAGTCAAGGGGATTTATACTTGCAGCAGCCCTTGCCTATAAAATTGGAGCCGGACTTGCCATAATCAGGAAGCCCGGAAAACTTCCCTATAAAACAATTAAAGCCACATACACTCTGGAGTACGGAGAGGACAGCATAGAGATACACGAAGATGCCATACAGGAGGGAACGAAAGTAGTTCTCATAGACGATGTTCTTGCAACAGGCGGAACAATGAGTGCAGCAATAGACCTTGTTGAGAAGTTAGGAGGAAACATCATAAGCGTTGACTTCCTTTTAGAGCTTACCTTCCTTGAAGGAAGGAAGAAAATTGAGGAGAGAGGATACCCCGTATTTTCACTCATAAAGTTCTAAGGAGTAGAAAAATGGGAAGGAGAGTTGTTGTTACAGGACTGGGAGTTATTTCGCCTGTGGGGAGCTCCGTCAGCAAATTCTGGGAGAGCCTGACGGCGGGAAAGTCTGGAATCGGCAGAATCACAAAGTTTGATCCTGAAGGCTATCCCGTCCAGATAGCTGGAGAGGTAAAAGACTTTGACCCACTGGAGTACTTTGACAGGAAAGAGGTCAGGAGGACAGACCCTTTCATCCAGTTTGCAGTTGGGGCTGCCGTTCAGGCTGTCAAGAGTTCAGGTTTGGAAGAGTCAGACGTAGATAAAACGAGGGTTGGTGTTCTCATAGGTTCGGGAATTGGTGGTCTTTCAACGATAGAGCAACAGCTGAAAATACTGTGGGAGAAGGGACCAAGGCGTGTATCTCCTTTCTGCGTTCCCATGGAGATAATAAACATGGCTTCAGGCCTTGTCTCAATCAGATTCGGATATAAAGGTCCTAACATCTCCGTTGTTACTGCCTGTGCAACGGGAACCCACGCAATAGGAGAGGCCTACAGGACTATCCAGTACGGCGATGCAGACGTTATGGTCGCCGGAGGAACTGAAAGCTGTATAACCCCCTTAGCAGTTGCAGGTTTTGCTGCCGCTAAAGCCCTCTCTACACGTAACGACGAGCCTGAGAAGGCCAGCAGGCCTTTTGAGAAGAACAGAGACGGCTTTGTAATGGGAGAGGGTGCAGGAATTGTTGTTCTTGAAGAGCTTGAGCATGCAAAAAGGAGGGGAGCCAAGATACTTGCAGAGGTTGTAGGGTATGGAACCAGCGGAGACGCCTACCACATGACCGCTCCAGCTCCGGGAGGAGAGGGTGCCGCGAGAGCTATGGCAAATGCCCTGAAGGACGCTGGAGTAAAGCCGGAAGAGATAGACTACATAAACGCCCATGGAACTTCAACAAAGTTCAACGACCTCTTTGAGACGATGGCGATAAAAAGGGTTTTCGGGGAGCACGCCTATAAAGTGAAGATAAGCAGTATAAAGTCCATGATAGGCCACCTTCTCGGAGCTGCCGGAGGAGTTGAGGTCGTCTCATCAGTTATGACTCTTCAAACCGGCGTTATTCCTCCGACAATTAACTACGAGGAGCCCGACCCTGAGTGTGACCTTGACTACACGCCAAACAAGGCCGTTAAGACCGACGTCAGGTACGTTCTTAAAAACTCTTTTGGCTTTGGTGGAACAAACGCCTGCCTCGTCCTGAAGAGGTACGAAGGTTGATAAGGAGAGAGAAACTGGCTGAGCTTGAGAGGAGGCTTGGTTACTCTTTTAAAAATAAAGGACTTTTAAAGAGAGCTCTCATCCATCGTTCCTTCGCTTTTGAGAAGGAGACCGGCGAAAACTACGAAGTTTTAGAGTTCTTAGGGGACGCTGTTATCGGTCTCATAGTTAGTGAAGAGCTTATAAAGAGGTTTCCTGAAAAGAGTGAGGGGGAGCTCTCCCAGATCCGCTCTTTCCTGGTCAGCGAGCCCTCACTCTCTGAGCTTGCAAAAACCATAGACCTTGGGAAGTTCCTCTACCTTGGCAGGGGAGAGAAGAGGAGTGGGGGAAGCAAAAAGTCCTCTCTCCTTTGCGATGTCTTTGAGGCTGTTTTCGGAGCTCTCTACTTAGACGCAGGGTTTGAGAAGGCCAAAGAGATATTCAGGGAGAAGTTCTTAGGGAAACTATGGGATATACTGGAGAACGCCATTACCTATAAGGACTTTAAAAGCTACCTTCAGGAGATTACCCAGAGGGAGTTTAAGGAGCTTCCTTCCTACACCCTCGTAGAGACAGAGGGGCCTGAACACGAGAAAACCTTTAGGGTGGAGTGTAGAGTTAGAGACCTTATAACCGTTGGTACAGGCAGGTCAAAAAAGGCTGCAGAACAGGAAGCGGCTAAAGAGATGCTCAAGCTTCTGGGGGTGATAGGTGATAAGAGAAAGTCTTAAAATAGCTCTGGTTTCCTCTTCACCCAGGAGAAGAGAGATCCTTGAAATGGCAGGATTCAAATTCAGAGTTATAAAGGTTGAGGCTGAAGAGAGAGTTTTTCCTTCTCCTTACAAAACTGCTGTAGAGAACTCAAAACTCAAACTTGAGGCTGCCAGAGGACTCATTCAACCGAGAGAGGTTGGCCTTTCGGCAGACACAATAGTTGTTTTAGGGGACGAAATTCTCGGAAAACCCTCCTCTCTTGAAGAGGCTGTTGAGTACCTTAAACGTCTCTCTGGTTCCTGGCACACCGTAATAACCGGTTTCTCAATTCTTTTGGAAGACAAGATCGTCTCCTCCTACGAAGAGACCAGGGTAAAGTTTAAAAGGCTCACGGCTTCAGAGATAGAGTGGTACATTTCAACAGGCGAACCCCTTGATAAGGCGGGAGCCTACGGCGTTCAGGGTAAAGGAGCTCTCTTCATAGAACGAATAGACGGTGACTATTACAACGTTATGGGACTTCCTGTTGGAAAAATTTACGATATACTTACATTAGAATTACAACCAAGAAGATGAGGAAGAGGAAATGGATTTAGGGGCTGTTACGTTAGTTGTTGCCATAACTTTTGCAGGAATAGGTATTTTCATGGGTATACTTATTTCTCGCTTACTCTCAAAGAGAGAAGAACATCAACCTGACTTCTTAAAAGTAGAGGAGAAGGTAGATGGTCTTGTAGATAGATTAAATCACCTTGCCGAAGAGATAAGCGGAAGGCTGAAAGAGATACGGCAAGGGAACGTAGAGGAACTTAAGCAGGAAGTGTCCGGACTTCTGTCTGAGATAGAGAGATTGAAGAGGGAGCTTCACCAGTTAGACCTCTCAAAAAACAGCATTTCCCTGCTTGATGACACAGAAAACAGGCTAAGAGAAATAGAATTTAACCTTCCCCGTATAGATGAGTCTCTTCTTACTCAAATAAAAGACAACCTGATTATTCTCAGAAACGATGTAACCAACCTCCTTCTTAAAATGAAAGAGAAGGAGTCAAAACCGGTACCTGCATTTGATCCCTCGTTACTTGAACCGGCTGTGGACTCCTTAAATACGGCGATAGAGCTCTCAAAAAAGCTTAATGCTCTTCTTGTTAAAGGAGAATTAACAGCCCTTGCGGCTTCCTTTAAAAACGAAGATCTCTCATCGTTTGTGAAAGAGCTTGATGATCAGGCTATCAACTCAAAAGAGCTGGTTGTCCTTCTGGAAGATGCTAAGAAAAAACTGGAAGAGGTGAGAAATGAAGCTTCTTTACGTAGATGATAAGAAAACCTGGCATAAACTTATTGAAATTGTTCTATCTCTAAGGGGAGTGAACGTTCTTCACGCTTACACTCCAAAAGAGGCTCTTAACATAGCTGCTGCCGAGAAACCGGACTTAGCCCTTATTGACGTCTCTATTTCGGGGGGATCTGCGTACGACTTAATTCCAGAGATTTTAAGGAGAGGAGTTCCTGTTGTTGTTATAGGTCATAAAGCTGAAGGCTTTGACAGGGAAAAAGCCCTTTCCCTTGGTGCTTACGAAGCCCTTGAAAAACCGTTTACAGTAGAAGAACTTCTTGACCTTTTGAGAAAGGCGAGAAAAGAGGCTTCTAAACCAGAAGAGAAACTTGAACTTGTTTTGCCTTCTGAAAGTGAAGAGTTTGAAACTGTAAGTTTAGGATTGGAACCTGAAGAGAGTGTGGCCGAAATTTCGGAAGAGGAAGTTCCTGTTATTCCGGTAGAGAAAGAGCTCCGGGAGAGCATTCCCGTTATTCCAGTTGAAGTTGAAGAATCTGGAGAGAGAGAGAAGTCACCTGTTACTGTAGAAGAAACTGTTGAGGAGAAGAAGGAGAAAGGGGAATCTGAAAAAGAAATAGTTAAAAGAGCAGAAGAGGAAGTTAAACAGAAAGTGGAAAAAGTATCTGGGGTTACCGTTCCTGAGGAGAAGGTAGAGGAGATAATAAGAGAGATAGCCTGGGAGGTAATTCCCGAAATAGCAGAGAAGGTTATAAGGGAAGAGGTGGAAAAACTGATAAGGAGCCGACTTGCCTAAATGTTTAGAGTCGGTATCGGCTACGACGTTCACACCCTTGAACCCGGGTATGACCTCGTAATAGGCGGGGTTAAAATTCCCCACGAGAAGGGTCTTAAAGGCCACTCAGATGCAGATGTTCTGATTCATGCAATCTGCGATGCACTGCTGGGAGCGCTCTCTCTCGGTGACATAGGTCAGCACTTCCCCGATACTTCCCCTGAATACAGCGGAATTTCCAGCCTTAAACTCCTCGGCAGAGTGGCTTTCCTCATCAAAGACCAGGGATACCAGGTCGTTAACGTAGATTCCGTTGTTGTAGCCCAGAGGCCTCGCCTTGCTCCGTACGTACCGGAAATGAGAAAGAAAATCGCCTCCGTTCTTGGTATACTTCCCTCTCAGGTTTCGGTAAAAGCTACAACGACCGAGAGGCTCGGCTTTGAGGGGAGAGAGGAGGGAATCTCTGCCCAGGCCGTTGTCCTCCTAAAAAAGGATACAGGAGGCTTAAGTTGGTAATGGACATTACTGAAATAATGGAAGTTATTCCTCATAGGTATCCCTTTCTTCTCGTTGACAAGATAATTGAGTTTGAACCTAAGAAGAGAATAGTAGGCATTAAAAACGTTACGATGAACGAACCTTTCTTTCAAGGACACTTTCCCGGTCACCCGATTTTCCCGGGAGCCCTTCTCGTAGAGGCAATGGCTCAGGTCGGTTGTATCCTTATGTTTAAGTCCTTTAACATCTCCCCTGAAGAGTACGTTGTTTACTTTATGGGAATTGATAAAGCAAGGTTTAGGAAACCGGTCAAACCCGGAGACACTGTCAGGTTTGTTCTTGAGCCAAAAGTGATAAAGAAGAGAATGTCAAAGATGAAAGGAGAGGCCTTCGTCGGAGATGATCTCGTCTGCGATGCTGAGATAATGGCCATGATCGCGAGGAAGTGATGGTTCAGATTCACCCGCTTGCTGTAGTAGAGAGGGGAGCAGAGCTTGACGAGGGCGTTGTAGTAGAGCCCTTTGCCTACGTTGGAAGCAAAGTTAAAGTAGGTAAGAAAACTGTCATCAGGAAGGGTGCCGTTATAGAGGGTAGAACGACGATCGGTGAAAACTGTGAGATTTTCTCCTCCCACATAGGTGTCGTTCCCCAGGACTTAAAGTTCAAAGGGGAAGATACGGAAGTTATTATAGGTAACGGAGTAAAAGTCAGGGAGTATGTAACGATCCACAAAGGGACAGAAGGAGGAGGAGGCGTTACTTACGTTGGAGATAACGTTCTCCTTATGGCCTACGTTCACGTTGCCCACGATGTTAGAATAGAGAAGAATGCCATAGTTGCAAACGCCGTTCAGATTGCAGGACACGTTGAGATAGGAGAGTCTGCCGTAATAGGTGGCCTTACCGGCATTCACCAGTTTGTCAGAATAGGTAAACACGCCATGGTTGGGGGAGCCTCTGCCGTTCACAGAGACGTTCCTCCCTTCGTAGTTGCTCAGGGAAACAGAGCGAGGCTTGAGGGTATCAACATAGTGGGTTTAAAGAGGAGGGGGTTCGGCAGGGAGACGATAAGAGCTCTCACTACCGCCTTTGAGATAATCTTTAAAACAGACGAACCCCTTCTTGTATCGCTGGGAAGAGTTGAGGAGGAGTTCAGGGATGTTCCTGAAGTTCTTGAAATGGTTGAATTTATAAGGAAGAGTAAGAGAGGTATCTGTCCGGCTTGAAGTTAGGCAGGGAGAAACTCAAAGGCAAGCTTGTATTCCTGGGAACTGCAGGTGCCCGTTACGTGGCGTTCGGTTTTGAGAGGCAGGCGGGCGGCCTCTACTTCGGGTTTCCAGACCTTAATGTTCACGTTGACCCCGGCCCCGGTGCCTTCGTCCACTCCCACAGGAAAGGGATTGAGCCTCACTGGACAGACGTTGTTATCCTCTCCCACCGTCACCTTGATCACTGTGCAGACGTTAACCACATACTTGAGTCTATGACTCTGGGAGGAAAGAGAAAGAGGGGACTTTTAATCTGCCCTTCAGACTGTATAGACGAAGACCCTGTCGTTCTCAGGTACACCAGGCAGCACATAGAGAGGACGGAAATTGTAGAGGAAGGGAAGAGCCTAGAACTTTCCTCAGAAGTTGGCGTCTCTTTTCCTGTTAGGCACGTCCACGGCGTTGAAACCTACGGGGTCGTTTTCAGGTGGAGAGGGAACGTTTACAGCTACGTTTCAGATACTAAGTTCTTTGAAGGTCTTCTCTCTGCCTACAGAGGTTCCAGACTCCTGATAATCAATACAACTCTTTTAAAGCCAACCCCTAAAGTTGACCACCTCTCTGCAGACGACGCAAAGGTAATAGTTGGAGAGTTAAAGCCCGAACTTGCCGTCCTTACCCACTTTGGAAGGACAATGCTGTCGGCAAAGCCGTGGGAGGTTGCTCTCTCTATTTCTAAAGAGACCGGAGTAAAAGTGATAGCTGCCTACGACAACATGATACTTGACCTTGAATCCCTTTCTGTTGTGAGGCAGAGGTGAAAATAGCCCTTACCGGGAGGCCGGGAATAGGGAAGACAACTGCCGTTAAAAGGGTTGTTTCTCTTCTTGGGGAGAAGGCAAAGGGGTTCTGGACAGAAGAGATAAGGGTAAATGGTAAAAGGTGGGGGTTTAAAGTTGTTAGAACGGACGGGGAGGAGGAGCTCCTTGCCTCTGTTGAGGCAGATTCCCTCTACAGAGTCGGTAGGTACGGCGTTTTTGTTGATAAATTTGAGACCTTTGCCGTTCCTTTTCTAATTGAAGCGATAGATGAGGAAAAGGTTGTAGTGGTTGACGAGGTGGGAAAGATGGAGCTCCTCTCAAAAGCCTTTCAGCATGCAGTCTCCCGTCTGGTAGAAGAGGAGGTTGCAGCCCTTGTAACAATTCCGATAAAGGACGTTCATCCTCTTGTTTCCCGTATACGGAAGCGTTTCAAGGTCATACATTTAACCCTTACAAACAGAGATAACGTTCCCGCCGAGATAGTTAAACTGCTGGAGGGTAGAGATGGAAAAGAGAGAGGAGAACAGGAACCTTAAGCAGCTTCCGTCCAGGGAACAGCTTGTAAAGGAGCTGACTCCGCAGGTTAAAGAGGATCTTAAGAACTACTTTAAAGACAGGGATTACGGCGTAATAGCCATAACGAGGGAAGATGCCCTCAGAGCTTTCGTTGTTAAGACGACAAACCTATGTGAGATAGCAAGGCTTAGACATAAGCTCTCTCCTATGGCTACCGCTGTTCTCGGTAGAGCTCTGACAGGAGCCATCCTTTTAACCTCTCTTTTAAAGCACGGAACAGATCAGAGGATACTCCTGAGGATAGAAGGGGACGGCCCCATAGGTCTCGTCGTTGCAGAGGCCAACGCAAAAGGTGAGGTGAGGGGTTTTGTCCAGAACCCCGACGTTCCCCTGTTTGTAAAGGAAGAGAACGGCAGGAAGAAGTTTGACATAGCCAGGGCTGTTGGTAAGGGAACGCTTACGGTTGTGAAGGACCTCGGTTTTGGAACTCCGTACGAGAGCTCCGTTCCCATCGTCTCCGGAGAGATAGCTCAGGACATAGCCTACTACCTCCTAAAGTCGGAACAGATTCCCTCTGCCGTTGCAATAGGTGTTCTGGTTGGAGAAAACGGAAAGGTTGAAGCTGCAGGCGGTTTCCTTGCTCAGCCGCTTCCCGGAGCTTCAGACGAAGCAATTACTAAGCTTGAGGAGAATGTGAAGTCTATGCCTCCTGTCAGTTCCCTTATAAAGGAAGGAAAGAGGCCAGAGGAGATAGCGGAGCTCCTCTTTAAAGGGTTTACTACCGAGCTTCTGGCTCTAAAGGAGCTCTCCTTCAGGTGCCGCTGCTCAAAGGAGGTTGCAGAGAGGAGCCTCGTTGCCATGCCCGTTGAGGAGCTGAAGGAGTTAAAGAAAGAAGGAGGCGTCTCAATAAAGTGTAACTTCTGCGGAGAGGAGTACTTCTTCTCTCCGGAAGAGATAGCGGAGGTTATAAAAGAGAAAGAGAAGGGGGAAAACTAATGGCTGTTTGCTCCCTCTTCTCCGTTGGTGTTTCTCTCCCTTCTGTTGAGGAGGAAACAGAGAAAGTTATAAGGGAGAAGTTTAAACTTACTCCCCGATTTGAAGGGATTGTCCCTCCCGACTCCAGAGGTTCAAGAACTTCTCAACTCCTTGCAGAAGTCCAGCTTCAGAACGTCCTCTCTCTGAAACCCTCCGATGCCCTCTTTGCAGTTGCAGTTACCCCTTACGACCTCTATTCCGACAGCTTAAACTTCGTTTTCGGTGTTGCCTATCCTTTTAAGGGGGGCATAGTTTCGTACGCTAGGCTTCTTTCAGAGAGTACAGAGCTCTTTCTTTCACGGGTAAGGAAAGAGGTTACCCACGAGATGGGGCATGTCTTTGGCCTCTCCCACTGCCCCGACCCAAAGTGCGTTATGCACTTTTCCAACTCCCTTGCAGATACAGACTACAAGAGTGAGGACTTCTGCCCGTTGTGCAAAAAGAAGCTTGCCAGCGCTATGAAGCAGCTTGGCCTTTTTTAAAGTTTAACCTGTTTGATACCTTCCAGTAAAACGGTTTTCAGCTTTTCTCCTCGTTCCTTTGAGAGTTTTAAAACGTCATGATGGCTTGCCTCTACCTGTAGGGTATCGTTTGTAAATATCGTCAGAGCGACAACCTTCATTCCGTAGAAGTTTGCCGCTATAACGTCTGGAACCGTTGACATGCTCACGCAGTCTGCCCCAAGTAGTTCAAGCATCCTTACTTCAGAGAAAGTTTCGTAGTTGGGACCCAGCGTTGCTGCAAGAACAGAGGGTATAACCTTTACTCCCTCGTTTAGTCCTGCTCTGATAAAGGTCTCTACCAGAGATCTGTCGTAAAACTTTTTTCCGTTTACAAATACTCTGCTTCCGTACTCCTTGATCAGTCCAACTAAAGGGTTTCTCCCTAAAAGGTTAATATGGTCGTATATAACTCCTATTTCTGACTCTACAGCCCTTCTTGATACAGCTCCCGAGGCACAGGTTGGTATAAACACTTTTACACCTAAAGAGGCGGAAAGTTGAGGGATGAACCTTATTTCCCAGTCTTCTCTTCCCTCGTAGTAGTGAAACCTTCCTTCAAAGAAGAGGAGGGATTTTCCTGAAACGGTGAAGACTTTAAGGTGGCCTCTGTGGCCTGGAACTGCCGGTTCAGGCATACCCGGTATTTCTGAGTAGGGTATTTCCACCTCTGCTTTTCCAAGGTCAATACCTGAACCTCCAACAACCGCAACGTCAAAACATTTTTTTCCCGTTAGTTTTTTCACTTTCTCTGCTGCTTCCACCTTTCCCTCTTCCTAAATTTTTGGTTTTATAAAGAGCAGTTTGGACTTTGGTCTGGTAAGTATGTTTACTTTCGTGAATATTGAGACAAACAGGTCTTCTTGGGGTAGATAGTCAAACTCTTCAATTCCTCCCAGCTTGTAGATGGGAGATGTTGCCTCTTCCCAGTTAAAGGTGTCTCCGCTTCTGTAGAGTAGGAGAACTCTTCCACCATCAAAGGTGTAGATGTTTCTTAGGATTCCCGGTACTGCGTTTTTGTTCTGTGAGAAGAGAACTTCCTGGTTACCGTCTCCGTTTACGTCAATAGGCTTTGGTTTTGGAGTGATGTAGTAGGTAACGAGGTTGTCGTCCTCGTACCAGTATATTGCGTTTGGAGAGGCTCCTATCTGGATAGGCGAGCGCCAGAGTAGCTTCTCTCCGTCTGAGACGTTGAAGTAGTAATCAAGGTCGTAGTATGCGAACAATTCCTTCCCTTCGCTTTTGAACGTCTGGGCGCTGGTTACCTGAAATCCTGCTGGAATCTTTATTCTTTTCACTTTAACTAGCTTTCCTTCCGAAAGCTTGAGCCTATAAACTTTTTTGCCGAAGAACTTATCCCCTTCCTCACTTACGGTCTGTCCCATTACTGTTTCGTTTATTCCGTCTCCGTCTGTGTCAAAACAGGAAAGTATGAGCTTTGAGGAGGCAACTTTCCTAAGCTTTCCATTTTGCAGGGTGAAGATTCCCGACGATACGCTCTTTGAGTTCTGATAGAAGCCGTCAACTACAAATTCCATCTTTCCGTCTCTGTTAACGTCAACCGGGCAGACGTGGAAAAGGTAGGAGCCGCGGAACGGATTTTTAAACTTCTTGATGAGTTTTACACCGTAAGGCGTTGGTTTAAAGAGGTCTAAGCTATTTTCCTCGCTTACCAGTATTGCCTCTTCGTGGTTTTTCAGCAGGTTTGCAACAAAAAGGCTCGTTGCATGGCCTTTAAAGTCGTAAACCACTTTGTAGGGGCTGCCCATTGCAACTGAGATGGAACTCTGGGGAGCTCCTCTCCACGGGAAGAACTTTATAAGGTGTTTTGTTGAGTCGTAAAGAGCAACTCCCTCATCGGTTGCAATCATGAAGGCGTCGTAACCTGTAAGTTTATCTACGGGAACTTTCCTTCTAAAGTCTCCCGGATATTTAAGATGAAACTTCTCCTTTACCTTTTTCCCCTTGCTGTAGGGTGCAAGGTGGAGGTTCTTTACCTCTTTTTTGAGCTTGTTGTAGAGCTCCTCTCCTTTCTTCCCTGCGAAGTTTATAAAGAGAACTCTGTTGTAGAGGAGTTTCTGGACTTTCTCTCCAATTGTTGGATTCCCAAGTGTTGGGAGAGCTATTGAGTAGTTCTTTTTAACCTGAGTTACTTTTAAAACGGCTCCGCTTTCAGAGATAAACCTGTCTCCAACAGAAACTCCCTGCTCCTTTCCAACGTCAATTACAAAGCCGTCGTAGCTGTTCAGTACTATCTCTCCCTCAACAGGAGTAAAGAACTGTTTAATGTAGTAGACGGCATTTCTGTACCCTTCTTTAGGAACGCCAACACCCTCCTGCTGGCTCTGGTAGGAAGCGTAGGGAGTGTACTGAGGTTCCTCCTGTTTACTGAACGGGTTAAGGCTTGCTATTCCGCAGGAGGTCAGTAGAAGGGGGAGCAGGAGAAGGCTCTTTCTCATCCTTTCACCTCTGTCTGGATTTACCGAATAATACCAAAAGAAAATGGCATCAGATTTGCTTAAAATTTCTGGGTGGAGGAGAAATTACCTGAAAGGAGGTCTAAATGGAAGCGGGAATTGAGCGCCTGCTCCAGTCCCTTAACATCTTCTACCTTCTTGCTGGCGCTGTAATGATACTATCAATGCACGCAGGGTTTGCCTTCCTTGAAGCTGGAACGGTCAGAAAGAAGAACCAGGTTAACGCTCTCGTAAAAATTATCGTTGACGTTTCTGTTGCCACCCTTGCCTACTACTTTATCGGTTATCCCATTGCCCATAAGGTCTGTTTTATTAAGCCGGCTTCAGGGCTTATGGCCGATCAGGGGCTTGAGCTGGTCAGGTTTTTCTTCCTTCTCATGTTTGCCGCCTGTATTTCTGCTATAGTTTCAGGCGGTGTTGCAGAGAGAATGAAGTTCAGGCCTTACATAACAGCAGGTTTCTTTCTTGCCGGCGTCGTTTACCCTATCTTTGAAGCTCTCATCTGGGGAGAGAGGTGGTCGCCCGCCTTTCAGGGGTGGATTAAGCACATTTTCGGTGCACCTATCCACGACTTTGCCGGCTCTATGGTAGTTCACGGCCTTGGTGGTTGGATAGCTCTTCCTGCAATTCTCCTTCTTGGTCCCCGTATGGGACGCTACGTTAAAGGGAAGTCAAGGCCTATACCCATCAGCAACATTCCTTACCTTGCCCTTGGTAGCTGGATTTTGATAATAGGCTGGTTCGGTTTTAACGTTATGAGCTCCCAGAAGCTTGAAGACATTTCGGGGCTTGTTGCAGTTAACTCTCTTATGGCAACGGCCGGAGGGATAATAGGAGGGGTTCTCTTCGGAAAGAACGACCCCGGCTTTATCCACAACGGAGCTCTTGCCGGTCTTGTTGCCATATGTGCAGGTTCAGACATTGTGAACCCTCTTGGGGCCTTTGTTATAGGTCTTATAGCTGCGTTTATCTTCGTTAAGGCTTTTATCTACGAACAGGAAGTTCTGAAAATTGACGACGTTTTAGGTGTTGTTCCCCTTCACGGCCTTAACGGTCTATGGGGAGGAGTTGCAGCCGGGATATTCGGTCAGAAGTTCCTGTGGGGTCTTGGAGGAGTCTCTTTCTGGGCTCAGCTCTTAGGAGCTCTCCTGACCCTCGTTTACGCAGTTATTGCAGGTTTTATTCTCTACGGAGCCCTTAAAAAGATTATGGGACTCAGGCTCTCTGAAGAAGAGGAGTTTGAGGGAGCCGACCTCTCCATTCACAGGATTACGGCCTACCCTGAAGACAGAGTCAAAATATAAGGGTTTTTCCTTCACTTCCACCCCCTTTCTGCCCCCGTAAGGGGGCTTTCTTTTTTTATAAAGAATAGTTATTATTTAAGGAGTTCAAACTTTTGGTAGGAGGAGGAATTTTGAATAACACAGAACTAAAAAGACAAAAGCGAAAGAGGAATACACGCCAGAAAGCGATTGTTTATCAAGTAGTTCTTGATTCCCACGACCATCCAACGGCAGAAAAGGTTTATGAAAGGGCAAGGAAGGAGCTCCCCAACATTAGCCTCGGTACTGTTTACAGGGTTCTGAAGGAGCTCTCTCAGGAGGGGAAAATTAAAGAGATCATCGTTAATAAGCAGTCTCACTTTGAAGGCAGGACAGACTTTCACCACCACTTCATATGCAGATCTTGTGGAAAGATTGAAGATGTTGAAACTCCCATCTGCCGTTACACCTGCAGGAAGGTGGAGCAAAAAGGCTACGTTGTTGAGGACATAGAGTATAAGTTCTACGGCCTCTGTTCTAAGTGTGCACAAAAACTAGGCATAGAATCAGAGTAGTTGAACAGTTTTTATTCATCCAGTTTCGCATAAGTTCCTCTTTTGCTCAGTTTCCAGTTTTGGCATCTACTTTGCTTTAATTAAGGTTGAAGACGGATACGAGTGGTAAAATAGCTAACCAGTAAGCCAGCTGGAGGAGAAAATGAAGAAAATAGAGGCCATCATTAAACCTTTCAAACTTGAAGAGGTGAAAGACGCCCTTACTGAAGTTGGCGTTCACGGTCTTACAGTTTCAGAGGTAAAGGGTTTCGGAAGGCAGAAAGGCCATACGGAACTCTACAGGGGAGCTGAGTACGTTGTTGACTTTATTCCGAAGGTTAAGATAGAAGTTGTCGTTCCCGATTCTCTCGCGGAGAAGGTTGTTGAAACGATAGTAAACGCTGCAAGAACCGGAAGAATTGGAGACGGAAAGGTCTTTGTCATTCCCGTTGAAGATGCCGTAAGGATAAGGACAGGAGAGAGAGGAGAGAACGCAATTTAAACATAAACGGAAGGAGGGATTCATGAAGCCGCAAAACGCAAAAGAAGTTGTAGAGATGATTCAAAGGGAAGGTATTAAGTTCGTTGACCTCAGATTTACAGACATGTTTGGAACCTGGCACCACATCACCTTCCCCGCTCACGAGATTTCTGAGGAGAGCTTTGAACAAGGGCTTTTCTTTGACGGCTCCTCAATCAGACAGTGGCAGCCTATCAATGCCAGCGACATGATGTTTAAGCTTGATCCGACAACTGCAACTGTAGATCCAATTTCTGAGATACCTACTCTCGTTGTAATTGCAGACATCGTTGATCCTGTCACAAAAGAGCCGTACCACAAGGATCCGAGGAACATTGCAAAGAAGGCTGTTGAGTACCTCAGGTCAACTGGAATTGCAGACACTTTCTACTGTGGTCCCGAGCCTGAGTTCTTCGTCTTTGACGACGTTAAGTACGATGTTGGAACAAACTACGGCTTCTACGAGGTAGACTCAGTAGAAGGCTGGTGGAGAACAGGAGCTGACGAAAACCCCAACCTTGGTCACAAAATCAAGCCAAAGGGTGGCTACTTCCCCGTTCCTCCAAACGATCAACTTGATCACATAAGGAAAGTAATGACTATGAAGATGGAAGAGGCTGGAATTGTAGTTGAAGCCCTCCATCACGAGGTTGCTACCGGTGGCCAGTGTGAGATTGACTTCCGCTTTGGAACCATAATTGAAGCAGCCGATAACATTCAGTGGACAAAATACATAGTTAAAAACGTTGCGAAGATGTTCGGTAAAACCGCCACATTTATGCCCAAGCCCCTCTTTGGAGACAACGGTTCCGGTATGCACACCCACGTTTCTCTCTGGAAGAATGGAGAGAATCTCTTTGTAGGAGATAGCTACGCAGGTCTTTCTGAGCTTGCCCTCTACTTTATCGGTGGAATTATTAAGCATGCTAAAGCTATCTGTGCCTTTACAAACGCTACAGTTAACTCTTACAAGAGACTCGTTCCCGGCTACGAGGCTCCCGTTAATCTCTGTTACTCTGCAAGGAACAGATCTGCTGCAATAAGGGTTCCCGTTGTTACCTCTCCTAAGGCCAAGAGGATTGAGGTCAGGTTCCCTGACTCTTCTGGAGCTCCCTACCTCACATTTGCAGCTCTCCTTATGGCAGGTCTTGACGGAATTGAAAACAAGATCCATCCGGGAGAGCCGGTTGATAAGAATCTCTACGACCTTCCACCAGAGGAGCTTAAAGACATTCCAACAGTCCCCGGCTCCCTTGAGGAAGCCGTTAATGCCCTTGAGAAGGACTACGAGTTCCTTACAAAGGGCGGCGTAATGAGCGAGGAATTCCTTGCCGACTACATTGAGTACAAGAGGAAGGAAGAAATTGACCCTGTAAGACTCAGACCTACACCTATGGAGTTCCTCCTCTACTACGATGTTTAAACTGCTTAAGAAACCGACCTTTAAACCCCCGCTTAGGCGGGGGTTTTCTATTTTGGAGGTGTTATGAGCCTGTTTGACGAAGCTGCAAAGACCTGGGACTTAAAACCCCACAGGGTAGAGACCGCCAGAAAGGTCGGTGAGGCAATCCTTTCCTCAGTTCCTGTCTCTAAGAGCTGGGTAGCACTTGACTTTGGAGCCGGAACAGGGCTTCTAACTTTCTACCTTTCTCCATACCTTTCCCGCATCTACGCCTTAGACAACTCTAAGGGAATGGTTGAGGTTTTAAAAGAAAAGGTTGAGAAGTTGAGGGCAGAAAACGTTGAGCCTGTTTTTGGCTCTTACGGTGAGTTTTATCCTGAAGAGCCTTTAGACCTTATCATTTCCAGTATGTCTATCCACCATGTTAAGAAGGTTGACGAGCTCTTTAAGTGGTTCTCCTCCATTTTAAAGGAGGGTGGTTACGTTGCAGTTGCAGATCTTGTGAAAGAGGATGGAACCTTCCACAGAGATAACACTGGCGTTTTCCACTTCGGTTTTGATAGAGAGGAGTTTGATAGCTATATGACCTCTGCTGGCATAGAACCTGTTGAGTTTAAGGTTGTCCACTCAATAGAGAGGAACGGCAGGGAGTACCCCATCTTCCTCTCCGTTGGCAGGAAGGTTTAAAACTCCCTGGCTATGAGGTCTGAGAGGGTCTCTCTCTGCCTTACGATTTTGAAGTTTTCCCCTTCAACCATCACCTCGGCAGGTCTTGGCCTTGAATTGTAGTTTGATGCCATTGTAAAGCCGTAGGCTCCGGCGCTTAGAACTGCTATGTAGTCTCCCTCCTTAAGTGATGGGAGTTCCCTCTCCTTTGCTATAACGTCTCCCGTTTCACAGATGGGCCCTACAACGTCTGCAACAACATTCTCCCCTTCCCTCTCCTGAAGCGGAACTATGTGGTGGTATGCTCCGTAGAGGGAAGGTCTTGCTATGTCGTTCATTCCGGCATCCACTATGTAGAAGGTTTTATTCTCTCGCTTCTTTACGTAGAGAACTTGGGTTATCAGAACTCCTGCGTTTCCGCTTATTCTCCTTCCCGGCTCTAAAATCAGGTGACAACCGAGCTCTTTTACTACAGGGATAATTTCTTCTGCCAACCTCTTTGCCGGTACTATCTTCTCTTCCGGCCTGTAGTTGATGCCAAGCCCTCCGCCGGCGTCAAAGTACTCAACCTCTATGCCTTCTGAGTGGAGCTCTCTTACGAAGTTTGCAACCTTTCTGGCAGCTTCTCCAAAAACGGAGATGTCTGTTATTTGCGAGCCTATGTGGAAGTGGATACCTACAGGTTCCAGCCACCTGCTCTTCTTTGCGTACCTGTAGAGCTCAAAGGCCTTTTCAAAGGTTACTCCAAACTTTGCCTCTTTGAGCCCCGTTGAGATGTAGGGGTGGGTTTTCGGGTTTACGTCGGGGTTTACCCTTACCGCAAGGGGAGCTCTTCTTCCAAGCTTCTGTGCCACCTTTTCAAGAGCGTAGAGTTCCCCTTCAGATTCAACGTTTACCATCAGAATACCCCTCTCAAGGGCGAAGTGGAGCTCCTCCTCTCTCTTCCCCACCCCTGCAAAGACTACTTTTTTGGGGTTTATTCCTGAGGTAAGAGCTCTGAATATTTCTCCCATTGAGACTGTGTCCGCTCCTGCACCAAGCTCTTTTAAAACTTTCAGTACGTGAACGTTAGAGTTTGATTTAACGGCAAAACAGGTTGTGTGGGGAACCTCTGAAAAGGCTAAGTCAAACTCGTTGAACCAGTACTCTAAGGCCTTTCTGCTGTAAACGTAAACGGGAGTTCCTACTCTTTGAACCACCTCTTTCAGCGGAACTTCTTCAAAGAAGAGCTCCCCGTTTCTGTACCCAAGTTCTGGGTAAATCTCTTTCATTTGACAACACTCCTCTTCTCTTTTGCTCTCTGGAAAAATTCCTTAAGTCCTTCTCTGTTTTCTTCCTCTATGAGTCTTTCAATCTCTTCAAGGGCAGACTTAAACGTTTTTAACGACTTTAGCAGGTTCTCCTTGTTAGCTATGCAGATATCCCTCCACATTATCGGGTCGCTCATTGCAATTCGCGTAAAGTCCTTAAACCCCCCTCCAGTGTAGTCAAAAAGATTCGTCTGAACTTCTTCAGATAGCTGGTCTATAGCTGCAACTATAGAGTAGGCAACAACGTGGGGAAGGTGGCTTACGGCGGCAAATACCCTGTCGTGATAAAAGGGGTCCATTTCAACAACTTCAGATCCCAGGTTCTTCCAGAGTCTCTTAATCCTTTCAAGGGCTTTTCTATCTGTTTTCTCCGTTGGTGTAACGATGAACTTGGCGTTTACAAAGAGGTTCTCAACAGCGTTCTCAACCCCCGACTTTTCTGTTCCCGCTATCGGGTGTCCTCCAACGAAAGGAGCAACACCTTCAAGGAGTTCCTCGCACTTTAGGACTAGTTTTCCCTTAACGCTTCCCAAGTCCGTTACTACTGTTCCTTCCTTTATGAAGGGGTTAATCTGGTTTATTACTGTCTCATAAACTCCCACAGGTGTTGCAATTACTACAAGGTCGGCAGTTGAAACTATTGAGTGCTTTATACTTCCTCTGTCTATAACGTCAAGTTCAAGTCCCTTCTCAATGGCTTCAGGGTTGATGTCAACTGCCGTAATTCTTCCCGGGAAACCTTTCAATTTTAAGTTGAGGGCAAACGAGCCTCCTATAAGTCCCAGTCCTATTACGCAGATCTCCTGAAAGTCCCAGTTCAAGGGAGCTCTCCTTGAAGGTTTTTTACTGCAGCCAGAATTTTACAGGAGTTCTCAAGTGCTGAAACGTACATTAGAGCCTCTTCCGGGGTTTTCCCTACGGCAAAAGGGCCGTGGCTGTAAACAATAGCAACCATGTGTTTGGTAAGCAGCTTTGATATCTTCTCGGCAACTTCCCGAGAAGAGACAACTTTTTCGGCTTTAACTACGGGAACTTCTCCAAGAAGGAGCTTTCCCTCTGAGTCAATCGGCGTAATGGAGTTCTCATACTTTAATGAGCAGGCTACAGTGAAGGGTGAATGGGTGTGGAGTATAGACTTTACTTCAGGGTTTTCTCTGTATATAGCCCTGTGAACTACAAGTTCCATAGAGGCAAACCTGTCAAGCTCTCTGTTCTCGTTAACTGTTGTTAGAACGAAGTCCTCCTCTTTCAGATAGCCAAGCATCTTCCCAGAGCGTTTTATGAGTATGTAATTTCCAATCCTCATGCTTATGTTTCCGCCGTGAGTATCTGTAAGTCCGGCTTCAAATGCGATTCTCCCCGTCCTTATCAGCTCTCTTCTCTCTTTTAAAAAAGGGACCATTCTCTCCTCCTAAATGAAAAGGCCGCCCGAAGGCGGCCTCTCCGTAGGTCTTAATGCTTTTACTTACTTTTTCCTCTTACGGAGTCTCTCCATAGCTATCTGGATACTAGCCCTGAGTCTGTCAATTGCAATTGCTAGTTTTGTTATTTCGTCTTTAACTTCTTCTTCCTTGAGACCTCTAACTCCAAGGTCTATGTCAAGCTTTCCTACGCTGATGTCGTGGGCTGCTTTTGTAAGCCTTTCAATAGGCTTGATGATCTCGCTCTTTGCGAAGTACCAGAAAATGGCAAATGCAAGGATAAGTGCCAGAACGTTCCAGATGTCTACCATGTTAATGGCGGAACTTATAAGACCAGGAGGAACGATCGTTACGCTGATGATTCCACGGAGCTCTCCAACTTTATAACCGGAAGCCCTTCTAAAGGCTTCCTCTCCGTACTTTGCGATGATAGCTTTTTTATATATAGGGTCAACTTCGTCCGGAGTTCCATGACACTTAAGGCAAGCTTTTTCTACTCTCAGTGCTTTGGCAAAGCGGAACTTATCTCCGTCCCATCCCCAGTACTCTCCGCTGGTATTTCCCTTTTTGTACTCTTTCTCTATTGCCTTTATGGCTTTCTCTTCCCACTTGTCAGGTTTGTCAGCAGGTGCTAAGTATCTGTCCGATACGGCTCTAAAGCTCCAGCCGTACTCAATATTTACAAGTCGGGAGAGTTCCCTCGTCGCAAGGGCAGGGTTGTGGGCGTAGAAGTGAACTTCTCCTATATCCTGAAGTACTTCTTTATCACCGTAGCTTTTCAGAACACCGTTTTTAGCATCAAGGGAGAGCAGATAGCCGATGTCGGGGTTATATTTGTTTTCTGTCCATATGGTGTTAAAACCGGCTATCCATTTACGGAATATAATGACCTGCTGAGCAATAATTTTACCCTCTTTTACCAGCTGCTGCTGATAGTTCTTGTTAAGAAGGTGAAGGAAGGATAGGGTGGCAAGGCCTACAACTATACTGAAAACTATCAGGACTTTGTGAGAGATACTTAAATTTTTAAGCCCCATTTGCTCCTCCTCTTAGAATAAGAGTTATCTCATTTTTCAACTTCTCTCTGCAGCTTTCCCCGTTTATCAGACAACTGTCTGGTATTTTCTCTAGAAGGTTTTCAACAAAAGCATCAATCATGTTTACAGGGAGCCTGGTTATGTCCATGTCTTCAAAAGTTTCTTCAATCAGGAACTCTCCCATCGGTCCCATGGCTTCTATAAGGAGTTCCCTTATTTTCTCAAACAGTTCAGGGTTAACAAACGCGTTTTGTTGAGGTTCTTCTACTGTCTTTTTAACCTCTTTTTTCTCTTCGCCCGCTTCTTTTATAAGTCCTTTTTCCTTAAAGCTGTAGGCTCTTTCCAGTCCGCCCTTAAAGGAGTCTGCACCTGAAAATATCGCTTCGGCGAGTTTGTGTCCCTTTGAAATCAGAGAAAGCAGCTTCCAGTCTTCTCTATCAAGGGTAACCGGTTCAGATATTTCTTCTGAGAGTTCAAATCGCGGATTTTTCTTGAAGAACTCTTTAAGGTTGTCGGGTATTTCGTCCTGCTCTTTTGTGAAGTCCATCATTATATTTATTGTGTCTGCCTCTCCTATAGGTTCTTCGTCTATATCCCTCTCAAGGAAAGAGAATCTTCCTTTATCCCACATGGCTACGTAGTGGAGTAGGAACTTTATCGCTTCAAAGAGGGGGATTTCTCCTTTTACTATTCTCTCTTTTAGGTGTTCCAGGAAGGGAACGTTTGTCTTAAAGTTTGTGATCTTTCCGTTCTTTAGTTGAATTGTTATGCTTTCTCCATCACTATTTAGAACCACTTCTCCGGTTTTTTTGCCTATGCTAACTATTTGTAACAGATCTAAAATTTCGGAATATGAGGAGAAATCACCCCTTAGTTCCATGGTATCTCCTGAGATTGTTTAGGTGTTAGAATAATCGTAGCATATAACCTCTACTGGGAGAAGAGGAGATGAGATGGCTGTTTCCTACAATGAAGATGTGAGAATAGGGAACTCTGTTTTTCACGTGCAGACTGAGTACTACAGAAAGAGCGGGAAAGTTGTTTCTAACATTTTTAAAGACGGTCTCTCCATAAAGAGGTTGGAGAGGGAAGTAGAAGAGGGGATGGATATTGATTCTGCCGTAAGTGATTTTCACAGGTATGTTGTTGAGCGATTGAGAAGCGGCGTTAGGGATAAGAAGGCTCCTGCGAAGAAGAAGGTTCTTACCTTGCCTGAAGCAGTTGAACAGGAGCTGCTGGAAATTATTTACCCTTACTTCGGTGTGGCCTCATCTCTCGTGATTGACGAGGCCCTTGCTGTTTCCTCTACCTCTGGTGAGTTTTTGGAACATCTGCTGGAGGGTTTACCTGATAATCTGAGGGAAGCTCTAACGGCTCAGCTTGCTCCCATACTCTCTTCGCTCTCTTCCGTTGAGAGTTCTGGCAGTGAAGAGAGCTTCTCTTCACAGGGGGAGGAGATAGACGAGGAGAAGAGGGAGAAGTTGCTTAAGGTACTTTCTGAGTATTTTGGGATAATGGCTCTTCCCGTTCTTGAGGAGTCTTTAGAGGAGTGGAACGGAGATTACCACCACCTTGTTGAGCTGATAGTCTCCCACCTTGACGATGAGAAGGAGAGGGAGGAACTCTACCACAGGCTTATGTTTTTATAAACTCCGGCCTGAAAGGCTGGTTTATCTTCTCGGAGAAGAGTTTAAGTGATTCTAGCTCCTTCTCTCTCAGGTGGAAATTAAGGCAGTTCAGGTAGTTCTCACACAGTTTATTGGGGAGTTCCAGTTTCGGGGCGTACTCTCTGCATATCTCGTCGTAGTGTTTTTCGCCGTAGTTTCTTGATTCAACAAGTTTTCTGTAGAACTCCTCCACCTCTTCTCTCTTTTTCTTGTAGCTCTCTCTCCTTACTGCCCAAAGGGCAAAGACGAAGGGAAGGCCTGTAAGGTTGAACCACTCCTCTGCCAGATCGTAGATGAAGGGGAACTTCTTCATCTTCATCAGCTTTAGTGCGTCGTCGCCTATTGCCAGCACGGCTCTGGGATTCCCGGGGAGGGTGTTCTCTTTCATTGAGTAGTAGTAGAAGTTGGGCTCAACGCCATAAACTTCCCGAAGAAGGTATTTGAGGAGCTCCTTTGAAGTTATGGAGCTCCTGGTTATCCAAACGTCCTTTCTGTGGAGCTGGTGGATGGGGACTGTTGAGAGGAACAGAACGCTTACGACCCTTCTCTCTGCAGATATTGAGAGGTCTGGTAGAAGAAGGTACTTGTCGCTGTTGGCAATGTATTCGTACGAAGATATAACGGAAGCATCAAGGAACCCTTCACTCAGTAGTCTGTTAAGCTCTGACGGTACGTCTTCAACGAACTCAACTCCGCTGCTGTCAACAACTCCCCTGATAAAGCCGTAGTAGACGGGAACAGTATTCAGGTACTCAATTTTCCCTACTTTCAGCATTCTTCAACCTCTCCAAAGTCCTGCAGACAGAGCAGACCGGTGCAGTTGTAGGCATTCCACACACTTCACACTCGTTGAGGTCAAGCTGTTCTTTCAGTTCTCTCTCAAATATCGGCCTCGCCTTTTTTAGAAACTCCTTGTAGAATCTCAGTTTTGTTCCTGGCATCTGGTGTTCTAAAAGGGCTAAAGCCTGCTTGTATATTTTTGATGTGGCCTCCTTTGCGTTTGGGCAGCCCGTCTCCATGTAATCAATTCTGTTAAGTATAGCGTAGCTTACCGTTTCCTTCTCTGTCAAAAAACAGAACGGCTTAACCTTTCTTGCAAATCCTCCCTCTTCTGGAAGGACGGGGTACTGTCTTCCGAGGTACCCTATTTCCCACCTCATAGTGTTTGAGAGGAGGAGTGCCGACTCGTCGTCAAGGTTGTGGCCGGTGGCTACGACTCTAAATCCGTGCTCCCTTGCAATTCTGTTCATCAGGTACCTTTTGAATGTTCCACACACAGAGCAGACGTCTCTCCTTCCCGAACCTTTTGCAATCTCTTCTATGGTGTAGCCAAACTCCTCCTTAAGGTTGAAAACTATTAAAGGCCTTCCAATTCTCTCTGAGAACTTCCTGCAGACTTCAAGGGACTTTTCCGAGTAGTTCCACCCTTCTATTCCAAGACTTATGTGGATCCCGTAAGTTTCGTAACCGAGTCTGTGGAGGGCAAGCCACAGAGAGAGGCTGTCTTTCCCTCCTGAAACGGCAACTGCTACTTTTTCTTTTTTTGAGAACATTTTGAACTGTTTTATGGTTTTCTGAACCTGCTTTTCAAACCACTCTATGAAGTGCTCTTTACAGAGGGCAAGCCGGTGGTGTCTCAGGTAGATAACGGCCTTTGTCCTCTTTCCCTTTGATTTACAGATTTTACAGAGCATAGGCTGGCCTCTTATCTCTTTTAACTCTTATTCTACCAGGAGCTTTTCGGCAGCTTCCTCTATCTCCTCTACCGTTGCCGTTGCTGTTCCCAGTTTTCCTACAACTACTCCGGCGGCAAGGTTTGCTATCTCTCCGGCCTCAAAAGGGGTAGCTCCAGCTGCTACAGATAGTGCAAAGGCGCTTATTACTGTGTCTCCCGCTCCTGTTACGTCAAATACCTGTTTTGCTCTCGTTGGTATGTGTTTGGCTTCTCTCTCCGTTACGACAGAGAGTCCCTTCTCGCTCCTTGTTACTACGGCGTAGTCAAGGCTGTACTTCTCTATCAGTCTTCTTCCCGCCTCTTCTGCTTTGCTGTCTGTTTCCGGGGTTACTCCAACTGCCTGAAAGGTTTCTTTCATGTTAGGGGTCATTGTTGTAACTTTACTGTAGATGTCAAAGTTTTTCTCTTTCGGGTCAAGGAAGACGGGAACCTCTCTTTTTATTTTCCCTGTATGTTTGAAGAGTTCCCTTGTAACAACTCCTTTTCCGTAGTCTGAAATAATGATTGCGTCAAACTCTCTGTAGTTGCTCAGAAGAAAGGAGATGAGCTCTCTTTCAACCTCTTTGGTCAGGTAGTCTCTGCTCTCCCAGTCAACCCTCAGAAGCTGCTGTGAGCCGGCTATTATCCTGGTTTTCCTGGTTGTAGGCCTTGAAGGGTCTGTTAAGAGGGTTTCTGTGTTGATTCCCATTTCTTTTAAGAGTTCTTTCAGTCTATCTCCTGCTTCATCGTTCCCTACAACTCCAAGGGGAACTGCTTTGCCTCCTAGGGCTCTTATGTTGGCAACTACGTTTGCAGCGCCTCCCGGTTTCAGCGTTATTCCCTTTGCTTCAACAACCGGGACTGGTGCTTCTGGAGAGATCCTCTCAACGGTTCCCTTTATGTACTCGTCAACCATAAAGTCACCGATTACAAGTATTCTCTTTCCTGTAAACTTTTTAAGGAGCTCCTTTCTAAACAACTCCCTCTCCTTTCAGGCTTACGAAACTGTCGTTCCCTAAAACTATGTGGTCTAAAACTTCAATTCCAAGGAGTCTGCCGGCTTCGGCAAGTTTTCTCGTTACCTCTATGTCCTCTCTGCTGGGGATCGGGTCTCCTGAAGGGTGGTTGTGAAAGAGTATTACTGCCTCTGCAAGGTCTCTCACCGCAGGGCTGAAGACCTCTTTAGGGTTTACAGAGGCGCTTCCAGTTCCTCCTACCGATACAACGTGAACGTTTATCAGGAAGCCTTTTCTGTTGAGTGTCAGTATTCCGAAGTGCTCTGTCTCTTTGTAGCTGAAGTTCTTTACCGCTTCGTAGGCCTCTTCAGGTGTCGTTATCTTTCTGTTCCGGTTTACTTTAACCCGTTTTGATATTTCAAAGGCTGCCTTCAGGGTTACGGCCTTTGCCCTTCCGAGTCCTTTAAAGGAACTGAGCTCTTCAACTGATGCTTTTGAGAGGTTGTCTATTCCGCCGAAGTGATTAAGGAGCTCTCTTGCCAGGTCAACTGCATTTTTCCCGCTGGTTCCCGTTCTTATAAGAATTGCAAGGAGCTCGGAGTCTGTGAGGTTTTCAGCTCCGAGCTCTAAAAGTTTCTCTCTGGGTCTGTCAGATGGGGGGAGTTCCTTCAGCCTGTACCTCAAGCCTTCAGCTCCCTTAAGACTTTTTCGCACCTTTCGCAAACGTCGGGGTATTCTTCGTCTTTACCTACCGTTTCGCTGTAGATCCAGCACCTCTGGCACTTCTTGCCCCTTGCTCTTTCTGCAACGGCCTTAACGCCTTTCACCTCTTCAACCTCTACGGCAGTTTCTGGTGCCTCTTCAAGGGGAAGAACCTCTGCCTGAGAGGTGATGAAGATGTAGGGGAGCTCCCTCTCGTACTGTTTCAGGAGCTCGTAGTTTTCTCCTTCTGCGTAGACCTTAACGGCAGCTTCTAAAGAGTGGCTTATGACTCCTTCTTTTCTTGCCAGCTCAAGAGCCTTGTTCACAACGCTTTTTATCTCAATAAGCCTGTTCCATCGGTTGAGTATTTCCCTGTCAAGCTCTTCGCACAGGGGCGGGAACTCTTCTAAAAAGACAGACTCCTTTTCCGTTCCTGGTATCAGCCTGTAGGCCTCCTCAGCAGTGAACGAAAGTATTGGTGCAATAAGTGTTGTTAATCCGTAGAGAATTCTATAGATGGCAGTTTGAGCACTTCTCCTCTTCCTTGATTCAGGGTGTTCGCAGTAGAGAGTGTCTTTACTTATGTCAAGGTAGATAGAACTCAGTTCAACGGAGCAGTACTCGTAGATTTTCCTGAATACTCTATTAAACCTATACTCGTTGTAGTCTTTAATGATTTCGTTGGCGAGCTGCTGGAACCTGTTTACTGCCCACCTGTCAATCTCCTCCATCTCTTCGTAGGGAAGAGACTTTTCCGGTGTGAAGTCTGAGAGGTTGCCAAGCATAAACCTGATAGTGTTTCTTATCTTCTTGTAGGCGTCGCTTACCTTCTTCAGTATGTTGTCTGAAATCCTGACGTCTTCTGTAAAGTTCTCACTTGCCACCCACAGCCTTAAGATGTCTGCTCCATACCTTTTAACGACGTCCAGCGGAGATATTACGTTCCCTAAAGATTTGCTCATTTTGTAGCCTTTCTCGTCTAATGTGAAGCCGTGGGTGAGGACTGATCTGTAGGGAGCTCTCCCCCTCGTTCCACACGATTCTAAAAGGCTTGCCTGGAACCAGCCTCTGTGCTGGTCTGAACCTTCTAAGTAGAGGTCTGCAGGCCAGGAGAGCTCCGGCCTCCTCTCAAGAACTGCAGCATGGGAGGAGCCCGAGTCAAACCAGACGTCTAAGATGTCCATCTCTTTCTCAAATTCTTTCCCACCGCACTTAGGGCAGGTGAAACCTTCAGGTAGCAACTCTTCAGCGCTTTTCTCATACCAGGCGTCTGCAGACTCCTTCTCAAAAATTTCAGCTACTCTATCTGCAAGTTCCCTTGAGTAGATAACCTCTCCACAGTTTTTGCAGTAAAAAGCCACTATCGGAACGCCCCAGATCCTCTGCCTTGAGATGCACCAGTCCGGGCGCTGTTCAACCATGTTCCTTATCCTTGTCCTTCCCCATTCCGGTATCCACTTAACCCTGTCAATCTCAGAGAGAGCAATCTCCCTCAGCGTAGGGTTACCTCTGTCCATGGCGATAAACCACTGTGGAGTAGCCCTGAAGATTACCTTTCCCTTACACCTCCAGCAGTGGGGGTACGAGTGGTTTATCTTCCCTGCGTATAGGAGGTTCCCGAGCTCTTTCAGTTTCTCAACGATTACACCGTTTGCCTCCCATATCTTTATTCCCTTCAGCCACTGGGGAGCCTCATCTGTAAACCTTCCGTAGTCGTCAACGGGAACTAAAACAGGCAGGCCGTACTTTAGCCCAACCTGGTAGTCCTCCTCACCGTGGCCGGGAGCGATGTGGACAAGACCTGTTCCTGTATCGGCTGCAACGTAGTCGGCGAGAACTACTTTTCCTTCTCTCTGAACAAAGGGGTGAGTATAGGTTACTCCTTCAAGCTCTGTACCCTGAACCTCTTTAACTACCTCTCCTTCAATACCGGCCTTCTCTTTAAAGTCCTCAACGAGGGAGGTTGCAACTATATAGTACCTATCACCGGACTTTAAGACTGAGTACTTTAGCTCAGGGTTTACGGCAACGGCAACGTTTGCAGGTAAAGTCCACGGAGTTGTCGTCCAAATTACAAGGTAGGAGTTCTCTGGGAGGAGGCCTTTTCCATCTTTAACCCTAAATGCAACGTAGATTGAAGGGGAGGTTTCGTCTCCGTACTCAATTTCAGCCTCTGCAAGTGCTGTTACACAGCTTGGGCACCAGTAAACGGGCTTTTTAGCCCTGTAAACCAGTCCTTTTTCGTAAAACTTCCCAAGCTCCCTTACAATGTCTGCTTGGTACTTTGGAGCCATCGTGATGTAGGGATTTCCCCAGTCCCCTATAACTCCCAGCCTTATAAACTCCTCCTTCTGGGTCTTAACCCACTTCTCTGCGTACTCCCTGCAGAGTTTCCTCACTTCTAGCGGGTCAACCTCGTCTTTCCTCTTCTTTATCTTCTTAAAGACTGCCCTTTCTATTGGCAGGCCGTGGCAGTCCCAGCCGGGAACGAACGGCGTCTGGTAACCCTGCATCGTCTTTGACTTGATGACGATGTCCTTCAGTATTTTGTTTAAAGCGTGGCCGATGTGGATGTGGCCGTTGGCATAAGGTGGCCCGTCGTGGAGAATGAACTGGTCATCACACTTGTGTTCTTCTAGGAGTTTTCTGTATAGGTTAATCTCTTGCCATCTTTTGAGCAGTTCAGGTTCTTTCTTTGGTAAATTTCCCCTCATGGGAAACTCTGTTTTTGGAAGGTTTAGCGTTTCCTTGTAGTCTTTACCGCCCATAGGGTTCCTCCTGAAAAAAGTGGCTCTATTTTATCAGAGTTGAAATATAATTCACTTTCAAACTCAAGGCTTTAAAGGTGAGAAGATGAAAGAACTTGTTAAGGAAAGGGTGGCTGAAGCCGTAAGGAAGGTTTACGGAGAAGATGCCGTAGCCGTCCTTGAGAGAGCCTCTTTTGAGAAGCCTAAGAGGAAGGAGTTCGGTGACCTTGCTACAAACGCTGCTTTTCTCCTTGCAAAGATTTTACGGCAGTCTCCTCAGGCTATAGCTGAAGAAATTGTAAAGGTTTTAAAGGGAAGTGGAGACTTTGAGAGCGTGGAAGTTGCAGGTGGAGGATTCATAAACTTCAAGCTTTCTCAGTCTCTCTATGAAGAGATTCTAAGAGCAGTTGTTGAGACGGACTTCTACCTTTCAGATGTTGGAAAAGGTGAAAGAGTTCTCCTTGAGTACGTTTCAGCAAATCCAACAGGGCCACTCCACGTTGGACACGGAAGGGGAGCTGTTGTTGGAGATGTTCTCTACAGGGTTATGAAACTGACCGGCTACAGGCCTGAGAGGGAGTTCTACATAAACGATGCCGGCAGGCAGATTAAGCTTCTGGGTCTTTCTATCTATCTGAGAGCTAAGGAGTTAAAGGGTGAAAAGATAACCCTTCCCGAGGATGCCTACTCGGGAGAGATTGAGATATGGAAAAGAAACTACATTAGGGAGCTTGCTGAGAAACTTCTCAAGCTGAAGCCAGACCTTTTGGAGCTCCCCGAAGAGGAGGCAGTTGAAATAGCTGCGGAGTTCGGGAAAGAGGAGCTCCTTAAACAGATTCAGGAAGACCTGAGGGAGCTCCGTGTTGACTTTGACAGCTGGTTCAGTGAGAGGGAGCTCTACGAAAAAGGCGAAGTTGAGCGGGTTTTAAAGATTTTAGAGGAGAAGGGTTACATCTACGAGAAAGAAGGGGCTCTCTGGCTAAAGACAACCCTCTTTGGAGACGATAAAGACAGGGTTGTCCGCCGTTCAAACGGCGAGTACACCTACTTTGCCTCAGATATTGCCTACCACTACAACAAAATAGAGAGAGGGTACGACAGAGGAATAGACATCTGGGGAGCAGACCACCACGGCTACATTCCAAGGGTAAAAGCTGCGATAGCTGCTCTTGGCAAAGATCCAGACTGGCTTGAAATTATTCTTATACAACTTGTAAAGCTCTTCCGGAACGGTGAAGAGATAAAGATGTCCAAAAGGAAGGGGAACTTTATTCCCCTTAAGTGGCTTATAGACGAGGTTGGAGTTGACGCCGTCCGTTTCTTCTTCCTCCTTAAGCGTCACGATACACCTTTAGACTTTGACTTAGACCTTGCTCTCTCTACGAAAAGTGAAAACCCTGTTTTCTACGTTCAGTACGCCCATGCAAGACTCTGTAGCGTACTTGATAAAGCGAAAGAGGAAGGTTTTAAGCCCTCTTCAAACTCTTTAAATCTCTTGACTGCCGAGGAAGAGAGAGAGCTTGTACTGAGGTGTTACAGTTTGAAGTACGAGCTTCAGCAAGTAGTTGTTAAGAGGGAGCCTCACAGGTTGACTTACTACCTGATAGAGCTTGCCTCTGCCCTTCACCGTTTCTACAACAGACATAGAGTTGTGGATTGTAGAAACCGAGAACTTACCTCTGCCCGCCTTTACCTCGTCGAAGGTGTGAGGAGGACTCTTGAGATTGGCCTTGGGATACTGAATGTTAAAGCACCCAGGAGGATGTAATGGAAGGAGACAGGAGGGTTCAGATTTTAGTTGCAGTCATAGCAGCCGTCCTTCTAACTTTTGCTTATGGGGTTGGTTACTACGTCGGAAAGAGTTCTGGAATGGAAGAGGAGAAGAAGATCTGTGAGGTGGAAAAGAGGCAGCTTATAAAGACGCTTTCCAGTATGACGCCGGTTTCAAGACCCGAGCCTGTAGAGGAAAAGATTGTGGGAGCTCCCGCTCAGTCATCTCCGGTGAAAAACCTTCCGGAGACCCTGCAGAAGAGTGATAAAAAGGTGAAAAGTTCTGAAACTGAGTCTGCTCCCGAAAAGACAGTTACTTCTGAAAGTCAGAAAACTGCAACTAAGCCTGAAAGTAAGGTTCCCGTAGTTCAACAGGCGGTTAAGAGTGAAAAAGTTTCTCCGGAAAAACCATCTCTGGTTAAATCTACTCAAACTGTTTCGGAAGAGAAGAGGGTTTACTACCTTCAGATTGGCGTGTTCAAAAGCAAGGCCAACGCTGTAAAACTTGCTCAGGAGCTTATGAGAAAAGGATTTCAGGCTAAAACTCTCTTTGAAAGGGGTTATGCAAAGGTTATAGTCGGTTACTTTAATTCATCACACCAGGCTAAAGTTATTCAGAAGGAGCTCCGCTCAGCCGGGTTCAACTCCATTCTCAGATGGAGGAAAGAGTGATAGATACCCACGTCCACATTCACTTCCCCCAGTTTGATAAAGACAGAGACGAGATAATAAAGGAGTGTGAGGAGAAGTTAGACGCCGTAATCACCGTAGGGTGCGACCTTGAAGACAGCAAGAGAGCCATATCTGTCGCTTCAAAGGGAAAGAACATCTACGCCTCTGTTGGGATTCACCCCCACGAAGCCAGAAACTACTCAGAGAAAGACTACGACAGGCTGGTTAAACTGGCAAAGTCTCCCAAAGTTGTAGCGCTGGGAGAGATGGGACTTGACTTTTACAGGAACCTATCACCTAAAGAGAAGCAGTACGAGATATTCAGTATGCAGATTGAAGCAGCGAAAGAGCTAAACCTTCCTGTAATAATCCACACCCGAAATGCTGCAAAGGAAATGGCAGATTTTATAAGGAGATACTTTGATAGAGTTAGGGGAGTTATCCACTGCTTCAGCGGAGAGAGGGAGCTCCTTAAAGCAGCCTTAGATGCGGGACTCTATATCTCGTACGCCGGCATCGTTACCTACCCTAAAAATGAAGATCTGAGAGAAACTTTAAAGTACGTACCCTCTTCAAGGCTTCTTGTAGAAACCGACTCCCCTTACCTCTCACCTCAGCCTGTTCGGGGAAAGAGGAACAAGCCCACTTACGTAGCCTACACTGCAATGAAAATTGCAGAGGTTCTCGGCCTCTCGTTTACAGACATAGACAGGATAACCACAATAAACGCCAAAAGGCTCTTTAACCTTCCCATGACTTCCGAGGAGAAAAAGGAGAGGCTTGTCTATCAGGTTGGAGATAGGCTCTACGTAAACCTTACCTCTAAGTGTCCGTGCAGTTGTAAGTTCTGCTTTAGAGGAGTAGAGGACTACATATTAGGTTACAACCTTAACCTCTCAAGGGAGCCGATAGCCGAAGAGTACATGTACAGAATAAAAAATCCGAAAGTTTACAGTGAGATTGTCTTCTGCGGTTACGGTGAACCCTTTGAAAGATACGAAACCTTAAAGAGCGTTGCCGGCTGGGTGAAGAAGTTTGCAAAAGAGGTTCCCGTTAGAGTTGATACCTGCGGGCTTGCTTACCTGATAACAGGTAATAGGAAAATTTTAGACGAGCTGAAAGGCCTCGTTGACTCCTTCAGCGTAAGCGTTAACGCTTCAAACAAAGAGGAGTATATAAAGGTTGTGAAACCGAAGTTCGGTGAAGAGAGCTGGAGGGAGCTCCTTTCCTTCATAAGAGACGCAAAAGGGAAAGGTTATGCTGTAACCGTTACTGCAGTTGATTACCCCGGTTTTAACAGAGAAGCTTTCAAAAGATTTGCAGAGGAACTTGGTGTAAACTTTAGAATAAGACCGTTTAAGAGGTTTAAACCTTGGGAAGAGTAGTCAGGTTTACAGTTTCAATAGACGAGAAGCTCCTTGAGAAGTTTGATGCTTTTATAGAGGAAAAGGGATACGTAAACAGATCTGAAGCTGTAAGGGATTTAATCCGTTCAGCTCTCATAGAGAAAGACTTAAAGCCAGACAGCTTTGCCTTTGGAACCCTCACAATAGTTTACGACCATCACCAGAGAGAGCTCTCTGAAAAGATTACAGAGATAGAGCACAGCTACCTTGACAACATAATCTCAACCATGCACATCCACATAGACCACCACCACTGTCTGGAGATAGTGGCGGTTAAGGGGAAAGTAAGGGAAATAAAGGAGCTTGCCGACAGGATCTCTTCTCTGAAGGGGGTAAAGCACTCAAAGCTGGTCTTTACCGGTGTTGAACCGTAGAGTAATCTGTCTATATTCCCTTGCCAGTAACAAAATTGGGAGGTTTAAAAATGGCAGGCCACTCCAAATGGGCAAACATTCGCCATAAAAAGGCAGCTCAAGACGCCAAAAGGGGAAAGATCTTCACGAAACTTGCGAGAGAGATAACCGTTGCTGCAAGGGAAGGGGGCGGAGACCCTGAATCCAACCCCAGGCTCAGAGCTGCAATAGAGAGAGCACGTAAGTTCAACATGCCTAAAGAGAACATAGAGAGGGCTATAAAGAGGGGAACCGGAGAGATAGCCGGAGAGACATTTGAGGAAGTTACCTACGAAGGTTACGGCCCCGGTGGAGTTGCAATAATTGTTAAGTGTTTAACCGATAACAGGAATAGAACAGCTGCAGAAGTGAGGCACGCCTTCTCAAAGCACGGCGGAAACCTTGGAACTTCCGGCTGCGTCTCCTGGATGTTTGAGAGAAAAGGGGTTATTGTTGTTCCTGGAGATAAGTACGATGAAGAGACTGTAATGCTTGCAGCCCTTGATGCAGGAGCGGATGACGTTGTTTCAGAAGATGGGAAGTTCATCGTTTACACCCAGCCTTCAGAACTTGAAAATGTGAGGAAAGGTCTTTTAGACGCAGGTATTGAGATTGAAGAGGCAAAGCTTGACCTGATTCCAACAACCACAACGAGGGTCGAGGGAGATACAGCCCTCAAGGTTCTGAAACTCCTTGAAGCCCTTGAAGACCTTGACGACGTTCAGGAGGTCTACTCCAACTTTGACATGCCGGAAGAGGTTATGAATAATGCGTAAACTGCTGCCTCTGTTGTTTCTTCTTGTGGCAGCACCCTCTTACGGAGCCAATCTTGATTCAGTTGTTCAGCGGGAGGCGAGGGAGCTCTCCCTCTTCTCCTTTTCCTTTCATCCAGATTCTACTTTTCTGAACATTCCCTGGGACAAGCCCTCTTTTCAGTTCTGGCTCTCTTACTACAAAAACCGGTGGAACAGAGTAAAGCTACTCTCTCAAGTTGACTCCTTTAAGCCTATTTATCCCATTGTTAGAAAGATTTTTAAGAGAGAAGGGCTTCCGGAAGGACTGGCACTCCTTGCAATAATTGAGAGTGGAGGAGACCCGGCGGTTGTTTCCAGAGCTGGAGCTGCGGGTCTGTGGCAGTTAATGCCCGGAACTGCCAGGCGACTCGGGCTGAAGGTTAACTGGTTTATTGATGAGCGATTTGACATAGTTAAGTCAACAGTTGCTGCAGCCCGCTATCTTAAGGAGCTCTACTCAATATTTGGAAGATGGGATCTTGCAATAGCCGCCTACAATGCCGGTCCTGGAACTATAAAGAGCAGGATTAAAAAGCTTGGTGTTGACCAATTCTGGGATATGACAAAACTTCCCGACGAAACCCTTGAGTATGTTCCCAAGTTTTTTGCTGTTCTATCGGTTGTTGAAGCCTCAAATGTGCTGAAAAAAAACTCAAAAAACCGTCTTATAGTTGTGAAAGTAGCATCGCGAACCTCTCTTTACAGAGTTGCAAAGGCGCTTAGAGTTCCTTATTCAACTGTAAAACGTTTTAATAGACAGTTCAAACGAGGAATTGTTCCAAGAGGATACTCTGTCTATCTTCCTGCTTCCTCTGTAGGAAACTATGCGGTTCTCCATTATGCTAAGAATTCAAAAGTTTACGTCTATGTTCCTGTAAGGAAGGAAAAACTTACAACAATAGCTCGCCGTTTTGGAGTGTCGCCTGAACAGATAAAGAGAATAAACAGACTGAGATACAACGTTGCTTTTAGAGGTCAGCCCATAGTTATAGTAAAGAGGAAAGATGGAAACAGTTAGAGAGACAGATTTAGTAATACTTTTTGACTCTGAGAAAAAGAAAAAATATTTTATCAATCTTTCCCTTACAAAGGGGAAGTTTAATACTGAAAAGGGGGAGATAGACCTTTCTGAGGTTGTAGGAAAACCTTACGGTTCTGTTATAAAAACTCACAAAGGTTACCCTTACCTTATTCTTCCCTGTACCCTTTACGAGTTTATAATGTTTAAGCTCAACAGGCTTACTCAGATAGTTTATCCCAAAGATGCAGCTTACATACTCCTCCGGCTAGATGTTAAACCTGGCGACCTTGTGGTTGAGAGCGGAATTGGGAGCGGAGCTCTCACCGCCGTCTTTGCCCAGGCTGTTGGTGAAACGGGAAAGGTTGTCAGCTATGAAAAGAGGGAAGAGTTCATAAAGAACGCCCTTTCAAACCTGCGGAAAGTTGGGCTTGATTCAAGGGTTGAGGTAAAACACAGGGATATTTCAGAAGGGTTTGACGAGGAAGAAAAGGCAGATGCCCTCTTTTTAGACGTTAGGGAACCCTGGCTTTACTTGGATAAGGCCTACTCTGCCCTGAAGCCTGGTAGGTTTCTGGGAATTTTAGTCCCAACTGCCAATCAGGTCATAGAGACTCTTAAGGTTTTAGAAGGTATGCCGTTTATAGATTTAGAGGTTTCAGAGATTCTCCTGAGGAAGTATAAAACTGTTCCAGAAAGATTCCGACCTGAAGACAGGATGCCGGCACATACAGCTTATCTTATATTTGCAAGAAAAATGCCGGAGGGGAACTTCTAAATGGGAGGGCTTGAAATACTAACCAAGTCGGGGATTGTTGGCTATACCATATTTGCCCTTTCAGTTTTTGCACTGGCGGTGGTTATAGAAAAACTTTTAACCCTTAGAATGGGAAAGCTTATTCCTAAGGAAGACCTTAAACTTCTCCTGGATTTTCTCAGACAGGGAAACGTTGGGGATGCCGTTGAGCTCTGTAAGAGGAGGAAAAGTTTTCTTTCTCTCATTGTTCTTGATACACTGAGAAACCTTGGAGAGCCAACCAAGGAGAACTTCCTTAACGCCTTTGAAGTAAGTGCCAGAAGGCGGTTTACTGAGCTTGAAAGGGGAATGGTTCTCCTTGCAACAACTGCTGCAATCTCTCCCCTTTTGGGTCTTCTTGGAACTGTTCTTGGAATGGTAAAGATATTTGGGGTTTTGACCGGAGGAGGAGCTATAGGGAGCCCCCAGCAGCTCTCTGCCGGTGTGGCAGAAGCCCTTTTAACAACTATTCTGGGTCTTATCGTGGCAATTCCCGCTGTTGTCATGTTCAACTTCTTCAATAAAAAGCTTGACAAGATAGCAGCTGAAGTTGAAGCTGCAGGTGTCCTTCTTGCCAACAACTTTAAGGGGCTCAAGTAGTGAGGGTAGCAACCTGGAACGTTAACTCCATAAGGGTTCGCCTTTTATTAGTTCTTAACTGGCTTGAAGAGACGGAAACAGACGTTCTGGGAATGCAGGAGATTAAGGTTGAGGAGGAGCTCTACCCCTACTCATTTTTCAAAGAGGCCGGATACAGCTGCGAAGTCCACGGACAGAAAGCCTACAACGGCGTTGCAGTCTGCTCTAAGGGAGCTCCCCAGAAAGTAGTTAAGGGCTGGCCCGACGGCGAGGAGGATGAGAAACGGATTATTACAGCTTACTTCAAGGATTTCACTCTTGTTAACGTCTACGTTCCAAGGGGAGGAGAGAGGGGAACGGAGAGGCACGCCTATAAGATCTACTTCCTCACAAAACTAAAAGTTTTCCTTACAGAGAACTTCTCCCCCTCAGATCCCTTAATTGTTTTGGGGGACTTCAACGTTGCCCGCTCAGAGATAGACGTTTACGACCCGGACATCTGGAAGGGAAGGCCGGGGTTTATGGACGACGAGAGGAAAGCTTTAGAGGATCTTCTCTCCTTTGGCCTTTACGACCTGTTTAGAGAGAAAAACCCTAAGCTACAGAAGTTCAGCTGGTTTGACATAGAGACCGGTGCCTTCTCAAGACACAGGGGATTGAGGATTGACTACATCTTTGCCACAAAACCCCTGCTTGATGCCTGTTTGAAGTGCGATATTGACTACAACGCCAGGAAGAAGAGGGATAACCTATTACCTTCAGACCACGCTCCTGTTTACGCTGAGTTCAAATTTTAAGCGTATACGCTGATGGAGCTCCCACCGCCTACGTTCTGATTCAGGGAGTTTATCAGGATCATTATTGTCTGATACGTAACTTCCTGAGCCTTAGACATTGCGAAAAGCCCTCTTATCTCGCTTAGAGCTCTCTTCCTCATCTCTTCAGGCATCTTCCCAAGGAGTGAGATTACCTGTTTCATCTGGTCTTCAGGTAGCCGTTTTAAAAAGTTCAGCTGGCTGGAAGACTGGAAGTTCGGGTAGAATAAAGAGTATCCGTAGTTCCCTACTTTTCCTACCACTGTTTCCTCTGAGAATCGGTTTACATTTCTATTATCGTCAAACCCTGCAAAACTTTGAATTTTGTAAGATATTCCCCACAAACTTCAGGGAGGTTCTGTAATGGAGCAGCTCAAGAAGATGGTTGAAGAAGCCTGGGAGAACAGGGAGCTCCTCAAGGATGAGAAATATAAGGAAGCCGTAAGGGAAGTTATTGATCTCCTTGATAAGGGAAAGGTCAGGGTTGCAGAGAGGATAAGCGTTGGAAACTGGAAGGTCAACGACTGGGTCAAGAAGGCCATTCTCCTCTTTTTCCCCATTTCAGAGATGAAGGTTATGGAGGTTGGCCCCTTTGAATACTACGATAAGATACCCTTAAAGAAGGGCTGGGACAAATTGGGCGTAAGGGTTGTTCCCCCTGCAACTGCCCGCTACGGCTCATTCATAGAGAGCGGCGCAATTCTCATGCCCTCTTACGTTAACATTGGTGCATACGTCGGCTCCGGAACGATGGTTGACACGTGGGCAACGGTCGGTTCCTGTGCACAGATTGGAAGAAACGTTCACCTCTCCGGTGGAGTTGGAATAGGTGGAGTCCTTGAGCCACCAAACGCAACTCCTGTAATCATTGAAGACAACTGCTTCATAGGTTCAAGGTGCATCATCGTTGAGGGGGCAATCATTGAAGAAGAAGCCGTTTTGGGAGCAGGTGTTGTAATAACTGCTTCAACGCGCATTATTGACGTTACCGGAGACGAACCCGTTGAGTACAGGGGAAGGGTTCCTGCAAGGAGCGTTGTCATACCCGGAACGAGGGTTAAGAAGTTCCCCGCCGGCGAATACCACATCCCCTGTGCCCTCATTATCGGAAAGAGGAAGGAGTCAACGGATAAGAAAACATCACTGAACGAAGTTCTCAGGGAATTTAACGTTCCCGTTTAAGGAGGAAGCCTTGAGCGGCAAGTTCTACGTAACAACGCCTATCTACTACGTTAACGATAAGCCTCACTTAGGCCATGCCTACACAACAACAGCTGCAGACATCGTTGCCCGTTTCAACAGGTTTCTTGGAAAAGATGTCTTTTTCCTCACGGGAACTGACGAGCACGGCCAGAAGATACAGCAGGCTGCCGAAAAGAGAGGAATGTCTCCTAAAGAGTTTGTTGACTCCTTGGTTCCCGTTTTTAAGGAGCTCTGGAAGAAGTTGAACATCTCCTACGACCACTTCATAAGGACGACAGACCCTTACCATGTTAAGGCGGTTCAGCACATCTTTATGGAGTGCTACAAAAAGGGAGACATCTACTTAGGAGAGTATGAGGGCTGGTACTGTATCCCCTGTGAAACCTACTACACAGAGAAAGACTTGCTGGAAGGGAAGCTCTGCCCTGCCTGTAAGAGGGAAGTTGTAAGGGTTAAGGAGGAGAGCTACTTTTTCAGGCTCAGCAAGTATCAGGATAAACTGTTGGAGTTCTACGAGAAGAACCCCGACTTCATAGCTCCCGAGTTCAGAAGGAACGAGGTTGTAAACTTTGTCAAGCAGGGGCTTAAAGACCTCTCCATCTCAAGGACCAGCTTCACCTGGGGTATTCCCGTTCCAATAAACGAGAAGCACGTTATTTACGTCTGGTTTGACGCCCTTACAAACTACCTCTCAGCCATAGGCTACCCCGAAGATACAGAGAGATTTAACCGCTACTGGCCTGCAGACCTCCACCTTGTGGGAAAGGATATTCTCCGTTTCCACGCCGTTTACTGGCCTGCCTTCCTCATGTCTGCCGATCTTCCCGTTCCCAAGAGGGTCTTTGCCCACGGCTGGTGGACGGTTGAAGGCGAAAAGATGAGTAAATCTAAGGGAAACGTTATTGACCCATTTCGGCTTGTAGAGAAGTTCGGCGTAGATCAGGTTAGGTTTTTCCTCTTTAGAGAGGTCTCATTCGGTTTGGATGGAGACTTCTCCAACGAAAAGCTTGTTGCTAGGATAAACGGAGAGCTTGCAAACGACCTTGGGAACCTCTTTAATAGAACTCTCTCAATGCTCAAGAAATACAGAAAGAGTGTTGTTCCAGAGCCTAAGGGTATTGAGGAGGAACTTGACGTAAAGCTGAAAAACAAAGCCCTTGCAACCCTTGAATCCCTTAAAGAGCTCATCCCAAAAGCCGAACTGACAAAGGCTTTAGACGAAATTTGGCAGTTTGTTGGGTTTGTCAACTACTACATAGACAGGAGAGCTCCCTGGAGCCTCAACAAGGAGGGAAAGGAAGAGCTTGATAGAGTCCTCTACAACATGGTTGAGTCTTTAAGGTTTATAACAGCTTTTGTTTACCCCTACATGCCTGAATCTGCCCAGAAGATGGCAGACCTGTTAAGGCTCGGTAGAAAAGTTGAGGATTTACGCTCATCTGAATTTGAGGAGTGGGGTGGCATAGAACCCGGAAAAGAGGTTGAGAAGGGAGGAATTCTCTTCCCAAGGATTGAGTACGATAAAGAGACAGGAGAGGTTCGCCTGGCAAAGACGAAGAAAGGTTAGACTTTGATAAGGAAATACACGAAAGAGGACTACATAGAACTCATCGGGAGGGCTCTTGAGGGAGCTCTCCCCAAACTCCTTAATAATATTCTTCGGTTCTATTCTCACAGACCGGTTTTCCCGAACTTCGGATGTTGACCTTGCCATCTACTCTCCCGGCCTTTCAGATTATGAGTTCTTAAAGCTCTATGATGCGGTTGAGGAACTCCCCATCTTAAGGGATGTTGATATAGTTAACCTTGAGACTGTCAGAAATCCTGAGATCTTGAGGAAAGTCCTTGAGGAGGGGCTCTTTTAGAAAAGAGACGAAGAGCTTGTGAGAGATTTGAGAGAGTGTTTAAGAAATTTAGAGAGGTAATTGCCAATCCCTCTCTTTTGGAGTTTTTCAGAGAGGAGTTCATCGTTGAAATAACAACAAAACGGTTTGAGTATACCTATGAGGCCATGTGGAAGTGCGTTAAGGAGTTCCTGAGGGTTAGGGGTATAGAGTGTAACTCTCCAGGAAGCTGTTTCAGGGAGCTGATAAAGGAGGGTATTGTTCCCGAAGATTACGAGAGCCCCTCTCAAGGCTGATTGTTCTTAGAAACGAACTTGTCCAAGTTTACGATGAAGAGAGGGCAAAAGAGATTTTTAAGGAGTTAAAGAATCCAGAAATTTCAGAAACTTTCTCTGCAGTTTTAAAAGGGATGAAGGGGGATAACCCCCTTTAAGTTCCCATCTCCCAGGAGTTGAGGTATTCAACCTGTTCAGGTGTAAGCTCGTCAATCTCTATTCCCATAGCCTTAAGCTTCAGCTCTGCAACTTTCCTATCAATGTGTTCCGGAACAACATAAACGTCTGGTTTCAGGTTTTTTCCTTCTTTGACGAGGTATTCTGCTGAAAGTGCCTGGTTTGCAAAGCTCATGTCCATAACGGAGGCGGGGTGTCCTTCAGCTGCAGAGAGGTTTACAAGCCTTCCCTCTGCCAGCAGGTAGATTCTCCTTCCGTCTGCCATCTTATACTCATCCACAAACGGCCTTACCCTTCTCTTCTCAACGGCCAGTTTTTCAAGTGCCGGTATGTCTATTTCAACGTTGAAGTGTCCTGAGTTGCAGACGATTGCTCCGTCTTTCATTCTCTCAAAGTGCTCTCTCCTTATAACGTGGATGTTCCCTGTTACCGTGCAGAAGATGTCCCCAATTTCTGCCGCCTTCTCCATAGGCATAACCCTGTAGCCGTCCATTCTGGCCTCTATCGCCTTTATGGGGTCAACTTCTGTAACTATTACTTCGGCACCCATTCCCTTTGCCCTCATCGCAACGCCTTTGCCACACCAGCCGTAGCCGGCAACAACGAAGACTGAGCCTGCAAGGAGCCTGTTTGTCGCCCTTAAGATTCCGT
>WFYG01000046.1 GCA_015490195.1 Thermovibrio sp.
GCCCCCGATGGTTGCCGACTACTCGGCAGAAATAGCGTCTGTTGGGCAGACCTCTACGCAGGCACCGCAGTCAATACAGTCGTCTGGGTTGATGTAGTATTTTCCGTCGTCAGTTGGGCTGATGGCGTTTGTAGGACATACAGATGCACATGCGCCACAGCCGATGCAGAGTTCAGGGTCAATCTTGTGAGCCATAGTACTCACCTCCTTAGATGGTAAGAATTTCCTCCTCCTTCTTAGAGAGGAGGTTATCCACCTCTTTCACGTGTTTATCTGTAATTTTCTGGAGTTCATCTTTAGCGCGCTTAATGTCATCTTCTGAATATCCGCCCTCTTTCTTCAGTTTGTCAAGTTCCTTCATTACCTCGTGGCGGATGTTCCTTATTGCAATCCTTGCCTGCTCGGCAAGTTTACCGGCCTTTTTGACAAGCTCTTTTCTCCTCTCCTCCGTTAGCGGTGGAAGAATAATCCTGATGATGTTTCCGTCCCTCTGGGGCTGAACGCCAAGGTCAGACTCCCTGATAGCCTTCTCTACGTTAGGAACAACAGAAACGTCCCAGGGCTGGATAACTATCTGGTTGGCCTCTGGAACCGAAATCTGGGCAATCTGCTTTATAGTCATTACAGAGCCGTAGTAGTCAACCTTTATATCTTCAACTAAAACGGTAGAAGCCCTGCCTGTTCTAAGACCTGTAAACTCTCCTTTAAGAACTTCAACAGCCTTTTTCATCCTCTTATCTGCATCTTTCAGCAACTGGTCTATCATAGCCCCTCTCCTTCTACAAGTGATCCTACTGCCTCTCCCTTAACAACCTTTTCCAGGTTTCCCGGTTTCCGAACGTCAAAAACGACAATGGGTATGTTGTTCTCCATACAGAGTGAAACTGCAGCAGAGTCCATAACCTTTATACCATTTGTAATTACTTCTTTATAAGAGAGTTTGTCAAGCTTTTTGGCGTTCTGGTCTTTCATAGGGTCAGCCGTGTAGATTCCGTCAACCTTTGTTGCCTTTAAAAGAACGTCTGCGTTTATCTCGGCAGCCCTTAGAGCGGCCGCCGTATCTGTTGTGAAGAACGGATTTCCTGTTCCAGCGCCAAAGATAACAACTCTGCCCTTCTCAAGGTGCCTTATGGCTCTGCGTCTAATGTAGGGCTCTGCAATTTCCCTCATCTCTATGGCTGTAAGAACTCTTGTATGGAGACCTTCCTTCTCAAGGGCATCCTGAAGAGCAAGGGCGTTTATGACCGTTGCGAGCATTCCCATGTAGTCGGCAGTTGCTCTGTCCATTCCCTGAGTGGCTCCAGAGACTCCCCTAAAGATGTTTCCACCGCCGATAACTATGGCAACTTGTGCACCAAGGTCAACAACTTTCTTTATCTCCTGGGCAAGCCTCCGGAGAAACTCAGGGTCTATACCATACGGCTTGTTCCCCTGAAGCGCCTCTCCGCTGAGCTTAAGAAGAATTCTTTTGTACTTAAGAGCCATTCCCACCTTCTTAAAAGGATTTTCGGGAAATTATACGAAAAGGGGGCAAAACGCCCCCGGGAATTACTTGCCAACTTCAAAACGGCAGAAGCGCTTAACCTTGATGTTCTCACCAAGCTTGGTGATGTAGTCTGTTAAAAGGTCTTTTATTGTCTTGCTGTCATCCTTTATCCAGGGCTGCTCTAAGAGGCACTTTTCGGAGAAGAACTTGGAGAGCCTTCCCTCAACTATCTTCTCAACTATGTGCTCGGGCTTACCCTCGGCAAGTGCCTGCTCTTTGAGAACTTCTTTCTCTTTTTCAACTATCTCAGCAGGAACCTCCTCTCTGCTTACATACTCGGGAGCCATTGCGGCAACCTGCATTGCTATCTCGTGGCCTAAGTTCTTAAAGTCTTCAGTCCTTGCAACGAAGTCTGTTTCACAGTTGAGCTCAACTAAAGCTCCAACCTTACCGCCTGCGTGGATGTAGGAGACAACGATTCCCTCGGCGGTTGCCCTTTCGGCCTTCTTTGCAGCTTTAGCAGCACCCTTCTTCCTCAGTATCTCAACGGCCTTCTCTATGTCTCCGCCGGCCTCCTGAAGGGCCTTTTTGCAGTCAACGATTCCGGCTCCGGTCTTTTCGCGGAGCTCCTTTATCATCTGAGTTGTTATTTCAGCCATTTTCCCCTCCTTTAATTACTCTTCTGGCAGGAAGTCAAGTTCTTCTTCGGCAGCTTCCTCACCTTCGGCAAGTTTTATGGCATCTCTCCTCATCTTTCCTTCAAGAACAGCGTCTGCAATCCTTGAAGTAAGGAGTCTGATAGCCCTTATGGCGTCGTCGTTTGCTGGAATTGGGTAGTCTACGAGATCCGGGTCTGCGTTTGTGTCAACGAGGGCAACGATTGGAATTCCTGCCTTCCTTGCCTCCCTAACGGCGTTCTCTTCGCGAACGATGTCAACGATGAAAAGGGCGTCGGGAAGACGGTTCATATTCTCAATACCGCCGATATATTTCTCAAGCTTCTCCTTCTTCCTGCGAAGTTTTACAGCCTCTTTCTTGGGAAGCTGCTCTAAAACCCCTTCCTCTTCCATCTTCTTGAGCATCTTCAGTTTGTAAACGGATTTCCTGATGGTCTGGAAGTTTGTGAGGGTTCCACCTAACCACCTCTTGTTGACGTAGAACATTCCGCAGCGCTTGGCCTCTTCTTCAACGATGTCCTGACCCTGCTTCTTTGTACAGACAAAGAGAACTGTTCCGCCGTTTGCAACGAGGTCTGCGATGTAGTCGTAGGCTTCCTCAAAGTACTTGATGGTCTGCTGAAGGTCAATGATGTGGATGCCGTTACGCTCTGTGAAGATGAACTTCTTCATCTTGGGGTTCCAGCGCTCCTTCTGGTGGCCGAAGTGGACGCCGGCCTCAAGGAGCTCCTTCATAGTAACCCTCTGACCAGGTGGCCTTGGCTTGAAGGTCTCCTGCTCCTGAACTTCTTGAGTCTGCTCCTGCTGAACTTCCTGAGCCTCCTGAGTTTCCTGAGGCTGCTGTTCCTTCATCTCTTCAGACATCCTTTCCTCCTGATATGGGTTTTTCCTCCCGAGCCTTCATCCTCCGGAAGAACCCGTAAAGGGCACCCCTTCCGGAGTCTGGCCGGTGAGTTTTCAACGGGAAATATATCCGATTTGGTTTTAAAAAGAAACCTTAACTTCCCCAGCCGCCGCCTCCGGGGGTCTCTATTCTCAGCTTCTCGCCGGGGTGGAAGCGGCGGGTGAACTTGGCAGGGAGCTCCACCTCCTCCCCTTCCGGCTTTACAAGAACGTTTTTCCCTCTCTTTCCTGGCTTTCCCCCGTTTAAACCGTAAGGGCTGTGGACTCTCCTCTCCGATACAACCGTAACGTCAACTTCCTCTAAAAAGAGGAGTTCTCTAACTATTCCGTCTCCTCCTCTCCACTTTCCATCTCCGCCGGAACCCCTCCTTACGCCGTAGC